>NZ_RJNW01000001.1:0-727663 GCF_003942765.1 Streptococcus mitis
AGAAAATAATCGTGTTTCATACATTGATGGTAAACAACCAAGCCAAAAGGCAGAAAATTTGACACCTGATGAAGTCAGTAAAAAAGAAGGTATAAATGCCGAGCAAATCGTTATCAAGATTACGGATCAAGGTTATGTGACTTCTCATGGAGACCATTATCATTATTATAATGGCAAGGTTCCTTATGACGCCATCATCAGCGAAGAACTGCTGATGAAAGATCCGAATTATCAGTTGAAGGATTCAGACATTGTCAATGAAATTAAGGGTGGTTATGTCCTTAAGGTAGACGGGAAGTATTATGTCTATCTTAAGGATGCAGCGCATGCTGATAATGTTCGCTCAAAAGAAGAAATCACTCGTCAGAAGCAGGAACACGGTAGTAATCACGGAGGTGGTTCTAGCGATAAAGCGGTAGTCGCTGCTAGAGCTCAGGGTCGCTATACAACGGATGATGGTTATATCTTTAATGCCTCTGATATCATTGAGGACACGGGTGATGCCTATATCGTTCCTCATGGCAATCATTTCCACTATATTCCTAAGAGTGACTTGTCTGCCAGTGAATTAGCTGCAGCTCGAGCCTTCCTAGCTGGAAAAACTAATCAACCAAGTTCAGTTGGCTATCGTCCTTCAACAAATTCTTCTAGCAGTAGCGCATCAGAGACATCGAATAGTAGTTCATATGGACAAACGAATCAAAGCAATGTTGAGACAAATACTAGAAGATGGGTTCCAAGTGTTAGCCCACAAGTGGATAATAGCTATCAAGCAAATTCAAGTGAAGACGTATCCAGTCTCTTGAAACAGCTTTATGCCTTGCCGCTTAGCCAACGACATGTGGAATCAGATGGGCTTGTCTTTGATCCAGCGCAGATTACAAGAAAAACTGCGAATGGTGTCGCAGTGCCACACGGAGACCATTATCACTTTATCCCTTATTCTCAAATGTCTGATTTAGAGCAGAAGATTGCGAGAATGATTTCATTAAAAGTACAAAATATTGGAAACAACAAGCCAGTAAATACCCAAAAGCCAACAAACAGTACGGTTGAGCATACATTTTTAGGAAATTCAATTAAGGCTTATGGTAAGGGTCTGGATGGCAAACCATACGATACTAGTGATGGATATGTATTTAGTAAAGATTCTATCTATTCAGTTGATAAATCAGGCATTATAGCGAGACATGGAAATCATTTCCATTATGTGGGATTTGGAGAGTTAGAACAATTTGAACTAGATGAAGTTAGCAAGTGGATGAAGGAAAAAGGTCAACCTAATGATAGTGTTATTCCTTCAGAAAAAATGAATAACAAAGAAAAACCAAAATTTGATTCAAAAAAAGTGACTGGTAAAGTGACTAAAGATGGTAAAGTTGGTTATGTTCTTAAAGAAAACGGAAAAGAATATTTCTATTCTCGAGACGAACTTGATCTTACTCAAATTGCTTTTTCTGAACAAGAACTCATGCTTAAGGATCGAGATCATTATCGTTATGATATAGTAGAGACAGGGATTAAACCAAGATTGGCTGTAGATGTCTCAAGTTTGCCGATGCATGCAGCGAATACCACCTATGATACTGGAAGTTCATTCATTATTCCACACATTGATCATATTCACGTTGTGCCTTACTCATGGTTAGAGTCTGATCAAATTGCAACTATTAAATATGTAATGCAGCACCCTGAGGTTCGTCCCGAAGTTTGGTCTAAACCAGGCCACGAGGACTCAGGCTCAGTTATTGCTAATGTAACTCCTCTTGAAAAACGCTCTGGAATGCTGAATTGGCAAATTATCCATTCTGCCGAAGAAGTTCAGAAAGCTCTTGCAGAAGGTCGATTTGCAACTCCAGATGGTTATATTTTTGATCCGAAAGATGTATTGGCAAAAGAAACTTTTGTATGGGGAGACAAATCATTTAGTGTTCCAAGAGCTGGAGGTGGTTCATTGAGAAGCATCACTAAATCCGACTTATCAGAAGTAGAATGGAAACAAGCGCAAGACTTAATTGCCAAAAGAATGAAAGAAAAGGACTCCAAAACTGAAACATCTACACATCCTAATGAAGAATTAAAAACTGATTCAAACAATACTGAAAATAGTGATAAGAATAAGACTGCTGTAGATAAAAATGAGGAGCAACCGAAGAAAAATATAGGGGAGAATGAGACTGGTATAACCAACGAAATTCCTTCAGAAAATAAAGAAAATTCCAAAGAAGAAAATGACGATGATTTACCAGACTATGGGTTAGATAAAGTAACTTTAAATGAACATATAGAAAAGTTAGCAAAAATTGCCCAAATTGATCCTAAGTTTCTAATCTTTCAACCAGAAGGGGTTCAGTTTTACAATAAAAACGGTGAATTAGTGATGTATGATATTAAGACACTAAAACAAATAAAACCTTAAAAGATTTTTATTAGTTATAATCTATTCGAAAGGATATTGTTCTATTTTTGATAGAATAATGTCCTTTTCTTTGTTAAAAAAGCTGGGGTTCACTGTCTAAAAAATGAATCAAAGAGTCCTAAAACAGTGATTTTATTTTTGACGATTAAAATTCTTGACATATTTTATAAATAAAGATAAACTATTTACTAGTTAATTAAATGGTTAAACACTAGTTAAGGAGTTATAGTGAAAAAGAGGACAATTTTAGTATTGATGACCAGTGTATTGGCTCTGGTATTAGCTGCTTGTGGCCAAAAGGAAAGCCAGTCAGGTAAAGGGATGAAAATCGTGACCAGTTTTTATCCTATCTATGCCATGGTCAAGGAAGTATCTGGTGACTTGAATGATGTTCGAATGATTCAGTCAAGTAGCGGAATTCACTCCTTTGAACCTTCAGCAAATGATATTGCAGCCATCTATGATGCAGATGTATTTGTCTACCATTCGCATACACTTGAATCTTGGGCAGGAAGTCTGGATCCCAATCTAAAAAAATCCAAAGTTAAGGTTTTAGAGGCTTCAGAAGGAATGACATTGGATCGAGTCCCAGGGCTAGAGGATGTGGAAGCAGGTGAGGGAGTTGATGAAAAAACACTTTATGACCCTCACACTTGGCTAGATGCTGAAAAAGCTGGCGAGGAAGCGCAAATTATCGCTGATAAACTTTCAGAGGTTGATAGTGAGCACAAAGAAACTTATCAGAAAAATGCGCAAGCCTTTATCAAAAAAGCTCAAGGATTGACTAAGAAATTCCAGCCTAAATTTGAAAAAGCGACTCAGAAAACCTTTGTAACACAACATACGGCCTTTTCTTATCTAGCGAAGAGATTTGGACTTAATCAACTTGGTATTGCAGGCATCTCTCCTGAACAAGAACCAAGTCCAAGACAACTAACAGAAATTCAGGAATTTGTTAAAACCTATAAGGTTAAAACGATTTTTACAGAAAGTAACGCTTCTTCAAAAGTAGCTGAAACTCTTGTTAAATCAACAGGTGTGGGTCTAAAAACTCTAAATCCTTTAGAGGCAGACCCACAAAATGACAAGACTTATCTAGAAAACCTAGAAGACAATATGAGTGTTCTAGCAGAAGAATTGAAATGAGGAGATTATGAAAATAAATAAGAAGAAACTTGCTGCTGGTGCTGCTGTCGTCCTTTCTTTAAGTCTTTGTATTTATGCATTGAATCAACATCAGACAGGAGAGAACAAAGATACGAATCGTGTATCTTATGTCGATGGAAAACAAGACACTCCAAAAACAGAGACACAAACACCAGAGCAAGTCAGCAAAAAAGAAGATATTCAGGCTGAACAAATTGTTGTGAAAATCACTGATCAAGGTTATGTGACTTCACACGGTGATCATTTCCATTATTATAATGGGAAAGTTCCTTTTGATGCGATTTTCAGTGAAGAACTTTTGATGAAAGATGCTAATTATCAACTTAAAGACGCTGATATTGTCAATGAGGTCAAGGGTGGCTATATCATCAAGGTCAATGGAAAATATTATGTTTACCTGAAAGATGTAGTTCATGCTGATAATGTTCGAACCAAGGATGAAATTAATCGTCAAAAACAAGGTCATACTCACGATGCACCAACATCTAATAGTGCAGTGGCGCTTGCTCAATCTCAAGGTCGCTATACTACTGATGATGGCTACATCTTTAATGCATCTGATATTATAGAGGATACTGGTGATGCTTATATCGTCCCTCACGGTGGACATTACCACTACATTCCAAAGAGTTCCTTGTCTGCTAGTGAATTGGCTGCAGCTCAAGCTTACCTCTCTGGAACTAGAAATCAGCCTAGTGTGACTGACTATCGTCCAAGTACAAATGGGACTGGTCAAACTACCAAGCCTATTCAACAGGCTGAAATACCAAGTAATAAAGCCGAGAGTCTTCAAAGTCTATTACAGCAGCTCTATGCTCTTCCAAGTACTCAACGATATGCTGAATCGGATGGTCTGGTCTTTGACCCTGCTAAGATTCTCAGTCGTACGCCAAATGGAGTTGCGATTCCTCATGGAAATCACTATCATTTCATTCCATATACAAAGCTTTCTGCATTAGAAGAAAAGATTGCGAGAATGATTCCTTTGTCTAGTGACAGTGTAGAACCAACACCATTGGAGAATCCAAGCAAACCAGCAGAAAAACCTACTCAGCAAAACCATCATCATGAGCAAGATGGTGACCATAGAAGTCAGGACCCTAAGCATGAAGAGCATGGACATGATGGAGATGGACATGACCACCACCATGATGCAGACCATGGTCATGGTTTTGATGCCCATCGTGTCATCAGTGAGGATGATCAAGGCTTTGTCATGTCACACGGTGATCATAATCATTACTTCTTCAAGAAGGATTTGACAGCAGAGCAAATTAAGTCGGCTCAAGATCATTTGAGAGGTAAAACTCCAGTAACACCAAGCCCAGCCCATGATGATCACGATGAAGAAACACACGGTCATCACCATGACGTACATGGCCAGGATTTCGATGTCAATCGAATTATCAGTGAAGATGCGGCAGGCTTTATCATGAGCCACGGCGACCATAATCATTACTTCTTCAAGAAAGATTTGACTCCTGAACAAATCAAGGCAGCGCAAGACCACTTGAAAGAGGCAAATACAGCAACACCAAATCCAGCTCATGATGACGATCACGATGAAGATCATCATGGACACCATCATGGTGAAGACCATGATCACGGTTTTGATGCCAATCGTGTCATTAGTGAGGATGATCAAGGCTTTGTCATGTCACACGGCGATCATAATCATTACTTCTTCAAGAAGGATTTGACTGCTGATCAAATCAAGGCAGCGCAGGATCACTTGAAAGGTGCAAGTCCAGCAACACCAAATCCAGCTCATGATGACGATCACGATGAAGATCATCATGGACACCATCATGATGAAGACCATGATCACGGCTTTGATGCTAATCGTATTATTGCGGAGGATGAGCAAGGATTTATCATGAGTCACGGTGACCACAATCATTACTTCTTCAAGAAGGATTTGACTGCTGATCAAATCAAGTCCGCACAAGACCACTTGAAAGGTGTAAATACAGCAACACCAAATCCAGCTCATGATGACGATCACGATGAAGATCATCATGGACACCATCATGATGAAGACCATGATCACGGCTTTGATGCTAATCGTATTATTGCGGAGGATGAGCAAGGATTTATCATGAGTCACGGTGACCACAATCATTACTTCTTCAAGAAGGCTTTGACTGCTGATCAAATCAAGGCCGCACAAGACCACTTGAAAGGGGCAAATACAGCAACACCAAATCCAGCTCATGATGACGATCACGATGAAGATCATCATGGACACCATCATGATGAAGACCATGATCACGGTTTTGATGCTAATCGTGTCATCAGTGAGGATGAGCAAGGTTTTGTCATGAGTCACGGAGACCATAATCATTACTTCTTCAAGAAGGATTTGACAGCTGATCAAGTCAAGGCAGCTCAGGATCATTTGAAAACACATCATGATGCAGAGCCTGTAAAACCTCTTGCTAAAACGGTAGAGTCTTTCTCAAGAGATGCTAGCGATGAAGAAAAGATTGCTTATATTTCGAAGACATACGGCGTGCCACTTGAAGCGATTAGAATTTCAAACGGCTTCTTTGTCTTTGGAAATCCAGACCAAGCCTACGATCCAACTCATATCCACCCATATGCTGTTCGTAAGGAACACGTTCGAATTCCGCTCCAAACTGGAAATCCAGAACTTGATTTCCTAAATGAACTTTATACGACTGCCTTACGTGATGGTGTGTCTCCTTATAGCTTACAGGTAGAAAATGGTAGTTTTGTGATTCCTCATGGTGACCACAATCACTACATCAAGGTTCAAACCAAGGGCTATGAAGTGGCTTTGAAAAACAAGATTCCAGCTCTCCAATCCAACTACCAACCTGGTGCTTTTGATGAGAAGGCGGTCTTGGCAAAAGTAGACCAACTTCTATCTGATAGCAGAAGCATCTACAAAGACAAGCCTATCGAACAAAGACAGATTGAGTTAGCTTTAGGTCAGTTTACTGAAAACATGAAGAAACTGGCAACTAACTCTACAGCAGGTTATCTTGCAACACTTGAACTCTTTGATAAGCAATATATCCATATTGATGAAAGTGTCAAACCTGTTGAAACAAGTGCTTTAGATAAGAAATATCAGGCCTTGATTGATAAAATCAATACTCTGGATACGGACACTTATGGACTTCCTAAGAAAGACCTACTCGTTCGACTCCAAGAAGCTAAGTTAGCTAAAGATGAGGCCGGTTTAGCAGCGGTTGAATCACAACTTCAAGCTCTTCAAGACTTTAATGACCGAACAGGCGTTACAACTGTAGAATACATCAAGTACTTCTACGAACACGTAAATGACGGTCGTTTGAGTGATGAACTGCGAAACAAAGTAGCTCAGTTGACTTGGACTTTGTATCAATCTCAATCCTTCCTTAAGGCAGCCGAATTGAACAAATTATTCCCAAGCATCTATCAGGCAAAACAAGAAGTGGAAGAAGCTTTGAAAGCTCAGCCAACTAATGCGAAATCAAGTCAGACAGTTCTAGATACTGAAAAAGTCGATAATCAAAGTGCTAAGACAGCTATTTATGGCTTCTTGAAAGAATTGTACGGAGACTTTATGCCTGAAGAGCATGTCAATCATGTTAGCAAGGAACAAGTAGAAAGTCTCTTGAGCAAGGCAACTCAACTCTTGGAACAAATCCAAGAAGAAGGAATCAGACAATCCTTGGCAGAAGAAGTAGAAAATCTCAAAGCTGCCATAAACAAGGCTGATGCAGACTTGGATGAAGTAAATAGTCAGGTGAAAGATGTCTTGACTCGTATCGCAAGCGCCCTTCAACAAGAGAAAGAAAATGCAGAGCAAGATCCTCAGACGCTTGTTCTATATCAAAAACTTTACGATATTCTCATGTCACTTCACGCTTATTTAGAAAACAATAAGGGTTCTGATGCGGACTTTGATAAGGTGGATGCTCTACTAGATCAACTTTCTGCTAAGAGTAAAGATAAAGCTGCTTTACTTGAATTGACAAAAGCTATTCTGGTCTTGAATCAAGAAATCAAGTCAAAATCAAGTGCGAGTGAAGAAGCAACTCCAGCAACAAATGCCGAGGCAAATGGTGATAAGACAAGTCCCGAAACTGAAACATCAGCAGCTGCAGAATCTAACAGTGAAACTGCCAGCGACGAAAACAAACCGAGCAACGCAACAGATTCTAAACCTACTGAACCAGCGTCAGAAAAGGAAACAACAGAATCTACAACAAGTACTGGAAATCAAGAAAAACCAGCAGAATAAAAAGAAAGGCGAAGTAGCTGAGCTACCTCGTCTTTTTAGTCTTTATAAGCTACGATACCAATGATGGTATCAACTGCACGTTCCATAGTCTGAAGGCTGACGTATTCAAAACGTCCATGCATATTTTCTCCTCCCGCAAAGATATTAGGAGTTGGGATTCCCATAAAGGAAATCTTAGAGCCGTCTGTCCCTCCACGAATTGGTTCGATAATAGGAGTGATACCTAAATCTTCCATAACAGATTTAGCAATGGTAATTGGAGTCATATCTTTTTCAATGACTTCTTTCATATTGTAGTACTGGTCTGTCAAGTTTAGAGTGACACGGTCGCTACCAAGTTCTTGATTCATCTTATCAGTGATAGACTGCATAGCTGCTTTACGCGCTTCAAAGGCATCTTTTTCAAAATCACGAATGATGTAGCTTGCACGCGCCTCCTCAACGTTTCCAGCAACATCCATAAGATGATAGAAACCTTGGTATCCATCAGTTAACTCAGGTCGGTCATTCTCTGGAAGTTGATTATGAAAATCAATTGCTAGCTGAAGAGCATTAACCATCTGACCTTTGGCAGTACCAGGGTGGACATTGCGTCCTTGGAAATGCAATTCAGCACCAGCTGCTGAAAAGGTCTCGTACTGAAGTTCACCTAGTGGGCCACCATCAACTGTGTAGGCAAAATCAACATCAAAATCTTCTGCATCAAATTTATTAGCACCAACACCAATTTCTTCATCTGGACCAAAGCCAACACGAATCTCACAGTGCTTGATTTCAGGGTGAGCAGTAAGATATTCAATAGCTGTCATAATTTCAGCAATGCCTGACTTGTCATCAGCTCCTAGCAAGGTTGTTCCATCTGTTGTGATGAGTGTTTGACCTGGATATTTCTCAAGACTCTTAAAGTCAGCTGGATCGAGTTTGAAACCAGAATCTCCAAGTTCAATCACACCACCATCGTAGTTTTCAATTACCTGTGGATTGACTCCTTCGGCATTAAAGTCAGCAGTATCCATGTGGGAGATGAAGCCAATCTTACGTGTTAAAGATGGATCATTGGCTGGTAAGGTTCCAATTGCAAAACCATTTGGTAGATAATAAACATTTTGTAATCCAACACGGTTCATTTCAGGGATAAGAACATTGGTTGCGAAGTCAACCTGACTCTGTGTACTTGGAGTAGTAGTAGAGTGTTCATCAGAGCGCGTGTTGACCTTAACGTAGGTCAAGAAGCGGTCCAAGAGATTGGGGTAAGTCATAAAAAACTCCTTTTGAATTCATTTTTTCCATTGTATCATAGAAAGAAAAGAAAAACAAAAGACAGAAGTTAGAGAAATTCGCTATGTTGGCGTTTACTTATTAATGGATAAATGATAAAATAAACTTGATAAAAATATCACAAGGAAGCGATTATGAAAAAAGCAATTTTAATGATGACTTTCGGTTCACCAGAAGAGATTACCTTTGAAGGTGTGGCTGATTTTTTCACAAATATTCGTCGTGGAGTGAGACCTCAGGACCACGAAATTCAAACTCTCTACGATAATTATGTACGAATTGGGGGCACGCCTCTGCAAAGAATTACGCGTGAAGAGGTTGCCTTGGTAGAAGCTAGGCTAGGAAATGAATATAGTGTCTATTTTGCCAATAAGTTTTCTAGACCCTTTATCCCAGACGTGATTGGTCAGATGGAAGCAGACGGAATCGAGCAATGTATTTGTTTGATTTTGGAGCCTCATTATTCTTTTTACTCTGTCATGGGTTATGAGAAATTTTTAGAAAGCAAGCAAATTAAATTTTTAGTTATCAAGGACTGGTATCAAGAAGAAGCGCTCTTAAACTATTGGGCAGATGAAATTGCTAAGATTTTAAAAGAAGAAGTAAAGCAGGATAGCTTTAAAGTCATCTTTTCAGCCCACAGTGTCCCCATTTTTGCCTTGGATTTTGGTGATCCTTATATCGATCAAATTTTTGAAAATAGCAGACTAGTCGCTGAAAAACTAGGTTTGAGTTCTGAGCAATATACTAACACTTGGCAAAGTGAAAGTGATATCGGGATTCCATGGATTAAGCCAGATGTCTTGGAGTATCTTAGAGAACAGACAGAACGTCCAGATCATTATATTTTTGTACCTATTAGTTTTATTAGTGAGCACATTGAAGTCTTGTTTGACAACGATGTGGAATGTTATGACTTGTGTCAGGAAGTGGGGGTGAACTATCATCGTCCACCAATGCCAAATACAGATTCTCGTTTGATTGATGCCTTGGTCAATACAGTCAGAGCCAATGAACATCAAGAATTTAAGGAATTTCTCCCAGAAGAAGAAACCTTTGATGAGTTAGTTCCTTCAGATGAGACTAAAAATATTTTGGCCGAATCTCAAGATTTACAAATGCCAGAATTTGTGAAAAAACTGATTGAGAAAAAAGGTCGGGAAAATGTTAAGATGCCTTATCTTATTAAGAAAATGCTTGAGAAAGCAGGCAAGTTACCGAAAGAGTAAAGAAAAAAGGATTTAGCTTTGCGCTAGATCCTTTTAATCGATTATTTTTTTTCAAGAAGGGCTTTGATTTCTTGAAGTACTTCCAACTCAGTTGGACCAGCTGGAGCTTCCTCAGCAGCTTCTTCCTTCTTAGTAAGGCTTTGAGCTTTTTCAATACCTTTGATAACGAAGAAGAGAACAGTACCGATAACTAGGAAGTTGATAACAGCACTCAAGAATTTACCATATGTAACACCATTCCAAGCAAGCTCAGCGATGTTTTGTACTTTCGCAGCTTCCAAGGCTGGATTCAAAATAAGTGGAGTGATGATATCGTTAACAAGTGATGTAACGATTGCACCAAAAGCAGTGGCAATGATCACACCGACAGCAAGGTCAACAACATTACCACGAAGCAAGAATGCTTTAAGATCTTTTAACATTTTCATAATTTCCTTTCAAAAAATTTTTACACTTAATTATATATTAATTAAGAAGTTCTTGCAAGCTATATGTTTAAAATTTTTCTTATTTTTTAAAAATAAATACCTTACTAAAAATGTAATTGAGGATAATTATTAAGAATTGTGCAATAACTGTTTCAACACTATTTACTTTATTAATATTATAATTTACAAATTGCCCGATAATATTAGGAAACTGAGTTACAAATAGAAAAGTTAAAAACAAGTCTAAAAGAAAGGTAGAAAGACGTGCTAGAGTAAATTTTACTAAACGGCTTGACCAATTCTCTCTAGCTTGCTTAAAGACAAGCCTATCATTTGTAATAAAGGCAAATAGGATACCGATACTATTTGCTAGTCCAGTTGCAAGGAGTTCTTTATGGGTTAATTGATAAATGACTAATCTAGATAGAATGGAGATAAGAGTAGTAGCTATACCAAAAAAAAGATAGGCTAAGAGCTCATTCACGAAGAGACTTTGAATGCGTTTTTTCATGCTTTTAGTATAGCATAAAGCAGACTATTGTGCTATACTAGTAAGGTTGATTCAAGCAACCCTTGGTGCTTAGCTTCTTTCACCAAGCATATTATACGCGGGAAACCGCCAAAGGAGAAAAAATGAAAAAATTAACTATTCGTGATGTTGCAGATATTGCAATTGTCGCTGCTATCTATGTCGTTTTGACTGTTACACCGCCCCTAAATGCCATCAGCTATGGTGCTTATCAGTTTCGTATTTCAGAAATGATGAACTTTATGGCTTTTTACAATCCTAAGTACATCATCGGAGTTACCATCGGTTGTATGATTGCTAATTTCTTTAGTTTCGGACTGCTAGATGTCTTTGTTGGTGGTGGATCAACCTTAGTATTCCTCAGTCTAGGTGTTTGGCTTTTTGCAAAATACAGCAAAGATTACCTCTTTAATGGATTAATTCGAAAAGATCATTTCTTTTTTTCAATCCTCTTTTCAATTTCCATGTTTACTATCGCTGCCGAGTTAAATATTGTAGCAGAATTACCATTTTTCCTTACTTGGTTTACAACAGGTATCGGTGAATTTGCCTCATTGATTATTGGAGCGATTATTATCGGTAAAATTGGTCGTCGAATCGATTTAAGCAAATAAGAAGATAAGCTAGGTAGCTCTTACCTGGCTTTTTCTTATGGAAAATATCTAAGGAAACTTGACAAGATTTTCTAACTATAGTATACTTTTTAAGTAAGCTGATTTAGCTCAGTTGGCAGAGCGCATCCATGGTAAGGATGAGGTCGCCGGTTCAATCCCGGCAATTAGCATGATATTTACAGGGAAACTCTTGAACACAAGAGTTTTTTTCTTATGCTCGCGAGAAAAAATTTTGACTTTTGTATAATAAAAGTTATCCTGCAAAAATTTCCTATTGACAAAACCACTTATTTCAAGTAATATAATAGACGCGATGAGTCGATAGGTAGTCTTCGGGCTACTATTGAGCATAAGGAGGTCATAACGCAGGAGCGTACCTTGATGAGTTGTGTGAACCTGCTCATCACATGAAGATGCCTCTTAGTCCCTAGTCTAGCGACTGGGGATTTTTATTTTCTAAAAAATGATGAAAAAGCTTTGCAATTCATGGAAAAAGTAGTATAATACATCTATTATAGAAATTTTTAGAAAATTCCGAAAGAGGTTATTTATGGGATATACAGTTGCTGTAGTCGGCGCGACAGGTGCTGTCGGAGCTCAGATGATAAAAATGTTGGAAGAATCAACACTTCCAATCGATAAAATTCGTTTACTTGCTTCTGCACGTTCAGCAGGCAAGACTTTGAAGTTTAAAGATCAAGATATTACGATTGAAGAAACAACTGAAACAGCTTTTGAAGGAGTTGATATTGCTCTTTTTTCAGCAGGTGGTTCTACATCAGCTAAGTATGCACCATACGCAGTGAAAGCTGGAGCGGTAGTAGTAGATAATACATCTTACTTCCGTCAAAATCCAGATGTTCCTTTGGTTGTACCAGAGGTCAATGCTCACGCACTTGATGCCCACAACGGTATCATTGCCTGCCCTAACTGTTCAACAATCCAAATGATGGTGGCTCTTGAGCCAGTTCGCCAAAAATGGGGCTTGGACCGTATCATTGTTTCAACTTACCAGGCAGTTTCAGGTGCTGGTATGGGAGCAATTCTTGAGACTCAACGTGAACTTCGTGAAGTCTTGAATGATGGAGTGAAACCACGTGATTTACATGCGGAAATCTTGCCTTCAGGTGGTGACAAGAAACACTATCCTATCGCCTTCAATGCTCTTCCACAAATCGATGTCTTCACTGATAATGATTACACTTACGAAGAGATGAAGATGACTAAGGAAACTAAGAAAATTATGGAAGATGACAGTATTGCAGTATCTGCAACATGTGTGCGTATTCCAGTCTTGTCAGCTCACTCTGAGTCAGTTTACATCGAAACAAAAGAAGTGGCTCCAATCGAAGAAGTAAAAGCAGCTATCTCAGCCTTCCCAGGTGCTGTTCTTGAAGATGATGTAGCTCATCAAATTTATCCTCAAGCCATCAATGCCGTGGGTTCACGTGATACATTTGTTGGTCGTATCCGTAAAGACTTGGATGCAGAAAAAGGAATTCACATGTGGGTTGTTTCAGATAACCTTCTCAAAGGTGCTGCTTGGAACTCAGTTCAGATTGCAGAAACTCTTCACGAACGTGGATTGGTTCGTCCAACAGCTGAATTGAAATTTGAATTAAAATAGTCATATTGTTTAGGAGTTCAGATGAACTCCTTCTTTGAAATAGAGAGGTGTTTCTCATGTCTTATCAAGATTTAAAAGAGTGTAAAATCATCACAGCCTTTATTACTCCCTTCCATGAGGATGGTTCCATCAACTTTGACGCTATTCCAGCCTTGATTGAGCATTTATTGAGCCATCATACGGATGGAATTCTTCTCGCAGGGACCACTGCTGAGAGTCCAACTTTGACGCACGATGAGGAGTTGGAGTTGTTTGCGGCTGTACAAAAGATTGTAAATGGACGCGTTCCTTTGATTGCGGGTGTAGGTACCAATGATACGCGTGACTCGATCGAGTTTGTCAAAGAAGTAGCAGAATTCGGTGGTTTTGCAGCTGGGCTTGCTATTGTTCCTTACTACAACAAACCTTCTCAAGAAGGAATGTATCAGCACTTTAAGGCGATTGCGGATGCTTCTGACCTACCAATTATTATCTATAACATTCCAGGTCGTGTGGTTGTCGAATTAACTCCCGAAACTATGCTTCGTTTGGCTGACCATCCAAATATTATTGGTGTCAAAGAATGTACTAGCTTGGCTAATATGGCTTACTTGATTGAGCACAAGCCTGAAGAATTCTTGATTTATACAGGTGAGGATGGAGATGCTTTCCATGCCATGAACCTTGGTGCGGATGGGGTTATTTCTGTTGCCTCTCATACAAATGGGGATGAGATGCACGAGATGTTTACTGCTATTGCAGAAAGCGATATGAAGTCAGCTGCAGCTATTCAGCGCAAGTTCATTCCTAAGGTTAATGCCCTCTTCTCATATCCAAGTCCTGCTCCTGTCAAGGCCGTTCTAAACTATATGGGATTTGAAGCTGGCCCAACACGCTTACCTCTTGTTCCAGCACCAGAAGAGGATGCTAAACGCATTATCAAGGTTGTCGTAGATGGCGACTACGAAGCAACTAAGGCAACTGTAACAGGGGTTTTAAGACCAGATTACTAATAAAGACAATAAAATCCATGACCGCAACAACGATCATGGATTTTCCTATTTTCCTAAACAGAATTGGCTAAAGAGTTGGGTGATAAGTTCATCAGGAGCCGCATCTCCAGTGATTTCACCGAGAATTTCCCAAGTACGGGTCAAATCTACTTGAAGCAGATCAACTGGCATACCCAGTTCAAGACCTTGGTTAACAGCTTGTAGGCTTTCGACGGCCTTTTCAATCAGGGAAATGTGACGGGCATTGG
The DNA here is from genome assembly GCF_003942765.1 of Streptococcus mitis. Taxonomy (GTDB): domain Bacteria; phylum Bacillota; class Bacilli; order Lactobacillales; family Streptococcaceae; genus Streptococcus; species Streptococcus mitis_BE. The sequence goes on from NZ_RJNW01000001.1 coordinate 14,787, forward strand.
ATAGGTAAGTAGCATCTTGCTCAACCAAACCAGCATTTTCAAAGAAGAGGTTGTTGATTTTCTCTTCAATCTTATCGATATTTTGATTTTTAAGAACTGAAATGCGGATGACATCTTCGGGTAGTTTCGAAGTTTCAATCGCTTCAGGCAGGTCTGTTTTATTTAGAAGTATAATTCGGTTGGTATCCTGACTGATTTCTAAGAGTTGTCTGTCTTGAACAGTCAGTGGTTCACTAGCGTTTAGCACTAGTAGAACTAGGTCAGCTTCCTTGAGGGCTTTTTTCGAACGCTCAACACCGATTTGTTCAACGATATCATCCGTTTCACGGATACCAGCTGTGTCAATCAATTTTAGAGGAACACCGTTGATGTTGACGTATTCTTCAATGACATCTCGAGTTGTACCAGCAATGTCTGTAACGATAGCCTTGTCTTCACGCAAGAGGTTGTTGAGGAGGCTGGATTTCCCAACGTTAGGACGGCCGATGATAGCTGTTGAAATTCCCTCACGGAGGATTTTGCCGCGACGGGCTGTTCTAAGGAGATTAGTTAGTAATTGTTCAAACTCCATTGTCTTCTCGCGGACAACAGAAGTAGTGGCTTCCTCAACATCGTCGTACTCAGGATAATCAATATTGACCTCAACTTGGGCAAGTGTATTGAGGATTTCTTGACGGGTATTGTTAATCAGGTCAGAAAGGGAACCATCTAATTGTTTGACCGCAATGTTCATAGCCTTGTCTGTCTTAGCGCGGATGATGTCCATCACCGCCTCGGCCTGTGTTAAATCCACACGACCGTTTAGAAAGGCACGTTTGGTAAATTCACCAGGATCTGCCATGCGAGCCCCTTCACGAATCGCTAGTTGTAATATTTCATTAGTGACTGCAATCCCACCGTGAGTGTTAATCTCGATAATATCTTCACGAGTGAAGGTCTTTGGAGATTTCATGGCTCCCACCATGACCTCGTCCATGACTTTACCAGTCAGAGGATCAACAATGTGACCGTAGTTGAGAGTATGGCTGGCAACCTTGTTCAAGTCTTTTCCTTTAAAAATCTTTTGCGCAATAGTAAAACTTTCTGTTCCGCTCAGACGGACAATACCGATAGCCCCTTCGCCTAGTGGAGTAGAGATAGCAGCGATGGTATCAAATTCACGTGTAATCATAATGTTTCCTTTAATTAATAGCTCTTTTCTTGGAAATTTTTCCAAGTCTCTTTTCAAATTGTAACAAATTTGAACTATTTCTTCAATTGATGCTACTTGGAGATTGAAAAAGCCTAAGCAATTCTGCTTAAGCTAGCTTATTTGGTGCGCATTTCCCCTTGTGGGAAGTAAGTTCCTTCTGGCATGTCGTTGATGATGACATGGACAGCAGATTGAGGGGCTCCAGTGTTGCGGACAACCGCTTCCGTTACTTCCTTAGCAAGAGCTTTCTTTTGCTCGAGCGTGCGTCCTTCAAATAAATCGATGCGTACAAATGGCATAATAGCTTCCTCCACTAGTTTTTGATTTCTTCTATTTTACCACATTTTGCCGTTTAAAGCTTAAGAAAATTATGATATACTAGAATGTAGCAAAAATTTAGAAATGGACGTGAAGCAAGAAACATGGCACAGTTGTATTATCGTTATGGGACCATGAACTCTGGTAAGACGATTGAGATTCTCAAGGTGGCCTATAACTATGAGGAGCAAGGAAAAGGTGTTGTCATTATGACCTCGGCTCTGGATACGCGTGACGGTGTTGGCTATGTATCGAGTCGAATTGGTATGAAACGCCCTGCCCTTGCGATTGAGGAAACGACAGATATCTTTGGTTATATCCGAGATTTATCTGAAAAACCTTACTGTGTGCTAGTTGATGAGGCCCAGTTTCTCAAGCGTCATCATGTTTATGACCTAGCTCGTGTTGTAGACGAGTTAGATATACCCGTCATGGCTTTTGGTTTGAAAAATGACTTTCGCAATGAACTATTCGAAGGTTCCAAGTATCTCTTGCTCTTAGCAGACAAGATTGACGAAATCAAGACCATTTGTCAGTATTGCAAGAAAAAGGCAACCATGGTGTTGCGTACTCAGGATGGTGTGCCAGTCTATGATGGCGAACAAATTCAGATCGGTGGTAATGAAACCTATATCTCAGTTTGCCGTAAACATTATTTTGCCCCTGAAATCAATAAGGAGAATGAAGAAAAATGAACATCTATGATCAACTACAAGCTGTAGAAGACCGTTATGAAGAATTAGGAGAGTTGCTCAGTGACCCAGATGTCGTTTCAGACACCAAACGTTTTATGGAGCTTTCAAAAGAAGAGGCTTCAACTCGTGACACAGTAACAGCCTACCGTGAGTACAAACAAGTCCTTCAAAACATCGTTGATGCTGAAGAGATGATTAAGGAATCAGGTGGAGATGCTGACTTGGAAGAAATGGCCAAGCAAGAGCTAAAAGATGCCAAGGCTGAAAAAGAAGAATACGAAGAAAAACTCAAAATTTTGCTCCTTCCAAAGGATCCAAACGATGACAAGAACATCATCCTTGAAATTCGTGGAGCGGCTGGTGGTGACGAAGCTGCACTTTTCGCTGGAGATTTGCTAACCATGTATCAAAAGTATGCGGAAGCCCAAGGCTGGCGCTTTGAAGTTATGGAAGCCTCTATAAATGGTGTCGGCGGTTTTAAAGAAGTCGTTGCCATGGTTTCAGGTCAGTCTGTTTATTCTAAGCTTAAGTACGAATCTGGTGCTCACCGTGTGCAACGTGTCCCTGTGACAGAAAGCCAGGGCCGTGTTCATACTTCAACAGCAACAGTTCTTGTCATGCCTGAAGTGGAAGAGGTTGAATACGATATTGATCCAAAAGACCTTCGTGTTGACATCTACCACGCATCAGGTGCTGGTGGACAGAACGTCAATAAAGTTGCGACTGCCGTTCGTATCGTTCACTTGCCAACCAATATTAAGGTTGAGATGCAGGAAGAACGTACCCAGCAGAAGAACCGTGAGAAAGCCATGAAAATCATCCGTGCGCGTGTTGCTGACCACTTTGCACAAATTGCTCAGGATGAACAAGACGCTGAGCGCAAGTCAACAATCGGTACTGGTGACCGTTCAGAACGGATTCGTACTTATAACTTCCCACAAAACCGTGTCACAGACCACCGTATCGGCTTAACCCTCCAAAAACTAGATACGATTTTATCTGGTAAATTGGACGAAGTTGTGGATGCCTTGGTTCTTTATGACCAAACACAAAAATTAGAAGAATTAAACAAATAATGAAATTAGCTCAATTATTTTCAGATTTTGAAGAAGAATTGATAAGACAAGGAGAGGAAGCTGAAAGCCTCTCTTTTGTCTATCGTAGCCTGAAAAATCTTTCTTTTACTGACTTTGTTTTTGCTCTTCAGCAGGAAGTGACGGAAGAGGAAGAAGTATTTGTAAAAGGAATTTTCCAACAGTTAGTAGCTCATAAACCGGCACAGTATATCATCGGACAGGCAGATTTCTTTGGTATGCAGTTAACAGTTGATGAGCGGGTTTTGATTCCTCGTCCAGAGACAGAGGAGTTGGTGGAGCTTATCTTGGCTGAAAATCCTGAGATGAATCTTTCAGTTCTGGATATTGGAACAGGTAGTGGAGCTATTGCTCTCGCCTTAGCAAAAAATAGACCAGATTGGTCAGTGACAGCAGCAGATATTTCTCAAGATGCTTTAGATGTAGCCAGCGAAAATGTTAAAAATCAAAATCTTCAAATATTTTTTAAAAAATCTGACTGTTTTACAGAAATTTCTGAAAAATATGATATAATTGTTTCCAATCCACCCTATATCTCTCGTGAAGATGAGTCAGAGGTCAGCTTGAATGTCTTGCATTCGGAGCCTCATCTAGCTCTCTTTGCAGACGAGGATGGCCTAGCTATTTACCGTAGAATTGCGGAAGATGCAAAAGACTATCTCAAAGATGGTGGTAAGATTTACCTTGAAATTGGATACAAGCAAGGTCAAAGTGTTCCTGAACTTTTTAGGAAGCATTTTCCTGAAAAACGTGTAAGAACACTTAAGGACCAATTTGGTCAAGATAGGATGGTCGTGGTTGATGATGGGCAGGATTAAACAAGAGTTGGAAAATGGTGGAGCTGTCGTTCTACCTACAGAGACGGTTTACGGTCTCTTTGCCAAGGCTTTAGACGAAAAAGCAGTTGACCATGTTTACCAGCTCAAACGTCGTCCAAGAGACAAGGCTCTTAACCTCAATATCGCCTCTCTAGAGGACATCTTGCACTTTTCTAAGAATCAGCCAGCTTATCTACAAAAACTTATAGAGACCTTTTTACCAGGTCCCTTAACCATTATTCTCGAAGCCAATGACCGAGTTCCCTATTGGGTCAATTCTGGTCTTTCAACTGTTGGATTTCGGATGCCTAGTCATCCCATTACCCTTGATTTGATTCGAGAGACAGGTCCCTTGATTGGGCCGTCTGCCAATATTTCAGGTCAGGCAAGTGGAGTGACCTTTACTCAAATTCTAGAGGATTTTGACCAAGAGGTTCTGGGGCTGGAAGACGATGCTTTTCTAACTGGACAGGATTCAACTATCGTGGACTTGTCTGGAGACAAGGTGAAAATCTTACGCCAAGGGGCTATTAAGCGAGAAGATATTCTTGCTCATTTGCCAGAGATTTCTTTTGAGGAGGAATGAGATGCTAAGAGATTTGCAAGAAACCGATGTGAAAGCTATTTGTGATATCAACCAAGAGGCGTTGGGTTATTCTTTTAGTCAAGAGGAGACAGCTAGTCAACTAGCTAGACTGGATCAGGATTCCCATCATTTCCTTCTTGGCTATGAGGATGAAGCTAGTCATGTCTTGCTTGGATATGTCCACGCTGAAGTTTACGAATCACTCTATTCTAAAGCAGGATTTAATATTTTAGCTTTAGCAGTTTCACCTAAAGCACAAGGGCAAGGTATTGGTAAAAGCTTACTGCAAGGGTTGGATCAAGAAGCAAAAAGACGCGGTTATGGGTTTATCCGCTTAAACTCTGCCGATCATCGTCTGGGTGCTCATGCATTTTATGAAAAAGTTGGTTATACTTGTGATAAAGTGCAGAAACGGTTTATTCGCATCTTTTAGTTTATTTTCTTAGACTAAAGGACCTGTCACACTATAAAGGAGAAGACCTATGATTTTTGACAAAGATGATTTTAAAGCATATGATGCTGATCTCTGGAATGCTATTGCCAAAGAAGAAGAACGACAACAAAACAACATTGAATTGATTGCTTCGGAAAACGTAGTTTCCAAGGCTGTTATGGCAGCTCAAGGGTCTATCTTGACGAATAAATACGCCGAAGGCTACCCAGGACGCCGTTATTATGGTGGAACAGATGTAGTAGACGTGGTAGAATCTCTAGCCATTGAACGCGCAAAAGAAATTTTCGGCGCTAAATTTGCCAATGTCCAACCTCACTCAGGAAGCCAAGCTAACTGTGCGGCTTACATGGCCTTAATTGAGCCAGGTGATACCGTTATGGGGATGGATTTGGCAGCAGGTGGACACTTGACCCACGGAGCTCCAGTTAGCTTCTCAGGTCAAACCTACAACTTTGTTTCTTACAGTGTTGATCCTGAAACGGAACTCTTGGATTTTGATGCTATCTTGAATCAAGCTCAAGAAGTCAAACCAAAACTGATCGTAGCAGGTGCTTCAGCCTATTCTCAAATTATCGACTTTTCAAAATTCCGTGAAATCGCTGATGCTGTTGGAGCTAAGCTCATGGTAGATATGGCTCATATCGCCGGTTTGGTTGCTGCTGGTCTACATCCAAGCCCAGTACCATACGCTCATATTACTACAACAACGACCCACAAAACCCTTCGTGGACCACGTGGTGGTTTGATTTTGACCAATGACGAAGAACTTGCCAAGAAAATCAATTCAGCTATTTTCCCAGGTATTCAGGGTGGTCCTTTGGAGCATGTTGTTGCTGCTAAGGCAGTTTCCTTCAAAGAAGTTTTGGATCCAGCCTTCAAGGAATATGCTGCCAATGTTATCAAGAACAGCAAGACTATGGCAGATGTCTTCTTGCAAGACCCTGATTTCCGTATTATTTCAGGAGGGACTGAAAACCATCTCTTCCTAGTGGATGTGACTAAGGTTGTAGAAAACGGAAAAGTTGCTCAAAACTTGCTGGATGAAGTCAATATTACCCTAAATAAAAACTCAATCCCTTACGAAAGCTTGTCACCATTCAAGACAAGTGGGATTCGTATCGGAGCAGCAGCTATTACTGCACGTGGATTTGGTGAAGAAGAAAGTCGCAAAGTGGCTGAACTTATCATTAAAACCCTTAAGAATGCAGAAAATGAAGCTATCTTAGAAGAAGTGAGAAGTACAGTTAAAGAATTAACAGATGCCTTCCCATTATACGAGGACTAAAACTTTTATGGACATTTATATTAAGAAAGCTATTATTCATCAGTTCAGTCCGGATGACACCGAGCTGTTCCTAGCGGATAAATTTCTCAATATTACTCCAAAAATCGAAGAATATCTGCGTAAAAAAATTGAACGTGTATATTCAGATGAAGCTAAGACTGGGATTTTCGAAGAAGAAAATCCCTTCTTCAATCACATCACAGACGATTTGTTGGAGACATCAGTAACACTGGCTAATCTCTGGAAAGAGGAGTTCAGCATTTCAGAAAATCTCAAGACCAATGACTTGATTTTTGTGCAATTTTCTAAAGAAGGTGTAGAACATTTTGCTTTCTTACGAATCGCCCTGCGGGAAACCTTGACCCACCTCGGAGGAGAGGTCGATAATCCAATCAAGCTAACTCAGAATAACCTGCCTGGGTTTGGAACAGGGGCTGATGAGGCCTTGGTGGTTAATCTTCAGAGCCGCAAGTACCATCTGATTGAAAAACGTATCAAGTACAACGGGGCTTTCTTGAACTATTTTTCAGAAAATCTTCTTGCTGTCGCCCCTAAGATTTCACCCAAGAAATCTATCAAGGAACTGGAAAAGACAGCCCAGAGAATTGCTGAGACTTTTAACACAGATGATTTTCAATTTCAATCTAAGGTCAAATCAGCAATTTTCAATAATCTAGAAGAAAGTAATGAATTGTCACCTGAAAAATTGGCCAACGACCTTTTTGACAACAATCTGACGGCTCGTTTGAGCTTTATTGACCAAGTCAAAGAAGCAGTACCAGAGCCAGTTCAATTTGATGAAATTGATGCTAGTCGCCAATTAAAGAAATTTGAAAACCAAAAACTTTCCTTGTCAAATGGAATTGAGCTCATCGTTCCCAATAACGTCTATCAAGACGCCGAGTCTGTTGAGTTTATCCAAAATGACAATGGAACTTACTCTATCTTAATCAAAAATATCGAGGATATCCAAAGTAAATAATGTTTAAACGAATTCGAAGAGTGCTTGTACTAGCAGTCTTCCTTTTTGCTGGCTATAAAGCTTACCGCGTTCACCAAGATGTCAAGCAAGTCATGACCTATCAACCCATGGTGCGAGAAATCTTGAGTGAAAAAGACACACCAGCAAACGAAGAGCTTGTGCTCGCTATGATTTATACCGAAACAAAAGGAAAAGAAGGCGATGTTATGCAGTCTAGTGAGTCTGCAAGCGGTTCAACCAACACCATCAATGATAATGCCTCTAGCATTCGACAAGGTGTGCAAACTCTGACAGACAATCTCTATCTGGCTCAGAAGAAGGGTGTTGATGTCTGGACGGCTGTTCAAGCCTATAATTTTGGACCTGCCTATATCGATTTTATCGCCCAAAATGGCAAGGAAAATACCTTGGCTCTGGCCAAACAGTACTCTCGTGAGACTGTTGCCCCCTTGCTTGGCAATACCACTGGAAAGACTTATAGTTATATTCACCCCATTTCCATTTTTCATGGAGCCGAACTCTATGTAAATGGAGGAAACTATTATTATTCTAGACAGGTGCAACTCAACCTTTATATCATCAAATGTTTCACTCTCTTTTCAACATCTGGCTAGTCCAGGTGTTTTTGCTATAAGTTTTCTTTAAGATAGATATATTACTCTAGAAAGGTAAAGGAGGGAATTCCCTATGAGAAAGAAACTCTTTCTGACCAGTGCTGCGGTCTTGTGGGCAGTAACAGCTATGAATAGCGCCCATGCAGCAACAGATGTTCAAAAAGTCATCGATGAAACCTATGTCCAACCTGAATATGTCCTAGGTTCATCATTGTCTGACGACCAAAAAAATCAAACCCTTAAAAAACTGGGCTACAACGCCTCAACAGACACCAAAGAACTCAAGACTATGACACCTGATGTCTATTCTAAAATCATGAATGTGGCCAATGACTCTAGCTTACAACTGTATTCATCAGCCAAGATTCAAAAACTAGGTGACAAGTCTCCACTTGAGGTCAAGATTGAAACACCAGAAAACATCACTAAAGTGACGCAGGATATGTACCGAAACGCAGCCGTAACCTTGGGAGTGGAACATGCCAAAATTACAGTTGCAGCTCCTATTCCCGTTACAGGTGAGAGTGCTTTAGCAGGAATTTATTATTCACTAGAAGCTAATGGAGCTAAGGTACCGCAAGCCAATAAAGACTTGGCTCAAGAAGAGCTAAAGGCTTTGTCAGATATCAATGCTGAAAACAAGGACAAGTCGGGCTATGATGCTAATAAATTAAATGTTGCCCTAGCTGATATCAAGTCAGGACTTGCCAAAGCGAAAGAAAGTAAGGGAAATCTGACAGAGGAAGATGTCCGTAAAATTGTTGAAGATACCTTGAAAAATTACAAACTCGATCAGGTTATAACAGGAAACCAGATCAATATCATCATCAATTTTGCTTTGAATCTCTCAAAGAGTGATATCCTCAGCAATGCAGACTTCACTAAAACCCTAAATGACCTTAAACAAAGCATTGTTTCACAAGCTGGCGACAGTTTTAAAAATATCAACCTTAACTTTGATGCTGATAAGGCGCTAGAGGACGGCGGTAATTTCCTAAGCTCCCTCTGGCAAGTCATTGTCAACTTCTTCAAGAGTTTTGGTTCTTAAGAAATTTCATGGTATAATAGATGGTAACCGTAACGTTGCCGTCTTTTTTGTCGGCCAATAGAAAGAGAAGAGAATGTTAAAGAAAAATGATATTGTAGAAGTTGAAATTGTTGATTTGACACATGAAGGCGCAGGAGTTGCCAAGGTGGATGGTTTGGTATTCTTTGTCGAGAATGCTTTACCAAGTGAAAAAATCCTCATGCGAGTTCTCAAGGTCAATAAAAAGATTGGCTTTGGGAAAGTTGAAGAATACCTTGTCCAGTCACCACACCGTAATCAAGATCTAGATTTGGCTTATCTGCGTTCAGGAATCGCGGATTTGGGTCATCTTGCCTATCCAGAACAGCTTAAGTTTAAAACCAAGCAAGTTAAGGACAGTCTCTACAAGATTGCAGGGATTGCTGATGTAGAGGTTGCTGAAACACTTGGTATGGAAAATCCAATCAAGTACCGCAATAAGGCGCAGGTGCCCGTTCGTCGAGTGAATGGTGTCTTGGAAACTGGCTTTTTCCGTAAGAATTCGCATGACCTTATGCCACTCGAAGATTTCTTTATCCAAGATCCAGTGATCGATCAAGTTGTAGTAGTCCTACGTGACTTACTTCGTCGGTATGGTTTGAAACCTTATGATGAAAAGGAACAGTCTGGCTTGATTCGGAACCTCGTTGTGCGTCGTGGGCATCATTCAGGACAAATCATGGTTATCTTAGTGACTACACGTCTTAAAATTTTTCGTATGGAGCAATTGAATGAACAACTAATCAAGCATTTCCCAGAGATTGTGTCTGTTATGCAAAATATCAACGATCAGAATACCAATGCGATTTTTGGCAAGGAGTGGAAAACTCTTTATGGACAAGACTATATTACTGATCAGATGTTGGGCAATGATTTCCAAATCGCTGGTCCAGCCTTTTACCAAGTAAATACTGAAATGGCGGAGAAACTCTATCAAACAGCCATTGACTTTGCGGAGTTAAAAGCAGATGATGTGGTTATCGATGCCTATTCAGGGATTGGAACGATTGGATTATCCGTTGCAAAGCATGTTAAAGAAGTCTACGGTGTTGAAGTGATTCCAGAAGCGGTTGAGAATAGCAAAAAGAATGCTCAGCTGAACAACATTTCAAATGCCAACTATGTCTGTGACACAGCTGAAAATGCCATGAAAAAGTGGCTCAAGGAAGGTATTCAACCAAGTCTTATTCTAGTGGACCCACCACGCAAGGGCCTTACAGAAAGCTTTATCAAGGCAAGCGCTCAAACAGGAGCAGACCGCATCGCCTATATCTCATGCAATGTCGCTACTATGGCGCGTGATATCAAACTCTACAAAGAATTAGGATATGAATTGAAGAAAGTACAGCCGGTTGATCTTTTTCCTCAAACGCACCATGTGGAGTGTGTTGCTCTGCTCGTAAAAACCTAGAAACCTTTGAATGAAAGGGATAATGAAAAGCCTTGATTGCAATGCTTTTTGTATTGGAGTGGGGAAGTATCAGAGTGAGAAAATTTTTGGAATGAATAGAAGTGATAGCTAGAAATTATCAGTTTCTATTTCCATTTACCCTGTGGGTACGTGTTTGTTTCCATTGACAAGGAGTTTGTGGGAATAGAAATGTACCCACCTTGTTTGAATCAAGTGAAGTGTAGTTGAAGGAAATCTGTTGAAAGCAATACTTCATTTTACCGAATAAGTAATAATTTAGGCAACTTCAAATCGATTAAAAAAAACTATTTTAAAGGTTAAGAGTAGACAAAAATTGTCCACTCTTTTTTGCAAACTCAATTTATCAATAAATGAAATGAGGGAATGTAAAATGAAATATTTTGAGGTTGAGTTAGAAAATCCTGATGAATTTTTAAAACTACAAACAGAAGATTTTGTGAAAGCTAATCGCTTGCTACTAAGGAAGATAATCCAGAGCGTTACAGTCTATGAAGAAAACTTCGTCATATCCTTTAAATCTGGCATCGAATTGGAAGTATGAGTCTCATTCCATAACTTTTATATTGAACATATCATCTTGTTGTGTTATACTATAAATTGATATAAACAAAGATGTAGGAGGAACCGAAACTATGACAGCCTCAATGCGTTTAAGATAAGCTGGCAATAAAAAAAGCAGAATCTATACCCGATGATAGGCTTTTTTGTTGTGCTTATTTATACGATATTGAGCATTCATTAGTTACGGTGAGGATATTGGTTATTTAACTATACCTTTATTTAACTATGTCTTTAATATGAATGTTTCCAAATTGTATGTATGCAGACCAAAAGCCACATTGTGGGGTTTGGCCTGCATTTTTTATTGCCTAGAATGCTATTCAAAATAGAAATTCAAGCAAAATAATATGCAGGAGATAATATAAATGGAAAAATACAACAATTGGAAACGAAAATTTTATGCAATATGGGCAGGGCAAGCAGTATCATTAATCACTAGTGCCATCCTGCAAATGGCGATTATTTTTTACCTTACAGAAAAAACAGGATCTGCGATGGTCTTGTCTATGGCTTCATTAGTAGGTTTTTTACCCTATGCGATTTTGGGACCTGCCATTGGTGTGCTAGTGGATCGTCATGATAGGAAGAAGATAATGATTGGTGCCGATTTAATTATCGCAGCAGCTGGTGCAGTGCTTGCTATTGTTGCATTCTGTATGGAGCTACCTGTCTGGATGATTATGATAGTATTGTTTATCCGTAGCATTGGAACAGCTTTTCATACCCCAGCACTCAATGCGGTTACACCACTTTTAGTACCAGAAGAACAGCTAACGAAATGCGCAGGCTATAGTCAGTCTTTGCAGTCTATAAGCTATATTGTTAGTCCGGCAGTTGCAGCACTCTTATACTCCGTTTGGGATTTAAATGCTATTATTGCCATCGACGTATTGGGTGCTGTGATTGCATCTATTACGGTAGCAATTGTACGTATACCTAAGCTGGGTAATCAAGTGCAAAGTTTAGAACCAAATTTCATAAGGGAGATGAAAGAAGGAGTTGTGGTTCTGAGACAAAACAAAGGATTGTTTGCCTTATTACTCTTAGGAACACTATATACTTTTGTTTATATGCCAATCAATGCACTATTTCCTTTAATAAGCATGGAACACTTTAATGGAACGCCTGTGCATATTTCTATTACGGAAATTTCCTTTGCATTTGGGATGCTAGCAGGAGGCTTATTATTAGGAAGATTAGGGGGCTTCGAAAAGCATGTATTACTAATAACAAGTTCATTTTTTATAATGGGGACCAGTTTAGCCGTTTCGGGAATACTTCCTCCAAATGGATTTGTAATATTCGTAGTTTGCTGTGCAATAATGGGGCTTTCGGTGCCATTTTATAGCGGTGTGCAAACAGCTCTTTTTCAGGAGAAAATTAAGCCTGAATATTTAGGACGTGTATTTTCTTTGATCGGAAGTATCATGTCACTTGCTATGCCAATTGGGTTAATTCTTTCTGGATTCTTTGCTGATAAAATCGGTGTAAATCATTGGTTTTTACTATCAGGTATTTTAATTATTGGCATTGCTATAGTTTGCCAAATGATAACTGAGGTTAGAAAATTAGATTTAAAATAAACAATATTGGAGGAATATTTATGTATCTTATTTTCATGTAACTCTTCCTGCTAAAATCGCAGGGTTTTCCCTGCATACAAGCAAATGAAAGCATGCGATTATAGACAGGAGGAAATGTTATGGAATTAATATTAAAAGCAAAAGACATTCGTGTGGAATTCAAAGGACGCGATGTTTTAGATATAAATGAATTAGAAGTATATGATTATGACCGTATTGGTTTAGTAGGAGCAAATGGTGCTGGAAAAAGCACTTTACTCAGGGTACTTTTAGGAGAATTAACTCCCCCAGGATGTAAAATGAATCGTCTGGGTGAACTTGCCTATATTCCCCAGTTGGACGAAGTAACTCTGCAGGAGGAAAAAGATTTTGCACTTGTAGGCAAGCTAGGTGTTGAGCAATTAAATATACAGACTATGAGCGGTGGTGAAGAAACAAGGCTTAAAATAGCACAGGCCTTATCGGCACAGGTTCATGGTATTTTAGCGGATGAACCTACGAGCCATTTAGACCGTGAAGGAATTGATTTTCTAATAGGACAGCTAAAATATTTTACAGGTGCACTGTTAGTTATTAGCCATGACCGCTATTTTCTTGATGAAATAGTAGATAAAATATGGGAACTGAAAGATGGCAAAATCACTGAGTATTGGGGAAACTATTCTGATTATCTTCGTCAGAAAGAGGAAGAACGTAAGAGCCAAGCTGCAGAATACGAACAATTTATTGCGGAACGTGCCCGATTGGAAAGGGCTGCGGAGGAAAAGCGAAAACAGGCTCGTAAAATAGAACAGAAGGCAAAAGGTTCTTCAAAGAAAAAAAGTACTGAAGACGGAGGGCGTTTAGCTCATCAAAAATCAATAGGAAGTAAGGAAAAAAAGATGTATAATGCTGCTAAAACCCTAGAGCACAGGATTGCGGCCTTAGGAAAAGTAGAAGCTCCGGAAGGCATTCGCAGAATTCGTTTCAGGCAAAGTAAAGCATTGGAGCTCCATAATCCATACCCTATAGTCGGTGCAGAAATTAATAAAGTATTTGGGGATAAGGCTCTGTTTGAAAATGCATCTTTTCAAATTCCGTTAGGAGCAAAAGTGGCGTTAACTGGTGGTAATGGAATCGGAAAAACAACTTTAATCCAAATGATCTTAAACCATGAAGAAGGAATTTCTATTTCGCCTAAGGCAAAAATAGGTTACTTTGCACAGAATGGTTACAAGTACAACAGTAATCAGAATGTTATGGAGTTTATGCAGAAGGATTGTGACTACAATATATCAGAAATTCGTTCAGTGCTAGCATCTATGGGGTTCAAACAGAACGATATTGGAAAAAGTTTATCTGTTTTAAGCGGTGGAGAAATTATAAAATTGTTGCTTGCTAAAATGCTCATGGGTAGATATAACATCCTAATAATGGATGAACCCAGTAACTTCCTTGACATACCAAGTTTAGAGGCTTTGGAAATACTAATGAAGGAGTACACCGGAACTATCGTGTTTATCACCCACGATAAACGATTACTCGAAAATGTAGCAGATGTAGTTTATGAAATTAGAGATAAGAAAATAAATCTGAAACATTAAATTTAAGGTAGTCGCTGGTCAGTATAGTCTGTTCTGGTTGGCGACTCCATTGTTAAAGAGTATAAAGACTTTAGATTTTATGAATATTAAAAATAGGAACAGTCAATTGAACTGCTCCTATTTTTCTGCTAAATATATTGTAGTTTTCTTATATGTATAATGATAGATTAGCGGATTCTCATCTACGGTACTTACTTCAAATATGAAGAAGTGATCGCGGTTATCTCTGGACTTTTCCTTATTGAGGACAAAGTAATTCTTACGTGAAGTCGCCATTGTTTTTAGGATATCATCAGTTAGGAAGGTCAATGGAATATTCATGTTAGAGTAGCGGTAGAAGTCACGTTCAAAATCTTGGTAGCTCTCGCTATAATAGTCCATTTGTAGGTGATTACGCTGAAACTCAAGCTGATTCATAGAGCACCTCCTCGACAAGTTCAATACTAATAATGTCTTTTAATTTCAAATTGATGTGACCTGTTGTAGTTTTTATCAAAATGAAATCTTTGGTCAGACTTGGTATTGTTCCAGTGTAGGAAACACGCTTGTTTTTTTCAATCACTTGAATGCGTGTGCGTAGCTGCCCGGCGTATACTTGACTGAGGAGTAATAATTTCTTCTCCATTGACAAATCTGACATGTACGTTACTTTGTTTGTATCATCAGAGAGTGCTGATGTATGCTCAGATAGGAAAAAGCCCATCCATTTTTGCATCTTTGTATCCTGGTACTCTCTTGCTGACTGAAATGGTAAGGATGAACGGTCAATCATTTTAATCCCTCCAATCCACCAGCGGAATGACCGCCAATAAGTTTACTGCGTTCAATATTTTAGGAACCTTCAGTTAGGACGGTTCCTTTTTGTATGGCTAAAAAGCCAAACTGTTCTCTGACAACATCAATAGCTGTCTGAAGTCTATTTTCTTTTTCAATTTCTTCTACATCATGCAAAATGAGGACAACCCTTTTACTACCAAGGTGTTCTGTGCAGAATGCGGTTCAGCTTTTGGACGTAAGAACTGGACGACCAGTCGTGGCAAACGTAAAGTTTGGCAGTGTAACAACCGTTATAAGGTAAAGGGACAGATTGGTTGTCAGAATAACCATATCGATGAGGGAACACTAGAGAAAGCTGTAATGATGGCAGTTAAACTACTGAGTGAGAATATGGATTTGTTGCATGGAAAGTGGAATAAGATCTTGGAAGAAAACCAGTTATTAGAAAAGCATTACAGTGTGTTACTGGCTGAATTGATAAATAAGGAGTGTTGGGAATATGATTCCTTTGAGATGTGTCAGGTACTAGATAGTATTTTGATTTCGGAGGATGGACAGATAACCGTTAGATTTTTGGAAGGAACAGAAGTTGATTTATAAGGCTGTAGGCATAGTATAGTTCACTATGTTTGCAGCCTTTTTTCTTGTTTAGTGGTATAATTATATGTAGGATTTTTTTAATATCGGTTACTTTTTATGAATTAACCAAAAAACTAAAATGGAGTTGCTTTATAATGAGATATTCTGAAGAAGCATTACAATCATGGATTAAGCCGTTATCTGCCACTGAAGAAACACGGGTTGAAAATACTATTGGAATGATTAAAGATGCAATAGAAAGGAGTGGGCTCTCTTCAAAGTATGAATATGAAATTTTTGCCCAAGGTTCTTATGCAAATAATACGAATGTAAAGAAAAATAGCGACATTGATATCTGTATCATGGTGAAATCTTTATTTTATTGTGAGTATGTAGATGGGTTATCGGACCTAGACTATAATTACTCTAGTAGCAGCACCAATGCTAATGTATTTAAAAACGAAGTGATTAAAGCGTTAATTTCAAAATTTGGTGCAGAATCAGTTTCTATTGGCAATAAGTGTATCAATATTAATTCTAACTCATATCACGTAAATGCAGATGTAGTCCCATGTTTTCAATATCGAAATTATAGATATATTGGTAGCAGGTCATCTGAAAAATTTGTTGAAGGCATCAAATTTTTTACCTCAAACGGAAATTATGAAGTAATTAATTATCCTAAAGTTCATATACAAAATGGTATCTCTAAGAATAAATCTACTCACTATAAATATAAATATTTAGTTAGGATTATGAAGCATATTAAGAACGAGATGCAGGAGCTAGGATTGACAAACGAACGCATTTCTTCATATTTGATAGAATGTTTGGTCTGGAATATACCTGAACAGATGTTTTTCAATAGTAATAGCTACACAGGGTTGTTACAGCAAACGTTATATTACATAGTGTCTCAAGTGAATTTAAATTGGGTTGAAGTAAGTGGAATGTATTACCTTTTTCGTTCAGAGCAGAAATGGAATTTACAGGATACAAAAACTTTTTTAGTTAGAATGATTGAATTTTTGGATTATAAATAAAACTTATGAATGAACAGCAGAAAAAATTTTTGAATATTACAATATGGGTTTTTGCAATTTGCTTGTTATTAAGATTGTTAATAAGTGGCCAAGAGATTGCAGTGAATCTTAAATCTGATATTTTGGCATTGGTATATTCAGCCATTGGGTATATTGGTGAAGCTATATCAGTTACAGCAATTATTATGGCTATTTTTGAAAAAACAGCATGGCGGTGGCCATTACTATCTAAGATTCATAATGTTCCAATTTTATTTGCGAATTATGTAGGTAGTTTCAAGACGGACTATGATCAGAATGAAAGAAATTGTGAACTTACTATTGAACAGTCATTTACGACTATTAAAGTTAAGTTTAAAACGGGTGAAAGTTCGAGCCATAGCATTACAGCATCAATTATCAATGATAATGGAACACAAAAATTAATTTATACATATTTAAATAGCCCAAGGGCTGAATTGCAAAGTCCTATACATTATGGGACGGTAATTCTTGATATTGATAATCCAAATCAACTAGAAGGAAATTATTATACTAATCGAGGAACCAAAGGTTCAATGAGTTTTGAGATAAACAACCCTTCTCGCTAGTTGGATTTGTAAAGATTTAAATAAAGAAAGAAGAACTAACTATCGGAAACTTGGCATAGATGTAACAATACTGTATATTAACGAAGCCGTAAATACTCGCATTAGTTACGTTTAATAGTTTAATACGGATATTCAGCAGCTTTGATTTCGTTTCACAGTATAGGTAGTAACCGTCAAGACATGTGGAGGCGGTAGTTTTGATGTCAAAAGTTGCAACCAGTGAATAAATGAAGTGTAGAAAATAAAGGCTTGTTCAATTCAATATATAATGAATTACCGGCACCCAAACCAAAGAAAAAGAAATAATTAAATTAGAAGTTGAAGGGGGGAAGAATGAGAATCGGAGTTATTCAAGCAAGTTCGCAAGCGACCAAAAATCAAATAATCTATGATGCTGTATTAAAGTATGCTCCAAAGAAATCTGAGGTTATAAATTTTGGCTGTACGATGGAAGAAAATGAAAAATACTCGTATATAGAAATTTCTATTCTTATAGGTATCTTGTTGGCAAGTAGGACAGTTGATTTCGTTGTTACGGGCTGTTCTTCCGGACAAGGAATGATGCTTGCTTGTAATAGTATGCCTGATGTCATTTGCGGATATGCACCTACACCGAATGATGCCTATTTATTTGCTCAGATTAATAATGGAAATGCGATATCATTACCATTAGGTGAAAATTATACATGGTCAGGTACTGAAAATCTTGAAAGAACAATAGAAGCTCTTTTCTCGGAGCCATTTGGACAAGGATACCCCAAAAGTGAGGCAGAGAGAAAGGTAAGAGATGCTGAGAAACTTAAAGAAATAAGAAGAATCGGGCAGGTTCAGTTTGAAGAATTCGCAAATGTACTAGATATATCATTGTTTGAATCAATCAAGAGGAAACAGAATGTAATTCAGAATGTAAAGGCGTATGGGAAGAAAGAAATAGCTGATTTAATGAAATGAGTAAATCACAGTTTGTCGGGGTAATACCTTTTAACGATAACCTTATGCTATCGTCAAAAGGTTTATAGACATGTTCCCACATACATGTTCACTTGGCATACATAGTGTTCACTCGTTTTATGTCGAGTGTGTGGTACTGCTTTTAAGAGCTGATTGAACAAGGAAAATTAGCTAGTGAAAGTCCTACAGTAAGGAGTTTAAACATGAAATTCCATGAATTTGGTAATAAGAATTTGCCTCCTATTTTACTGATACATGGTGGTGGCAGTTCTTGGTGGAATTATCTTCGTCAAGCACGAATCCTGTCAGAAGAATACAGTATTATTCTACCCACTTTGAATGGCCACGGAGAGGAATATCAACTTGATTATGTTTCTACTGAAGATTCTGCTTTGGAGATTCTAGACTATATCAAAGCAAACTGTGGTGGGAAATTGTTTGCAATCGGTGGTGTTTCACTTGGTGGTCAAATTGCCATGGAGCTTTTATCTTTAGATAGTGAAATTGCTGAGAAGGCCATCATAGACGGAAGCCTCTGTATTCCTCAACCAAGGTTAGCTAAAATCAGCATCTTTCTAGTGTCTCTATTTGGTAAATTGATGTTCAATAAATTCTCTTGCAAACTTCAGTTAAGCATGATGAACAAACTCTATCCTAAACTGGCTTATCCAGAGGAAATAAAAGCTTATTATTTGGAGGATCTGCCAAGGACGCCTATTAAAACATTGGTGACCATTTACAAAACCTATATGGGGCATTACAAGCTGAAAGATATGATTTCTGCTAGCAAGGCTCAGGTTCTGTATATCTATGGTGAAAAAGAATTGAACTGTGTGAAAGAATCAGCGAAATTATTTCATCAGCTACATGCAAATACAATTTTGTATGAAGCAAAGGGCTATAATCACGGCTATTTGTCAGCTTACCTACCTCAAGAGTGGATTGATTTAGTTGAGCCATTTTTAAAGAGCAATCCATTGGGGATATGTAATGAATCTTATATGTAACAAGGAGGAATCTGATGCTCGGAGCAATCGTTGGAGACATTGTCGGTTCTGTTTACGAGTGGAACAATATCAAAACGAAGGACTTTCCTTTATTTCGGAAGGACTGCTTTTTTACAGATGATACGGTTATGACCTGTGCTGTTGCAGAAGCGATTATGAATGGGGGACAAAAAGACGACTTCATTGACGCGATGAAGAAATATGGCAGATTGTATCCGAATGCTGATTACGGTGCTCGGTTTAATGCATGGCTAAAGAGCGATAACCGTGAGCCTTATAATAGCTTTGGGAATGGATCAGCTATGCGTGTTTCTCCATGTGCTTGGATCATGGACTGTGATGTCTATGCGAGAACCGGAATGTGGTCATCATCTAGAGGACTTGCAAACCTTTCTGCTGAAGTAACTCATAATCATCCAGAAGGTGTCAAAGGTGCTATGGCTACAGCTGATGCTATCTTTCTGTGTCGTTTTTACTTTGGTGGTTATTGTAGAGAATACGAGCAACCAATTAATGACAATCCTAGGGAGTGTAAAAGACGGATTAAGGATTATATAGAGAAGACATACGGTTACAATCTATCTCAAACTTTAGATGAAATCCGCCCTAACTATCGTTTTAACGAAACATGTCAAGAAACTGTCCCTCAAGCCATTATTTCCTTTCTTGAAAGTAGAGACTTCGAAGATGCGATAAGAAATGCCATCTCACTTGGTGGCGATAGTGATACACTTGCTGCAATTACTGGTAGCATAGCCGAGGCAGCTTACGGAATTCCTGATTGGATAAAGGATAATGCCTATTCTTACTTGGATGAACCCTTAAAGGATGTAGTTAGAAGATGGGAAAATAGAATAAAAGCGTATTAATCTCCAGTACGTCATATTTCTCTTTTCTGTATTTTCATTGTATAATAGGATTACATTTACTTGCATACGACGAAATGTAAACATTTCTATTTAAAATTAAGGAGAACATTAATGAAAAAGGCAATGTTAATTATCAACCCTACCTCTGGTGGCGAGAAGGCTTTGAATTACAAAGAAAAGCTGGAAAATAAAGCAAAAGAATACTTTGAGCACGTAGAAACTAAAATTACTGAAAAAGCGCTTGATGCAACACATTTTGCTGAAGAAGCGTCTCGTGAGCAGTACGATGCAGTGGTTGTTTTCGGTGGGGATGGGACTGTCAATGAAGTCATTTCGGGTATTGCTGAGAGAGACTACATTCCTAAGTTAGGGATTATCCCTGGTGGCACGGGTAACCTCATTACAAAACTGTTGGAAATCAATCAAGACATCGACGGAGCTATTGATGAGCTTGATTTCAATCTCACCAACAAAATCGATATCGGTAAAGCAAATGATAACTATTTTGGTTATATTTTTAGTATCGGTTCACTTCCTGAGGCGATTCACAATGTTGAAATCGAGGACAAGACAAAATTCGGTATTTTAGCCTATGCTGTAAATACCATGAAGTCCGTTATGACAGATCAGGTCTTTAACATTAAGATTGAGACAGAAAATGGAAATTATGTTGGTGAAGCTAGTCATGTTTTGGTTCTCTTGACAAATTACTTCGCTGATAAGAAAATCTTTGAAGAAGACAAAGATGGCTATGCCAACATTTTGATTCTGAAAGATGCGTCTCTATTCTCCAAATTATCCGTTATTCCTGATTTACTAAAAGGAGATGTTGTCGGCAATGATAATATTGAGTATATCAGAGCGCGTAATATTAAGATCTCTTCAGATAGTGAATTGGAATCAGATGTTGACGGCGATAAATCGGATAACCTACCTGTTGAAATCAAAGTCCTAGCTCAACGAGTAGAAGTATTTTCAAAACCGAAAGAGTAGAAATTAAAAATTAGTTTATTATTCACAACGAAATTAAGTTCTATATCAACGATTGGAGGAGGAATGAATTCTCTATTTGATGAATTTCGAACAATTTGTTCTCATTTAAACCAAGTCGGAATCACTCCGACGCTCATGGGGTCTTTGGGGTTTGAATACCGATCAAATGAAGAATGGGGGCCGTCTGACATTGACATTCATGTTCCTGGTGACCCTAGAGGTTGGGAAGCACCTGATCATCTCAGAATTTATGACTGGGACAAGATAATGAAAGTGATGAACCACTTGGGCTATACCTTGGTAGATATTCACGAGCACGAATTCCAAAAAGATGGCGTGAGCGTTGAATTTGGAAGTATCAATTCATTACCAGATTTTGCAGGAGTTTCGGAATCGGATATAGAGCTGATTCATCTCGAAAACATCACTTTTCGCGTTCCAAGTTTAGAACAGTATTTAAGTATTTACAAGGCTTCTTCCCAAGATTCTTATCGAAATAACCACAATAACAATAAGGATTTTAAAAAAATTGAGTGGCTGGAAAGACATTTGTAAATCATCATTTGAAAAGTAGCAAGTTGTAAGACTGGCTGCTTTTTTATTTATAGAACCAAACCACTAGAATCTACGGACAAGCCTTGAAAATAAAATACGAAAGTAGTATACTAGAATCACAATTGTGAAAACGTTTGCGTCGCAAATGCAACCAAGTAAATCAGGAGACAAATTGATGGAATTAAGCGCTATTTTCCATAGGCCTGAGTCGGAGTATGCCTATCTTTATAAGGATAAGAAGCTTCATATTCGGATTCGAACTAAGAAAGATGACATTGAAAGCATCAACTTGCATTATGGGGACCCTTTTATCTTTATGGAGGAGTTTTATCAAGATACAAAGAAAATGGCCAAGATAACTTCTGATGCCATCTTTGATTATTGGCAGGTTGAAGTGTCCGTTGACTTTGCACGTATCCAGTATCTCTTTGAAGTCACGGATACAGAAGGTCAAAGTATTTTGTATGGTGATAAAGGTTGTGTGGAAAATTCTCTAGAAAATTTCCATGCTATTGGGAATGGATTTAAGTTGCCCTATCTTCATGAGATTGATGCCTGCAAGGTTCCTGACTGGGTTTCAAATACGGTATGGTATCAGATATTTCCTGAGAGATTTGCCAATGGAAATGCTTTATTAAACCCAGAAGGGTCATTAGACTGGGATTCATCTATCACACCTCAGAGTGATGATTTCTTTGGTGGTGATTTACAGGGGATTATTGACCATCTGGATTACTTGCAAGACTTGGGAATTACTGGACTTTATCTTTGTCCTATCTTTGAATCTACGAGCAATCATAAGTACAATACGACGGATTACTTTGAAATCGACCATCATTTTGGAGACAAGGAAACCTTTCGAGAGCTGGTCGAGCAAGCTCATCAACGTGGTGTGAAAATCATGCTGGATGCTGTATTTAACCATATAGGTTCGCAATCGCCTCAATGGCAAGATGTTGTCAAAAATGGTAAGGAGTCTGCATACAAAGATTGGTTCCATATTCAACAATTCCCAGTGATGACTGAAAAACTAGCCAACAAGAGAGAGTTGCCTTATCATGCTTTTGGTTTCGAGGACTATATGCCTAAGCTAAATACGGCCAATCCAGAGGTCAAGGATTATCTTTTAAAGGTTGCGACTTATTGGATTGAAGAGTTTGATATTGATGCTTGGCGTTTGGATGTGGCTAATGAGATTGATCATCAGTTTTGGAAGGATTTTCGAAAAGCAGTTTTAGCTAAAAGGCCTGATCTTTATATCCTTGGAGAAGTCTGGCATACGTCTCAGCCTTGGCTAAATGGAGATGAGTTCCATGCGGTCATGAATTATCCTTTATCTGATAGCATCAAGGAGTATTTTTTACGAGGTATTAAGAAGACGGAACAATTCATCGATGAAATCAATGGTCAGTCTATGTATTACAAGCAGCAGATTTCAGAGGTTATGTTTAATCTCTTGGATTCGCATGATACAGAGCGAATCTTGTGGACGGCAAATGAAGACGTTCAACTGGTTAAATCAGCCCTAGCCTTTCTCTTTTTACAAAAAGGAACACCCTGCATCTATTACGGAACCGAGTTAGCCTTAACCGGAGGACCAGACCCAGATTGCCGTCGTTGTATGCCTTGGGAACGCGTATCAAGTGACAATGATATGCTGAACTTTATCAAGGATCTAATCAAAATTCGCAAACACTCATCAGCAATCATTCAGCACGGCAAGTATAGCCTCCAAGAAATCAAAGCTGATGTACTAACCTTGAAATGGAATTACGATAACCAAGTCATCAAAGCCATTTTTAACCAGTCCAAAGAAGATTATCTTTTAGAAAAGGAAGCAGTAGCACTAGCAAGCAATTGCCAAGAACTAGAGAATCAGCTTGTGATTTCTCCAAATGGATTTGTGATTTTTTATTAAAGAGCAATTATGAGCGACAGGAAAGTTGTAGTATAGAGAGCATTTTACAAACAGACTATTTGTCGTCTTGCTACAAATGATATATAATCTAACTTAGAGAAAATAGGAGGACTAATCGAATGGAATTAAAAGATTTTACAGAAAAAGAACAGGAAATGATTAAGAAGGGACTTACTACATCTAAGATTAGTGACAAGGAAACTGCTGAGAAGATTCTTGCACTTGTCCCGCAAGACTTGATTAAGCGAATCCCATTTTTCGTCAGAAAACATGCTACGACACGTACTATTAAACGCATTTCAATTGAACACCCTGAACTCTACGCTGCAGCTCAAACAAGTGGTGAAATACCAGAAAAAGAACGCGAAGAATTACGTCAGATTATCACGACTATCTTTGAACAAAAAATGAATAAGCATAGTATTAAGTAGAGAATGAAAAAATATTTTATTGGCGGTTTGGGAAGCAATGTCTATCATAGCAAGGATTTTCTTCAAGAACTAGATTCGCAGGTTTACTTTCTAAATCCATATGAAAAGCATCTTCGAGATGAAACAGAATTGAAATCATGGTTTAAAAAATCGATAGAAGAGGAAGAATCTATTTGTCTGATAGGCCATTCTCTTGGAGGAGATTTGGCTCGTTATCTCGCATCGGAATTTCAAGAAGTGAAAAAACTGATTCTTTTGGATGGTGGCTATCTAGATTTAGATAAGATCTTAACTTTAGATGTGGAATTAGAGGAAACTAAAAACTATATCAAATCTCAAATTATTTCGGACTTAGATGTTCTTATTTCTAAAGAAAAATCTGAAGCAAAGCATTGGTCAGAAAATATGGAGAAAGCCGTAAGACAGTCCTATCACTGGAGTTCTGAGTATAATAGATATGAGTTATCTATAAACTATGAAAATATAGAAGCGATACTCCGCCTACGGAGGAAAATACAAGCTTTTAAAAGAGAAGTGGGAGATACCTTGTTTATCAGTCCTTGCTATTCTAATGAAGCTACATGGAGAGAGGAAGCCTTAAAAGAATTGCCAGATTATTTTGATACTATTTTTCTAGAGAACTTTGGCCATGAGCTTTATACTGAAGCACCTAGAGAAGTCGCTAGTCTGATTAATGAGTGGCTCGCTTATTCTCAATGAGCTACTTGTATTGCTTGAAAAAAAGCATGTTTTTGCCAATGCTAATAAACGAACTGCTTTATTCGTTTTGGTGAAATTTATACAATTAAATGGCTATCGTTTTTCTGTTACCATTAATCGTTAAGATACATTTAAAAGAACTAGTGGACTAGTTCTTTTTATATCCGTTTTCACACTATTAAACTTATACAAATCTATATAAAATATTATTTTTCCGAACAAAAATAGATATTTTTTCAAAAAAGTACTTTACAGAGTGTTGGAAGTATGATATAGTAATAAAGCTTAGAAAATGAGATGATGTTTTCTAGCAAATATAAACCCGAGTAAAAAATGCCTACGGACAGGCAGGGTTGAATGCCGAAGCGTGGTTGAAAAACCACATTATTGATAGGGTTAAAAGCCTACTTTTATAAGTTGATGTTAGGACACTTGTCCTAATTCATAAATTTTTAGTGTGGTGAAAGCACACGTCATCTTGTGAAACGATCAATAAAGTACGTAATATTTGCTACTAGAGAGTTTGGAAACATCGGGAACAGACATACTCAACAGAAACAAACATAAAAACGTCAGAAGATTGCAGAGCAGGTGAAAACCTGCTCTTTTTTCATGAGTCAACCTTTAGTCGTCTTCGTCTTCTTGAAGCGCTAAAAATACAGTAAAGGAGTATGTCTTGAAAGAGTTAGATCAAAACCAAGCCCCAATTTATGAGGCCTTGGTGAAGTTGCGCAAGAAACGTATTGTTCCCTTTGATGTTCCAGGTCACAAGCGCGGACGGGGAAATCCAGAACTTGTCGAACTGTTAGGTGAAAAATGTGTTGGCATTGATGTCAATTCTATGAAACCCTTGGATAATCTTGGTCACCCCATTTCGATTATTCGGGATGCAGAGGAGCTGGCTACAGATGCTTTTGGGGCTAGTCATGCCTTTCTAATGATTGGTGGAACAACTTCATCGGTGCAGACTATGATTCTTTCCACCTGCAAGGCTGGAGATAAGATTATTCTGCCACGAAATGTCCATAAATCTGCTATCAATGCACTGGTTCTATGCGGTGCCATTCCCATCTATATCGAGATGAGTGTGGATCCTAAAATTGGTATCGCTTTAGGTCTTGAAAACGACCGAGTAGCCCAGGCTATAAAGGACCATCCAGATGCTAAGGCCATTTTGATTAACAATCCCACTTACTACGGCATCTGTTCAGACCTAAGGGGATTGACAAAAATGGCTCATGAAGCTGGCATGATGGTTTTAGTAGATGAGGCCCACGGAGCGCACTTGTATTTTACTGATAAACTTCCAATTTCTGCTATGGATGCAGGTGCTGATATGGCAGCAGTTTCCATGCATAAGTCTGGTGGGAGTTTGACTCAGAGCTCCATCCTGCTTATTGGCGAGCAGATGAATCCTGAGTACGTTCGTCAGATTATCAACCTAACTCAGTCTACATCTGCCTCTTACTTGTTGATGGCTAGTTTGGATATTTCACGTCGCAACTTGGCCCTTCGTGGTAAAGAGTCGTTTGAGAAAGTCATTGAGCTATCCGAGTATGCTCGTCGTGAAATCAATGCTATCGGTGGCTATTATGCCTACTCAAAAGAGTTAATAGACGGTGTGTCAGTCTGTGATTTTGACGTGACCAAGCTGTCCGTTTACACTCAGGGAATTGGGCTAACAGGTATCGAGGTTTATGACCTCTTGCGAGACGAATACGATATTCAGATAGAATTTGGTGATATTGGCAATATCTTAGCCTATATTTCCATCGGTGACCGCATTCAAGACATCGAACGTTTGGTCGGTGCTTTGGCGGATATTAAGAGACTCTATTCAAGAAATGGAAAAGATTTGATAGCTGGTGAATATATCCAGCCAGAGTTGGTGTTGTCTCCTCAGGAAGCCTTTTATGCCCAACGTAGAAGTCTATCCTTAGACGAATCAGTCGGACAAGTCTGTGGGGAATTTGTCATGTGTTATCCTCCAGGTATTCCAATCCTAGCACCAGGTGAACGCATTACACGAGAAATTGTCGACTATATCCAATTTGCCAAGGAACGTGGTTGCTCCCTCCAAGGGACGGAAGATCCTGAGGTCAATCACATCAACGTCATTAAGAGAAAGGAGAACTAGATGGATTTATGGTTTTCTGAAGTTCATACTCCAGATGTCAAATTGTCCCTGAGAACAGCCAAGCAACTCTACGCTGGAAAAAGTGAATGGCAGGATATCGAAGTCTTGGATACGCCAGCTTTTGGGAAAATACTGATTTTAAATGGGCATGTCTTGTTTTCAGATGCGGATGATTTTGTCTACAATGAAATGACAGTCCACGTTCCCATGGCTGTGCATCCCAATCCCAAGAAAGTTTTGGTAATAGGGGGTGGCGACGGCGGTGTTGCTCAAGTTTTGACACTGTATCCAGAATTGGAACAAATTGATATTGTGGAACCAGATGAGATGTTGGTAGAGGTTTGCCGAGAGTATTTTCCAGACTTTGCCGCAGGGCTAGATGACCCTCGCGTCACAATTTACTACCAAAATGGGCTACGGTTTCTGCGAAACTGTGAAGATGATTACGATATTATTATCAATGATGCGACGGATCCATTTGGACATACGGAAGGGCTCTTTACCAAGGAATTTTACGGCAACAGTTACAGAGCTCTGAAAGAAGACGGCATCATGATTTATCAGCATGGGAGTCCCTTCTTTGATGAGGATGAGTCGGCTTGCCGAAGCATGCACCGCAAGGTCAATCAAGCCTTTCCAATTAGTCGGGTCTATCAGGCCCACATCCCAACCAGTCCAGCTGGCTATTGGTTGTTTGGATTTGCGTCGAAAAAATACCACCCTGTCAAAGATTTTGACAAGGAAGGTTGGAAAAAACGCCAGCTTTTCACAGAATACTACACTGCAAACTTACACGTGGGAGCCTTTATGTTGCCCAAGTATGTAGAAGATATTTTAGAAGAAGAAGAAGGAAAAAAATGAGTCGTTTACTAGTTATTGGATGTGGGGGCGTTGCCCAAGTTGCTATTTCAAAGATTTGCCAAGATAGCGAAACCTTTGCAGAGATTATGATTGCTAGCCGTACCAAGTCAAAATGTGATGAGTTGAAGGCTAAATTAGAAGGCAAAACAAGTACAAAGATTGAGACAGCTGCTCTTGATGCTGACAAGGTAGAAGAAGTGATTGCCCTGATTGAAAGCTACAAACCAGAAGCTGTTTTGAACGTAGCTTTACCATATCAAGATTTAACAATTATGGACGCTTGTTTGGCAACAGGTGTTCACTATATCGATACCGCCAACTATGAGGCTGAAGACACAGAAGATCCTGAATGGCGTGCCATTTATGAAAAACGTTGCAAGGAACTTGGTTTTACAGCCTACTTTGACTACTCATGGCAATGGGCTTATCAGGAGAAATTCAAAGAAGCTGGCTTGACCGCTCTTCTTGGTTCTGGTTTTGACCCAGGTGTAACCAGCGTCTTTTCAGCTTATGCTCTCAAACACTACTTTGATGAAATCCACTATATCGACATTTTAGACTGTAATGGTGGTGACCACGGTTATCCATTTGCGACAAACTTTAACCCAGAAATCAATCTTCGTGAGGTTTCAGCACCAGGTTCTTACTGGGAAGACGGAAAATGGGTCGAAGTCGAAGCTATGTCTATCAAGCGCGAGTACGATTTTCCTCAAGTTGGACAAAAAGACATGTATCTCCTTCACCATGAAGAAATTGAATCATTGGCGAAAAACATTCCAGGTGTCAAACGTATTCGTTTCTTTATGACCTTTGGTCAATCTTACTTGACGCACATGAAATGTCTCGAAAATGTTGGACTCCTTCGTACAGATACCATTAACTTTAACGGACAAGAAATTGTACCAATCCAATTCTTGAAAGCCTTGCTTCCTGATCCTGCCAGCCTTGGCCCACGTACAGTTGGAAAGACCAATATCGGCTGTATCTTTACAGGTGTCAAAGACGGCGTTGAAAAGACCATCTACATCTACAATGTCTGTGACCATCAAGAATGCTACGCAGAAGTTGGTTCACAAGCAATTTCATATACGACAGGAGTTCCAGCCATGATTGGGACAAAATTAGTTATGAACGGAACTTGGAAACAACCCGGAGTCTATAACCTTGAAGAATTGGATCCAGATCCATTCATGGAAGCTTTGAATGAGTACGGCTTGCCATGGGTTGTGGTTGAAAATCCGCAAATGGTGGACTAATGAAGTTAGAACAAGTACCAACACCAGCTTATGTCATTGATTTGGCAAAATTAGAGGAAAATTGCCGGATTCTTCAACAAGTACAGGAAGAAGCGGGCTGCAAGGTTTTGCTTGCCCAAAAGGCTTATTCCCTTTATAAAACCTATTCCTTGATTAGCCAGTATTTATCTGGTACAACAGCCAGTGGACTCTATGAGGCCAAGCTAGCTAGAGAGGAGTTTCAAGGAGAAGTCCATGTATTTGCGCCTGCTTTCAAGGATGAGGACATGGAGGAATTGCTTGAGATAACGGACCATATCGTCTTTAACTCAGAGAGACAGTTGCGTAAACATGGGGCTCGTTGTCGGGAGACTGGTGTCAGTGTTGGTTTGCGCCTCAACCCTCAATGTTCAACTCAAGGAGATCACGCTCTCTATGATCCTTGTGCACCAGGTTCTCGCTTTGGAGTTACTCTAGACAAGATTCCGAGTGATTTGCTGGAATTGGTAGACGGTCTTCATTTTCATACCCTTTGCGAGCAGGGAGCAGATGATTTAGAGACAACTTTGAAAGCAGTAGAAGAACAATTTGGACCGTATTTGCATCAGGTCAAA
Organism: Streptococcus mitis; assembly: GCF_003942765.1. Lineage (GTDB taxonomy): Bacteria > Bacillota > Bacilli > Lactobacillales > Streptococcaceae > Streptococcus > Streptococcus mitis_BE. Next base: position 44,330 of record NZ_RJNW01000001.1, read on the forward strand.
TGGCTCAATATGGGGGGCGGACATCACATCACAAGAGAGGACTATGATGTGGATTTGCTGATTTCAGAAATCAAGCGTATCCGAAATACTTACAATCTTGAAATCTATATCGAGCCGGGTGAAGCTATTGCGCTCAATGCGGGTTATCTAGCAACTGAAGTATTGGATATTGTAGAAAACGGTATGGAAATCTTGGTTTTAGACGCCTCTGCGACCTGCCATATGCCTGATGTACTTGAGATGCCCTATCGTCCACCTTTGAGAAATGGCTTTGAGGCACAGGAAAAAGCCCATACCTATAGACTTTCTTCCAATACTTGCCTTACGGGTGATGTGATTGGAGATTATAGCTTTGAAAATCCAGTCCAAATCGGTGATAGACTTTATTTCGAAGACATGGCCATTTATTCCTTTGTCAAAAACAATACCTTTAATGGTATTGGATTGCCAAGTCTCTATCTCATGGACGAACAGGGAGACTGTAGCTTAGTCAAAGCCTTTGGTTATCAAGACTTTAAAGGGAGATTATCATAATGAACAGTCCAAAAAAATTAGGCTATCGTATGCCAGCAGAGTACGAACCACACCATGGTACCCTCATGATATGGCCGACTCGACCAGGTTCATGGCCCTTTCAAGGAAAGGATGCCAAAAGAGCTTTCAGCCAGATTATCAAAACCATAGCAGAAGGAGAAAGAGTCTATCTTTTGGTGGACCAAGACTACTCAGCTGAAGCCCAAGACTACCTTGGTGATAGCGTTATTTATCTAGACATTCCCACCAATGATGCCTGGGCGCGTGATACAGGTCCGACTATTCTTGTCAATGATGAGGGCCAGAAATTAGCCGTGGATTGGTCTTTCAATGCTTGGGGTGGAGCTGTAGATGGTCTCTACCAAGACTATGAAGATGATGACCAAGTAGCCAGTCGTTTTGCTGAGGTCTTGGAAATGCCTGTCTATGATGCCAAACCTTTTGTCCTAGAAGGCGGAGCGATACACAGCGATGGTCAAGGAACCATTCTTGTGACTGAAAGTTGCCTACTAAGCTCTGGTCGCAATCCTCATCTCAGTAAAGAGGAAATCGAAAACACCTTATTAGAGAGCCTTGGAGCTGAAAAAGTTATCTGGCTTCCTTATGGTATTTATCAGGATGAAACCAATGAACATGTTGACAATGTTGTAGCCTTTGTTGGTCCTGCTGAGCTTGTTTTGGCTTGGACAGACGACAAAAGCGATCCTCAATATGCCATGTCAACAGCTGATTTAGCGCTTTTAGAAAAGGAAACAGATGCAAAAGGTCGTCACTTCACCATTCATAAACTTCCAATTCCAGCTCTTCATCAAGTTGTAACCAAAGAGGATTTGCCAGGCTACATCTATGAAGAAGGAGAAGAAGAGCGATACGCAGGTGAACGACTAGCAGCTTCCTATGTTAATTTCTATATTGCTAACAAGTCTGTCTTAGTTCCACAGTTTGAGGATGTAAACGACAAAGTAGCCTTAGATATACTCAGCAAGTGTTTTCCAGACCGTAAAGTTGTCGGAATACCAGCCAGAGATATTCTCTTAGGTGGTGGCAATATCCACTGTATCACCCAACAAATTCCAGAATAGGAGAGAAAAATGAGAAATGTGAAAGTTGCAGCGATCCAGATGCAATGTGCCAAGGATGTGGCAACAAATATCCAAACAGCGGAACGTTTAGTTCGACAAGCTGCAGACCAAGGTGCACAAATTATTCTCTTGCCGGAGTTGTTTGAACGTCCCTATTTCTGTCAGGAACGCCAGTATGACTACTACCAGTATGCCCAGTCGGTGACAGACAATACAGCTATTCAGCATTTTAAAGTTCTTGCTAAAGAACTACAGGTTGTTCTACCGATTAGTTTCTATGAAAAAGATGGCAATGTCTTGTATAACTCTATTGCCGTTATTGATGCAGATGGGGAAGTGCTGGGCGTTTATCGGAAAACCCACATACCAGATGATCATTATTATCAAGAAAAGTTTTATTTCACGCCCGGTAACACAGGTTTCAAGGTCTGGGATACGCGCTACGCTAAGATTGGTATCGGTATCTGTTGGGATCAATGGTTCCCTGAAACAGCGCGCTGTCTTGCGTTAAATGGTGCTGAATTGCTCTTTTATCCTACAGCCATCGGTTCAGAGCCGATTTTGGATACAGATAGTTGTGGCCATTGGCAACGTACCATGCAAGGACACGCAGCAGCAAATATTGTTCCAGTTATTGCAGCCAATCGCTATGGCTTTGAAGAAGTCACTCCAAGTGAGGAAAATGGCGGACAGAGTTCCAGTCTTGACTTCTACGGTTCCTCCTTTATGACGGATGAAACAGGAGCTATTCTAGAACAAGCTGAGAGACAAGAAGAAGCTGTTCTGTTAGCTACTTATGACTTAGACAAGGGAGCAAGCGAACGCCTAAACTGGGGCTTGTTTCGAGATAGAAGACCCGAAATGTATCAACGGATTACGGACTAGTAGGGGAGAAATGAGAGATTCATTCTGCTAGACAAACTTCTTATTAGCAACTATAAGATACTAGGTCATCTAGCAAGTGGATTTTATATTTTAACCCTCTAAGGCTTTCTCGCGCTTTTATGCGAGGAGCTTTTCTGTTTAAGCTTTATCAATAAAACATGCTATAATAGTTGCAGAAAGGTTGGTATTTATGGCTAGGATATTGGTCATTGAAGACAATAGTGACATTCAAGAGATTTTACGAACACTTCTTACTGAGGAGCATGAAGTGATTCAAGCCTTTTCTGGTACAGAAGGAATCATGCGTTTTGACCAAGGTGGGATTGACCTCGTTTTGCTAGATATCATGCTTCCTGGGAAAAATGGGGATCAGGTTTTAAAAGCTATCAGGGAACAAAGTCAAATTCCAGTCATTATGCTAACGGCTTTGAGTGATAAGAAGTTAATCAGTCAATACCTCTTAGACGGTGCCAATGATTACATAGTCAAACCTTTTGATTTGGACGAAGTCTTTGCCAGAGTTACTGTTCAATTACGTCAAAGTGCAGAAAAACAGCCTATGGAAATAGGAAAAACTGAAAATCTGCCACAAAATTTGAAAAATATCCAGTTTGATGCAGAAAGTTTTGAAATCAAAAATAGTCAGGAAACGATTCGCCTTGCCAAGAAAGAATGCTTAATTCTCCAAACTCTCCTTAAATACCCTAAGAAAATTTTTACCAAGGAAGAACTTTATGAATTGGTCTGGGAGGAGAGCTACCTACCTGGAGATAATACTCTCAATACGCATTTGAGTAATCTTCGTAAAAAATTAAACCAGCTTGACCCAAATCAAGAATATATTGAAACCATCTGGGGCGTTGGGGTAAGATTAAAAGGAGACAAGCAATGACCTACATGATAATTTTTGTTCTACTGGTACTCCTAATTATTTTATCGATTGCATTGATTCGCTACCATCTAGCACTTAAAAACTTGAGTCAACAGATTGAAGACAAGATTCTCACGGGTAGTATGAAAAGAGTCGGAGTCAGCATTTTTTCCAAACATTTTTTACATCTCTACCAGCAGATTGAGAATCTATTTCAGGAAGTAGAACAATCTCGTTTGGTGATGAAAAGGGAAAAGCAGACTCTGGATATGGCCATCAGCAATATTGCCCATGATATTCGGACACCTTTGACTATCGCTTCAGGCTACACCCAACAATTGATAAAGTCTCCTGAAGACAAAGCAGAAACCTTACAAAAAGTAGCCCAGCATCTTGATTTGGTTTCCAAACGTTTGGAGGCTCTCCTAGAATATCGTCGTTTGATGGAAGGAACTGTCAAACCAAAACTTGAAGAAGTAGACCTTTCAGCTTTTATCACCAAAAAGACTCTGGCTTATTATGATGTTTTTCAGGCGGCGAATATCACGCTTGATTTTAAGGTTGAAGCTGGTTTAAAAATGAGGACTGATGAAGACTTGCTGGATCGAATTTTACAAAATTTGCTCGGAAATGTCCTCAAGCATGGCAAGGAAGAAGCGCGGCTATCTTTGAGAAAGGAAAAAGAACAGCTTGTCTTAGAGGTTGCAAACCTTGTTAAACAGCCCATCAAAAAAATAGAAAATCTCAGCAACCGTTTTTATTCTGAAAATCTATCAGACACCGAAGAATCCTCTGGTTTAGGTCTTTATATCACTGAGGAATTATGTCATCTTCTCGGTTCAGAGATGAAACTAAGCACAGATGGGCAGTGGTTGTCGGTTTTCATTTATTTTTAACGAATAAACCTCCTCTGTAGGCTAGAGGAGGTCATTTTTTATAAACTTTTCTTTTTGAAAACTGCTAGTCCACTTAGATTAAAGATTACAATAACAGCTAAGGTAACTATAAGGGTATAGAAAATGGATTCACTATTAGCAGTCATAGCATAGAAAAACTGCAATGATAAATATGGCAAAATTTTGATACTTGGGAAGATGAGCATTGGCATAGAAAGTAAGATAGAGCTGACCAAATAGCCAATAAATACTGCAAGATAAGAATGACTAACATAGAGGATGAAGGAAACAATGGAAAGCCAAGCAAGGAGGCAAAGAAATTGAAGGAAAATGGTTATCAGTAGATTGCCAATAAAGCCATCAGGCATGGTTCCAAATCCATTTAAGAGAGTTGCTGGAATAAAGGCAATCACAAGGCTGATGATAAGTTGCAAAAGTGCAATACAAGCTACTACAAAGGCTTTGGCAAAGAAAAACTCTGTACGAGAACCCCCTACTGTCAAACTATTTTTATAGAGCTTTCCGATTAAATCAACACCGAGAACTAGACAAGTTAGAATAATACAGAGAAAAACGAGGTTTGAACCTTGACTAGATGCGTTAATCAGGGCTTGTACACCGTCCCAGCCATGGGTTGGAATTTCTGGCTCTTCTGTCTGGATTGCCATCAGATGGCCAGTAGCTCCAATACTTGCGCCCATTAGCATGAGAGAAAAGAGAATGAACTCTGTAATCCAGAATCCTTTGGAACGGAAAAGACGGTAAAAGTCTGCTTGAATGGTATGTATCATGATTTTCCTCCTATTCGACCAATTGTGTGAAGTATTCTTCTAGGTTTTGACGGGCATAGTAAATCTCGTCAATAGCGATATCTGCCAAGGTTAAGTCCTTAAGAATCTGTTTGACATCTTGTTCATTTCCAAAGATATGGATTTCATTTTCTGGATTAACAACCTTGAACTGGAGCTGGATTTGTTCTTTCAATACTTGGCAAGCTTTCTCTTTGTCAGCTGTCTTAAGCACAATATAATCCTCACTTAGTGTTTCAAATTCAGCTTTGCTGATTTCACGGATAATCTTTCCTTGATCTAAAATACCAAAGCGATTAGCTACGAGGTAGAGTTCTGACAAGATATGGCTAGAAATGAGAATGGTTATCCCTTTTTCTTGATTGAGCCGTTGAATCATCAGACGAAATTCTTTGATACCGATTGGGTCGAGACCATTGATAGGTTCATCTAAGATTAGGAAATCTGGTTTGGATAGGAGGGCAATGGCGATACCAAGTCTTTGCTTCATTCCTAGCGAGAAATCACGAAAGACTTTTTTACCTGTATCTGCCAAACCTACATAGTCCAGCGTTTCTCGAATGACTTGATCAGCATTTGGAATATGACGAATCATACAGTAATATTTCAAATTTTGATAGGCTGTTAAGTGATTATGAGCTACAGGTGATTCTATCACTGAACCTACTCGAGATAGAGCCTTGGTCCACTCATTTTCCGTTTTGCTGGAGAAGAGAGAAATAGTTCCTTTATCCGCAAAGAGTAGTTGCGTAATGATTTTTATCAAGGTGGTCTTCCCAGCTCCGTTCTTCCCGATAAGTCCATAAATATCTCCCTCTCTTATCGTTAGATGAAGATCCTGAAGAATAGCTTGTTTGTTAAAGTTTTTGGACAATCCATGAATGTCGAGTACTGTTTTCATGATTCTCTCCTTTTGATTTATTTTGTTAACTTTAGTATAAAGTATAGAAATCAAAGAAAGCTCAAGGATTTCTAAAGAGTTTCTAAAGTTTTAGGAATTCTTAAATATCAAAACCCAGTTGACACGAACTGGGCTTCTTGATTATAAAATATATTTCTCAATGGCACGCGCAACGCCGTCTTCTTCGTTGCTTGCTGTAACGGCATCAGCTAGGGATTTGACATAATCGCTGGCATTTCCCATTGCAATCCCAAGCCCTGCAAACTGGAGCATTTCGATATCGTTATTGGCATCGCCCATGGCCATGATTTCTGAGGAATCAATCTTCAAAATCGCTGCTAGTCGAGAAAGAGCGGTAGCCTTTGTCGTACCAAGTGGCATGGCTTCATAAATAACAGGCTGCGAACGAACTCCACTGAATCGTTGGCAGAGTTCCTCAGCAAAACGCTTCTCAAAATCGTCCGTTTGGCTCTCTGTCCCCAAAAACATACCTTGGAACATACGGTACTTGCCACTAGTCGCTTCCTCAAGAGAAATTTCAGTCAGGTCTGAAAAGACTAGTTTAGCATCATTTTGGATAACTTGATTGGGCTTGCCACCGAGGACAAAATAATGTTCCTCATCAAAAAGAGTCAACTGAACATCACTTTTTTCAGCTAGGTCATAGAGGTATTCAATGTCATCTGGACTGAGTTCTTGCCAATCAACCAGACTCCAATCACTGGTCTGGTGAGTTGAGCAACCGTTGTTAACAATCACATACTCATTCTGGAGATCAAGCCCCAGTTTTTTGTAGTAGGGGAGGACACCAAAAAGCGGGCGACCTGTACAGAGAACAAGTTTGACACCTTTTTCAATAGCTTGGTGAATAGCAGTAATGTGAGCTTGTGGGATTTCCTTGGCTTCATTGAGGAGGGTTCCGTCCATATCCAAGGCTAGTAGTTTAATCATAGGTCTTCCTTCTTTATCTTTTGGTATTATTATAGCATATTTTGGAGGAAAGGAGGAGGAATCTTCGGGCTAATCATGGTATAATAAAAGGTAATGAAAAATTCCAACGAGGCTGAGATGAAATTACTTTATACTGATATTCGGACTTCTTTGACTGAAATTCTAACAAGAGAGGCGGAGGAGCTAGTTGCTGCTGGCAAGCGGGTCTTCTACATCGCCCCCAACTCTCTTTCTTTTGAAAAGGAACGCGCCGTGCTGGAATGCTTGTCCCAGCAGGCTTCTTTTGCGATTACTGTTACGCGATTTGCTCAAATGGCTCGTTACCTGATCTTGAATGACCTACCTGTCAAAACCAGTCTAGATGACATCGGTCTTGGGATGGCCTTTTACAAATGCCTTGCCGAACTTGATCCTAAGGATTTACGTGTTTATGGTGCGATTAAGCAGGATCCTCAATTTATTCAGCAGTTGATTGAACTGTATCACGAGATGACCAAAGCTCAGATGAGTTTTTTGGACTTGGAGAGTTTGACGGATGAGGACAAGCGAGCAGACTTGCTCTTGATTTTTGAGAAAGTAACGGCCTATCTCAATCAAGGCATGTTAGCTCAGGGAAGTCAGTTGTCCCATTTGATTGAGGCTATTGAGAATGACAAAGTAAGTAGTGATTTTAGTCAAATCGCCTTGGTCATTGATGGATTTACCCGTTTTTCTGCCGAGGAAGAGCGGATTGTGGACTTACTTCATGGCAAGGGAGTTGAGATTGTCATTGGGGTTTATGCTAGTAAAAAAGCTTATACTAGTCCTTTTAGTGAGGGCAATCTCTACCAAGCCAGTGTGGAGTTTCTCCATCATCTGGCCTCTAAATACCAAACGCCTGCTCTGGACTGTTCTCAAACTCATGAGAAGATGGATAGTTTTGACAAGGCATCTCGTATGCTGGAGTCGTCTTATGACTTTTCAAAATTAACATTGAATATAGATGATGAGGACCGTGAAAACTTACAAATCTGGTCTTGCTTGACTCAAAAAGAAGAGTTGGAATTTGTTGCACGTAGCATTCGTCAGAAATTACATGAAAATCCAGACCTGAGTTACAAGCATTTTCGTATTCTATTGGGGGATGTAGCTTCTTATCAATTATCGCTGAAAACCATTTTTGACCAGTATCAGATTCCTTTTTATCTTGGTAGAAGCGAATCCATGGCGCATCACCCTTTAGCTCAGTTTGTCGAGTCTATCTTGGCTTTAAAACGCTATCGTTTCCGTCAGGAGGATGTGATAAACCTTCTTAGAACTGGTTTGTATACAGACCTTAGTCAGGCTGATATTGATGCTTTTGAGCAATATCTCCGCTATCTTGGTATCAATGGCTTGCCAGCCTTTCAGCAAACCTTCACCAAATCCCACCATGGAAAATTTAATCTGGAACGTTTAAATGCTCTTCGCCTGAGAATTTTAGAACCTCTTGAAACTCTCTTTACCAGTCGAAAACAGAAGTCTGAAAATCTCTTGCAAAAGTGGAACTCTTTTCTAAAAGAAGGAGCTGTGACCAAGCAGTTACAAGATTTGACAGCCACTATGGAAGCTATAGAACAGGAAAGACAAGCCGAAGTTTGGAAGGCTTTCTGTCATGTTTTAGAACAATTTGCGACCGTTTTTGCTGGTTCACAGGTTAGTCTAGAAGACTTCCTAGCCCTGCTCCATTCTGGAATGAGCCTATCTCAATACCGTACCATTCCAGCAACAGTGGACACCGTTCTGGTGCAGAGTTACGATTTGATTGCGCCTTTGACAGCTGACTTTGTTTACGCTATTGGTCTGACTCAGGATCATTTACCAAAAATCGCACAAAACACCAGTCTTTTGACAGACGAAGAAAGACAAAACTTAAACCAAGCAACCGAAGAAGGCGTTCAATTGCTGATTGCCAGCAGTGAAAATCTCAAGAAAAATCGCTATACTATGCTTTCCTTGGTTAATTCTGCTCGTAAAGAGTTAATCTTGTCAGCTCCAAGCCTTTTTAACGAAAGTGAAAGCAAGGAGTCTGCCTATCTTCAAGAGTTGGTCCATTTTGGATTTAGTCGAAAAGAGAAGAGGATGAATCACAAAGGGCTGTCTAAGGAAGATATGGGGTCCTATCACAGTCTTTTGTCTAGTCTGGTTGCCTATCACCAGCAGGGCGAGATGAGTGAGACTGAACAAGATTTGACATTTATTAAGGTTCTAGCTCGTGTCATGGGTAAAAAACTAGACCAGCAAGGTTTGGAAAATCCAGCCCTCCCAACCAGTCCAAGCAGTAAGCAGTTGACCAAGGATACCTTACAGGCTCTCTATCCAGCTGACAAGGAATTTTACCTGTCTACCTCTGGTTTGACGGAGTTTTACCGTAACCAATACAGTTATTTCCTCCGTTATGTTCTAGGCTTGCAGGAAGAATTGCGCCTGCGTCCAGATGCTCGTAGTCATGGGAATTTCTTACACCGCATTTTTGAACGCGCCTTGCAGTTGCCTGACGAAGATTCCTTTGACCAACGTCTAGAACAAGCTATTCAAGAAACCAGTCAAGAACGCGAATTTGAAGCCATTTATCAGGAAAGTTTGGAAGCCCAGTTTACCAAGGAAGTTCTGCTTGATGTTGCACGGACGACTGGACATATTCTCCGACACAATCCAGCTATCGAAACCATCAAAGAGGAAGCGAATTTCGGTGGAAAAGAGCAGGCCTTTATTCAATTAGACAATGGACGCAGTGTCTTTGTACGAGGTAAGGTTGACCGCATTGACCGTTTGAAAGCGGATGGATCGATAGGAGTAGTAGACTACAAGTCCAGTCTGACCCAGTTTCAATTTCCTCATTTCTTTAATGGGCTCAATTCCCAGTTGCCAACCTATCTAGCTGCCTTAAAAAGAGAAGGGGAACAAAACTTTTTCGGCGCTATGTACTTGGAAATGGCTGAGCCTGTCCAATCTCTGATGGCTGTTAAAAGTCTAGCAGGTGCAGTAGTAGAAGCTAGCAAATCAATGAAATACCAAGGCCTCTTTTTAGAAAAAGAAAGCAGTCATTTGGGTGAATTTTACAATAAAAATAAGGCCAATCAGCTGACGGATGAGGAATTCCAGCTCCTACTGGACTACAATGCCCATCTTTACAAGAAAGCAGCTGAGAAGATTTTAGAAGGTCAGTTCGCCATTAACCCTTATACTGAAAATGGCAGAAGTATTGCACCGTATGTTCAGCAACACCAAGCCATCGCTGGATTTGAAGCCAATTACCACTTGGGCCAAGCCCGTTTCCTAGAAAAGTTGAATTTGGCTGACGGAAAGCGTCTGGTTGGAGAAAAACTCAAGCAAGCTTGGTTTGAAAAAATAAGAGAGGAGTTGAATCGATGAAGCCTATTCCCTTTTTAACTGAGGAAGAAATTCAAAAATTGCAAGAAGCAGAAGCGCATTCGAGCAAGGAACAAAAGAAAACTGCCGAGCAAATCGAAGCTATCTACACTTCTGATCAGAATATTCTCGTTTCAGCGTCGGCTGGTTCTGGGAAGACTTTTGTCATGGCCGAGCGCATTCTGGACCAATTGACGCGTGGTGTCGAAATTTCTCAACTCTTTATCTCAACCTTTACTGTCAAGGCTGCCACAGAGCTTAAGGAACGTTTAGAGAAAAAAATCAGCCAACAAATCCAAGAAACGCATGATGTCGAGCTCAAACAACACTTGGGTCGCCAGTTGGCAGACCTACCCAACGCTGCCATCGGAACCATGGACTCCTTTACACAAAAATTCCTTGGTAAACATGGCTATCTAATTGATATTGCGCCTAATTTCCGTATTTTACAAAACCAAAGCGAGCAACTCCTTCTAAAAAATGAAGTCTTTCATGAGGTCTTTGAATCCCATTACCAAGGCAAACAGAAAGAGAACTTTAGTCATTTGCTGAAAAACTTTGCAGGGCGTGGCAAGGATGAACGGGGGCTGCGCCAGCAAGTCTATAAAATCTATGACTTTCTCCAATCCACCAGCAATCCTCAGAAATGGTTAAGTGAATCTTTCCTCAAAGGCTTTGAGAAAGCTGATTTTACCAGTGAAAAAGAAAAACTGACTGAGAAAATCCAGCAAGCCCTTTGGAATTTGGAAAGCTTTTTCCGTTACCATCTGGATAATGATGCCAAGGAGTTTCCCAAGGCAGCTTATTTAGAAAATGTTCAGTTGATTCTGGATGAAATTGGCTCCTTAAATCAAGAGTCCGATAGTCAGGCTTATCAAACGGTGCTTGCGCGTGTTGTCGCAATTTCGAAAGAGAAAAATGGTCGAGCTCTGACCAATGCCAGCCGTAAGGCTGATTTGAAGCCACTGGCCGATGCCTACAATGAAGAGAGAAAGATCCAGTTTGCTAAACTAGGACAACTGTCAGACCAGATAACCATTCTCGACTATCAAGAACGTTATCATGAAGACACCTGGGAACTAGCTAAGACTTTCCAAACCTTCATGAGCGATTTTGTGGAAGCTTATCATCAGCGTAAGCGTCAGGAAAACGCCTTTGAATTCGCTGATATCAGCCATTACACCATTGAGATTTTAGAGAATTTCCCGCAAGTTCGTGAGGCTTATCAGGAGCGCTTCCATGAAGTTATGGTCGATGAGTATCAGGATACCAACCACATTCAAGAACGGATGTTGGAATTGCTGTCTAATGGTCACAATCGCTTTATGGTGGGAGATATCAAGCAATCTATCTATCGTTTCCGTCAGGCAGATCCCCAGATTTTCAATGAAAAGTTCCAACGCTATGCGCAAAATCCACACGAAGGCAAGCTGATTTTGCTTAAAGAAAATTTCCGTAGTAGTTCAGAAGTGCTGTCAGCAACCAATGATGTCTTTGAACGTCTCATGGACCAAGAGGTCGGCGAAATCAACTATGATAACATGCACCAGCTTGTTTTTGCCAATACCAAACTGACTCCCAATCCAGACAACAAGGCAGAATTTCTCCTCTACGACAAGGACGACACAGGTGAGGAAGAAGAGGACCAAGCTGACACTAAACTGACTGGTGAAATGCGCCTGGTCATTAAGGAAATCCTTAAACTTCATCAGGAAAAAGGTGTTGCCTTTAAGGAAATTGCCCTTCTAACCTCCAGTCGCAGTCGTAATGACCAGATTCTCCTCGCCCTGTCTGAGTATGGGATCCCTGTCAAAACTGACGGAGAGCAAAACAATTATCTCCAATCCCTAGAAGTGCAAGTCATGCTAGACACCCTTCGTGTCATTCACAATCCTCTTCAAGACTATGCCTTGGTTGCCCTTATGAAGTCTCCAATGTTTGGTTTTGATGAGGACGAGTTAGCACGTTTTTCCCTTCAGAAAACAGAGGATAAAGTCCAAGAAAATCTCTATGAGAAACTAGTCAATGCACAAAAACTGGCAAGTAGTCAAAAAGGCTTGATTCATACAGAGTTAGCTGAAAAACTAAAGCAATTCATGGATATCTTGGCTTCTTGGCGTTTGTATGCCAAAACCCACTCCCTCTATGACTTGATTTGGAAGATTTATAACGACCGTTTTTACTACGATTATGTTGGGGCTTTGCCAAATGGTCCTGCTAGACAGGCCAATCTCTATGCCCTAGCACTGCGAGCTGACCAGTTTGAAAAGAGTAATTTCAAGGGCTTGTCGCGTTTTATTCGTATGATTGACCAAGTCTTAGAAGCCCAGCACGATTTGGCAAGCGTAGCCGTCGCACCGCCAAAAGATGCAGTAGAGCTTATGACCATCCACAAGAGTAAAGGGCTGGAGTTTCCTTACGTCTTTATCCTCAATATGGATCAGGATTTTAACAAGCAAGACAGCATGTCAGAAGTCATTCTCAGTCGTCAGAATGGTCTTGGTGTCAAATATATTGCCAAAATGGAGACAGGAGCAGTGGAAGATCACTATCCTAAAACCATCAAACTCTCCATTCCTAGTCTGACCTATAGACAGAACGAAGAAGAATTACAGCTGGCAAGCTATTCTGAGCAAATGCGTCTACTGTATGTTGCTATGACTCGAGCTGAGAAAAAGCTCTACCTTGTCGGCAAGGGTTCTCGCGAAAAGTTGGAAGCCAAGGAATACCCAGCAGCTAAGAATGGAAAACTAAATAGCTCTACTAGACTGCAAGCAAGGAATTTCCAAGATTGGATTTGGACTATCAGTAAAGTATTTGCCAAGGATAATCTCAGTTTTAGCTATCGCTTTGTTGGCGAAGACCAGTTGACTAGAGAAGATATAGGAGAATTGGAAAACAAGAGCCCTCTCCAAGCTAGCTCTCAAGCAGATAATCGTCAGTCAGAAACCATTAAGGAAGCTCTCGAAATGCTGAAAGAGGTGGAAATCTATAATACTCTTCACCGCGCAGCTATTGAATTGCCAAGTGTTCAAACCCCAAGTCAAATCAAGAAATTTTACGAACCAGTTATGGATATGGAAGGTGTCGAGATTGCAGGTCAAGGCCAGTCAGTAGACAAGAAAATCAGCTTTGATTTGCCAGATTTTTCAAGCAGAGAAAAGATAACAGGAGCTGAGATTGGTAGTGCTACCCACGAACTCATGCAGAGAATGGACCTCAGTCAGAGACCAACACTTACTAGCCTGACAGAAACTCTCAAACAAGTTCAAACCAGCCCAGCTGTCAGAGAAAAGATTAATCTTGCTAAAATTCTTGCTTTCTTTGACACAGCACTCGGTCAGGAAATTCTTGCTAATACCAACCATCTCTACCGTGAGCAACCTTTCTCCATGCTCAAACGAGATCAAAAGAGTCAGGAAGACTTCGTTGTCCGTGGTATCCTTGATGGCTATCTCCTTTACGAAGACAAAATTGTTATGTTTGACTATAAGACAGACCGCTATGATGATCCAAGTCAACTCATAGACCGTTATCGTGTGCAATTAGCCCTATACGGAGAGGCTTTATCTCGAGCCTATTCGATTGAAAATATTGAAAAATACTTGATTTTACTCGGTAAAGACGAGGTTCAAGTTGTAAAAGTATAATCTAGAAAGGAGACCTCATGACACTTCCAGTTAGAAAATCCCTGCACGATGCGGTTTTACAGGCTTCAAAAGCTAATACTTGGGAACAAGCTACCAAGGAATGGAATGAAGTTTCCTTGATTTTTAACGGTATCGGCCGTAGCAATTGTGTCTGTGGAAATGCTATCAAATACGCCTACGAACTCTTTAACGGAGTGACTGGTCAACGACTATTTCCTATAGGCAGCGACTGCGTCAGACACTTTCATCGATTGACCCTTGACCAGCAACTGGAAGAGGAGGAAAAACTGCTCAGAAAGGTTGAAAATCTGACCAGAAAAGCCCAGAAAAAGGAAAAAATCAAGGTCAATAAAAGTGACTTTGACGAGCGTCTTCTAAAGTGGCTCTGGGAAAAAGGTGTTTTTAAAGCTAATCGTGGCAATCAGTTCTCACCTGAGAAAGACTACCAGCTCTTCCTAGAAGTCTTTCAAGGAGGAAGTTGGACCAAGGCAGAGCCTAAGAAGAAGGCTCGGATGGAAGAAGTCCTTGAAAAGTGTATCAAACCCTTTTTACTTGGAAAACCAGATGACCAACTCTACCTTGTCAAGCTAGGTAAGGAGAAAATTGACTACGAACAAGAACTCCGTATCCAGGCAGAGAAAGAGCGCAAGAAGAGGGATAAAATCGCCAAACAATATGCAGACAATCTGGTTCTAGCCATGGGCCCAGCGGAGCGTGCTTATCAGGATTACTTTGGCTTTACAGAAACCCTAACCCAAGAAGAACGCAAGTGGGAAAAAATTCTTTTTGGTAAAAATAGGACAGAACGGGCTGTCAAGGCCAAGCAATACCAAAAAGAGCTGGAAAAAGACCAACGAATTGCTAGTCAAGATCCAATTGAAAGAAAGCAGAAGCAGACCTGGCTCCTCAATTCCTATTTTCGTGAGCTTCCTGAAGAAAAAACTCGATTTGCTCGGCTCTTATTAGAATATCGAAAAAGTGGAGAAGTTCCCTTTTCAACCGAATATCTGTCAGATCATCTTATTGATTTTCTCTATAAAATGAAAGCCTTTGAGTTTGAAATCGCACCAGAACAAGTTCGAGATTTTCTAAAAGAAAGTCTCCAGGCAGAACATCTCTCCTCAGCACAGGAAAGCTGGATAGAAGGCATTTTGACAAATTGTATAGTCCCATTTTTATCTCGAATACTCATCTAAAACTAAATATATAAGACATGGAATTTTATATAAGGTTAATATATAAATTAAGTGGGGTTGAAATCAGTCTTCCTTTAAAAAGTAGCTATTACAAACAAAAGCTTATGCAAAAAAGACTAATTTATGATAGAATAGAGGATAAGAAAGAAAACGTTTTTACAGTTTTTTCAATCCGAAGGAGATATATTATGGCTACTATTCAATGGTTTCCTGGTCACATGTCTAAAGCTCGTCGACAGGTTCAGGAAAATTTAAAATTTGTTGATTTTGTGACGATTTTGGTGGATGCACGCTTACCTCTATCTAGTCAAAATCCTATGTTGACCAAAATTGTTGGTGACAAACCAAAACTCTTGATTTTAAATAAGGCTGACTTGGCTGACCCAGCAATGACAAAGGAATGGCGCCAGTATTTTGAATCACAAGGAATTCAGACGCTAGCTATCAACTCCAAAGAGCAAGTGACTGTAAAAGTTGTAACAGATGCGGCCAAAAAGCTCATGGCGGATAAGATTGCTCGCCAGAGAGAACGTGGGATTAAAATTGAAACCTTGCGTACTATGATTATCGGGATTCCAAATGCTGGTAAATCAACTCTTATGAACCGTTTGGCTGGTAAGAAAATTGCTGTTGTAGGAAACAAACCAGGTGTTACCAAGGGACAACAATGGCTCAAAACCAATAAAGACCTGGAAATTTTGGATACACCGGGGATTCTCTGGCCTAAGTTTGAGGATGAAACTGTAGCTCTTAAGTTGGCCTTGACTGGAGCTATCAAAGACCAGTTGCTTCCTATGGATGAGGTAACTATTTTTGGCCTCAATTATTTCAAAGAACATTATCCAGAAAAGCTGGCTGAACGCTTCAAACAAATGAAAATTGAGGAAGAAGCGCCTGTTATTATTATGGACATGACCCGTGCTCTCGGTTTCCGTGATGACTATGACCGCTTTTACAGTCTCTTCGTGAAGGAAGTCCGCGACGGCAAACTCGGTAACTATACCTTAGATACATTGGAAGACCTAGATGGCGACGATTAAAGAAATCAAAGAACTCCTTGCTACTGTCAAGGACCTTGATAGTCCTATTTTTTTAGAGCTTGAAAAGGATAATCGCTCTGGAGTTCAAAAGGAAATCAGCAAGCGTAAAAAAGCCATTCAGGCAGAATTGGAGGAGGATCTTCGTTTGGAATCCATGCTTTCCTATGAAAAAGAACTTTACAAGCAAGGATTGACCTTAATTGCTGGTGTTGATGAGGTTGGTCGTGGTCCTCTGGCTGGGCCTGTAGTCGCTGCAGCTGTTATTTTACCTCAAAATTGTAAGATTAAAGGTCTCAACGACAGCAAGAAAATTCCTAAAAAGAAACATCTGGAGATTTTCCAAGCCGTTCAGGATCAAGCCTTGTCAATCGGGATTGGTATCATGGATAATCAGGTCATCGACCAAGTCAATATCTATGAAGCAACCAAACTAGCTATGAAGGAAGCAATCTCCCAGCTCAGTCCGCAACCTGAGCACCTTTTGATAGATGCCATGAAACTGGATTTGCCAATTTCACAAACATCTATCATCAAAGGGGATGCCAATTCCCTTTCAATTGCAGCAGCTTCTATAGTAGCCAAGGTGACACGTGATGAATTGATGAAGGAATTCGACCAGCAATTTCCCGGCTATGATTTCGCTGCTAATGCAGGATATGGAACTGCTAAACACCTGGAAGGCCTCACAAAACTAGGAGTTACCCCAATTCACCGAACCAGCTTTGAACCCGTTAAATCACTGGTTTTAGGAGAAAAAGAAAGTTAAATTAGAAGGAATGATTATGGAGGAACAGTCAGAAACACTCAGTTCCAAGAAAGAATTTGCCTTTGCCTCGAGTACCATATTATCCCAAGTTGGACGAGGAATCATTGTTGGTCTCGTTGTTGGAATTATCGTTGGATCCTTTCGTTTCTTAATCGAAAAAGGTTTCCACCTGATACAAGGACTTTATCAAGATCAAGCGCACCTAGTGCGCAATCTTTTTATCATTGGTCTATTTTATTTAATAGTTTGTTGGCTCAGTGCAAAATTAACTCGATCAGAAAAAGATATCAAAGGCTCAGGAATTCCTCAAGTCGAAGCCGAATTAAAGGGATTGATGACTCTCAATTGGTGGGGAGTTCTTTGGAAAAAATATATTCTAGGTATTCTTGCAATCGCAAGTGGCCTCATGCTGGGGCGTGAAGGGCCTAGTATCCAACTTGGAGCGGTCGGTGGTAAAGGAATTGCCAAATGGCTCAAATCCAGTCCAGTAGAGGAACGCTCCTTGATTGCGAGTGGAGCTGCAGCGGGATTAGCCGCTGCATTTAATGCTCCCATAGCAGGACTTCTCTTTGTTGTAGAAGAAGTCTATCACCATTTTTCACGCTTTTTCTGGGTGTCTACTCTCGCAGCTAGTCTCGTAGCAAACTTTATTTCTCTGCTCATATTTGGTCTAACGCCCGTACTGGATATGCCAGATAATATCCCTCTCATGACCCTAGACCAGTATTGGATATATCTCCTTATGGGAATTTTTCTAGGACTTTCCGGTTTTGTCTATGAGAAAGCTGTATTAAACGTCGGAAGAGTTTATGATTGGCTTGGTCAAAAAATCCGTTTGGATAGAGCTTATTATCCAATTCTTGCCTTTATTCTCATCATACCAGTCGGCATCTTCTTACCCCAAATCCTTGGTGGTGGAAATCAGCTGGTTCTTTCCTTAACTGAGCAAGATTTTAGTTTCCAAGTTCTATTAGCTTACTTTTTGATTCGCTTTGTTTGGAGCATGATTAGTTATGGAAGTGGCCTTCCAGGAGGTATTTTCCTACCAATTTTGGCGCTTGGCTCCTTGCTTGGAGCTCTAGTTGGTGTTATTTGTGTCAATCTTGGACTTGTCAGTCAGGAGCAATTCCCTATATTTGTCATTCTAGGAATGAGTGGCTATTTTGGAGCAATATCTAAGGCTCCCTTAACTGCTATGATACTCGTAACTGAGATGGTAGGAGATATTCGCAACCTCATGCCACTTGGATTAGTAACCTTGGTCGCCTACATCATCATGGATCTACTAAAGGGTGCACCAGTATATGAGGCTATGTTGGAAAAAATGCTGCCAGAAGAAGCGACAGATGAAGGTGAAGTCACTCTCATTGAAATCCCTGTTTCAGATAAAATAGCAGGAAAACAAGTACACGAACTCAACTTGCCACATAACGTACTCATCACCACCCAAGTCCATAATGGCAAGAACCAAACAGTTAACGGCTCAACCAGAATGTATCTCGGAGATATGATTCACCTAGTTATTCCAAAAAGTGAAATTGGGAAAGTCAAAGATTTGTTGTTGTAGGGTTTTACATAATTTATGTTATGTAAAAATAAATTTCTTAATTAAATATATTAGAAAACCGATTCTCAGCAATGAGATCGGTTATTTTTTACAGATAAGACATTACACATACAAATAATTGAACTTGGATAAAAATAAGACTATAATCAAGTTAAAAATGATAAAGCATAAAGCTAGAAAGGAGTTTACTGTATCAAATCTTTACAGTAAGATTAAAATCATGAAAAAGAAAACGATAGCAATTATACAATGCATTTTGTATCTCATAGCTCCTTTTATACCTCTTCAGTTATGTAGAATGAACAGAAGCTTAGTGGTTGAGTTCTTTATTATTTTCTTTATTCTGTTGACTATTTCATTCTGGTTTAGTATTTGAAAACTAGAAAAAGCACTAAATAATGATTCACAATAATGACTTCAAAGATTTAGATCTGTTTTACACAGATTTAAGTCTTTTTTAAAAATTCTATAACATCTTTCCGAAAAACTATAATTTTCTTGAAAAATATATGAGTCTATGCTATACTACTAGTAGACTTATTTATGGAGAAAATACATGAAACGTGAGATTTTACTGGAACGAATCGACAAACTAAAACAAATCATGCCCTGGTATGTTCTGGAATACTACCAATCTAAGCTTGCTGTTCCTTACAGTTTTACAACCTTGTACGAATACCTCAAGGAATACGATCGATTTTTCAGCTGGGTTTTAGAGTCTGGTATCTCAAACGCCGATAAAATATCTGATATTTCTTTATCTGTCTTGGAAAATATGTCTAAGAAAGACATGGAATCCTTTATCCTTTACCTACGTGAACGTCCTTTGCTGAATGCTAATACAACAAAGCAAGGTGTTTCACAGACAACTATCAATCGGACTTTGTCAGCACTTTCTAGTCTTTACAAGTATCTGACCGAGGAGGTTGAAAACGATCAAGGGGAACCTTATTTCTATCGTAATGTAATGAAGAAAGTTTCAACCAAGAAAAAGAAAGAAACACTTGCTGCCAGAGCTGAAAACATCAAGCAAAAACTCTTTCTAGGTGATGAAACAGAAGGTTTTCTAACTTATATCGACCAAGAGTACCCACAACAACTTTCAAATCGCGCTCTCTCATCATTCAACAAAAATAAAGAACGTGATTTGGCTATTATTGCCCTTCTCTTGGCTTCTGGTGTCCGTTTATCTGAAGCTGTTAATCTGGATCTAAGGGATCTCAATCTCAAAATGATGGTTATCGATGTCACTCGAAAAGGTGGCAAACGTGACTCGGTCAATGTCGCTGCTTTTGCTAAGCCTTATTTAGAGAATTATCTTGCTATTCGAAATCAACGCTATAAGACAGAAAAAACAGATACAGCCCTTTTTTTGACTCTCTACAGAGGTGTTCCTAATCGTATCGATGCTTCCAGCGTTGAGAAAATGGTTGCTAAGTACTCTGAGGACTTCAAAGTCCGTGTAACACCCCATAAACTACGCCATACGCTAGCAACCAGGCTCTATGATGCCACTAAATCGCAAGTTTTGGTCAGTCATCAGCTAGGACATGCCAGTACACAAGTCACTGACCTCTATACCCATATCGTCAACGATGAACAAAAAAATGCTCTAGATAGTTTATAATTTTACGTACTTTAAATTATGTAAATAAATATCAAAAAAAAGAAGCTGGTCCTACAACCAACTTCTTTTTGATTTATCCAACTACCGCCTCAGCGATTTCTTCACGGCTAATACCAGCGAAGTAGCGTGTGATATCAATGGTTTCTAGCGCCTTAAGGACATCTTCGCGTTCGTATTTCACCCCACGAAGGATATCTTCTACTGCAGCAACGTCTTCAATACCAAAGAAGTCACCATAAATCTTGATGTCTTGGATTTTTGATTCGAGAACATTAGCAAAGACTTCCACTTTACCACTGGTGAATTTTGTTCCACGACGGACGTTAAACTCAGGTGACTTACCATAGTTCCAGTCCCAAGTACCGAACTTGGTATCCTTGATGCGATTGATTTCAGCCAATTCTTCCTCAGAAAAAACGTATTCTGTCATCTCTGGATACTCTTTTTTCATGTATTCCAAGAGTAAGTCACGGAATTCTTCGACTGTGATTCTTTCTGGTAATTCATTGACAATATTGGTGACACGGGCACGGACGGATTTCACACCTTTTGATTCAAATTTGTCCTTTGAAACCTTGAGGGCATTTGCGAGGACTGACAAATCAACGTCAAAGAGCAAGCAACCGTGGTGCATGATACGGCCATTGATATAGGCTTGTGCATTGCCACAGAATTTCTTACCATCAATCTCAAGGTCATTACGACCTGTGAACTCAGCTTTAACCCCAAGTTGAGCCAGGGTATTGATAACTGGAGTTGAGAAGCTCTTGAAGTCAAAAGCCTTGTTTTCATCTTCTTTTGAAATGATCGTGTAGTTGAGGTTATTTAAATCGTGGTAAACAGCTCCACCACCACTGATACGGCGGACCACCTCAATACCATTTTCGCGAACATAATCACGGTTGATTTCTTCGATGGTATTCTGGTGACGACCAACAATGATAGATGGCTTGTTAATCCAAAGTAGGAAGATTTGATCCTCATCCAAAAGGTGTTTAAAGGCGTATTCTTCCAAGGCAATATTAAAGGCAGTGTCGTTTGAATGATTGATAATATATTTCATGATATCCCTTTATACGATAGAGACTGGAAAACACCTTTCCAGTCTAATCTATCTTTCTTTTATTTTTTCTTAGGTGAATGGATAGCCATTCCTAGAACATCCGCAAATGCTTCGTACATCACTTCAGAGTAAGTTGGGTGTCCGTGGATAGTCTTCAGCATTTCTTCAACAGTGATTTCCATTTCGATAATGCTTGATGCCTCGTTAATCAATTCTGCAGCTGCAGGACCGATAATATGAACACCAAGGATTTCTCCGTATTTCTTATCTGCAATGACTTTTACGAAACCTTGAGCAGCATCCGATGCAATAGCACGACCGTTAGCAGCAAAGTTGAACTTACCGATGGCAACATCGTATTTCTCACGGGCTTGTTCTTCTGTCAAACCTACTGCTGCTACTTCAGGAAGAGTATAGATGGCTGCAGGAGTCAAGTTCAACTTGGCAACAGCATGATTTCCTTTAAGAGCATTTTCAGCAGCAACTTCCCCCATACGGAAGGCTGCGTGAGCCAACATCTTAGTACCGTTGATATCACCTGGTGCATAGATACCTGGAACAGAAGTTTCCATGTATTCGTTGACCTTGATACGTCCACGATCCAATTCAAACTCAACATCACCAATACCTTCAAGGTCTGGAACACGACCGATTGAAAGAAGAGCTTTATTTACGATGATATCGTCTTTTCCTTCAACCTTGATACGAAGTTGACCATTTTCCTCGATGATTTCTTGCAGTTTAGTACCAGTCAAGATGGTCATTCCTTTACGCTCAAGGATCAAGCGAAGGTTCTTAGACACTTCTGCATCCATAGCTGGCACGATACGGTCCATCATTTCGATAACAGTTACTTTTGAACCAAATGTCATGAAGGCCTGACCAAGTTCGATACCGACAACACCACCACCGATGATAACAAGGCTTTCTGGCACTTCATTCATTTCAAGAATGTCATCACTAGTCATGACAAGTGGAGATTCCATACCAGGAACGTTGATTTTGCTGACTTTTGAACCACCAGCAAGGATGATTTTCTTGGTTTCAAGCAATTCAGAACCATTTACCAAGACATTCTTGTCTTTAGTAATAGTACCAATACCTTTATGTACAGTAACTCCATAACTACGAAGAAGACCTGCAACCCCACCTACCAAGGTATTAACAACCTTAGACTTGGTTTCAAGGAGTTTATCCATATCTACAGTGAAGTTTGGATTTTCGATTACGATACCACGGTTTGCGGCATGACCGATATTCTCGATGATTTCAGCATTATGAAGGTAGGTCTTGGTTGGAATACAACCACGGTTCAAGCAGGTTCCACCGAGTTCTGATTTCTCAACAAGGGCAACCTTACCACCGAGTTGAGCTGCTTTAATGGCTGCCACATATCCAGCAGGACCTCCACCAATCACAACGATATCAAAGGCATCATCGCTCTTACCATCGTCGTTTGAGGCACTAGCTGCAGGTGTTGGGCTAGCTTCTGGCGCTACGGCTCCAGCTGTTGGGATATTTTCCCCTTCTTCGCCAAGGTAACCGATAACTTCCGTTACAGGGACAGTTTCACCATCTCCTTTGAGGATAGCAATCAAGTAACCGTCTTCTTCGGCTTCCAATTCCATGCTGACTTTATCAGTCATGATTTCCAAAAGGATTTCTCCTTCTTTTACAAATTCTCCGACTTTTTTATTCCATTGGACGATTTGTCCTTCTGTCATATCCACGCCGGCTTTTGGCATAATTACTTCTAAGGCCATGTCTTCCTTCCTTTATCTATATCTTAAAAATGAATACTCTTGCTCTTAAATCAACATTGAGATTGGATTTTCAATCAATTCTTTCAAGTCCTTCATAAACTTAGCACCAGCCATACCATCTACGACACGGTGGTCGATGGTTAATCCTAGGCTCATGATAGGGCGAATCTCAATTTCACCATTGACGACAACTGGCTTCTCAATTGTCGAACTGACACCAAGGATAGCTGAGTTTGGTTGGTTAATGATAGGACCAAAGGACTGAACGCCAAACATTCCCAAGTTACTGATTGTGAATGTTGAATTTTGAAGTTCACTTGGAGCCAATTTGCCATCCAAGGTACGGCCAATCACATCCTTGAAGGCTACAACCAGTTCTGAAAGACTCATCTCCTCCGCATTGTACACAACAGGTGTCATCAATCCATTATCCATCCCAACTGCCATGGCAAGATTGACATAGTTGTGAGTGATAATGGTCTTGCCATCTTCTGTCAATGAAGCGTTGATGTATGGGTGTTTCATAAGAGTCTTAACAACTGCAAGTGAAAGAAGGTCTGTTACAGTAGTCTTCTTCCCAGTTGCTTCCATGATTGGTTCAAGCACCTTCTTACGAAGAGCCAACATTTCAGTCATATCAACTTCATAGTTGAGCGTGAAGGTTGGCGCAGTTAGGTAAGATTCAACCATACGTTGGGCAATAACCTTACGCATTGGTGTCATTGGAATACGTTCAATTTCACCGTATGGTGTTACGTTATCAGGAACTTCTTCCACTTTTTCAATCTGAGCAGGAGACTTGATGGTATCATTTTCAATATTTTCAGGAAGCAAGGCCAAAACATCCTTCTTCATGATTTTACCACGATGACCAGTTCCTTGGATTTCCTGCCAAGCAATGTTATGTTCGAGGGCAATTCGTTTTGCAAGTGGCGAAATGCGAACCACGTTTGTGTCTTTATAAGTTTCCACGTCTTCTTTGTGGACACGACCGTTTGCACCTGAGCCAGGAACGTCGTAGAGGTTGATCCCTAAATCATCCGCTAACTTTCTAGCCGCAGGAGTCGCTCTTAGCTTGTCATCAGCCATGACCTCTCCAATTCTATACTAAGATATTAAGGACGAAGAGGGCAATGAAAAAATAGGAGATTGACGATGTGTTCGATGAACACAAGGAAATCTATCTTTTTTTCGCAGACCTCCGTCCGAATTCAATTAAATGATACTAAGGGCGTTTAAAAGCGACTGAAAAATAGGAAATCGACGATGGCTTCGATGAAGCCAAGGGGATTTATCTTTTTTCCGAGCTTTTAGCCCGTGTTCAACTCTACAAGCAACTTGGATACAACATGTATCTCAAGTTGCTACTGTTGTCGCTATTAAGCGGTCAACCTAGTAGACTTACTAATTCATTCGTCGAATATTATCGAATCAACTTTTCTTGCGAAAGATAACATTGACTTTACATAACTTATCTTATGTAATACTACTCTTTGTTATAAGTCTTACGGATTGCATCTTTGATGCTTTCAACTGTTGGAATCATTGCATTTTCTAGGTTTTGCGCGTAAGGCATTGGAACATCTTCTCCTGCACAGCGGCGGATTGGTGCATCTAGATAGTCAAATGCTTCTGATTCTGAAATAATAGCTGAAATTTCGCCGATATAGCCACTTGTTTTGTGGGCATCGTTGACTAGAACGACCTTACCAGTCTTCTTCACTGAGTTAATGATGATATCCTTATCAAGTGGAACAAGGGTACGTGGGTCCACAATTTCAACTGAAATGCCTTCTTCTGCTAATTCTTCAGCAGCTTGAACCACACGGCGAAGCATTTTTCCATAAGTAACAACTGTTACATCTGTCCCTTCACGTTTGATTTCCCCAACTCCAAGTGGAATCGTGTAGTCTGGATCAACTGGTACTTCCCCTTTTTGGTTAAATTCTGACTTGTACTCAAGAATAATAACTGGGTTGTTATCACGGATAGAAGACTTGAGCAGTCCTTTCATGTCAGCAGGTGTACCTGGAGCCACAACCTTAAGTCCTGGAATGTGAGTAAACCAAGACTCTAGTGATTGCGAGTGCTGGGCGGCAGAGCCAACTCCGTTACCAGCTGCACAACGAACAGTCATTGGAACCTGACCTTTACCACCAAACATGTAACGTGTTTTAGCTGCTTGGTTGACGATATTGTCCATGGCAATAACCGAGAAGTCCATGAAGGTCATATCAACGATTGGACGAAGTCCTGTCATGGCTGCTCCTGCTGCTGCTCCTGAAATGGCAGCTTCAGAAATCGGACAGTCACGAACGCGTTCTGGACCAAATTCTTCAAGCATTCCAACAGAAGTACCGAAGTCTCCTCCAAAGACACCGACATCTTCTCCCATCAAGAATACATTTTCATCGCGACGCATTTCCTCAGACATAGCAAGGATAATGGTGTCACGGAAGGACATTGTTTTTGTTTCCATTTTATCTCTTTCTCCTTAGTCTGCGTAAATATCTTCAAATGCTGATTCAAGTGGTGGGAATGGACTTTCCTCTGCAAATTTAACAGAAGCTTCTACTGCTTCCTTGACTTGCGCTTGGATTTCTTCCAATTCTTCGGCACTTGCAATAGTGTTTTCAATGAGGTACTTGCGGAGGTTTTCGATCGGGTCTTTTTGTTTCCACAATTCCACTTCTTCACGCGTACGATATTTACCAGGGTCAGATGATGAGTGACCAAGCCAACGATAAGTGACACTTTCAATCAAGACTGGTCCATTGCCACCACGAACATGGTCTACAGCTTTCTTAAATCCTTCATAGACGTCGATGACATTGTTACCGTCTTCGATGAACATTCCAGGAATTCCATATGCAGCGCTACGTTGATGGATATGCTCTACATTGGTCATTTTCTTGATATCCGCTGAGATTCCATAACCGTTGTTAATGCAGTAGAAAATGACAGGGAGTTTCCAGATAGAGGCCATATTTACTGCTTCGTGGAAAACACCTTCGTTGGTCGCACCATCTCCAAAGAAGCAGACTACAATTTTTCCAGTATTTTGCATTTGCTGACTGAGGGCTGCACCAACAGCGATTCCCATACCACCACCTACGATACCATTGGCACCAAGGTTACCAGCATCAAGGTCAGCAATATGCATAGAACCACCTTTACCTTTACAGGTTCCAGTGTATTTTCCAAGAATTTCAGCCATCATTCCGTTGAGGTCAATTCCTTTGGCAATAGCTTGTCCGTGACCACGGTGGTTTGATGTGATCAAATCGTCTGGGTTGAGAGCCAGCATTGCACCCACGTTAGCGGCTTCCTCTCCAACAGAAAAGTGCGTCATTCCTGGCACTTTCCCTTTCTTTACTAATTGCGCAATTTTTAAGTCCATGCGACGGATTTCTTCCATCTTGCGGAACATTTCTAGCAAAAGATTTTTATCTAAAGTTGACATCTTCTTGCCTTTCTAACTTTCTTCTTACCTTACTATTTTACCGTTTTTGACAAATACTGTCAAAGTTTTTCTAAAAGAAATTTCACAAAATAAAAAATAAAACCCCGTGAAAACAAGGGATTTTCTTATCAAGAATATTTTTTCACAAACTTTTTAGCTTTTGGATTTTGCTAAAGATTCAAATCTCTTCATAATCACAGTTAAACGCCAACGGTAGAGAACTCCACTCACAACCAAACTAATAATCAAGCCGATCCAGTAAGAATAAGCTCCAAAGGTTGTTAGGGAATCGAAGACTATAGCCACTGGGATTGCTACGCCCCAATAACCAAGCAAACCAAGGTAAAAAGGAATAACTGTATCCTTATAGCCTCGCAAAATTCCCTGAAGCGGTGCCGCAAAGGTATCTGCTAACTGAAAGAAAAGGCTGTAAGTCAAAAAACGCGCTGTCAAATCGATAAATTCTGAGTCGTTCCCGTAAAGACTAGCCACATTTCCCCTAAAAATGTAAAGGAAGGATAAGGTGAAGCCTGCAAAAATAAGGGCTGTCCATCTTCCTAAACTAATATAGGTTTTCGCATCATCAAATCGCTTGGCTCCCACTTCATAGGAAACGACAATAGCCATAGCAGATGAGATGCTCATAGGAAAGGCGTACATGAGAGATGAAAAATTCATAGCTGACTGGTGACTAGCAATAATCAAGGACGAGAACTTAGCCATAATCAAGCCAACCACGGAAAAGATAGCTACTTCCGCAAAGACAGTTCCGCCAATCGGCAGACCTAAGCGAACTCCTTCCCTGATTTTATCCATATTAAGTGGAATTCGTTTCTCAAGGTGTAGGGCTTTGAGCTTCTCCTGTTTGAATAGAACCAGTACAGAAATTCCCAGTAAGACCCAGTAAGCCAAGGAAGTACCTAAACCAGAACCAGCACCTCCCAGTTCTGGAATACCAAAGGCCCCATATATCAAGAGATAATTAAATCCACTATTCAAAGGAAGTAACAAAAGCATGAGATACATAGATAGTCTGGTCAACCCTAGCGAATCCAGCAAGGAGCGAATAACACTAAAGAGCAACAGGGGGATAATCCCGATAGATAAAAACCAGAGATAGCGAACCGCTACTGCCGCCACTGGTGCTTCTAATCCAATATGATTCAAGACTGGTGGTGCCACGAAAACTACCATCCCCAGCAAGACCACGGATAGGCCCAAGGCCAGATAGATGAACTGGTAAAAATCAGACGCAACCTCTTCCTTTTTGCCTCGACCAAGATGATGACCAATGATGGGCACCAGAGCTGACACAATCCCTGTAAGGAAGGTAAAGAAGGGATTCCAGATACTGGTTGCCATAGACACACCAGCCAAGTCCATGGTGTTGTATTGACCAGTCATAGTTGTATCAACAAAGGATGCAGAATAATTGGCAAATTGATAAATCAGGATAGGGAAAAATATCTTTAAAAATAAGATAAATTTGTCTTTAAAATGATGGGTTTGGTACATATAGGCTCTCTATTCTTTTTGTTTACAGAGCAGACTCCCACCTAGTTTTGATAGACGATTTGTCCCTTACAGATAGTATATTTAACCTGCCCTTTTAAGGTTTCACCGATGAATGGTGAATTGGCTGCTTTGGAAGCAAAATGGGAATCCACAAGGCGGTCAGCCTTAGCATCAAAAATAGTGATGTCCGCTGGACCATTCTCAGTCAAGTAACCTGCTTCAAAGTTGTAAAGCTTGGCTGGGTTGTATGTCATTTTTTCAAGTAATTCCATCAAGCTTAACTCACCAGCTTCCACCAAATAGGTCAAGCCAAGAGATAGGGATGTTTCTAAGCCAGTCATGCCAGATGGTGCTTTGGTAATATCATCGACGTTTTTCTCATCTGCATGGTGAGGCGCATGGTCAGTCGCGATAACTGTGATGATGCCTGATTTAAGACCTTCGATAACAGCACGGCGGTCTGATTCCAAACGAAGCGGCGGATTCATCTTAGCATTGCTACCTTGTGTCAAAAGAAGTGCTTCTGTCTTAGAGAAATGCTGTGGCGCTACTTCTGCTGTGACTTGCGCACCCAAACCTTGAGCAAACTCCACTACTTTAACACTTTCTTCCTTAGACAAATGCTGAATATGAACATGAGCCTTAGTTGCATAGGCAATCATGACATCACGCGCCATCATAGCGTACTCAGCCACCCCAGTTGCACCACAGATATGGAAATGTTCTTTAGCAATATTTTCATTAAAGCCAAGAATCCCATTCAAACCTGGATCTTCCTCATGAAGACTAATAAAGGTATTAAGCTTTTTAGCTTCCTCCATGGCTTCCTTGACAACTTTACTACTTTCAAGTGGAATACCGTCATCAGAGAAACCAACCGCACCTGCTTCTAAGAGTGCCTGAAAGTCTGTCAAATCTTGGCCATTAAAATTCTTAGTAATGGTCGCAACCGTCTTGACATTGATTTTTTCCTTGGCAGCTGACTGGAGAACTTCTTGCAAAGTCTCCACGTCTGAAATGGTTGGACTAGTATTAGCCATCATGACGACAGTAGTAAAACCACCTGCGGCGGCTGCTAAGGCACCAGTATGGATATCCTCCTTGTGGGTCTGACCAGGTTCACGGAAATGAACATGAATGTCGACCAAGCCAGGAGCAACTACAAGACCAGTAGCATCAATTATCTCTGCTCCTTCTTCTTTAATCTCAGGCGCAATTTTGATAATTTTCCCATCTTGAACTAAGACATCACAAACTTGATCCAAACCAGACTTGGGATCCATTACACGACCATTTTTGATTAGTAGCATCTGCTTTCTCCTTTATTCATAGAAATCAACTTGGGTATCCAACAATTTATCCCCATCATAAACAAACTTGGCTGAAAAGAAGGGTTTATCCTCTAAAAGCCACTCAACAAAGGTATGGTCACCTTCCCAAGTTGGCTTGCTCAAAACTTCATCATAAGGAACCCATTCTAGCGTCCCCTCGTTGCAATCAATCAAGTCGCCCTCAAACTCCGTCACTTTAAAAACATAGGTATACCAGTCTAAATCAGGTGTAAATTCAGGAAAAGTGATAACACCTTTTAGAACTGGCTTGGCTTTGAGCCCTGTTTCTTCGAGGATTTCACGCGCTGCACATTCCTGAGGTGTCTCTCCTCGCTCTAGTTTACCACCCACACCAATCCATTTACCTTCATGAACATCATTGGGTTTCTTATTACGGTGGAGCATGAGCAGTTCTTTCCCGTTATCAATGTAGCAAATGGTCGCTAACTGAGGCATATTTTCTCCTTATCTAAGCCAATCGATTGGCTCTTGTCCTGTCTCTTTTAAGAATGCATTGGCCTTGGAAAAAGGCTTGGAACCCCAAAATCCTCTATAAACCGACAAAGGACTGGGATGAGCTGATTCGATAATCAAGTGATGAGGATTGGTAACTAAGGCCTTCTTCTTGCGTGCATAAGCTCCCCAGAGAACAAAAACGACTGGTCTATCTAGATGATTGACCACCTGAATCACAGCATCCGTAAAAGGCTCCCATATCTGACCAGCATGACCATTGGCCCGTCCAGCAGGAACAGTCAAACAAGCATTAAGTAGCAAGACTCCTTGCTCAGCCCAAGCTGTCAAATCATGAGATTTCTTAACCCCGATATCATCTGACAATTCTTGAAAGATATTTTGCAAGGATGGCGGAGCTGGGATAGAGTCAGGTACAGAAAAACTCAAGCCCTGCGCTTGACCTGGCCCGTGATAGGGGTCTTGTCCTAGAATCACCACCTTAACTTCTTCAAGAGATGTTGTCAAGAGAGCCTGAAAAACCTTTTCCTTGGGCGGATAAACAGTTCCCTGAGCATAGACCTGCTCCATAAACTGATTGATTTTCCCAAAATAACCCTCAGGTAATTGCGCCTTAATCAAAGCATGCCAAGATGAGTGTTGCATAGCCGACTCCTTCTTTTTTACTGCCTCTATTATAGCAAAAAGTGGCTATCTAAACCACTTTTTACAGTTTACCTAAACAATCCAGCAAATCTTGATAAGAATGGACTTCGTAAGTCGGCTGGGCTTGTTTGTGATTTTCGAGGTGATGAGGATTGTACCAAATCGTGTCAATCCCCGCATTATTGCCACCTTGAATGTCGGCGGTTAGAGAATCTCCAATCATCAGTGTCTTTTCTTTGCTAAAGCCAGCAATCTGTTGACCAATCTTTTCATAAAAGAGAGCATCAGGCTTTTGTGTTTGCAATTGTTCAGAGATAAAAACTTGATTGAAATAAGGTGCCAGACCAGACTGAGCCAAACGCCCTGTCTGAATGGCAGTTATTCCATTTGTCGCAGCATACAAGTCAAAATCTCGCTCGATGAGGCTGTACAAGAGTTCATGAGCGCCTGAAAGAGTTTGTCCCTGCTGGGCAAGGTAAAATTGGTAACGTTGGGCCAGTAAAGTACCGTCCTTCTCAAATCCAAAATGGGCAAATAAACGAGAAAAACGCGTGTTAATCAGCTCTTGTTTACTAATTTTCTTTTGCTCCAAATCCTTCCAGAGAGCCTTGTTCATAGGAACATAATAGTCTTTATAAGCCTGAATATCTGTAACCCCTTCTTCTTTTAGGAGTTGCGTCAAAGCCACATCCTCAGCAGCATCAAAATCAAGAAGAGTGTGGTCAAGGTCGAAAAGTAGAAATTTGTAGGACAATTTGAGAGTTTTCCTTTCTAGCTAGTTAATAGATTAGTTTATTTCTTCTTTTTCTTAGTTTTATTCATCAACATACCAACTACAACTGGAGTAACCACACTTCCAACTTGTCCAACAACTTTAAGTATCTTTTTTGCTTCATCTATTTTTTTGTTTCTACACGATTCGCACTTATTGTGCTTATAACTTAATGGTAAATCCCTAGTACATGTCTTGCATTTTTTTATTTCTTTCATTCTAGCACCTCTGTCTCAATAGCATCTGGTTTATTTGGCAATTTCATTATAGAAGTTTCAATTTTTGGCAATTCTTTTGTCCAGTAATTTGTAGGCGAAGGATCAAGTAGATCAAGTCTCTCTACTAATTCTTGAGAACTGAGATAAGTTTCGTTAATAAATTTCCCAAAGTAACCCAAACTTTTTTGAGCAGCCTTTTTCTCGCCCAACTCATTATAAGCTATTGCTGCTGATAGTGAAACGATATTTACGGCTGCTAATCCATCTCTAATCTCATTCATACGAGCTTCAATTTTATCTGGTTTATCCCCTTTTAATAACTTCCCCCAAGTAGAATCTGGTTGTTCTTTAATAAAATTTACATTAGATTTTTGACTAAGCATTAGAAGGTTTCGACTATCTTCTGCATCTGAAATAACTTGCAGTAACATCATTGTTCTAATGTTTGGATCTGATATCTCTCTAGCCTGCAAGAGTTTCTGTTGACAACTATAGGCTATGGCAAGTCTATCTGACTCCTGTCCTTTTCTGACGTCTTCAATAGCATATTGTACATTTTGAATCTCCTCTGCAATCTGAGCCATTTGAATTTGTGACGAATAATCAGCTAACGCTTTATTTAATTCTGGTGTCAATTTAACAGATTTCAATGGTACATTTCCAATGACTTTATTAGTATTAGTATCTACTAATACCGCCAAGAGAGAGCCATCTTTCTTTGTCATTAATTTTAGCACTCCTTGAGCAATTTGTTCCCGTTGTTCTGGAGAAAGAATTGCCTGAAAAACCTCTTCAGGTATACTAGATTGGACAACATGGATAAAGGCTGGAGCAGAATATAACATTTTTTCTACTTCAGATAAGATTTTATTTGCATTTTTGGCTAAAGGTTGGGCTATTTCTGGTAACTTATTAAAAAACGTTGAGGGTTTTAGTTCATAACCGTCAATATCAAGAATATCAAAGTCATCTTCGCCAAAAAATAAAACTTCATCCATAAATTACTACCTCATTATGTTTAAATTATTAGAAATATTATACCATATTAAACAAAATTATGATTTTGATTTTTCTTTAATATTATCTATCAAATCATTTTTACTGGAATCTAACATAAAAAAACACTCTCCTATCCAATTGACAGCCCAAATCTTTTAGAATAGAACAATCCTAACTATCGAATACCCTAACTTCATAAATATATATGTAATTTTAGACCTAGAATACCTATAAAATAAATGTTTTTTACACTCTTCTAAGCCATTTATAACCTTAAATGTTAATTTTTGAAGAATTATAAAGCTAGAATTGCTCTAAAACAAAGAAAAATAAGGTATTCGAAACTTAGAAGAGCCCATCTACACCTCAACTACGACACTTACAATTTTTCTGATGAGCTTTGAATTTTTTCAGAGCCCAATCATAGTGGCTTGACGTGCTACTAACAAAGTAGGAACCTAGACTTGTCCCTCCCGTCCACTTATAGACACCTTTGGTAAAGAGTTCGTCATTGCTAAAAACTTCTATCAACTCTAAAACCTCTCTATGTGATTGTTGTATGAGTCTAGTCGCTTCTTCTAAAGACGTTTTCTGGTGCTTCTTCCAAAAAGCGACATTCATTTCCCCATAAGTTTTCCAATTATAAGGTTCAGGGAGAAAAAGTCTTTCGAGACCTTCTTGATTAGAATGAAC
This sequence comes from Streptococcus mitis, assembly GCF_003942765.1. Classification (GTDB taxonomy): domain Bacteria; phylum Bacillota; class Bacilli; order Lactobacillales; family Streptococcaceae; genus Streptococcus; species Streptococcus mitis_BE. The sequence continues at coordinate 77,431 of NZ_RJNW01000001.1, forward strand.
CCAAGTCAAAAGTAACTGATGCCATTCATAAAGATGGATCAAGACATCCCTCAGATTTTTATCCCTTTTCCAGTGAGCTTCTTTTTTCTTTGGGTCTCTTGAAAAATCAAATGGAGTCTGTAGCTCATCTTCACTTAGTTGGGAGATGAAACGATTAAGCTTTTCATAGTTTTCCTTAGAGGCTAGCACTAGCTCCTCTTTTGTTTTCGGTCTAGGCACAGAGTTCTCCCTTCATATCTCTAGTTATTATTAGAAATTTTTTATCCTTTAAATCTCTATAACTTATCCTTTAATTTCTCAACAAAGAGGTAGGCTGCCGGACAGGTCAAAGTATTCTTAATCGTCAAATGGTTGATTTGATGGATCTTTTTGCGATCTGTATGGGGAAACTCTCGACAGGCCTTGGGACGAACATCATAGATGGAACAGAGATTATCTCCTCCTAGAAAGGGACAAGGCATGGATTTAAAAACCTTATCACCATCTTCATCTACCTGCAGAAACTCCGCTTCAAAAGCTGGTAATTTCATCTTAAAATACTTGGCGATTCGTGTAATATCCGCTTCTTTAAAGTCAGGTCCCAATGTCTTGCAACAGTTGGCACAGGCAGTGCAATCAATCTCCTCAAAAACTTCTTGGTGAATCTGTTGAGCTATCTTATCTAGATTTTTTGGTGGTTTTTTCTTTAGATTTGCTAAAATTTTACGGTGCTCCTTTTGCTTTTGCAAGGCTAGCTGGTGGTAATACTCAATATCAATTTCTTTAGACATAATTTCTTTCTAATTCACGTATTTTTGTCTATTATACCATAAACACTGCCCCTTTTTTGCCCCCTGAACAGAAAAAAAGCCCTTCGGATAAAATCCGAGGGGCTTAAAACGTTGTTAAATCAACGGCCGAACTTTTGAATTTTAAGGTTCGGGATAAAATAGTTCACTGAACTATTTTATTTTTTCAAGTTGTAGAATGATTTCAATCCACGGTATTCAGCTACTTCACCAAGTTGGTCTTCGATGCGAAGCAATTGGTTGTATTTAGCGATACGGTCTGTACGTGAAAGTGAACCAGTCTTGATTTGTCCTGCGTTAGTTGCAACTGCGATGTCAGCAATTGTTGAATCTTCAGTTTCACCTGAACGGTGTGATACAACTGCAGTGTAACCAGCTTCTTTAGCCATTTCAATAGCTTCAAAAGTTTCAGTAAGAGTACCGATTTGGTTTACTTTGATAAGGATTGAGTTAGCAGCACCTTCTTGGATACCACGTGCAAGGTAGTCAGTGTTTGTTACGAAGAAGTCGTCACCAACCAATTGAACTTTCTTACCAAGACGTTCAGTAAGAGCTTTCCATCCATCCCAGTCGTTTTCATCCATACCATCTTCGATAGTGATGATTGGGTATTTGTTAACCAATTCTTCAAGGTAGTCGATTTGTTCTGCAGATGTACGAACAGCAGCGCCTTCACCTTCAAATTTAGTGTAGTCATAAACTTTGCGTTCTTTATCGTAGAATTCTGATGAAGCACAGTCAAATCCGATAAATACGTCTTTACCTGGAACATATCCAGCAGCTTCAATCGCAGCAAGGATAGTTTCAACACCGTCTTCAGTTCCTTCGAAACGAGGAGCGAATCCACCTTCGTCACCTACGGCAGTTTCCAAACCACGTGATTTAAGGATTTTCTTAAGAGCGTGGAAGATTTCAGCACCGTAACGAAGAGCTTCTTTAAATGTTGGCGCACCAACTGGCAAGATCATGAACTCTTGGAAAGCGATTGGAGCGTCAGAGTGAGAACCACCGTTGATGATGTTCATCATTGGAGTTGGAAGAACTTTAGTGTTGAATCCACCAAGGTAGCTGTAAAGTGGGATTTCAAGGTAGTCAGCAGCAGCACGAGCTACAGCGATAGACACACCAAGGATTGCGTTTGCACCCAATTTACCTTTGTTAGGAGTACCGTCAAGTGCGATCATAGCACGGTCGATAGCTTGTTGGTCACGTACATCGTAGCCGATGATAGCTTCAGCAATGATGTTGTTTACGTTGTCAACAGCTTTTTGTGTACCAAGACCACCGTAACGAGATTTGTCACCGTCGCGAAGTTCAACTGCTTCGTGTTCACCAGTAGAAGCTCCTGATGGAACCATACCACGTCCGAAAGCACCTGATTCAGTGTAAACTTCTACTTCAAGTGTTGGGTTACCGCGTGAGTCTAGGACTTCGCGAGCGTAAACATCAGTAATAATTGACATTTTTTACTCTCCTTATGAGTTAAATTTTTTACACCTCTATAATACCTTAAAAGCCCTCCTTTTTCAAGAAAAAACGTTATCTTTGTGCAAATTTTCCTTAACTTTATAAAGTAATCGCTTTCTTTTATCTGTTTTATTCTAACTTTTATGATATACTGTTTTCATGACAGATTTATCAAAACAATTACTTGAAAAAGCTCATGGTGGGCCAAAATTAAATCCGGATGAGCAAAGACGCTATCTTGGTACCTTTGAGGAAAGAGTTCTTGGATATGCAGATATTGACACAGCAAATAGCCCTCAGTTAGAAAAAGGGTTTTTATCTATTTTAGAAAACCTTCAGGAAAAAGCAGAGCCACTATTTGTAAAGATTTCTCCAACTATCGAATTTGACAAGCAAGTTTTCTACTTAAAAGAAGCAAAAGAAACTGATAGTCAAGCTACCATTGTATCTGAAGAGCATACTTCTTCTCCTTTTGGCCTGATTATCCACACCAATGCAGCAGTTCAAGTAGAAGAAAAGAATATTCGACTTGCTTTTGCAAAACTTTGGGAAGATAAAAAGGAAGAACCAGCCAAAACATCCATCTGGAAGAAATGGTTTGGCTAAATCTTGTGCATATTTAATAAATGCCCTATATTGGCAGCCGTGTGCTCCAAATAGAGACTGGCATTTTTCAAACTATCTTCCAAAGGTTCACATTTCTCCAAAATAGAAAAGGCAGCTTGGATATTTTCAAATGGTAGGGAAGGTAAATCCTCAGCAATACTACCACAAATAGCAATGACAGGAACTCCGACAGGGGTTCTTTTTGCAACACCTATAGGTGCTTTACCTGCTAAACTTTGACGATCTAGCCTTCCTTCTCCTACAACTACCAAGTCAGCATCTGAAACTTTCTTATCAAAGTTGATTAAGTTCAAGCAGGTATCAATTCCCGACACGATATTTGCCTGAGCAAAGGCACACAAACCAGCAGCAATGCCTCCACCAGCTCCTGCTCCTTTTATTTCCAATGTTGCAGGTGAGATTTTTTCATAAAAATCTTGGATTGCCTGATCTACGACCGCAAACATAGTAGGATGTAAACCTTTTTGTTTGCCAAAAGTGTAAGTCGCACCTTGAGGACCACATAAGGGACTCGCGACATCTGCTAAAATACGAATTTGAACATCTTCAGGAATTTCATAGCGATTTTCTGTTGAAACAGAAGCTAAGTTCAATAAGGATTGACCGCAAGCCGGCAAGACATTTCCGTCCCTATCATAAAATTGATAGCCTAAACCAGCAGAAATCCCCAGTCCTCCGTCATTACTGGCCGTACCACCAACACCGATATAGATTTCTTTAATCCCTTGAGCAATGAGATAACGAATCAACTCTCCAATACCACAAGTTTGGATTTGAAGTGGATTTCGTTTCTCTATCGGAATTTTTCCAAAGCCAACTAAATCCGCAACTTCAAATAGTGCCAGTTGACTTTTTTGAAAATAGCTCATGGCTTCTTTTTGTCCAAAAGGGCCTGTCACTTGGATCCATTTTTCTTCAATGTCAAGAGAATGTCGAATAGCATCTACTGTACCTTCCCCACCATCACCAACAGGGCAGAGGAGACATTCTACATCTGCTATCGATTGTTGTAAGCCTCTTTTAATAGCTTCAGCTACCTCTTCAGCCGTCAAGCTTTCTTTAAACGAATCTGGTGCAATTACAATCTTCATATTTTCCCTCATTCTAAAAAATCAATCAAAGGAAGAACTTCTAAAAAATCCCTCTTGTCGACATGATTTGGTATTTCTTTTTTGAGCACTTCTTTGGCACAAAAGGCGATTCCTAGCCCCGCCGACTTCAACATTAATAAATCATTAGCCCCATCACCGATTGCAGTCGTTCTTTCTTTAGGAAGTTTCAGTTTCTCTCTCCATTTTTCCAGAGTCTCTTTTTTGAGCTCAGGACTGATAATTTGTCCAACTAATTTTCCTGTTAGAAGACCATCTTTGACTTCAAGTTGGTTGGCAGAGAAATGGGCAATACCTAGAGATTTTGCTAATCGATCAACTATTGGTATAAATCCACCAGACACCAGACAAACTTGGACGCCATGCTTTTGGAGAATAGAGATGAATTCTTGAACATTTTGCGATAGATGAATTGAGTTGAAAACTTTATCAAAGACCGAAATAGGAAGACCTGCCAACAAGGATACTCTTTTTCTTAAACTGCTTTCAAAGTCCAACTCTCCTCGCATTGCCTGACTTGTAATCTGCGAAATTTCCTCCTCAAAACCTGCCTCTCTTCCCAACAAATCTATCACTTCTTCTAGGATTACGGTCCCATCAACATCCATAACACACAAGCCTTTTACTTGAGACATCAGTTCTCCTCTCTAAATAGCCTAAAAATCGTATGAATTCATCATACGATTTTATCTATTAATTAACTAAACTTTGGTACAAGTCAAGATATGACTTGCAGGCTGTATCCCATGAGAAATCACACTCCATAGCTTGTTTTTGTAGATTTCTCCAAACGTCTGGGTGGTTTCTATACAGGTCCAAAGCTGTTTGGAAAGTCCAATTTAACCAGTAAGGAGATAGATTGTCAAAGCTAAAGCCAGTACCGCTTCCTTCGATTGGATTGAAAGCGCGAACGGTATCTCGCAGGCCACCAACTTCATGGACCAATGGCAAGGTTCCGTAACGCATAGCCATCATCTGAGACAAGCCACACGGTTCAAAACGACTCGGCATGAGGAAGAGGTCACAAGCAGCGTAGATTTCTTGAGCTAGTTTGACATCAAAAGTGATATTTGCTGACAGCTTGTCTGGGTAAATCTGAGCAAACCATGAGAAAGCTCCTTCAAAGGCTGGATCTCCAGTTCCCAAAAGAACAATCTGAACATCATTTTGCAAAATATGGTGAAGACTTTCGACCACCACATCAAAACCTTTTTGACGTGTCAAACGAGAAACAATTCCCACCAGAGGAACGTCAGATCTAACTGGCAAGCCAACTCTCTCTTGTAATTTCGCCTTATTTTGTACTTTTCCAGACAAATCTTCCTGATTAAAATGATAATCTAAAAGGGCATCCGTCTGAGGATTATACAGGTCAGCATCAATCCCATTTACGATACCAGATACCTTACCAGACTCCATTCGAAGAATCTGATCCAAGTTACATCCAAATTGACTAGTCATAATTTCATGAGCATAGCTAGGCGAAACAGTTGAAACACGATCCGCATAGAGAATACCTGCCTTCATCCAGTTCAGACAGTTGTTCCAGCGAAGGGTACCATCCGCATAACGTTCAAAGCCCACTCCAAACAAATCCCATAACATTCCTTCTGAAAATTGTCCTTGGAATTCCAAATTGTGAATGGTTAAAACAGTTTTAATGCCCTCATAGGCTTGAATCCAACGGTATTTTTCCTTCAACAAGAAAGGAATCATAGCTGTATGGTAGTCATGAACATGGAGAAGATCAGGAATAAAGTCAATCCTTTCCATAGCCTCAATGGCAGCCAGTTGGAAAAAGGCAAAGCGTTCTCCGTCATCAAAATCACCGTAAACATGCCCACGGAAGAAATAATATTGGTTGTCAATAAAGTAGAAGGTTACACCATTTAATACTGTTTTCTTAATTCCACAATACTGGCTGCGCCAACCAACACTCACCTCAAAATGAAGAACATCTTCAATCTGATTTCCAAATTTAGCCTCTACCATGTCATAGTAGGGGAGTATTACTGCAACTTCATGTCCCGCTTTTACCAGTGATTTTGGAAGAGCGCCAATGACGTCTCCCAAACCACCTGTTTTTGAAAAGGGTGCACCCTCAGCTGCTACAAATAAAATTTTCATGAATGAATATCCTCTGTTACTTTAGCACCTTTCTTAACCACAACTGGATGTTCTGCAGTTCCACGGATCACAACTCCATCCGCAACTTCCACACCCTTGTCCAAGATAGCATATTCTACCTGAGCACCTTCTCCAATAACAACACGAGGGAATAAGATGCTATCTTTAACCAAGCTATCCTTATGGACATGAATATTACGTGATAAAACAGAATTAGCCACTTGACCTTCAACAATACTACCTGAAGCAAACTGAGATGTACTTACCTTAGATGTATTAGCATAGTAGGTCGGTTCTTCGTTTTTGACCTTTGTATAAATCTTTTGGTTCGGAGTAAAGAGAGAGTAGAATTTTTGGGATTCAAGCATATCTTTATTAGCTTTGTAATAAGACTCTACAGAATGAATATTTGCTAGATAACCTGTGTACTCATAGGCAAAAGCCCCTTCTTTTGCAGCCAAATCCCGTAAAACATAACGCAATTTCTCTGGATGTTCTTTCTTAGCTTCTTCTTCTAAGCGTTCAATCAACCACGGTGTATCGACGACAAAGATATCTGTAGACATATTGTAAACTTCATCTGTTGATTTGCTGTCAAAGAGTTTGTGAGAACGAACATGGTCAGTTTCATCCACTTCCAAGATTGCATTTACTTCTGAAATGTCTTTCTTAGCTAGTTTTTTATAAACTACAGTAATAGGCCCTTTTGTTGTACTGTGTAGGTGGAAAACTTGGTTCAAATCAATGTTAATCAAAACATCACAGTTGAGAGAAACTGTTTGGTTTGAACCGGAACGTTTCAAATAAGTAAGAAGCTGTTGGTAGTATTCTTTTCCAACTGTACTACTTTCCACACGGGTATTGTAAATACCTAGATAGTAATGGCTAAGAAGAGTTGACAAGCCCCACTCACGCCCTGAACGGATATGGTCAAAGACTGAACTGATATTATCTTGTTGGAAAATACCAAAAATACTGCGGACACCAGCATTAGCAAGACTTGAGAGCGGGAAGTCGATCAAACGATATTTCCCACCAAATGGCAAACTAGCTACTGGACGGTGGTCGGTCAATGTTGACATATCATGAAAACCAACTGTGTTTCCTAAAATGGCAGAATATTTATCAATCTTCATCTGTTGCTACCCCCACTACTTCATCATATCCTACAACCTGTACTTCTTCTGTTCCATCAATTTCGACACCATCAGAAATAACTGCACCTTCACCAATAATGGCACGTTTAATTTTAGCTCCCTGACCGACAATTGCACCACTCATGATAACTGAATCTACTACTTCTGCCCCTTCGCGAACTTGCGCACCTGTTGAAAGGATAGAATGTTTAACAGTTCCATCTACAAAACAGCCATCGACGACCAAGGAATCTTCCACGTGAGCATTTGCCCCAAGGAAGTTTGGTGGTGAAATTAAGTTTCTTGAGTAAATCTTCCATTGACGGTTGCGACTATCCAAGGCATTTTCTGGTGAAATATATTCCATGTTCGCTTCCCAAAGCGATTCAATCGTACCAACGTCTTTCCAGTAACCATTAAATTCGTAGGCATAAACACTTTCACCTGACTCAAGGTAATTTGGAATGACATTTTTACCAAAGTCTGACATATCGACATTGCTCTTTTCAGCAGCAACGAGCATATTGCGCAGACGTTGCCAGTCAAAAATGTAAATTCCCATAGAAGCTTTGGTAGATTTAGGTTGAGCTGGTTTTTCTTCAAATTCAACAATGCGGTTATTGGCATCTGTGTTCATAATACCAAAACGGCTAGCTTCTTTCAGAGGAACATCAAGAACTGCGACTGTCAAACTAGCATTATTATCTTTGTGAGACTGGAGCATATCATCATAATCCATTTTGTAGATATGATCCCCAGACAGAATCAAGACATACTCAGGGTTGACACTGTCGATATAATCAATATTTTGGTAAATGGCGTGGCTAGTCCCCTCAAACCAACGATTTCCTTCACTTGCAGAATAAGGTTGAAGAATAGAGACACCAGAATTGATACCATCTAGTCCCCAGCTTGAACCATTCCCGATATGATTGTTGAGAGCAAGTGGTTGGTACTGTGTAATGACTCCAACATTGTTGATGCCTGAGTTGGCACAGTTTGAAAGAGCAAAGTCAATGATACGGTAGCGCCCACCAAATTGCACAGCTGGTTTTGCAATGCTTTGAGTGAGTTTACCGAGACGAGTTCCTTGCCCACCAGCAAGAATCAAAGCTAACATTTCATTCTTCATTTTCTACTCCTTTTTGGTTTTTAGTTGTGACTGTTTTAGTAAGTTTCAAGCGACGTTTGATTTTCCAAATACTTGCTCCCATAGCCGGTAGGGTAAATGTTAAAGTCTGCTCATAATCTTTCCAAAGTCCTTCTTGTGTTTGAACAGTTTGATTATGTTCTTTCCAAACGCCTCCCCACTCTTCTAACTCAGTATTCCAGACTTCTTCGTAAATTCCTGCAACGGGTAGTCCGATTGTAAAATCTTTTCGTTCAACAGGTGCCATGTTAAAGATACAGACTAACATATCATCCTTCTTACCCTTACGGATGAAGGAAAGAACACTCTGGTCTCGATTATCCGCATCGATGATTTCAATACCATCATAGCTGGTATCAATTTCCCACAGACAGCGGTGGTCTTTGTAAAACTGGTTTAGCTGAGAAGTGAAATACTTCATCTTAGCATTCATTGGATCTTCTAGATTAGACCATTCCAACTGTTCTTCAGATTTCCATTCTAGGAATTGCCCATATTCACTACCCATGAAGAGCAATTTTTTACCTGGGTGACAAATTTGGTAAGTGTAGAGATTGCGCAAGCCTGCGAATTGATTATAGCGATCTCCCCACATCTTGTGCATCATACTCTTCTTGCCATGAACCACTTCATCGTGTGAGAATGGTAAGAGATAATTCTCTTTGAAGACATACATAAAGCTGAAAGTCACCAAGTTAAAGTCGTATTTACGATAAATCGGATCTTCTTCATAGAAACGGAGAATGTCATTCATCCAACCCATATTCCATTTGTAGTCGAAGCCAAGACCATCTGAATCCTTAGTGTCAGTAATCTGAGTAGCTGATGAACTTTCCTCAGCTATCATCATAACGTCTGGATGAACTAGTTTAATCACATCATTCAAACGTTTTAAGAAATAATAACCCTCATAGTTGAGATTGCCACCATCCTTGTTAGGTGTCCATGGTGCATCATCGTAATCAAGATAGAGCATGTTGCTAACTGCATCCACTCGAATACCGTCCAAATGGTAAAATTCAATCCAATGTTTGATACTTGAAATCAAGAATGACTGAACTTCATTCTTTCCAAGGTCAAAATTGAGTGCTCCCCAACCGTAGTTATGAGCCTTATTATGGTCTTGGTATTCAAAAGTCGGTGTTCCATCATAATAGGCCAAGGCATCATCATTGATAGTAAAGTGACCAGGTACCCAGTCTACAATAACGCCTATATTGTTTAAGTGACATTCCTCAACAAAATCTTGAAACTCTTCAGGACGACCATAGGCATGCTCTAGAGCAAAGTAACCCATAAGCTGATAGCCCCAACTCAAACCGAGTGGGTGAGACATCAAAGGCATAAACTCAATGTGAGTATAGTTCATCTCAACCAAGTAAGGAATGAGTTCATCTTTCAATTGAGCAAAACTATAGGGGCTGCCATCAGGATTTCTCTTCCAAGAGCCAGCATGAGCCTCGTAAATATTGACAGGACGCTCTTCAAAGCTCAAGCGTTTTCTACGGGCTAGCCAGAGACCATCCTTCCATTTCTTTTCTGGAATATCTGTTAAAATAGCACCAGTCCCAGGTCGTGCCTCATACCGTACAGCCAAAGGGTCAATCTTCATCAGCTGATGACCATTTGCACGTGTGATATGGTACTTATAAATTTGGCCGTCTTGAGCAAGACTGGAAAATACTTCCCAAACTCCAAATTCATTCCGTTCCATCGGAATTTGATTTTCAACCCAATTGGTGAAATCCCCTACCAAGTGAACAGCCTGAGCATTAGGCGCCCACACACGAAAAGTATAGCCATACTCTCCATTTTTTTCTTCCCTATGAGCTCCCAGATAGTGCTGGAGGTGAAAATTTTCACCTGTTACAAAGGTTTCTAAAGCTTTTTTCTTATCCATACACCCTCCTAATTCTGTAAGCGTTTTCTATAGATTTATTATACTACCTTTTTAGAGAAGATTCAAGTAAATTACGGAATTTGCAAAAAAATCTTTTGAAAGTCTTCAACAAATTCACTGATGTGTTCACTTGTAAATCAAGAAATTTTCAGAAAAGCTTTGAAAACGAATTGTTTTTTATAATAATATCATAAAGTTCGTTATTTAGCTAACAAAAATATAATTTAAAGTAAAAAATAAATCAGGAAACGAATCTCCTGATTTTATTAACAGATAAAGCACCACAAATGAATGTAAATTGTAAATCTATTCTACAAAACTTTAAAGACGCTGGCACTGACGCCACCAACCATGTCTTTATCACTTAAATGGCTATTGGTCACCAATAGTTCTAGATTTCCAGCATTTTCAAACTGGAAGTCTTGCCCTTTAGCATTAAATACAACCAGTAAATGTTCTTCCCCTTGAATCTCATAGACAATCCAACCACTATGTTCGTGGGCTGAATGAACAAAGACATGATGGTAAATGTCATCATAAGTTGGGTAAGAAAAGGCACTGGTTTCTGTCTTCAATCGAATCATCTGACGGATAAACTCAATACTGTCTTGACGCTCATTAAGCAAGTCCCAGTTCACTTGGTTCACACTGTCAGGAGCATTATAGCTATTCATAGCACGTTCTCTATCATCATGGGTCAGCTCACCATTTTCACCAGTCGCAACCAGTTTGGTACGTCCAAATTCTTGACCAATTTCCATAAAGGCCATCCCTTGCATGAGTAGGTTCATAGCTGTGGCTGTCTCAACCTTGCGCATGATTTGCTCTGAACTTTGGTCTGGATGTAGGGTCGCCAACAAATCGTGAAGATTGTAGTTGTCATGGGCTTCCACATAATTAAGTACTTGATTTGGATGTGTATAGGTTCCTAATTCACGGCTACCTAGGATTGCTTTGGCTAGAATTGGCTCTGTCGCAGCACCACTAACAAAGCCTGACTTGATAGCACCATAAACTTCTCCACCTTTTACAGCATCACGCTGATTGTCGTTAAAGAAACCGATATTTGGCATCTGGTAGGCATTGTCTTTCTTTGCCTTGTCATAAGGTGCAAGACCTGTTCCCATATCCCAACCTTCTCCATAAAGGAAAATGTTAGGGTCAATTTCATCCAAGCTCTGACGAATCATCTGCATGGTCTTAACATCATGAATCCCCATCAAATCAAAACGGAAGCCGTCAATATTGTATTCCTGCACCCAGTATAGAAGAGAATCAATCATATACTTGCGGAACATTTCATGTTCGCTGGCTGTTTCATTTCCAACACCCGTTCCATTTTGGAAGGTACCGTCTGGATTCATACGATAATAGTAATCAGGGACAGTTGTTTGGAAAGGTGCATCAACAACTGAGAAGGTATGGTTATAGACCACATCCATAATGACACCAATGCCAGCATCGTGATAGGCTTGAACCATGGTCTTTAAGTCGCGAATGACCTGAGCTGGATCCTCTGGATTGGTTGAAAGGCTCGTTTCTGGTGCATTATAATTTTGTGGATCATAACCCCAGTTGTAGGTTACATTCCCATCCGCATCATATTCTTTGTGACGATCTGCAATTGGTTGCAATTGAACATAATTATAACCCAGCTTCTTGATGTAATCAAAAGCGGTTGACTGACCGTACTGGTTAACCGTTCCAGTCTGAGCAGCACCCAAGAAAGTTCCTCGAAGCTGTTCATCTACACCTGAGGTCGATGATTTAGTCAAATCACGAATGTGCATTTCACAAATAACTGCCTTACATGGATTTGCCAAGCGCCAAGTAGCCTCCGAACCGTGCTTGACCTCAAAGTTTTCAACTTGCTTTTCTGCATGGCTAAGGATAGCTGAACGTTTGCCGTCAGGACTGGTCGCAATTGTGTATGGGTCGCGTGTCAGTGTTTGGTGATGAGGGAATTGGACTTGATACTGATAAGCCTTACCAGTCAAATCTTCCTCAACATCCAAACTCCAGACACCGATTGTATTGTCTTTATGATTATAAGAGTAGCTATTGCCTCTTTCCATATCAAAAGTTTTCCAAACAGGTGCGTCATTAGCAGCTGATTCATAAACGACTATCTGCACTTCTGTCGCTGTTGGAGCCCAAAGAGCAAAATGAGCTTGATTATCCTCTACACGGCAGCCCAATTCCCCTTGGTAACCCCAATGATGATCAAAACTAGCACTGTTAATGGCCTTATCAAAGGCAAAAGGATTTTGATTTTTATAGAAAGGACTTGCAATAGCAGGATTTTCAGAGTAATAAATCCTGTCATCCCCTTCCAAAATCCAGACCTCTGTTAAGAGGGGATAGTGATTAAATCGGATAGCATATTCTTTACTGGTTTGGCCTGTATGAACGACAAAATTCAAGCTTTCTAGGGCATGAGCACTTGGGTGTTCAAAACTAAATAAAGCGCCAAAATAATCTTCTTTGTAGGTCAGCAAATCAATTCGCTGGTCCTGACTTTTTACAAAAGAACAAGTGTCGTATTCTCCATTCTTGCGATGGTAATGAATGCGCATAGGGTAATTAAACATTTTTTATTTTTCCTTTTTACTTTTTAATTTGTTTCTATTTCACTAATAAATTCTTGACCGATTTTGTCCCGATTAACAAACTAGTTATACTGTCTAAACTCTGTTTTTAAACGATCATTACAGACTTTCTAGCCAAGCTTCATCTCGAACCTCGATACCAAGTTCTTGTGCCTTTTGAAGTTTACTTCCAGCATCTGCTCCTGCCACGACGAGGTCGGTCTTTTTAGAAACACTACCTGTCACTTTGGCACCCAGACTTTCGAGTTTACTTTTAGCTTCTGAGCGCTTGAGCCGTTCCAATTTTCCAGTCAATACAACGGTCAAGCCTGACAAGGCCGCATTCGCAACTACTGTCTGACCTTTATAATACAGATTGACCCCAGCTTCTTTCAACTCGTCTAAGAGAATCTTCGATCCTTCTGTAGCAAAGTAAGTCTGAAGACTCTTGGCAATCACACCACCCAGACTTTCAATACTAGCCACTTCCTCTGGATCTGCCTGCGCCAGATTTTCGATTGAATGAAAATGTTGAAGTAACAACTGACTGGCCTTGCTTCCGACATGACGAATTCCCAAACCAAACAAGAGTTTCTCGGCAGAATTTTCCTTAGATGCTTGAATGGCTTGATACAGTTTAGCAGCGGACTTTTCCTTAACCCCCTCTAAAAGGAGGAAATCGTCTTCTTTCAAACGGTAAATATCTGCCACATCCTTGACTAGATTAGCAGCAAAGAGTTTCTCAACTATAGAAGGACCAAGGCCTGTAATATTCATGGCATCTCGAGAGGCAAAGTGAATCAAGCCTTCCATGATTTGAGCAGGGCAACGCGGATTGATACAACGGAGAGCCACTTCATCTTCAAAGTGCAACAAATCAGAGTCACAACTTGGACAGTTTGTAGGGATATCCAGTTTTTCTTCAGAAACCCGTTTTGACTCTACCACACGTAAAACAGCAGGGATGATATCTCCAGCCTTATAGACGATAACCGTATCGTCTTTGCGGATATCTTTTTCAGCAATATAATCCACATTGTGTAGAGTCGCACGGCTAACAGTTGTCCCAGCAAGCTGAACAGGAGTCAGATTTGCAGTTGGAGTCACAACACCCGTACGGCCAACTGTCCAATCAACTGATAAGAGTTGAGCTTCTTTTTCTTCAGCAGGAAACTTATAGGCTACTGCCCACTTTGGAGCCTTAACGGTAAAACCAAGTTCTTCTTGGCTTGCTAGGTCATTGATCTTGATTACAACTCCATCAATATCATAAGGCAGATTTTCCCGTTCCTGTCCTACTTCTTGGATAAAATTCCAAATTTCATCTATGTTTTCTGCCAAGATACGCTTAGGATTGACCACAAAACCTAGTTGTTCTAGGTGCTTCAAAACCTTTTCTTGACTATCACGAGTTGAAGGGCTGGCTTCTTGATAGAGGAAAGTGGCAAGATTACGCTTGGCAACTACTGCTGTATCCAGCTGACGCAGTGTTCCTGCTGCTGCATTACGAGGATTAGCAAATTCAGGCTCTCCATTTTCTTGGCGAGCTTGGTTAACCTGGTCAAAAGAAGCGCGTGGCATATAACATTCCCCACGAACCGTGATATCTAGTTCTTCTGGCAAGATCAATGGAATGTCCTTAACACGTTTGAGATTTTCTGTTATATTTTCACCAATAGAACCATCTCCACGTGTTGCCCCAGCAACCAAAATCCCCTTTTCATACGTCAGCGAGATAGACAAGCCATCGATTTTCAGCTCACAAATATAGGTCGGATGAGCCACTTCCTTACGAACACGCGCATCAAAAGCTTCAAGCTCCTCACGTGAAAAAGCATCCTGCAAACTATAAAGAGGATACTGATGACTGTATTTTTCAAAACCATCTAAAATCTTGCCACCAACACGATGGGTAGGACTATCTGCTAACACTTGATCTGGATAGGCAGTTTCTAACTCAACCAACTCTCGGTAAAGGCGATCATACTCACTGTCTGAAACCGACGGATTATCGCTGGTATAGTACTCAGTCGCATAGCGATTGAGCAAGGCGACTAACTCATTCATTCTTTTATTCATAAAACCATTTTACCATAAAACAAGCCCTCCTCACAAACGAGAAGGGCGGAAAAAACACTTAGATTGGAATTATTTTTGAAGTCCAAGCAAACTTATGTCTCTTTTTCAAAATGAGTTCGAACATATCCGAGAGCTAAGAAAGATAAGGCTACAACTCCAAGTCCAATAATCAAGAAAGAATAAAGATGAACACTTGGAAGCAAGGTCATCAAACCTTTCGCAATCGGCATAAAGAGAATAGCTAGTGTAAAAATGGTACTCAATACCCTACCCAGATATTCTCCATCAATCTTGGTCTGTACCTGTGTAAAGAAGTGAATATTAAAAATCGTCATAAAGAGTTCACAAATCAGGTTTCCAGAAAAGGCTAAAATATTGGGTAGTGGCAAACCCATCATGAAAACTCCTACTCCTGTTAAAATCAATAAGAACAAAAGTGTATTCATACTTGATTTAAATTTATTTGCTATCAGTGCTCCTATAATTGAGCCAATCGCACCCATGGTTAAGATAGTCGCATAAGCTCCTTCTACTCCATATAGTTTATTTGAAAAAGGAAGCAAAAACTCAAAAGCCGCAAAAAAGAAATTAACGCTGGAAGCCACTAACAGAAGAAAGAAAATCTCTTTTTGATGCCAGATATAGTGCAAGCCATCTTTGATATCCGCAAAAATATCTTTCCCAGTAAAAGGTTTCTTATCTTGAACCATTGGTTCTTCTTTTGGAAGTAAGGCCACTAGAACAAATGCTATAAAAAAAGTCAAAGCATCTAGTAAGAGCGTCAGATGGAGACTTGCGAATTGTAAAACCAGAAAAGAGAGTACAGGGGAACTCACACTGACAACCTGCAAGACCAACTCCAAACGAGAATTGTAGAGGACCAGTTCATCCTTCTCTACTAATTCTGTGATAATGGCCTTATTTGCAGGTCTAGAAAAGGCAAAAGCAATAGCCTGAACAATGTTGGCAAAAATCAAAGCCCCAATCATCCAGCTATCATTCCTTATGAAAGAAATAGCCAGACAAAGAATTCCACAAACAAGGTCTGCCGCCATTAAAATCTTACGACGAGAAAAACGGTCTGAAATGACTCCACCAAAGGGATTTACGAGAATAGATGTGACGAGTTCAGAGATCTGATACATTCCTAAAACTGTCTGTCCGATAGTTCCCATGGAAGCCAACCAAACACTATTTCCATAATCATAGAGCATATTCCCTATCTTGTTAACAGCTCCACGGCTAATCAACTGTACTGCATAGCGATTCATATAAAAACTCCTCTCAAATTTTGAAACTATTGTATCAAAACTGAAAGGAGCTTTTTATTTTTTCCCTTATTTGGGAAAATTAATCTTTGACAAATTTTTCGTAGTGTTCTTGATAGTAGGCTACTTGCTCTGGAAGACCTAGTAGGTCAAAAATACGCAAGGCCTCTTGCATCTGCTTACAGCCTTCTTTACACTGTCCTTTTTGGTACAAGGAAAAGCCTTTTAGATAATGGAAAATATTACGCTCATACAGTTTGATCCCTTTACCAATAATCTTCTCTGTATAAGTCTCAAAATAGCTTGCATTTTCGAAAGAAAGATGCTCTAAACAATGCTGGTAACAATTAAGGGCTAAAATCAAGACCAGTTTTCTATGGCGACCAATTTCTTGATAAAATCCCTCCCTCTCCATAACTTCTCTACCAATCCGAGTGACATAGTCCACATCGTAGAAACTATAGAGGTTCCCGAAAAGAATCAACTCATACATGGTCCATTCTTCTGTCTTAAAGAGATAATCTGCTACCTTATCTAAATCATCCTGCTCCATATGATAACTCGAATCTCTTTGACAAATCAGACCTTGTAGCAAAATCCAGTTCAGCTCAAAATAAAGGGGATTCGTCGAACTCTTAGCCTTTTCAAGTTGTTCTCTTTGAAGCTTTTGAAAACCTGCAATATCATTTGAATAGTAAAGGGGCACAATTTGTCCCATCATGGCAACATGTTCATGATAATGGAAATCCCTAGCCTTATCCATGAAATTTTCGATTGTGACATGAATGTTATCCAAAATCTCAAAGAAACGTGAAACTGCTATATCAGACTCCCCAAGCTCAAATCGAGATAACTGGGAGGTTGAACAGGACTCCCCTGCCGCCTCCTTTAAAGAATAATTTCTACTTGTTCGAAATTCACGAAATACTTTTCCAAGATGTTCCATCTTTACACCTGCTCTGATAATTCTTCCCATTCAAGCATGGCTTCTTCCTGACGGTGGCTGATTTTGTCCAGCTCAGCCTGCAATTCCATGAGTTTACCTGCATCGTTTGTTTCCAACATTTGTTCAGAAATGGCTTGGCTTTGACTTTCTAACTCTTCTATTTCAGCTTCTAGATTTTCAATTTGTCGCATGAGTTTGCGAACCTCTTTTTGACTTTCTTTCTGGGCTTGGTAGTCATTGACTGGACTTGCTTCTTTTACTTGATTGCTAGTTGAAGCTTCCAAAGCCTGAGTCATTTCTACTTCTGCTTTCTTCTCAACATAGTAGTCGTAGTCTCCAAGGTAGAGAGTCGAGCCATTCTCAGACAATTCCAAAACATGAGTTGCCACACGATTGATAAAGTAACGGTCATGGCTGACGAATAGAAGAGTTCCATCAAAGTCAATCAGGGCATTTTCCAACACTTCCTTGCTATCAATATCCAAGTGGTTGGTTGGCTCGTCAAGGATCAGGAAGTTGTTGTTTTCCATAGATAATTTAGCTAAAAGCAAACGAGCTTTTTCGCCACCTGACAGCATGCCAACTGATTTTTTTACATCATCTCCTGAGAAAAGGAAGGCACCTAGACGGTTACGGATTTCAACTTCTGGTGTCAGTTTAAAATTATTCCAAAGTTCATCCAGTACAGTATTACTTGGTGTCAGCTTGCTTTGGGTTTGGTCATAGTAACCAACCTCAACATTAGCGCCAAAGCGCTTCTCACCATTGATAAAAGGAATCTGGTCCACAATAGATTTGATAAAGGTTGACTTTCCAATGCCGTTTGGTCCAACAATAGCAACAGCATTCATCTTACGAAGGTCTAGGTTGATAGGCTCTGACAGGACTTCCCCATCATAGCCAATAGCCGCATTTTCAACAGTCAAAACAACATTGCCCGACGTTTTTTCAGACTGGAAGGTCATGTTGGCTGATTTCTTGCCAGCTTCTGGCTTGTCCAAACGCTCCATTTTTTCTAGTTGTTTACGACGAGATTGGGCACGTTTAGTCGTTGAAGCTCGGACTAGATTGCGGTTGACAAAATCTTCCAGAGCGGCAATTTCTTTTTGTTGCTTTTCATAGTTTTTTGCTTCAGTAGCTAGCTTTTGCTCCTTCAACTCGACAAAACGAGTGTAATTGCCCACATAGCGATCCAAGGAATGCTTGGTCAAATCTAGCGTAATTGTCGCAACCTTATCCAAGAAATAACGGTCGTGGCTGACAATAATGAGGGCACCGCTATAATTTACCAAGTAATTCTCTAGCCAGGCTATGGTTTCAATATCCAAGTGGTTGGTTGGCTCGTCCAATACCAATAGATTAGGCTTTTCAAGGAGCATTTTAGCAAGCGCCAGACGAGTATTTTGACCACCAGACAGCTCAGCAATTTTCATCTGCCACATAGACTCGTCAAACTTGAATCCATTCAAAATCGCTCGAATATCAGCTTCATAAGTGAAACCACCTGCTTGGCGAAAATTCTCAGATAAGCGGTCGTAATCTGACATCAGTTTATCCAAATCAGCACCAGACTTTTCTCCCATCTCTAGCTCCATCTGACGAAGTTGTTTCTCCGTACGACGCAAGTCATCAAAGACATGAATCATCTCATCGTAGATGGTATTTTCAGACTCAAAACGGCTATCTTGGGCTAAGTAAGACAGAGAAATATCTTTTTTCTTATTGATTTCTCCACTAGTTGGCTCCTCTTCTCCAACTAAGATCTTTAAAAGAGTAGACTTACCTGCCCCGTTTTTCCCAACAAGGGCTATCCGATCACGTTCATCAACTTGTAGGTTAATATTATCAAAAAGAACCTCTCCTGCAAAAGAACGTTCAATTTTATTAGCTTGCAAAATAATCATAAACCTATTTTACTATCTTTTTCTATTTTATACAAATGCAATAAAAAAGTTCAAGTTTAAAACTCGAACTTTTAATATTAATAACCAACCCCTCCACGGAATGTGCGAGCCATATCGTTTAAATCATAGTTCTTAGAAGAAGTGTCAATGGTCCATTTCCCATCTTTTTTACTCATTTTAATTTCATACCCCTCTTTTCTCATACTATCACTAGTATCTAGAGGAGTAGACTCAAATTGGCTTGGAGCATTTTCTAGAATATACTTCTCACCAGCTTTCATAGCTTCTGAATAGTTACCATATTTTCCTTTATTTTCTTCGTAGAATTTACGGCTTAGTTCAAAAACATTTAAGTTATCCAAGTCAATTGTTTCTGGTCTTACATAGATAACTGCATAGTCAGGCAAATAAGTTTTTACTTTGTATTCTACCTTTGCTCGTTTAGCATTAGCTTTGATATATCCTTCAGCAAAGGTGCGGAGTTCTGAATCTGAAGGTTTGTAGTTATAAAAACTTTTTCCGAATGATTCTGTAAATTTCTTAATGAATTCTTCCCGATCAGCTTTAACATCATTAGTGAATTCTTCTCCACCATCAGATGATTTTTTATCATCTGCAAGGGGAACAACTTTAGACTTATTGTCAGTAGTGCTTAGTTTTTTCCCACCACCTGAGCTTTCCCCATCAAGGTAGACCGCATCAACATACTTTTTCATTACTTCTTTAGCTTCATCAATATGATCTTCGTACTTACTTGGATCAACTTTGATAGCTACGTCATTATTCTTATTAGATTTTTCTTTGATATCTTCATAGAAGCTAGGTGCAAAATGAAGCTCATATTTAGCATTTTTATCAACTTCATAGACAACATAGCCAGCTACACTTTTTCCTTTAGAAATACTATCCCCATAATCCATGAATTTAGTTTTACTGTCACTATCATACATTTGAATTGGTTCTACTTTTTCATCTTTTTCATTGTAAAGAGTGATATCGCGGCTAGTGAAACTGAACTGTTTGTCACGATTGTTTTTGATTTCTACTTGAAGTGCAAGATAGTTTGAAGATGAATTTTCATCCTTAGGCAATACAAACATTCCATCTTTAACAGATATTTCAAAGTTAGAATTTGATGCAGTACCGTTGTCGCTGGCTTTTTTCGAAGTTCCACAAGCAACAAGTGCTAAAGCTGATAACAATAAAGCAGAATGCTTAAGAATTTTTTTCATAATAGAATGTCTCCTTTTATTATTACTGATATTATACCATAGGTATAATAATATTCAAAACAGAAAACCGAATGTTTAAAAAAATCTAAAAATTATAGAATTCTTTCTAAAATTGGTGGAACAAATTATAAATGCCTAACTAATCACTAAATGTTTTTTTTAAAATCTATTTCCTATGCTTATACAATAGAAAACCAGAAAACTAAATCTGATAGATATCGTGAGGAAAATGATTTATTAAAGTAGTGACTCTCATGCTAACGTTTTACTAAAACGCTAAAAAGTGCTATAATGTGAACGGTTAAAACAATTTACAAAAAGGAGAATTTCAATGTCTTACCAAGAAAATTACCAGAAATGGGTTGATTTTGCGGAGCTTCCTGACTACCTTCGTCAAGATTTGGAAAATATGGATGAAAAAACGAAGGAAGATGCCTTCTATACAAACCTTGAATTTGGTACTGCAGGTATGCGTGGCCTGATTGGTGCTGGTACAAACCGCATCAACATCTACGTTGTTCGCCAAGCTACTGAAGGATTGGCTCGTTTGATTGAGTCAAAAGGTGGAAATGAAAAAGAACGTGGTGTGGCAATTGCCTACGATAGCCGTCACTTCTCACCTGAGTTTGCCTTTGAATCTGCGGCAGTTCTTGCTAAACACGGCATCAAATCTTACGTATTTGAAAGCCTTCGTCCAACTCCGGAACTCTCATTTGCAGTTCGTCACCTCAACTGTTTCGCAGGTATCATGGTCACAGCCAGCCACAACCCTGCTCCATTTAACGGTTACAAAGTATACGGTGAAGACGGTGGACAAATGCCTCCACACGACGCGGACGCTTTGACTACTTATATCCGTGCAATCGAAAACCCATTTGCAGTTGAAGTTGCTGATGTGGAAACTGAAAAAGCTTCTGGCTTGATTGAAGTTATCGGCGAAGCTGTTGACGTAGAATACCTCAAAGAAGTCAAAGACGTAAACATCAACCCAGCCTTGATTGAAGAATTTGGTAAAGACATGAAGATTGTCTACACACCACTTCATGGTACTGGTGAAATGTTAGCTCGTCGTGCTCTTGCCCAAGCAGGATTTGACTCTGTTCAAGTCGTTGAAGCACAAGCAACTGCTGACCCAGACTTCTCAACTGTAAAATCTCCAAACCCAGAAAGCCAAGCAGCCTTTGCCCTTGCTGAAGAACTTGGTCGTCAAGTTGGTGCAGATGTTCTTGTGGCAACTGACCCTGATGCTGACCGTGTTGGTGTTGAAGTTCTTCAAAAAGATGGTAGCTACCTCAACCTTTCAGGTAACCAAATCGGTGCTATCATGGCTAAATACATCTTGGAAGCCCACAAAAACGCTGGAACTCTTCCAGAAAACGCGGCTCTTTGCAAATCTATCGTATCAACTGACTTGGTAACGAAGATTGCTGAAAGTTACGGCGCAACTATGTTCAACGTCTTGACAGGTTTCAAATTTATCGCTGAAAAAATCCAAGAATTCGAAGAAAAACACAATCACACTTACATGATGGGATTTGAAGAAAGCTTCGGTTACTTGATAAAACCATTCGTACGTGATAAAGATGCTATCCAAGCTGTTCTTGTCGTTGCTGAACTTGCTGCTTACTATCGTTCACGTGGTTTGACTCTTGCTGACGGCATCGAAGAAATCTACAAAGAGTACGGCTACTACGCAGAAAAAACTATCTCTGTTACCCTTTCAGGTGTCGATGGTGCAGAACAAATCAAAGCGATTATGGCTAAATTCCGTAATAATGCTCCAAAAGAATGGAATGCAACAGCTATCACTGTCGTAGAAGACTTCAAAGCTCAAACAGCTACTGCTGCTGACGGTTCTGTTACAAACTTGACAACTCCTCCAAGTGATGTGTTGAAATACACACTTGCTGACGGTTCATGGATTGCCGTTCGCCCTTCAGGTACAGAACCAAAAATCAAGTTCTACATTGCAGTTGTAGGTGAAACCAACGAAGAATCACAAGCTAAGATTGCTAACATCGAAGCAGAAATCAATGCTTTTGTAAAATAAAGACCTATAAAAGATGAGACTAACCAATCTCATCTTTTTTTCGTATCAAATCTAAGCAATTTTAGAAACTTTATGGCATACTAGACTTATCAATGAAAGCGAGGTAATCTCATGGAACAATTTTTAGATAATATCAAAGACCTTGAAGTCACTACAGTTGCGCGTGCGCAAGAAGCTCTTGATAAAAAAGAAACTGCAACCTTCTTTATCGGTCGCAAAACTTGCCCTTACTGCCGTAAATTTGCTGGTACCTTGGCAGGTGTCGTAGCTGAAACCAAAGCTCACATCTACTTCATCAACAGTGAAGAACCAAGCCAACTCAATGAGTTACAAGAATTCCGCTCACGCTACGGAATTCCAACTGTACCAGGCTTCGTTCACATTGCAGATGGACAAATCAATGTCCGTTGCGACTCTTCAATGTCAGCACAAGAAATCAAAGAATTTGCAGGATTGTAAAAAAGCCACTCATCGAGTGGTTTTTAAATGGTCAAAATTGCGTTTTTTCAAGCAAATCTTGTATCATTCTATGTAGTTCTTCTATCTTCTCAGATTGCTTCTCAAGTAGTATTCTCTGACTAGACAATTCATCTTGGAGTTTATCAAGTTTTATCTGTTCATCTGGATTATCTTTTACAAAAAAGTTCGTCAAGGCACTCGTTAACATTCCTATTGTTCCAATACCAACAAGCATTAATAAAACAGCTAACCATTTACCAAAGATCGAAGTCGGAACAATATCCCCATAACCAACTGTCGTTACAGTCACAAGAGCCCACCAAAGACTTTCTGAAAAAGATTTTTCTTCAACTACAGATAAAATTGAACTTCCTACTAGAACAATAAAGATATTAACATAAAATATATAAATCAGGCCATTTGTCCGTAAGAATTTACTAATTTTTCTTTCTAATTTACCTGTAAGTCCAATTATTCTAAGTAAACGAGTCAGTTTCAATAATTTTGTCAGTCTTGCTAAGCGGAAGATACGCCCTAATCGAAATACTGTAAAAATAGCATTTAAAGGAAGGATAGCTAGCAGATCAAAAATATTTTCAATTATGAATCGCCATTTCCCTTTACTTAAAAAGAACCGCAAACCATAATCTACCACAAACACAAACCAAAGTAGTAAGTCAATAATACTGTATGGAGGACTGTCTAAATCAATCATTTCAGCAAATCCAAGCAAGACTAGAACAACAGATATCAACGCAAGGATGATAATCGTTGTGTCATAGTAATCCTTAAATAACCATTTTCTTTTCACATCATTTCTCCTATAACATTTTTAAACATTATACCACACCAAATCGCTACTAGATAAATAAAAAAGAAGGCCCTCGCCTTCTTTTTTATATATCTGTCAATGGTGTTGCAGTATCTGGTGAGGTATCATATACCTTAAAATCTACTCCAACTCCCAGATCAGCTTGTGCTAGCTGGTTGACCATAGTCATGTGTGCCAGTTCCTTGATATTGTTTTCCTTAGATAAATGCCCAAGATAGATCTTCTTAGTGCGGTTTCCCAAGGTACGAATCATAGCTTCAGCACCGTCCTCGTTAGAAAGGTGACCAAGATCCGATAGGATTCGTTGTTTGAGTCGCCAAGCGTAAGAACCTGCTCGCAAAATCTCTACATCATGGTTGGACTCGATAAGATAGCCATCTGCATTCTCGACAATTCCTGCCATACGGTCACTCACATAACCTGTATCAGTCAACATTACAAAACTCTTGTCATCCTTCATAAAGCGATAGAACTGCGGTGCGACTGCATCATGGCTTACACCAAAACTCTCGATGTCAATATCTCCAAAGGTTTTGGTTTTACCCATTTCAAAGATATGCTTTTGCGAAGAATCCACCTTGCCAAGATACTTGCTATTTTCCATAGCCTGCCAGGTCTTTTCATTGGCATAAAGATCCATACCATACTTGCGAGCCAAAACTCCTACTCCATGGATATGGTCAGAATGCTCATGCGTAATCAAGATGGCATCCAGGTCCTCTGGTTTGCGGTTAATTTCAGCAAGTAGGCTGGTAATTTTCTTACCAGACAAGCCTGCATCCACTAAAAGTTTCTTTTTTGGGGTTTCCAGATAAAAAGAATTTCCACTGGAACCCGACGCTAAAATACTGTATTTAAAGCCTGTTTCACTCATTCTAGTCTTCTCCTTCGTCCTCCCATACTTCTTCTTTCACTGCATCCTTATCATAAGGGAGCACGATGGTAAAGGTTGATCCCTTACCGTATTCACTTTTGGCCCAAATAAAGCCCTTATGTTGTTTGATAATTTCTTTAGCAATAGACAGTCCCAATCCTGTTCCACCTTGGGCACGACTTCTAGCACGATCCACACGATAAAAACGGTCAAAGATACGTGGTAAATCCTGCTTAGGAATACCCAAACCTTGGTCTGAGATAGATAAAATCATCTGATCATCAGTTGTCTTCATGGTCACTGTGATTTTCCCACCATCTGGTGAATACTTAATGGCATTGTTAAGAATATTATCAATCACCTGCGTCATTTTGTCTGTATCAATTTCAATCCAGACAGACGTAATCGGATAATCTCTAACCAATTCGTATTTCTTCTCTTCATCTGATCCCCTCATCTTATCAAAACGGTTAAGGATAAAGGTAATAAAGGCAGTAAAGTTAATCAGTTCGACATCTAGATGACTGGTTGCATTATCAATACGTGAAAGATGGAGAAGATCTGTCACCATTCGCATCATACGGTTAGTTTCATCAAGAGATACCTTGATAAAGTCTGGTGCGACAGGTTCTGACAAGGCTCCCTCATCCAAGGCTTCAAGATAGGATTTTACGCTGGTCAGAGGTGTCCTCAACTCATGACTAACGTTGGAAACAAAGAGTCTCCGTTCCCGTTCTTCCTTCTCCTGCTCCGTCGTATCATGCAAAACTGCAACCAAACCTGAGATAAAGCCAGACTCTCGACGAACCAAGGCAAAACGTACACGAAGGCTCAGATATTCACCATTGGCATCCTGAGAATCAATCATAAGCTCAGGAACTTGGGTAATCAAATCACGAAGTTCATACTCATCTTCAATCTCAAGCAATTCTAGAATACTTTTGTTTAGAACATCTTCTTTCTGAACACCTAACTGTTTCTTAGCCATGTCATTAATCATGGTAATCTTGCCACGACGATTGGTCGCAAGGACTCCGTCCGTCATATAAGAGAGGATACTATGTAATCGTTTACTCTCTTGTTCCAGATTTTCTTGAGTCAAACGGATTACTTCTGATAAATCATTGAGATTATTGGTAATATTAGTGATTTCAGAGCTTCCCTGCATATCCAATACCTGAGAATAGTCTCCTGCAATCAGGTCTTTCACCTTTTGATTAATTTGCTTCAACCGAATATTATCTCGCCGATTTTCTAGCAAAAGCAAGGTAACAATCAAGATAAAACCCAATAAAATTAAAATGAAGATAAAATCACTAGTAAGAATATTTTTTCTAATAAATTCAATCATTATTTCTCATATAATAACCAACACCGCGACGTGTTAGGATATACTCTGGACGACTTGGTGTATCTTCAATCTTCTCACGCAAACGTCTGATAGTTACGTCAACTGTTCGAACATCTCCGAAATAATCATAACCCCAGACCGTTTCAAGCAAGTGTTCACGCGTAATCACTTGACCGATATGAGAAGCCAAGTGGTACAAGAGTTCAAATTCACGGTGGGTTAAGTCTAGTTCTTCACCGTATTTTTTAGCTACATAGGCATCTGGTACAATCTCCAAGTCCCCAATTTGCAAGGGTTGGGTTTTCTTTTCATCTGACTCTTGATTATCTACAGAAACCAAGTCCGTGCGACGGAGAAGAGCTTTAACACGCGCCTGCAACTCACGATTTGAGAAGGGTTTGGTTACATAGTCATCTGCACCAAGCTCTAAACCGATAACCTTATCAAATTCACTGTCTTTAGCTGAAAGCATGATAATAGGTACACTACTAGTCTTGCGAATAGTCTTAGCAACTTCTAAACCATCAATTTCTGGAAGCATCAAATCCAGAATAATAATATCTGGTTGCTCTGCTTCAAATTGTTCTAGCGCTTCACGACCATTAAAAGCAGTTACAACCTCGTAACCTTCCTTGGTCATATTAAACTTGATAATATCCGAGATTGGTTTTTCATCATCTACAATTAATATTTTTTTCATTTGTTCACCTTTTTCTCTACTATTATACCAAAAAAATAAAAAGAAGACACAATAGCTAGTCTTTGCTACTGTCTAAGTTGGCTTGTGCATAAGCCTGCCAGATTTTTTGTTGGGGTTTGGCAAGTGGAACATTCTTGAATTCTTCTGGTGAAAGCCAGCGAACTTCCCTATCTGAAAAATCATGGAAATCACTCACTTGCCCTGCTACAATTTGAACATGCCACTTGCGATGACTAAAGACATGCTTGACAGTCTCAAAACAAACATCAAGCCAATCAACTTCTAAGTCATAGTCCTGCTGAAAACTCTCCTCTGGACTGGGACCAAACTTAACATTTTCTTCTGCACCCTGATGAAAGAGGTCAAACTGCTCTTCTTGCGAAAAGTTATCAACTTCTATCAAAGGGAAATGCCAAAAGCCTGCCAATAGCTTTTCGCTTTCATTTTTTTCAAGTAAAAATTGTCCCTGAGTATTTTTTACCACCAAGGCTTTCAGATAAATGGGAACTGGCTTTTTCTTGGGAGCCTTGATTGGATAACGGTCCATTGTGCCATTCTGATATGCCGCACTAAAGTCCTTAACTGGGCTTTCTTCTGGTCTGGGATTTACAGGAGCCTCAATATCCGAACCCAAGTCCATCAAGGCTTGATTAAAGTCTCCCGGACGTTCTGGATCAATCAATATTTCCATCATTGCCTGAAAAATTTTACGATTACTTGGAATCCCAATATCGTAGTTGACTTCAAATAGACGTGCCAGCACTCGCATGACATTACCATCTACAGCCGGCTCAGCCAAGTTAAAAGCAATACTGGAAATAGCTCCTGCTGTGTAAGGACCAATCCCTTTCAAACTGGAAATTCCTTCATAGGTGTTTGGAAATTGGCCACCAAAGTCAGTCATAATCTGCCGAGCTGCAGCCTGCATATTGCGTACTCGAGAATAATAGCCCAAACCTTCCCAAGCCTTCAACAAACGTTCTTCAGGCGCAGTTGCCAAACTTTCCACTGTTGGAAACCAATCCAAGAATCGTTCATAATAAGGAATAACTGTATCCACCCTAGTCTGCTGGAGCATAATTTCAGAGACCCAGATATGATACGGATTCTTACTCCTACGCCATGGTAAATCTCTTTTGTTTTCATCATACCAGGCAAGAAGTTTCTCACGGAAAGAAACAATCTTCTCATCCGGCCACATGACGATACCGTATTCTTTCAAATCTAACATATCTCTAGTATAACACAGAAGATTCTAACTGTCCTTTTCCTAGTATTAGTACTCTTCGAAAATCAAATTCAAACCGCGTCAACGTCGCCTTGCCGTACTCAAGTACAGCCTGCGGCTAGTTTCCTAGTTTGCTCTTTGATTTTCATTGAGTATAAAAAGCCTCTTCCCAAGGGAAAGAGGACTAAATTTTATTGATGAACAGCTTGGGCTGCTGTGATAAGGGTTAACTTGTAAACATCATCTGCATTACATCCACGAGAAAGGTCGTTAACTGGCTTGTTCAAACCTTGTAGAACAGGGCCAACAGCCGCAAAACCACCAAGGCGTTCAGCCATCTTGTAGCCAATATTTCCTGCCTCGATACCTGGGAAGATGAAGACGTTTGCTTGACCAGCTACTGTACTTCCAGGAGCTTTCAGAGCAGCAGTTTCTGGAACGAAGGCCGCATCAAATTGCAATTCCCCATCGATTTCAAGGTCAGGACGCAAGTCGTGAGCAATTTTAGTTGCTTCTACAACCTTATCAACACTTTCACCAAAACCTGAACCCTTAGTAGAATAACTTAGCATAGCAATTTTAGGTTCGATGCCAAACATCTTAGCTGTGATTGCTGAGTTGATGGCAATTTCAGCCAAGGCTTCTGCATCTGGATTAATGTTGATGGCACAGTCCCCAAAGAGGTAACGTTCCGTACCACGAACCATGAGGAAGGCACCTGAAGTACGAGTTACATTTGGACGAGTTTTGATGATTTGAAGAGCTGGACGAACTGTTGAAGCAGTTGAGTGAATCGCTCCTGACACCATTCCATCAACTAAGCCCAAGTAAACCAACATAACACCAAAATAGTTGACATCTTCAACCAAAACCTTGCGTGCATCTTCTTCAGACATTTTGCCCTTGCGACGTTCTACCAAGGCAGCAACCATTTCTTCAAATTTATCATAGTGTTGAGGATCGATGACTTCATAACCATCTTCGATACCTTCGATTTCAAGATAAATTTTAATTTTTTCAGGATTTCCAAGCAAAACAGGAATTACTTCTGTTTCTTTTACCAGGCGTTTAGTCGCTTGAAGAATACGAGGTTCTTCCCCTTCAGGGAGAACGATACGAGCATTTTTACCAACCAAGTTGGCTTTGAGACTTTCAAAAACTTCCATGAGTTTTCTCCTTTAAGATAATAATTATACTCTGAAACAGTTTTTATAGAGTATTAGTTGATAACTGAGTAATAAGGTTGCTGAAATCATCCGGCAAGGGACTTTCTAACTGCAAGTCTTGCTCTAAAAATGGATGATAAAAAGTTAAGGAATGACAATGTAGGGCCTGGCGCTGAATTCCATCGTCTAGACTACCACCATACAAGTCATCTCCCAACAAAGGAAAACCAATATGAGAAAAATGGACTCGGATTTGGTGGGTTCGCCCAGTGTGCAGGCGAATGTCTACCAAATGAATATTCCCATAAGAAGCTACAATCTTGTAAGAAGTATGGGCGTACTTCCCACCTTTAGCTACTCTTCTAGTGATAATAGAGTCTTCATCACGTGCAATCGGGGCAATAATTTCCCCCTCTGACTCCAAGTGTCCATCGCCTTTAACCAAAGCAAAGTAGCGTTTTTCAATGGACTTCTTCTGCAACTGCTTGTCTAATCGTGCATGGGCATAGCCGTGCTTGGCAAAGAGCATCAAGCCAGAAGTATCTCTATCAAGTCTAGTTACAATGTGAACCTGCTGATTCTCATAGTCTTGCTTGACGTAGTAACCCTTGATAAAATTAGCGATGGTATTGGAGTGATTAACACTAGGAATAGAAGCCACTCCATAGGGTTTATTTAAGACTAGAAAATGGTCATCCTCATAGAGAATATCCAGTGGGCGCTCGATAGCTTCGAGAGTTTCAAAACCTTCCTCAGCGGGAATATCTATGATAACTCGGTCTCCAATATCCAATAGATACGTCGCATTTTGTGGTTGCTCATTGACCAGAATAGCTCCGCCTCGAAACTTAATCTTAGCTAGCAGCCCCTTAGAAACCTCGTGCTTTTTTAAGAAGGTCTTAACCTTGATATGCTCATCTGCGATAAATTCAAACCTCATTCGTCCACCTCGCCGATAAAAGCATCCTTAACTCGGTTCCAGAAACTGGTATGGCTCGGTGATGCGACAAAGTGAATCTTATGATGGTCTATTTGATACTCAATACGCTCAATATTACGGAATGAATAAACGCTATTGTCAACCGAAATGGTATGGTAATCGTTTCTTGTCGGAATAAGTTCAATCTTATCCTTCTTAGGAACAATAATGGAAGAACCCAAGGTTCGATAGACACGATTGTTAAGGCTGGCAATTTCCGTTAACTGCAAAGCTTCAATGGTAGGGTGTAAAATAGCTCCGCCAAGTGATTTGTTATAGGCTGTACTACCAGTCGGTGTCGAAACTGTTAGCCCATCTCCACGAAAACGTTCAAAGTGGACACCGTTAATCACAACATCCGCCACCATGGTTCGATCAGACCTGCGGATACTGGCTTCATTTAGTGCTCTGAAAATCTTCACTTCACCATTCTCAAGAAAGACCTTCACATTCAGAACAGGGTATGAGACTCTTGCTCCGGTATCTAGCTGCAAATTAGTCACTAGCTTATCCAACTCAAAATCACGGTAGTCCGTATAGAAACCCAAATGTCCAGTGTGAACACCAATGAAGCGGACCTTGTCAAGCTGGTTTTCGTACTTATGAAAGGCCGACAAGAGCATACCGTCCCCACCAATGGAGATGACAATGTCCGGATTGGTATCATTGAGTATAAACTGATTTCTCTTCAAACGATCTCGCAATTCATACAAAACCCTTTGACTCTGCGGTTTTCTATTAGCTATCAGGTCAATTCGTTTACCTGTATTCTTCATCTGTATCGTCACTGTTTCCTACACCGTCATTTAATTTTCTACTCAAAGGATCAAAAAGTGCCTGGGCTTCTTGGATATCATCACGAATTTTACCCATTTCTTCATCCAACTGATGGGCAATCTTGGCAGTAATTTCCAGTCTCTTTTTAATTTCCTCTGGGAAATCCCCTTGGTACTTGTAGTTGAGAGAATGTTCTATCGTTGCCCAGAAATTCATGGCCAAAGTACGAATCTGAATTTCCGCCAAAATGGTCTTGGCTCCATTGATGGTGTCAACCATATATTCTACTACCACATGATAGGAACGGTAGCCTGAAGCCTTTCGATGAGTAATGTAATCTCGCTCCTGTATGATTCGCATGTCCTGACGTTTGCGCAAAATTTCCACTACTTCTTTGACGTCATCTACAAACTGAACCATCACACGCAAACCAGCAATATCTTGCAAATCGTGCTCTAAGGTCGCATAAGTAATACCACGCCGAGCCATTTTTTCCTTGATGCTTTCAATTGGCTTGACTCTACCAGTCACAAACTCAATCGGAGAATGCTTATTTTGCTTACGATATTGCTTACGAATACCACGTAGTTTAATCTTTAACTCACCAACAGCTTGAATGTAAGGATCTAGAAATTCTTCCCATTCTATGGTCATATATTCTCCCTTGTTCTCATATTATCCTTCAAAAATATCTTTGATTTTTTCTCCAGATTCATATACAATAAATACAAAGCTATTATATCATATAATCCGCTTTCATAGACAAAGAAAAGGTAAGAAAATTGAAACATTTAGAAATTGAATTGAAAACACTCTTGAAAAAAGATGAATATAATCGTCTAAAAGACCAGTTCACAGACGTCACTCCTGTTCTTCAAAAAAATTACTACATAGACACGCCTGATTTTGAACTGCGAGAAAAGAAAGTTGCTTTGCGCATTCGCACTTTTGAAGATTGGGCAGAATTGACACTCAAAGTCCCACAAAGTGTCGGAAACATGGAATACAATCAAAAATTGCAACTAAAAGATGCTGAAAACTATCTGAGCAAGAAAAAACTTCCTCAAGGGCTAGTACTGGATGAATTGGCGAAACATGGTATTAAAACTAGTGAATGGCAGATTCTTGGTTGTCTAACGACACTTCGCTATGAAATGCAAACAGCTATTGGTCTCATGGCGCTGGATGAAAGTCAGTACTTTGATATGACAGATTACGAATTAGAACTTGAAGTTGAAAATCACGAGCAAGGGAAACAAGATTTCCAGCAATTTTTAGAGGAAAATCAGATTGCTTATCAAAAAGCTCCCTCAAAATTGGTCCGATTTGTCAAAAGCATGAAAAATAGCTGAAATAATCTCTATTTTTTGGTAAAATAGAAAAGATAAAATACAAAAATCCCAGTTCATATAGGCTAGGCAGATATGACTAGGATTTAAAAAGTTTACAGAGGACGGTCTATAATGTCAGATAGAAAAAACATGAAACTTTTCGCACTCAACTCTAACCAAGAGATTGCACAGAAAATTGCTCAAGCTGTTGGTGTCCCACTTGGAAAACTATCATCACGTCAATTTTCAGATGGAGAAATCCAAGTGAATATTGAAGAAAGCGTCCGTGGTTATGATGTTTACATCATCCAATCAACAAGTTTCCCTGTTAACAACCACCTAATGGAATTGCTTATCATGGTCGATGCTTGTGTGCGTGCAAGTGCCCACAGCATCAACGTTGTTCTTCCATATTTTGGTTATGCACGTCAAGACCGTATCGCTTCACCTCGTGAGCCACTTACAGCGAAACTAGTTGCCAATATGCTGGTTAAGGCTGGTGTAGATCGTATCCTTACACTTGATTTACATGCCGTTCAGGTTCAAGGCTTCTTTGATATTCCTGTCGATAACCTCTTCACAGTGCCACTATTTGCAAAACATTACTGCGATAAGGGCCTACTTGGGTCAGATGTTGTTGTCGTCAGCCCTAAAAATTCAGGTGTAAAGCGTGCCCGTAGCTTGGCTGAGTATCTTGATGCTCCTATCGCCATTATCGACTACCCTCAAGACGATGCTACTCGCAACGAAGGTTATATTATCGGTGATGTTGAAGGTAAGAAAGCCATCTTGATTGATGATATTCTTAATACAGGACGCACCTTCTCTGAAGCTGCTAAAATCGTTGAACGTGAAGGGGCTACAGAAATTTATGCTGTTTCTAGCCACGGTCTCTTCGTTGAGGGAGCTGCTGAACTTCTCGACAATACTAATATTAAAGAAATTCTTGTGACTGATTCAGTAGCAACAAAAGAAAAAACTCCTAAAAACGTATGCTACATCACTGCTAGTGAGTTAATTGGTGATGCCATCGTCCGTATCCACGAAAGAAAACCAGTCAGCCCACTCTTTGCCTACAACAAAAAGAAATAAGGTGATTCTTTGATTTATTTGGACAATGCTGCGACGACTCCTATGTCAACAGTTGCTATTTCAGCTATGACCAAGGTTATGCAAGAAACCCATGGCAATCCTTCTAGTATTCATGGTCATGGTCGTCAAGCTGGAAAACTCTTGCGTGAAGCCCGTCAGGAGCTAGCTCAGTTACTGGGAACAAAACCTCAACATATCTTTTTCACTTCTGGTGGGACTGAAGGCAACAATACTGCCATCATTGGCTACTGCCTTCGTCATCAAGAACAAGGAAAACATATCATCACAACTGCCATTGAGCACCATGCCGTCCTTGAAACTATTGATTACTTGGTTCAACACTTCGGTTTTGAAGTAACCATTATCCAGCCAGAAAATCAAGAAATCACCGCCCAGCAAATTCAAGAGGCCTTACGTGACGATACGATTTTGGTTTCTACCATGTTTGCTAATAATGAGACAGGAAACCTACTTCCCATTGCTGAAATTGGCCAAATACTCAAGCAACACCCAGCCGCCTATCATGTCGATGCAGTTCAGGCTATTGGTAAAATCCCTATACACCCAGAAGAATTGGGCATTGATTTTCTCACTGCTTCGGCCCACAAGTTCCATGGTCCTAAGGGAATCGGTTTTCTCTACGCTTCTAGAATGGACTTTGATTCCTATCTACATGGTGGAGACCAAGAACAGAAAAAACGTGCAGGAACTGAAAATCTGCCTGCCATCGTAGGCATGGTTGCAGCCCTAAAAGAAGACCTAGAAAAGCAAGAAGACAATTTTCAACATGTACAAAATTTAGAAATTTCCTTTCTTGCAGAGCTAGAGGGAGTTCAATATTACTTGAATAGAAGCGAACACCATCTCCCTTATGTTCTCAATATTGGATTTCCTGGCCAGAAAAATGACCTCTTACTCCTTCGTCTAGATTTGGCTGGAATTTCAATCTCTACTGGCTCAGCCTGCACTGCGGGCATTGTACAATCCAGCCATGTTCTTGAAGCCATGTACGGGGCAAATTCAGAACGCTTGAAGGAATCCGTTCGTATCAGTTTGTCGCCAGAAAATACTGTTGAAGACCTACATACCCTCGCAAAAACCTTAAAAGAAATTATCGGAGGTTAGCCATATGGCATTTGAAAAAACCATTCAGTTAAAAAATTGTCGTTACGACTACACTCTTAGCCCTTCTGTTAAGAAATTCACCCTCAAGGACAACACCTTTTTTGAGACTAAGGTTGGGAACTATGAATTGACTCGCCTTTTGGAAAAAGTTCCGAATAGCGGTGAGGGATTCCAACTCAAAATCATCATTAACAAGGAACTTACAGGTGCTAAAATCAATATCACTGACAAGTTTGGGCTACGTCTAGTTGATATTTTCAAATCAGAAGACCACCACATTCATCAGGAAAAATTCTACTTCCTCATGGATAGTTTAGTAGAACGTGGTGTCTTTACAAAATCTGAAAGATAGGTCCAAGATGTTTGAACTGACCTATAAAGACAGCTATCATGTAGAGCGGACTCTAAAGTATGAGGATTACGAGGCTCTCATGCTAGCTTTATCAGGATGCGTGACCCTACCAGATACACTTTATGTAACTTCTTTGACCTTTAAAGGGCAGGAAGTTTACCAAGGACTAGTCGGAGACCTCTACCGTTTTCTATCACATGCAGATTTTTTACATCAAAACTAAGATTTTTCTTAGTTTTTTCTTGTTTTTGTTGATTTTTTCACAATGTTTCTATAAAATAGAAGAATAGAAAGGTTGTGATTTTGTGAAAGATAAACAGTCTGCTATTCCAAAAGCTACAGCGAAAAGACTCTCTCTCTACTATCGAATTTTTAAGAGATTTCATGCAGAAAAGATTGAACGTGCCAACTCTAAACAAATTGCAGAGGCTATCGGTATTGATTCCGCGACCGTACGTCGTGATTTTTCCTATTTTGGTGAACTAGGTCGTCGTGGATTTGGCTACGATGTCAAAAAACTGATGACATTTTTTGCCGATTTGCTCAATGATAACTCCATCACCAATGTCATGCTGGTAGGTATTGGAAATATGGGCCACGCCCTTCTCCACTACCGCTTCCACGAGCGTAACAAGATGAAGATTATCATGGCCTTTGACCTAGATGACCATCCCGAAGTCGGTACCCAAACTCCTGACGGGATTCCTATTTACGGAATTTCTCAAATCAAGGATAAAATCAAGGATGCTGATGTGAAGACTGCTATCTTGACTGTTCCCAGCGTCAAGTCGCAAGAGGTTGCCAATCTCTTGGTTGATGCTGGCGTGAAAGGAATCCTCAGTTTTTCACCAGTCCATCTGCATTTACCAAAAGACGTGGTCGTTCAGTATGTCGATTTGACAAGTGAACTCCAAACCCTCCTCTACTTCATGCGAAAAGAGGATTAGAAAGCGAAAATCATTTTATGAAAAAACCAGTTATTGGGATTACAGGAAACGAAAAAACTCATCCAGATGATGACATCATGATGAGCTACGTAGCAAAAGGCTTTGTGGAAGGCGTTAAAGACGCTGGAGGGATTCCCATCATCCTACCGATTGGTGATCAAGAAATGGCCTGCCACTATATCAGTATGATTGACAAGCTCATCTTGACAGGTGGGCAAAATGTTGATCCAAAATTCTATGGTGAACCAAAAACCATCGATAGCGATGACTACCACCTTCAAAGGGATTTCTTTGAGCTGGCCCTCATCAAGGAAGCTATTAAACAGAAAAAGCCAATTTTTTCTGTCTGCCGTGGAACTCAACTCTTTAACGTTGCCATGGGTGGAACTTTGTACCAAGATATCGAAGACCATTGGCAGGATTGTTCTGCTGAGTACACAACTCAACGCTTGATGACAGAGCCTGATACAGTTCTTCGAGAAATCTATGGAGAAATTTCGCATATCAACACCTTCCACCATCAGAGCATCAAGGATTTAGCACCAAATTTAAAGATTGCAGCTCATGATCCTCAAGATGGTATCATTGAAGCTGTCATGAGTACGGATGACGTTGCCTTTCTCGGTGTCCAATGGCACCCAGAATTTCTATTTGAAAATCGCCCCAAAGATAAAAACCTCTTTGACTATGTCGTTAATGAACTTTAGATTAAATCCGTCTTTTCACGATAACTAAAGTAATTAGAATGAGAGACAATCAAATGGTCCAAGAGGACAATCCCCATCAGGTCACAGGCGTCTTTTACAAGTTTAGTGACATGATCATCATTTCGGCTAGGCGCTACCGCTCCTGAAGGATGATTGTGAACCAAAATGAGAGAAGTCGCCATATGCTTGATAGCATAGTGAAGAATCTCTCGCGGCTCAGCGATACTACGAGTTGCAGAACCGATAAAAATGGTCTGTTGATGGATGATTTGATTTTGAGTATTGAGATAGAGCGCCACCAGGTGCTCTTGTTTTTTATGTCCCAACTCCTGCTGCATCTTCTTGGCCAACTTTTGACTGCTGAGAATACTTTCCATCTCAATAGTCTCATGTTTATGAATACGATGCCCCAGTTCAATCATAGCTTGTAATTCTATAGCCTTAACACGCCCGATACCAGACAGACTCTGCAATTCCTGCAGGGTCATTTTTTTCAAATCCGTTAGGCTTGAAAGATTGCTCAAGACTTTCTGGGCAATTTCAAAAACGCTTGCTTGCCGTGTTCCTGTCCTAAGTAAAATAGCTAGCAACTCTTGATTACTGAGCGCTTCTACTCCTTCCTTGGCCAGTCTTTCTCTTGGCAATAATGAATCTTCTTGGAATGAAATACTGTACATAAAAATCCTCCTCACTTTATTATTCGTGAGAAGGATGGAAAATTATATTTTTTTCTCAATTGGGGCTACACTGGCTAAAAGTTTTTTCAAACCTACTTCTGGAAAATTGATTTTTAATTCCTGCGTAGCACCGCTACCTGAAACTTCCAGAACGGTTCCCTCTCCCCATTTCTTGTGGAGAGCAATGTCACCAATAGACCAATTTGCCTCGCTAGACGCTGATTTTGCTCCAGCTGTAAACTGACCAAATGGAAGACCGCTTGACTGGATAGATTTTGGTGCCGCACTGCGTTTACGGTCTTGAAGAGCTTGAGCCAGACTCATACCTTGGCCAAAGGCAAGGCCACCACTGCTATAAGATGCCTTAAAGCTTGTATTGGCTGGACGAGCCAATCCTTGATACTCAAGTAAGTCTGAACTGATTTCGTTAATAAAACGAGTTGGACGGTTGTAGTTGGTACGACCAAAAAGCAGGCGTGAGTTGGCATTGGTCAGATAGAGAATTTTCTCTGCACGCGTGATACCTACATAGGCTAGACGGCGTTCTTCTTCTAATTCATCTTGATCTTCAGCTGCACGGCTAAGCGGAAAGACATTTTCTTCCATCCCAATCAAAAAGACAACTGGAAACTCGAGACCTTTGGCAGCGTGTAGGGTCATCAGGGTCACTTCTGATGTCTCCTGACTACCTGAATCTGTGTCTGCAATCAAAGCCAAGTCATTTAAGAAACGACTCAGCTTGTCCAGACCAGTTTCCTCTTCTGGCTCATCAGAGGTGTCATCAAAGTTTTTCGTTACAGAAAGGAACTCTTCGATATTTTCAACCCTAGCCTTGCTTTCTAAGGTCGCTTGAGCATTTAGAATATCGACGTAACCTGTTTTTTCTAGGACGGCCTCAACCAACTCTGTAATGTTTAATTGATCTAGCTGCTCTCGTAAATCTAGAATCATATTGGCAAAATCCCAGATAGACTGGGCTGCTTTACCCTTGATACCAGACAACATAATATTGGCTGAAGCATCTAGCATAGACATGTCTTGCATATTAGCAAAGTCACGAATTTTCTCGACTGTACCTGGCCCAATTCCACGCTTAGGCTCGTTGATAATACGCTCAAAACTGATATTGTCACTCAAATTGGCAATAAGATTGAGGTAAGCGATAATATCTCGGATTTCCTTACGGCTGTAGAACTTTGTTCCGCCAACCATGGTATAAGGAATATTTGACTTGAGCAAGGCTTCCTCAATAGTACGGGACTGCGCATTAGTACGATAAAGAACTGCAAAATCCTTGTGAAGGAAGTTTTTACTCCGACCAAGTTCATCGATAGTTCTGGCTACAAATACAGCCTCATCTAGCTCATCATTGGCACGATAGTAAACGATTTGTTCCCCATCAGCGTTTTGAGTCCAGAGATTCTTAGGACGGCGGTTTTTATTATTTTTAATAACCTCATTGGCCGCTTGGAGAATGGTTTTAGTTGAACGATAATTCTCCTCCAACAAAACAACCTTGGCTTGGGGATAATCCTTTTCGAAGTCCAAGATATTCTGCATATCAGCACCACGCCAGCCGTAGATAGACTGATCCGCATCCCCAACCACACAGATATTTTTAAAGCGCGAAGCCAAGAGTTTGACTAGTTGGTACTGGGCATGGTTGGTATCTTGGTACTCATCAACGTGGATGTATTGGAATTTCTGTTGATAGTAAGTCAAAACATCAGGATTTTGATCAAAGAGACGCAGGGTCAGCATAATCAAATCATCAAAGTCAACCGACTCCGACTGACGCAGTTCTTTCTGATAGGCTGTATAACACTGAGCCACGATTTGCGTATACATATCGCCAGCTTGGGAAGCATAAGCCACATCATCAATCAAATCATTCTTAGCATTGGAAATGGTTCCTAAGATGCTTCGTTCATTCCATTTTTTAGGATCCAAGTTCAACTGTTTAAGAATGCGTTTCATGAGCGTTCGCTGTTCACCAGGATCTACAATAGTGAAATTGCGGTTGTAGCCAATATGGTCCGCATCGCGACGCAAAATACGAACACACATGGAGTGGAAGGTCGCAATCAGACAGTCCTGAGTCGCTGGATTGAGGCTATAAGCACGCTCCTTCATCTCACGCGCAGCCTTGTTGGTAAAGGTAATGGCCAAGATATTCCAAGGATTGACTAGCTTTTCATCAATCAAATAAGCGATACGGTGGGTCAAAACTCGGGTCTTTCCAGAACCAGCCCCCGCCATGATCAACAAGGGGCCTTCTGTCGTTTGCACCGCCTCAGCCTGACGGTCATTCATTCCATTTAATAATGCGTTCATCTTCTCTTCCTTACTCTTGAAGTCAATATTTCTATTATATCAGAATTCAGGGAAAATATCTTTACCTAGACTGGTTACGTGTAGAAGGCAACTTCTTGTATCTAGATAAAAAAATGAGCTTGGATAGTTTTTCCAAACTCATTTATTACTCAATGAAAATCGAAGTGCAAACTAGGAAGCTAGCCGCAGGCTGTACTCGAGTACGGCAAGGTGAAGCTGACGTGGTTTGAATTTGATTTTCGAAGAGTATAAAGTCAATTGCAATATACTAGAACAAGCCTAGAACTGTTCCATCGCTTTCAACATCCATGTTGAGGGCTGCTGGTCGTTTTGGAAGTCCTGGCATGGTCATGACATCGCCAGTTAGGGCAACGATGAAGCCTGCACCTAATTTTGGTACCAATTCACGAATGGTAATTTCAAAGTTTTCAGGTGCTCCAAGTGCATTCGGATTGTCTGAGAAACTATATTGAGTTTTAGCCATACAGATTGGCAATTTGTCCCAACCGTTTTGAACGATTTGAGCGATTTGTGTTTGAGCTTTCTTCTCAAAGTTCACTTTGCTACCACGGTAGATTTCAGTAACAATCTTTTCAATCTTTTCTTGGACTGAAAGGTCATTGTCATACAAACGTTTATAGTTAGCTGGGTTTTCAGCGATGGTTTTGACAACTGTTTCGGCAAGTGCTACTCCACCTTCTGCACCATCAGCCCAGACACTAGCCAATTCAACTGGTACATCGATTGAGTCACAAAGTTCTTTCAAGGCTGCAATTTCAGCTTCTGTATCAGATACAAATTCGTTAATCGCAACAACTGCTGGAATACCGAACTTACGGATATTTTCAACGTGGCGTTTCAAGTTAGCAAAACCGGCACGAACCGCCTCCACATTTTCCTCTGTCAAAGCGTCTTTAGCCACACCTCCATTCATCTTAAGAGCACGAAGGGTTGCAACAATAACTACTGCATCTGGAGATGTTGGCAAGTTTGGTGTCTTAATATCAAGGAATTTCTCAGCACCAAGGTCTGCACCAAAACCAGCTTCAGTAACTGTATAATCAGCCAAGTGAAGAGCTGTTGTAGTTGCCAAGACTGAATTACATCCATGAGCAATATTGGCAAATGGACCACCGTGTACAAAGGCAGGTGTACCGTAAATTGTCTGAACCAGGTTCGGCTTAATCGCATCCTTCAAGATCAAAGCTAAAGCACCTTCAATCTGCAAATCACCTACAGAAACAGGTGTACGATCATAGCGATAACCAATAACGATATTCGCCAAACGGCGTTTCAAGTCCTCGATGTCTGTTGCCAAGCAAAGAATTGCCATGATCTCTGAAGCAACTGTAATGTCAAAGCCATCCTCACGTGGAATACCATTTAGAGGGCCACCAAGCCCAACTGTTACATGGCGAAGAGCACGGTCGTTCAAGTCCACAACACGTTTCCAAAGGATACGACGTTGGTCAATTCCCAACTCATTCCCTTGGTGCAAGTGGTTGTCAATCAAGGCAGAAAGCGCATTGTTGGCAGTCGTAATGGCATGCATGTCTCCAGTGAAGTGAAGGTTGATGTCTTCCATTGGCAGAACTTGAGCGTAACCACCACCAGCGGCACCACCCTTGATACCCATTACTGGACCAAGAGATGGTTCGCGAATAGCAATCATGGTTTTCTTGCCAATCTTGTTCAAGGCATCCGCAAGACCAATGGTAATAGTTGATTTTCCTTCACCTGCAGGTGTTGGATTGATGGCAGTAACCAAGATCAATTGCCCAACTGGATTGCTCTCAACTGCACGAATTTTATCAAAGCTGAGCTTAGCCTTGTACTTTCCATACAACTCCAAATCATCGTAAGAAATACCAAGTTTCTCTACAACATCAACAATTGGCTTCAACTCAATACTCTGTGCGATTTCAATATCTGTTTTCATTCAAAACTCCTCTAACCTCTTATATGATAACTCATTATAACACAAAACAAGATTTTTAACATCCTAAAACTCTCTAAACGTTCGTAAATATCCATATTTTTAAGGTTTTTAGAGCCCTTTCTTAAATTTTATATGGCTTTATAGTTTGAAACTATATTCTTTCCTTTTACCAAAATTTTATCACTTTCATTTTACTTACCGTTTATTTTTGTGTACAATAGTGCTATGAAAATTTTAGTTACATCGGGCGGTACCAGTGAAGCCATCGATAGCGTCCGCTCTATCACTAACCATTCTACCGGTCGTTTGGGGAAAATCATCACAGAAACCTTGCTTGCTGCAGGGCATGAAGTTTATTTAATAACGACAAAAAGAGCTTTGAAACCAGAATCCCATCCTAACCTAAGTATTCGAGAAATTACCAACACCAAGGACCTTCTACTGGAAATGCAAGAACGTATCAAGGACTATCAGGTTTTCATTCACTCAATGGCGGTGTCTGACTACACTCCTGTTTATATGACGGGGCTGGAGGAAGTTCAAGCTAGTTCCAATCTAGAAGAATTTTTAAACAAGCAGAATCATCAAGCTAAGATTTCTTCAACTGATGAAGTTCAGGTTTTGTTCCTTAAAAAAACACCCAAAATCATCTCTTTAGTCAAGGAATGGAATCCTGCTATTCATCTGATTGGCTTTAAGCTACTGGTTGATGTTACCGAAGAACATCTGGTTGACATTGCGAGAAAAAGTCTTATCAAGAACCAAGCAGACTTGATTATCGCAAATGACCTGACTCAAATTTCAGCAAACCAGCATCGTGCAATCTTTGTTGAAAAAGATCAGCTTCAAACAGTCCAGACTAAAGAAGAAATTGCAGAACTCCTCCTTAAAAAAATTCAAGCCTATCATTCATAGAAAGGAAAGCTATGGCACATATTCTCTTGGCTGTAACGGGCTCAATCGCCTCTTACAAGTCGGCAGATTTAGTCAGTTCTCTAAAAAAACAAGGCCACCAAGTCACTGTTTTAATGACTCAGGCTGCTACAGAGTTTATCCAACCTTTGACACTACAGG
The DNA here is from genome assembly GCF_003942765.1 of Streptococcus mitis. GTDB lineage: Bacteria > Bacillota > Bacilli > Lactobacillales > Streptococcaceae > Streptococcus > Streptococcus mitis_BE. The sequence goes on from NZ_RJNW01000001.1 coordinate 119,746, forward strand.
TACTCTCACAGAACCCTGTCCACTTGGATGTCATGAAGGAACCCTATCCTGATCAGGTCAATCATATCGAACTTGGAAAAAAGGCGGATTTATTTATTGTGGCCCCTGCAACTGCTAACACTATTGCAAAACTAGCCCACGGCTTTGCGGACAACATGGTGACCAGTACGGCTCTAGCCTTGCCAAGTCATATCCCAAAACTCATCGCACCAGCAATGAATACAAAAATGTATGACCATCCGGCAACTCAGGCTAATCTGAAAACATTAGAAAGCTACGGCTATCAGCTGATTGCTCCTAAGGAATCCCTACTAGCTTGTGGCGACCATGGACGAGGAGCTTTAGCCGACCTCACAATTATTTTAGAAAGAATAAAGGAAACTCTCGATGAAAAAACGCTCTAACATTGCACCTATTGCTATCTTTTTTGCAACCATGCTCGTGATACACTTTCTGAGCTCACTTATCTTTAACCTTTTTCCATTCCCAATCAAACCGACCATCGTTCATATTCCTGTCATTATTGCCAGCATTATTTACGGTCCACGAGTTGGGGTTACACTTGGATTTTTGATGGGGCTACTTAGCTTGACCGTTAACACTATTACGATTCTACCAACAAGCTACCTCTTCTCACCATTCGTCCCAAACGGGAACATCTACTCAGCTATCATTGCTATCGTCCCACGTATTTTGATTGGCTTAACTCCTTATCTAGTCTATAAACTAATGAAAAACAAGACTGGTCTGATTTTAGCTGGTGCCCTAGGTTCACTTACCAACACAGTCTTTGTACTTGGTGGAATTTTCTACCTTTTTGGAAATGTCTTTGATGGTAATATCCAAAAACTCCTAGCAACCGTTATCTCAACAAATTCGATTGCCGAATTAGTCATTTCCGCAATTCTTACTCTAGCTATTGTTCCAAGACTACAGACTTTGAAAAAATAAAAACATCTCCACTTTCAAGCTTGAAGGTGGAGATGTTGCTCTATACAGTTTTTTTTAGTGAAATCTTTACCAATATTTAATTTAAAATGGCCTATAAACTTAAGTAAATCCTTGCTTTATTGTCTTGTTTGTTATACTATACTAGTGTATATACAGTCAAAAAGGAGATTCTTATGAATACACGGAAAAAGACACAATTTATGACAATGACTGCCCTCTTAACGGCTATTGCGATTTTGATTCCAATTGTTATGCCTTTTAAGATTGTCATTCCACCTGCTTCCTATACTTTAGGAAGCCACATCGCTATTTTTATCGCTATGTTCTTGTCGCCCTTGATGGCAGTTTTTGTCATCCTAGCCTCTAGTTTTGGATTCTTGATGGCTGGCTATCCCATGGTTATTGTTTTTCGAGCTTTTTCCCATATCTTTTTTGGAACTTTGGGGGCTCTTTACCTACAAAAATTCCCCGATACCCTAGATAAACCAAAAGCTTCCTGGATTTTCAACTTTGTGTTAGCGCTTGTCCATGCCCTTGCTGAAGTATTGGCCTGTGTCGTTTTTTACGCAACTTCTGGTACCAATGTAGAAAATATGTTTTATGTTCTATTTGTGCTAGTTGGATTTGGTACAATTATCCATAGTATGGTAGACTATACATTAGCACTAGCTGTCTATAAAGTGCTTCGCAAACGCCGTTAAAAGGAAGAACTATGACAAAAGATCGCAAACAAGCCCTGCTCCAACTCTTGAAAGAAACTCCTAAAGCCCTCAATGGCCAAAGTTTAGCTGAACATTTTCATGTTACACGCCAGGTCATTGTACAGGACATTGCAATTTTAAGAGCCGATGGCGCTCCTATCCTATCCACCAATCGTGGCTACGTCTATAAGCAAATTGAAACCAACCCTTATGTTCACAAACTTTTCAAAGTGAAACATGAAGTTGAAGAAATCGGTCAAGAACTCCTTGCTATCGTAGATAATGGCGGACGTGTTCAAAACACCTTGATTGACCATCCCGTCTATGGAGAAATTGAAACCTTGCTGAAACTGTCTTGTCGTAGAGATGTGCAACATTTTCTAGAACAAGTTGAGCATTCAGATTTTAGACCTCTGTCTGAATTAACAGATGGTATCCATTACCACCTAGTTGAAGCCGAAACACAACAAGACCTCCACTATATCGAGGAGGCCTTAGATCAGCTAGGTTATTTAGTAAAAGACTAGAAGATTTTCTTCGCCCAGCCATCTTCTGTACGGTGGCGGTAGAAAAATTCAGATTTGTCAGGAGCTTCCATCATCTCCATCAATGGTAACATATCATAGGCCAGATCCAAGTTTGGAATCTGGTCTTTTTGAATCCAATAGCTCAAATAGTAACAATGATATTTAAAAAGCACATTGAATGAAAATTAACAACTACTTGCTTACTAAAAATATATCACCAGTTATGTTGATCAACATTATCCTTAGTCACAAGATAAATTGGAGAAACTGTTTCTTTTTCCAGTTTTTTCCCTTGATAATGATCTATTGCTGATTGAATAGCAATTTCACCCATCTTAGCTGGTTGCTGAGCAATAGTGGCAGTAATATCACCTTTTGCAATAGCATCATGTGCATCTGGTTGACCATCAATACCAACAATTAATACATTGCTAAGACCAGCTGCTTTTACTGCTTGTGCAGCTCCTAACGCCATCTCATCATTCTGTGCAAAGATTGCTTGTACTTCTTTGTTTCCTTGAATCATATTTTGCGCTGTATTCAAAGCTTTTGCGCGATCAAAATTAGCGGATTGACTAGAAAGAACATCTAAATTTGTCTTTGAAATTTGTTCAAATCCTTTACCTCTATCTACAGTTGCAGAAGCGCCAGGGACTCCTGATAATTCAAAAGTTTTTGCTTTTTCTCCCAATTGCTTGGTAATAAATTCTGCAGCCATTTTACCTGCTTCTACGTTATCAGAAGCAACAGTTGTCAAGACTTCACCACCATTACTACCGCGGTCAATTAAGATTACCGGAATGTTTGCATTATTAGCAGCTTTAATAGATGTAACAATTGCATCAGAATCAACTGGATTAATTAGTAAAGCATCTACATTTTGACTAATAAAATTTTGAATATCATCTGCTTGTCTAGCAGCATCATCTTGTGCATCTGCTATCTTCAAAGTTACTTCTTTTTCCCCTGCAGCTTTTTCAAGGCCATCTTTCATAGCCACAAAATAAGGATTGTTAGTAGTAGAAATAGAAACTCCTAATTTTAATTCTTTTGCCGACTTTTGAGTCGTAGATTTATTATCATTTGATGAATTTCCTAAACCAGTTTTTCCACAAGCTACTAAAGCAAAAATAAATGTTACAAACAAAGCAAAAATGCTAATTTTTTTAATATTTTTCATGTTATTACTCCTCGTAATATATATCTATAGGGATAGTTTCAATCCCGATTATTGTACGTCATCTAATAAACTGTTACTATTTCCAAAAAAATTGAAAATTATTCTACTGTTTTACAACTTTAAAACGATCAATCAGAACAGCAATTAAGATTACAACTCCTTTTACTACTTGTTGCCAAAATGCTGAAACACCAATAATATTAAGTCCATTATTCAAAACTCCAATAATTAAAGCACCTATTAGAGTCCCAAGTATACGACCTTTACCTCCAGATAAAGAGGTTCCTCCAAGAACAACAGCTGCAATAGCATCCATTTCATAACTAGCACCTGCTGTTGGTTGAGCAGAACTTAAGCGTGATGTTATAATTAATCCAGAAATTGAAGCCATAATACCTGATATTGAATAAATGATAATTTTCACTTTATTTAATTTCACACCTGATATATATGCTGCTTTTTCATTCCCCCCTATAGCATATACAGATTTACCAAATGCTGTTTTATGAAGTAAAACATATAAAACAATAAATACAATAAACATAATAATTACAGGAAATGGAATTCCTACTATGTAACCTTGCCCCAAAAATTGAAATAAGAATGTATCACTTAATCCTTTTGTAATAGGATTCCCATTTGTATAAACAAGTGTTGCTCCCCTAAAAATAGTCATAGTCGCTAAAGTGACGATAAATGGAGCTAATTTCCCGTAAGAAATCAATAACCCATTCATCATACCTAGAATGCAACCCAAAATTAAAGAGATGAGAATTGCTAACGTAACAGGCATTCCAGATCCTAATAAACCTGCTGTTAGCGCACTGGATAAGGCTAAAATTGATCCTACTGATAAATCGATTCCACCTGTTAGAATAACAAAAGTCATTCCAAAAGCAATCAGTGCATTTGATGTTACTTGCAATAGTAAATTTAACAGATTATTTGCTGTTAAAAAATTTGAATTGATAATAGTGATGACAGCCATTAAAATTATCAATGCTATTACCGTTGTCAATTCTGACATGTACTTCATAGTATTTTTCACACTATTGTCCTCCTGTAGCTAGTTGCATAACTTTTTCTTGTGTAGCTTCTCGACGTGTTAATTCCCCACTAATTCTACCTTCATGCATGACCATAATGCGATCACTGACTCCAATCACTTCTGGTAAATCTGAAGAGACCATAATAATCGGTACACCTCGTTCAGCTAATTCATTCATTAATTGGTAAATTTCACGCTTAGCTCCAACATCTACCCCACGAGTTGGCTCATCTAAAATCAGTACTTTTGGTGCAATACCTATCCATTTTGCTAAAACTACTTTCTGTTGATTACCACCAGAAAGTGTCCCAACTTCCTTATCTGGATAACCTGATTTAATTTGTAACCTATCAATTAAGCGTTGTACAAATATACCACTTGTTTTATTATCGAAAATGCCATTTTTAACAAAATCACGAGTACTAGGTAAAGTCATATTATCTTTAATAGAAAAATCTAAAATCAATCCCTCATCTTTACGATCTTCTGTTAAGAAACCAATTCCATGCTTAATTGCTTCAAAAGGATTTTTAATTATCAGTTGTTCTCCGTTTATTATAATTTGACCAGATTTTAAAGAATCAATTCCAAAAATTGCTCGCATTATTTCAGTACGACCAGCACCCATCAAACCAGAAAAACCAAGAATTTCCCCTTGACGTACATAGAAAGAAATATCCGTAAAAGCATCACCAGAAAGATTCTTAGCTTGAAAAACAATATTCCCAATCTCAGCCTTTTTTTCTGGATAATAATCTTCTAATTCACGGCCTACCATCTTCTGAACTAATTCATCTGCATTAGTAAACTTCGTTTTCTTGGTATCAATTACAAACCCATCCCTCATAACAGTTATAAGATCTGTGATCTTAAAGATTTCTTCCATCCGATGTGAAATATACACAATACCTACACCATCAGATTTTAATCCTTCTATCACTTTAAAAAGTGTTTCAGTTTCACGATCAGTTAAAGCTGCTGTGGGTTCATCCATAATTAACAAGGAAACTTCTGATAATAAACATTTTGCTATTTCTATCATTTGTTGTTGTCCGACTGATAATTGACCAATGATTGCATCGAGAGGAATAGAGATATTAAGACGTTTAAATGCTTCTTTAGCTTTCCTTTCCATACTAACTTTATCTAGAAACCCAATCGAATTTTTAATTTCTCTTCCTAAAAAAAGATTATCAAGTACAGTCATATCTGGCCAAGTATTCATTTCCTGATGAATAAAACTCAGTCCAAACCGTTCTGCCTCTTGAGGATTAGAAAATGTTTTTTCTTTTCCATCAATAAAAATAGTTCCTGAAGTAGCTGGAAAAAGTCCAGTTAAAATATTCATTAAGGTTGATTTGCCTGCGCCATTCTCCCCCATTAAAGCATGAACTTCTCCTGAATTAAGAACCAAATCAATACTTTCTAAAACACGATTATTCCCAAAAGATTTTGAAATGTTCTTCATTTCAATTTTCATAGGCAACCCCCTTCTAAATAATAACTCCTGATTGCAAGATTATATTCGAATATGGTGTATCTTCCCCAGTGCGAATAACTGCCTTAACTTTAGTATTCATAGCTTTCAATTCTTCATGACTAATATATTCAATAATTATATTCGATCCTAAAAGATCTAGAACTGCTTGCCACTGTTCTTTGTTTTTTTCCTTAATTTCTTCTGCTAAGAAAATTTTTTCAATAAGTACATGATCTGAATATTCTTTTAAAACTTCTAAAAAACTTGGACTACCTTTTCTTAATGCTAAATCAATTTTATCAACACCTTTTGGAACTGGCAATCCTAAATCTCCGATACAAACCAAATCCATATGACCTAAATCATCAGCTAGTTTCGCTATATTACTATTTAAAATCCCATATTTCTTCATATCCTGAATGCTCCTTTATTTCTTTCAAACTCGGCATACCTCCTTGCGCTCCAAATCTTTGAACAGAAAGATGTGAAGCAATCGTTGCAAAGGACAATGCAATATCCATCTCTTTTCCTTTTGAGATAGCATAAGCAAAAGCACCATTAAACGTATCTCCTGCTCCTGTAGTATCAACTACTTCTGCTTTTATAGCAGGAATTTTCTTAACTGCTGTCCCATCATAATAAATAGAACCTTCAACTCCTAATGTCACAATCATTTTATTAGGATAAATTTTAATAATTTCTTCTAATTTCTTATCTGGAAAAAGCTCTGAACATTCGTGCTCGTTAGGAGTAATAAAATCACAAAAAGGAATCATCTCTTTGTCTGTTTCTCTAGCTGGTGCAGGATTGTAAAGAACCTTAACTTGATTTTCTTGGCAAAATTTAGCTATAGATAAGTTGGCTTCATGTGGTATTTCATTCTGTAATACAACAATACTTGCATCACTAAGTAATTTCCACTCATTTTTCCAATCATTTGTTTTAACTAAATTATTAGCTCCGGGATAATAAATAATCCTATTATCACCTCCATATAAAGTAATTTGTGCAACTCCTGTAGACTGTGGTACCGTTCCCACATATGCTGTAGAAATATCATTATTTTGCAGATTACTTAATAAATCTGCTGAAAAAATATCTTCTCCTACGTTCCCAAATATGTAAATATTATCTTCAACACTGGATAATCTACCAATAGCTACAGCTTGATTTGCACCTTTTCCACCTGGAACTATATTAAATGAATCGCCAAAAATCGTTTCACCTCCTTCTGGAATCCTTTTTGTTCTCATAACTAAGTCCATTGAAATGCTTCCAACAACAACAATTTTACTCATTTCTTTCTCCTTAATGTATTTCTTTCTATGTACCTAACAGGGAGTTTAATTTTAGCTTCATCTATAGAGAACTTATTTGCCATATTATAGATTAGCTTTGCAGCCTGTTCTCCCATTTTATATGATGATTGGTGGATAGTTGATAAAGAAGGATAAATAAATTGACTAAGTACAATATCATCATAACCAATGATTTGAATATCATCTGGAATTTTTTTCCCAATTGCTAAAATTTCATGAATATAAGCTATCGCATGAATATCAGAAGGTGCTATAATACTATCAATATTTGGATTTCTTTTTAGATTCTCTTTAGCTTCTTTTTGAATTTTTTCAAAGTCAAAAGTTTCACTTTCTTCAATACAAATTTCTAAATTTTTATTCCTCAAATAGTTTAAACTTGCTTCAAATCGTTCCACAATATTCTCAGCTTTATCATCTAAAACTTTGATGATCATAACCTGCTCAGCCCCAGCATTCCAAATTGCTTTAGCAGCCAAACGTCCACCCAACTGATTATCAGAAAAAACACCATAGCCTGTATCTTTACTAATCCGGTCAACCACAACAACAGGTAATGTTAGATTTGGAAATTCCTTTGTAAAGTCATGGGTTGTTATAATACCAGCTGCATTTGTTTTTAACAAAAGGTTTATATATTCTTCTAACGAATCATGATCTGAAATAGTACCAACCATAATCCTATAACCTTTATCTTTCAAATATGATTCGGCTCCTCGAACCAATCTTGGGAAGAACGGATTAGAAATATCTGGCAATAAGAGTCCTACCATTTGATTTTTTTTAGTTTTTAAAGATTGTGCTAATACATTTGGTGTGTAATTTAATTTCTTGATAGCATTTTTTATCTTTTCTCTCGCATCATCTCCGACATAGCCTTTTTTCGAAATATATCTTGAAACTGTTGACTTTGATACTCCGGCTTCTTCAGCAACCTGTTTTATTGTAGTCATCACTCCTCCTTTTTATTGTGGAACCGTTCCCTTATTTATATAGTAAGCGTTTTCTTTTGTTTTGTCAATACTTTTTTAGAAATATTTTAAATTTATTTCAGAGTACACATGTTTTTACTAATCTCCTATTACTATTAGATACGAAACACAACAAGACCTCCACTATATCGAGGAGGCCTTGGATCAGCTCGGTTATTTAGTAAAAGACTAGAAGATTTTCTTCTCCCAATCATCTTCTGTACGGCGAGGGTAGAAAAATTCAGATTTGTCCGGAGCTTCCATCATCTCCATCAAAGGTAGCATATCATAGGCCAGATCCAAGTTCGGAATCTGGTCTTTTTGCACCCAAGAAACTTTTCCCTCTTCTGAAGAGCGAAGGGTACCAGTAAACTCAGTCGCCTTGTAACAAACGACAATATAGCGCCCACCTGTATCTAGTGGCCAATTTTTAATGCCGACAAGTTGAGGATTTTGGATAGTCAATCCTGTTTCTTCGTAGATTTCACGAATGACAGACTCCGCAAAAGCCTCACCATTTTCTACATGACCTCCAGGAAAGGCATAACCTGACCAGCGATTGGTTTCAGGAGCGCGATACTGCATAACCACGCGCTGGGTTTCGAGATCTTCAATCAAACAAATATTTGTTAAAATCGTTAATTGGGAACGGGACATATTTTCTCCTTTAGGTAATATTCTAATCCAACGCCTTAACTTCCAGCATCATATCACGAATCTGTGCTGCTAGTTCAAAGTCAAGCACTTCGACAGCTTCTTGCATTTGTTTTTCTAGTTTCTTGACGAGTTCTTTGCGTTCTTGTTTGTTTAGGCTATTGATATCGACTTCCTTGTCCTCTTCCTTAGCAACTACCTTGGTCACAGCAATCAGGTCACGGATTTCTTTCTTGATTGTCTGAGGCACAATACCGTGTTCTTCATTATAAGCCATCTGGATTTTGCGACGGCGGGCAGTTTCATCGATAGCACGTTGCATAGACTGAGTCACGGTGTCCGCATACATGATGACATGGCCTTCGCTGTTACGGGCAGCACGTCCAATGGTCTGGATGAGTCCACGCTCGTTACGAAGGAAACCTTCCTTGTCAGCATCGAGAATGGCAACCAAGCTTACTTCGGGTACGTCAATCCCTTCACGAAGGAGGTTGATTCCGACCAAGACATCAAAGACACCCAAGCGCAGGTCACGGATAATCTCCGTCCGTTCCAAGGTCTTGATATCCGAGTGCATGTACTTGACCTTGATACCCATTTCCTTGAAGTAGTCGGTTAAGTCCTCTGCCATTTTCTTGGTCAAGGTTGTGATAAAGGTTCGTTCATTCTTTTCAACACGGGCATTGATTTCACCTAAGAGGTCATCAATCTGTCCCATGGTCGGACGTACTTCCACCTCAGGATCCAAAAGCCCTGTCGGACGAATGATTTGCTCAATCACTGTCTCAGTCTGTTCATTTTCATAGTCACCAGGTGTCGCTGAAACGTAAACAATCTGGTGCACATGACTTTCAAACTCCTCACGACGGAGAGGACGATTGTCAAGAGCAGACGGCAAACGGAAACCATAATTAACCAGCATTTCCTTACGAGAGCGGTCTCCATTGTACATGCCCTTGATCTGCCCCATGGTCATGTGGCTCTCATCAATCATAATCAAGAAATCATCTGGGAAGAAATCGAGAAGCGTATAAGGAGGCTCACCTTCGCTCCGTCCATCCATGTGGCGTGAATAGTTTTCAACCCCGTTGGTATAGCCCATCTCACGTAGCATCTCAATATCATACTCTGTCCGCTGTTTCAAACGTTGAGCTTCAAGCAATTTACCTTCCTTTTCAAAGATAGCTAACTGCTCCTCCAACTCGGCTTGAATTTTAGCAATGGCCACTTCCATGTGGTCGTCATTGGTCACAAAGTGAGTAGCTGGGAAAATCGCCAAATGATCCACTTCTCCCAAGACCTGACCGGTCAAAGCTTCAACCTCACGAATACGGTCAATTTCGTCTCCAAAAAATTCTACTCGAAAGGCGTGTTCATCACGAGATGCTGGGAAAATCTCCACCACATCCCCACGAACGCGAAATCTTCCGCGTTGGAAATCAATATCATTACGTTCAAACTGGATATCAACCAAGTCATTCAAGAGTTTATCACGAGAAATTTCAAGACCTGGACGCAGACTCACAACGCTATCAGCGTATTCCTTGGGCGAACCCAGACCATAGATACAAGAGACTGAGGCAACGACAATAACATCATTACGCTCCAGAAGGGCTGAAGTCGCTGAGTGTCGAAGTTTGTCAATCTCATCATTGACAGAGCTATCCTTTTCAATATAGGTATCGCTAGAAGGGACATAGGCCTCAGGTTGGTAATAATCATAGTAAGACACAAAGTACTCAACTGCATTTTCAGGGAAAAATTCCTTAAATTCCCCATAGAGCTGTCCTGCTAGAGTTTTATTGTGGGCGATGACCAGAGTTGGTTTATTAACTTTGGAAATAACCTGACTCATGGTATAGGTCTTCCCTGTTCCGGTCGCCCCCATCAGAATCTGAGCTTTTTCTCCACCCTCGATATTATCAACCAACTGCTCGATAGCTTGGGGTTGGTCTCCTGATGGTTGATATTTTGATACTAGTTTAAATTGATTATCTGTAATGCGATTGATCATAAGAATCCTCTCTCCATGTGTTATTCCTATTTTAGCATACTTGTAGCATTTTCTCGAAGAAAAGGACGGACCGAAGTCACATCCTTTCATTTTCTTTCTTTAATTGATTGGCGAGATAGACAATCAGCAGTAGCAAGACCAGACTTGTCATGATAGATCCTTCTATCCCAAAAGATCCACCTGATAGCCAGCCCTGATCGCCTTGTGGTAAAAAGGTCATCAGAGACGTTCCTGACGGTTGACCACTAACTAAAATCCCAAAGAGATTGCCCTGAGCAAAATTCCAGGCTCCATGAATACCTGCAACACCCCAAACTGTATCAGTTTTGAGAAGGTAAAGAGCCATGGCAACTCCGAATAAAAAGAGATTTACTAGAGATAGTGGTGTTAGACCCGAATTGCCCATATGAAGCAGGGTAAAGAACAGGCTAGATATAAGAACAGCAAGTTTTAGATTGGTTCTTGAGGCCAATTGAGGAAGGAGCCAAGCACGGGATACCACTTCTTCTGCTGTCCCCTGTAAAATCCAAAATGGGATAGTAAAGACAATAAAGGAAAGCGAATAAGGATTCAAGTGAATAGACTCAAAACGATATTGCCCCAAGGCCACTAAACCTAACAAGGTCAGAAGAAAAAGTGCCAGACCTAGCCCAAACCCTTTAAGAAGATTGCTGAGGAAATTTTCTCTATAAAATCCCAAGGTTCGAATAGGTCTTTTCTCAACTTTTCTAGTCCATCTGAACACAGTGTTGAGAATAAAACCAAAGGACAGCAATTCTAAAATTAAACGAAAATCACCTGTTTTATCCGTCAAGCTCTGATGCAAGGTTTTCAAGTAGGTTGCAAGATTTTGACCAGCCTCTCCAAAATTTCTAGCAAGTCCGATGAGAGCTAACAAACTAATACCATACAGAGTATAAGCCACAAACTCTCCTATGAAGACAAAAGCAAAGGCTAACAAGGGGCTTGTGTAAATGTTTAAACTCATTTTTGAATCTTGGAAGTCTTTAAATATTCTTTTGTTCTTCATATCCCTGTCCTCTTTTCTTCTATATATACTATTATTATAGCACTTTGTGGTAGCAGTTCAAGAAAGAAAATAAAAGATAGATGTCATATTTTCTGACACAAAAATATAAAAATTTGCCTTTTTTTACTTTTTCTGATATAATGGGAAAATATTCGGAAAAGGAGACTAAAAATGAAGAAAAAATTTCTAGCATTTTTGCTAATTTTATTCCCAATTTTCTCATTAGGTATTGCAAAAGCAGAGACGATTAAGATTGTGTCTGATACCGCCTATGCACCTTTTGAGTTTAAAGATTCAGATCAAACTTATAAAGGAATTGATGTTGACATTATCAACAAAGTCGCTGAGATTAAAGGATGGAATATTCAGATGTCCTATCCTGGATTTGATGCAGCGGTAAATGCGGTTCAAGCTGGTCAAGCTGACGCAATCATGGCAGGAATGACAAAAACTGCAGAACGTGAAAAAGTTTTCACCATGTCTGATACTTACTATGATACAAAAGTTGTCATTGCTACTACAAAGTCACACAAGATTAGTCAGTACGACCAATTAAAAGGTAAAACTGTTGGTGTTAAAAACGGAACAGCCGCTCAACGTTTCCTTGAAAGTATCAAGGACAAATATGGCTTTAGTATTAAAACATTTGACACTGGTGATTTGATGAACAACAGCTTGAGTGCTGGTGCCATCGATGCCATGATGGATGACAAACCTGTTATCGAGTATGCCATTAACCAAGGCCAAGACCTCCATATTGAAATGGATGGTGAAGCTGTAGGTAGCTTTGCTTTCGGTGTTAAAAAAGGAAGCAAATACGAGCACCTAGTCACTGAATTTAACCAAGCCTTGGCTGAAATGAAAAAAGATGGTAGTCTTGATAAAATCATCAAGAAATGGACCGCTTCATCATCTTCAGCAGTGCCAACCACAACTACTGCAGCAGGTCTAAAAGCAACTCCTGTTAAAGCTAAATACATCATTGCCAGTGATTCTTCTTTTGCACCTTTTGTGTTCCAAAACTCAAGTAACCAATTTACTGGTATTGATATGGACTTGATTAAGGCAATCGCTAAAGACCAAGGTTTTGCAATTGAAATCACCAATCCTGGTTTTGATGCAGCTATCAGTGCTGTCCAAGCTGGTCAAGCAGATGGTATCATTGCTGGTATGTCTGTCACAGATGCTCGTAAGGCAACTTTTGACTTCTCAGAATCCTACTACACTGCTAATACAATCCTTGGTGTCAAAGAATCAAGCACCATTGCTTCTTATGAAGATTTGAAAGGGAAGACAGTCGGTGTTAAAAACGGAACTGCTTCTCAAACCTTCCTAACAGAAAATCAAAGCAAATACGGTTACAAAATCAAAACCTTCGCTGATGGTTCTTCAATGTATGACAGTTTAAACACTGGTGCCATTGATGCTGTTATGGATGATGAACCTGTTCTCAAATATTCTATCAGCCAAGGACAAAAATTGAAAACACCAATCGCTGGAACTCCAATCGGTGAAACAGCCTTTGCTGTTAAAAAAGGAGCAAATCCAGAGTTAATTGAAATGTTCAACAACGGACTTGCAAACCTTAAAGCAAACGGAGAATTCCAAAAGATTCTTGATAAATACCTAGCTAGTGAGTCATCAACTGCTTCAACAAGCACTGTTGATGAAACAACAATCTGGGGCTTGCTTCAAAATAACTACAAACAACTCCTTAGCGGGCTTGGTATCACTCTTGCTCTAGCTCTTATCTCATTTGCTATTGCCATTGTTATCGGGATTATCTTCGGTATGTTTAGCGTTAGCCCCTACAAATCTCTTCGTGTGATTTCTGAGATTTTCGTTGACGTTATCCGTGGTATTCCTTTGATGATTCTTGCAGCCTTCATCTTCTGGGGAATTCCAAACTTCATCGAGTCTATCACAGGCCAACAAAGTCCAATTAACGACTTTGTGGCTGGTACCATTGCCCTATCTCTCAATGCAGCAGCTTATATCGCTGAAATCGTTCGTGGTGGTATTCAGGCTGTTCCGGTTGGTCAAATGGAAGCCAGCCGAAGCTTGGGTATCTCTTATGGAAAAACCATGCGTAAGATTATCTTGCCACAAGCAACTAAATTGATGTTGCCAAACTTTGTTAACCAATTCGTTATCGCTCTTAAAGATACAACCATCGTATCTGCTATCGGTTTGGTTGAACTCTTCCAAACTGGTAAGATTATCATCGCCCGTAACTACCAAAGTTTCAAGATGTATGCAATCCTTGCTATCTTCTATCTTGTAATTATCACACTTTTGACTAGACTAGCGAAACGCTTAGAAAAGAGGATTCGTTAATGGCAAAACTAAAAATTGATGTAAATGATTTACACAAATATTATGGAAAAAATGAAGTCCTAAAAGGAATTACGACTAAGTTCTATGAAGGAGATGTTGTTTGTATCATCGGCCCTTCGGGTTCTGGTAAGTCAACCTTCCTTCGTAGCCTCAACCTTCTAGAAGAAGTTACTAGCGGTCACATCACTGTGAACGGTTATGACTTAACTGAAAAAACAACCAACGTTGACCACGTCCGTGAAAACATCGGAATGGTGTTTCAACACTTCAACCTCTTCCCACACATGTCTGTATTGGACAACATTACTTTTGCTCCAATTGAGCACAAGTTGATGACTAAGGAAGAAGCTGAGAAATTGGGAATGGAGTTGCTTGAAAAGGTTGGACTAGCAGATAAAGCTAATGCGAACCCAGATAGCCTATCAGGTGGTCAAAAACAACGTGTGGCTATCGCTCGTGGACTAGCAATGAATCCTGATATTATGCTCTTTGATGAACCAACTTCTGCCCTTGACCCTGAGATGGTTGGAGACGTACTAAACGTTATGAAAGAATTGGCTGAGCAAGGCATGACCATGATTATCGTAACCCATGAGATGGGATTTGCTCGTCAGGTTGCTAACCGCGTTATCTTTACTGCGGATGGCGAGTTCCTTGAAGACGGAACACCTGATCAAATCTTTGATAACCCACAACATCCACGTCTGAAAGATTTCTTGGACAAGGTCTTAAACGTCTAAACTCAAACTGTAAGGATTTCCTTGCAGTTTTTTTCTATCTCGTATTGGATTTTTTGATTTTTCGGAAAATTATGTTAGAATTAAGTTTATGAAATGAGATTTCCTCATACCTAGCAAGACTAGGAATAAAAATAGAAATTAGGTAGCTAGATGTCATCTAAGGTTATTGTTACAATTTTTGGTGCGAGTGGAGACCTGGCTAAACGCAAGCTCTACCCTTCCCTTTTTAGACTATATAAATCCGGCAATCTTTCCGAACACTTTGCAGTCATTGGAACTGCTCGTCGTCCTTGGAGCAAGGAATATTTTGAATCTGTTGTTGTCGAATCCATCCTTGATTTGGCAGATAGTACCGAACAGGCTCAAGAGTTCGCTAGCCACTTCTACTATCAAAGTCATGATGTCAATGATACGGAACACTACATTGCTTTACGTCAATTGCAGGCTGAACTAAATGACAAGTACCAAGCTGAACACAACAAGCTCTTCTTCTTGTCTATGGCACCTCAGTTCTTTGGAACCATTGCCAAACACCTCAAGTCTGAAAACATCGTAGACGGTAAAGGTTTTGAGCGCCTAATCGTTGAGAAACCCTTTGGTACAGATTACGCAACTGCAAGCAAGTTGAATGACGAGCTCCTAGCAACATTTAACGAAGAACAAATTTTCCGTATCGACCATTATCTTGGTAAGGAAATGATCCAAAGCATCTTTGCAGTCCGCTTTGCAAACTTGATTTTTGAAAACGTTTGGAACAAGAACTTTATCGACAATGTTCAAATTACCTTTGCGGAGCGCTTGGGTGTAGAAGAACGTGGTGGCTACTATGACCAATCTGGTGCACTCCGTGACATGGTCCAAAACCATACTCTACAACTCCTTTCTCTCCTTGCCATGGACAAGCCAGCAAGCTTCACAAAAGACGAGATTCGTGCTGAGAAGATTAAGGTCTTTAAAAACCTCTATCATCCAACTGATGAAGAGCTTAAAGAACACTTTATCCGTGGTCAATACCGCTCTGGTAAGATTGATGGCATGAAATACATCTCTTACCGTAGCGAGCCAAATGTAAATCCAGAATCTACAACTGAAACCTTTGCATCTGGTGCCTTCTTTGTAAACAGCGATCGCTTCCGTGGTGTTCCTTTCTTCTTCCGTACTGGTAAACGTCTGACTGAAAAAGGGACTCATGTCAACATCGTCTTTAAACAAATGGATTCTATCTTTGGAGAACCACTTGCTCCAAACATTTTGACCATCTATATCCAACCAACAGAAGGCTTCTCTCTTAGCCTAAATGGGAAGCAGGTAGGAGAAGAATTTAACTTAGCTCCTAACTCACTTGATTACCGTACAGATGCGACTGCAACTGGTGCCTCTCCAGAACCATACGAGAAATTGATTTATGATGTCTTAAATAATAACTCAACTAACTTTAGCCACTGGGATGAAGTTGGTGCGTCGTGGAAATTGATTGACCGTATCGAAGAACTCTGGGCTGAAAATGGTGCCCCACTTCATGACTATAAAGCTGGAAGCATGGGACCTCAAGCAAGCTTTGACTTACTTGAAAAATTCGGTGCCAAATGGACTTGGCAACCAGATATCGCCTATCGTCAAGATGGTCGCTTAGAATAAAAAAATTTCCTGCAAGATTGCCTTGCAGGATTTTTGCTTTTGATTAGATTAAGCCTTCCAAGAGACCCTTCATAAAGTTTTCTGAGTTAAACTCTCCAATATCATCGATTTTTTCACCAAAACCAATTAGCTTAACAGGGATATTGAGTTCTTCACGGATAGCTAACACAACACCGCCTCGAGCAGTTCCATCAATCTTAGTCAAGACAATTCCTGTCAAAGGGGTAATTTTTGAAAATTCTTTAGCCTGTACTAGGGCATTTTGACCGGTTGATGCATCAAGAGCCAAGAAAGTTTCATGCGGCGCTTCAGGTAGTACGCGCTTGATGATGCGTCCAATTTTCTCCAACTCAGCCATGAGGTTATCCTTGTTTTGTAGACGACCCGCTGTATCAATCATGAGAATATCAATCCCTTCTGCTACAGCACGTTCCATACCATCAAAGACTACACTGGCTGGGTCAGCTTTTTCAGGTCCAGTTACAACTGGAACGTCCACACGGCGGCCCCATTCAGCTAGTTGGGCTACTGCCCCTGCACGGAAGGTATCTGCCGCAACTAGCATGACCTTCTTCCCAGCTTGTTTGTAGCGGTGGGCTAGTTTTCCGATAGAAGTTGTTTTCCCAACACCATTAACACCGACAAAGAGCATGACTGTCAAGCCATTTTGGAAGTGGATACTTTCATCATAGTTGCCACCTTTTTCATAAAGTTCAACCAATTTCTCAATGATGACACGGCGAAGTGCGTCAGGTTTCTTGGCGTTTTCAAGCTTAGCTTCGTAACGAAGCTCCTCTGTTAAGCTAGAAGCAACCTGGACACCAACATCGCTCATGATGAGCAGTTCTTCCAGTTCCTCGAAGAATTCTTCGTCAACAGAGCGAAAGTTAGCAAAGAAGGCATTTAAACGAGCACCAAATCCTGTACGAGTTTTCTTAAGACTGCGGTCATATTTTTCCTGAACAGTTTCTTCTGCTTGAGTCATTTCTGGTTCAAGCACTTCAGAACTATTTTCTTCTACAGTTTCTTCGTGCTCAAGCTTCTCTTCATCTGAGACTTCTTCTTGTTGAACTTCTACAACTGGCTCTGAATTATAATTTTCTTCAACTGTGTCTGGGATTTCCTCTTCTTCAATCACAGCTTCTTCAGCAACTTCTGCTTCTTCTTGAGGAAGTTCCTCAGCTTCTGTAAGGGCAGGCTCAACATCTTCAGACAAATCAAGATTTTCCAGAGCTTCTTTTACAACTTCTTCGATTTTAGGTTCTTCTTTTTTTCCGAATAGACGGTCAAATAATCCCATATCTTAGTTCTCCTTTAGCACATATTCTTCGATAGCCCAGGCGACAGCCTCTTCATCATTGGTCATTGGAGTTACCACATTTGCGACTGCCTTAACTTCAGGAACAGCATTTTGCATGGCAACACCGAGCCCTGCCCATTCAATCATAGAGAGGTCATTGGCCTCGTCACCACAGGCCATAACTTGGCTTTGGTCGATTCCAAGATGGCTGATTAGTTTTGCCAAACCTGTTGCTTTATGAACATTCTTTGGTGACCACTCTAGCAACATTTCACGTGATTTAAAGATTTCATATTGGTCAAACAATTCTGGAGAAATCTTCTGAATGGCTGCATCCAAGGGTTCTTGAGCAAAGGCAGTCACACATTTATTATAAGTCATTTGACTAGATAAGTCTGCAAAGTCCACTGGAACAAAAGTCAAAGCTGGATTGAATTTGGCATAAAGACTTTCTTGGTCGGATTGAATTTGATAAACAGTTCCTTCTGAGATAGCATCAAGAGGAAGTGATAATTTCTCTGTTTCTTCATACAAACATGCTACATCATCATATGAAAAGACTGTCTTATCAAGGATTTCACCTGTATTTTTCTGAACCAAACCACCATTAAAAGTAATCGTATACTCATCTTCTTGACCATCAGTCCCTAGCTCATGGAGAAAGAAATCCATGGCCTTTAAGGGACGACCAGTTGTCAATACGACCTTGATACCACGATCACGCGCTGCTTTCAAGGTTGCCTTGGTGCGATCCGTCAACCTTTTATCAGTAGTCAGCAAGGTCCCGTCCAAGTCCAATGCAATCAATTTTATATCTGCCATTATAAGCCCTCCATATAAGCTATAACCGACTGGTCCTTATGGTGACCAATCACTGTCTCTGCTAATTCTAAAATTTCAGGTCGTGCATTTTCAGGAGCTACAGGATGTCCCACAACCTGCATCATATGCAAGTCATTTAGATTGTCTCCAAAAGCCATAACCTGATCCATTGTGATGCCAAGTTTTTTAGCCAATTCAACAATGGCCACACCCTTATCGACATAGTCCAGAACAATATCAATGGATTCAAAGCCAGTTGTCATGGCCTTAACACTAGGGACATTTTCGTTTACCCAAGCTTCCCCAGCTTCTAGCGTTTCTTCTGTGAAGTTGGTTGTAAATTTGAAAATGTCATCTTTAATATCTTCCAGACTCGCTACTTTTTGGATATTTTCATTATAGTGCTGACTCACTTTTAAATAGGTCTCATCAACCGTATCTAGAACATAAGCTCCCTTTTTTCCCGTCAAGAGCAGTTTATTGATATCTACATAAGGTGAAGTTTTCAGCTTTTCAAAAGTTGCTAGATAAAAGTCACGAGACATGGTCGCTTCATACAAGTCTTGACCTCGATACTCTACCAAACTGCCATTTTCCGCGATGAAAATGATGTCATCACGAACATCAGCAAATAATTTTTCCAGAGACAGAAATCCGCGACCTGAAGCTACCGCAAAGTAAATCCCTTTTTCCTTGTAGGAAACCAAGAGAGACTTGAGGCGGTCCATATCAAAGCGCCCATTCTCATCTAGGAAGGTTCCGTCCATATCCGTTGCTACTAGTTTAATCATAAAATCTTTCTTACTCCGATTAGTAAATCTACCTCCTATTATACCATAGATAAGTAGAAAAAGGACTAGTCTATCAGCTTTGCATCTCTTTTATCCTTCTCTACTAGCTAGTGCTGTTTCTATCTTTTAAAAAACTCGTAAAATTAAAATCGTGCAACTTTTTTCAGATACTTTTAAAAGATTGCTTTCCTCATTCTTTTCCTTTATACTGGTTAAAAAGGAGAATAGTATGTCAGAAACAAATCACGAAATTGATTCAAATTTTGCAGGTCGTTTAAATATCCTACGTGCTGGTGTTCTTGGTGCAAATGATGGGATTATTTCCATCGCTGGTGTAGTTATTGGGGTTGCTAGTGCTACGAGCAATATCTGGATTATCTTTTTATCAGGATTTGCAGCTATTTTGGCTGGTGCCTTTTCAATGGCTGGTGGAGAATATGTATCCGTTTCAACTCAAAAAGATACCGAGGAAGCAGCCGTTGCGCGTGAGCAAGTCTTGCTAGACCAAGATATGGAACTAGCCAAAAAGTCCCTCTATGCTGCCTATATTCAAAATGGTGAGTGTGAAACATCAGCCCAACTTCTCACCAACAAAGCCTTTTTAAATAATCCGCTCAAGGCTTTGGTAGAGGAAAAATATGGGATTGAGTATGAAGAGTTTACCAATCCTTGGCATGCTGCTATCTCTAGCTTTATTTCTTTTTTCCTTGGTAGCTTACCACCAATGCTTTCAATTACCATTTTCCCAAGTGAATACCGCATCCCTGTTACTGTCCTTATCGTCGGTGTGGCCCTTCTTCTCACTGGTTACACTAGTGCCAAACTTGGAAAAGCCCCAACCAAAACAGCTATGATTCGAAACCTAGCTATTGGTCTCTTGACTATGGGAGTTACTTTCCTGCTCGGACAACTTTTCAGCATTTAATACTCTTCGAAAATCTCTTCAAACCACGTCAGCTTCGCCTTGCCGTATATATGGTTACTGACTTCGTCAGTTCTATCTGCAACCTCAAAGCAGTGCTTTGAGCAACCTGCGGCTAGCTTCCTAGTTTGCTTTTTGATTTTCATTGAGTATAAAATACAAGAAATACCTCGATTTTGAAGTCGAGGTATTCTTTTTTACATTTGCACAATCTTGCGATAGCTTCTTGAAGTAATCATGAAAATCAGCACATAGGCGATGAGGAAGACAGCGCAGATAGACAAAGTCACTGTCAACATCATAGTCGCATCCAGTACACCTATCACTTTAAGAATCAGGCTAAGCATATGATAGGCAAAGGCTAGGTGTAGGAAAGCAAAGAGCAAAGGGAGGAAGAAAACAGTTAAAACCTGTTTGTTAATGGTTTGCTTGATTTGCTTTTGATCTAAACCGACTTTCTGCAAGATAATAAAGCGTTCACGGTCTTCATAGCCTTCAGAAATTTGTTTGTAATAGATGACCAGAACCGTTCCGACCATAAAGATAATGGATAGGAAAATACCGATAAAGAAGACACCACCAAAGAGGGCACTCATTTGAGCACTAGCATCTGCTAGATTGCTACCATACACATAGCTACCTTCCGTGTTTAATTGAGCATTAAACTGGTTGAGGTATTTATCATATTCTTCAGCGACCTTGAGTTGTTCTTCTTCGTTGGCATTTACATTCATACCACCGTAAAACTGATTATAGATAGCCGAATCTGGGAATTGATCCAAAAAGGCTTGTAAATTAGGTACAACAAGGTAATTGTAATCAGCAGTCAAAATATTAAACTGATTTGGAACATGGTTTACAATGAAATCTTTAGTAAATTCTTCTTTGACAGAAAATTGATGATCATTTAGAGTTAGAGCTTTCTGTTCTTTAACTCCCTCATTCTTTGCAAAGAGTCCGACCTCATTTCCTGATAGAGACAATTTTTGGCCAGTCATATTTTCATAATCTTTTTGGTCAAATACCATGAAAACTGTTGTGGGTTGGACACGATTTTGTCCTTTTTCAAAAAGGGTTAACTTGCTACCTTCTTGGTTTGCAACACCAAAGTAAGCGTAACGAAGCACTTCTTTCTCTTTAATCTTATAACCTTTATCACTTGCAAACTGGCTCAAGAGTTTGTCCAAGTCTTCTTTTTCAACATTTTGCCCTGAAACCCCAAAATCATGAGGATTTAGAACTTTTTTAAAGCTTTCTGAGGCATTGAAAATACTAGTCGCTGCTGACATGGTTACCAAAACCATTGTTGACAAAATTGCGATAGTTGCTAGTCCAACCGCATTTTTCTTCATACGGAAAATCAAGTTAGACACTGAGATAAGGTTATTGGGCTGGTAATAGTATTTCTTATTTTTCTTTAAGATTTGGAGGAAAACGGTAATACCTGCATTGAACAAGAGATAGGTTCCAAAAATAACCAGCAAAACAGCTAGGAAGAAAGTTGTTAAGGCTGTAAGAGGATCTTTTACAGTAAGGGAAAGATAATATCCAATCCCTAAACTTATGGAACCAAGAATAGTTTGGAGAGGTAGGAAACGACCTTTTTTCTCTCCGCTTGCTTTCTCACGAGAGAGCTGGAGGGCATTCATACGGGCGATTCGAAGGGCATTCAGGAACATGAGGCCTAAGAAAATCAAACCGAAGACAACAAGTACTGCAATGACAACATTCATTTGGAAGGTAGCGACCAGTTCAACCTTCAATTTCATCAGTTTCAGCAAGAAAGCGAAAATTAACTTGTCAAACAAGGCTCCAATACCGATACCCGCTCCAACAGTTAGAATCCCAAATACCACTAACTCCTTAAAGGTCATACTGATAAGATGACGCTTCTCCAAGCCTAACATGCCATAAATTCCCAGTTCCTTGGAACGGTTTTTCATGACAAAACTATTGGCATAAAGGACAATAATAGCTGACGCAAGGGTGACGACAAACATACCAAATCCAAGTGTAGCTTGAATGGTTGTCCCTCCACGAATTTCAGCAATCTTGGGATTGAAGGTTAGGGAGTAAAAGAGATAGGTGACGGTGACTGCCAAGAGAACAGCCAGCGCAAAAGGATAGTAGAGTTTGCGGTTTTTAATCAAGTTCGATACCGCTAACTTATTGGTTAATCGAAACATACTAATTCACCTCGCTTGCCATGACAGTCAAGGTATCAGAGATCTCTTGGAACATCTGACGTTCTGTCTTCTCTCCACGGTAGATTTGGTTGTAAAGAATGCCGTCTTTGATGAAGAGCACGCGCTTGGCTCTGCTAGCTGCTGCCGTTGAGTGGGTCACCATGAGAATTGTTTGGCCACGCTCATTGATTTCATCAAATACATCAAGTAAGGCTGCAGAGGACTTGGAATCAAGGGCGCCTGTTGGCTCATCCGCAAGGAGAATTTCAGGTTCTGTGATGATGGCGCGGGCTACTGCTACACGCTGTTTCTGCCCACCTGAAATCTCGTAAGGGTACTTCTCTTGTAATTGGTTGATGCCTAGATTCTCAGCTGTCACCACCAATTTCTTCATCATCTCCGTAATGGGTCTTCTTGACAAGACAAGCGGAAGCAAGATATTGTCTTTTACAGAGAGAGTGTCTAGCAAGTTAAAGTCTTGGAAGACAAAGCCCAGCTTTTCACGACGGAAGCTAGAAGCCTGTGAATTTTTAATAGTTGCGGTATCCGTTCCATTTAAGTAAACCTGCCCACGAGTTGGTTTGTCTAGCATAGCTAGGATATTGAGAAGAGTTGATTTACCAGAACCAGACTCACCCATGATGGCAACGTAGTCACCTTTTTCCACGGTAAAGTGAATATCCTTGAGGGCTTCTACTTGGTTGCCCTGAAAACGAGTTTTATAAATTTTTTGAACGTGTTTTACATCTAAAAGTGTCATGAGAATCTCCTTTCTTAATATCCCATCAAATGAAATGTTGCTTGCATCATAGCGCATCCCAGCTGAACACGCTCGATATCTTTGTGGCTTGGTTTTCTTGTTTTCTTCTGTAAGATTTGTTTCATGATGCTACTCCTTTTTTCTTTATGAGTCTAGTTTACATCAAAAAAAGACCGCTTGCCATAACCTAACCTTACAAAAGAGACTTTAATCTTACATTTTTGTAAGATTGGAGAATTTTTTGAAAATACCTACTATACGAAGTCCAATCATCACTTGTTTTATTTTTAAAAAAGGAGTAAAATATAATTATGAAAGGGTTTTCTTCGATACCTTGTAAAACTTTAGTTTTTTAGTGCTTATTTTAAAAAGTAGTAAGCTATAATTCGCATAACTGCAATGAAGAGGGAGGTTGATCTCCCTCTTTTTTAGAAAGAGGTTCCTATGAAACGTATATTTCTCTTCATCAGCAATCTTCTTCTGACACTCTTTCTGATTGGTGCTTTGTCCTTTTGGAAAGACTCTCTTCCACAAATCCTGTTCCCAGGTGCAGCAGTATTAAGCGGGCAAGCAGATTATTCTACCGTTAAGGAAAAATTAAATAGTCTTGCTAAAGAACATAATAGTCTTATCGCAAGAACCATTTGGGAAGTAGATAGTGATGGAAAATCACAAACTTACTACGAAGTTTTTGGAGATGGGAAACTTCCAGACTGGATGCCTCAAGCAAGTCAAGAAAGTATCATTAAAAGTAATCTTCTCAACAATTACAATATTATCAGTGGCTCGCTAACAAATCAAGAATTAGCTATTCACCTTAAACAACTTGGACTAGAAAAAGTTAATACATTTGAAAATAATAGAGTCTCCTTCGTATTGACCCTCATTGCCCAACCCAATCAACTTACTAGTCTTTTCATTTTTTTATTAACCTTTTTATCACTTATTGTTATCGGACAGATTCAATCTCTCTCTCAATCAGGAACAAGACTGATTAATGGAGAACGTCTCAGAAATCTCTTCTTTCGTTCTATCATAAGAGACGGACTTGATATCCTTCTTTTCGGCTTGCCTGCTTTCCTAATAGCTAGTGTTTTAGTAATTTACCTAGGCTATCCTTATGAAATTCAGACTTTTTTAGTAATACTATTTATTTTTTATAATAGCCTGCTTCTCTTGCTAAGTCTTCTCATCGCTTTTCTTTTTACTATTTCTTTGAAAAGAGTTCATCTTCTCTCTATCATTAAAGGAAAATTACCAATTAAGTCAATTTTACGTATTCTTTACTTTGGTCAAGCTCTGTCTATCTTATTAGTTATTGTAGGATTTGGGCGCTTGTCCATTTATCATCATATATTTATGAAAAATGAGGCTGGACAAGCTATTTGGAAACAACACTCCAATATTGTTAATCTTCAAACAGGTCGTTCAAGTCAAAGAAAAAATATAGATGAATTCAAAATGAATGCTAATAAATGGTTTGACTTTATTCAATATTCTTTAGAAAATGGAAATGCCTTTCTAGTCAAACATAATCTCGCTATTCAAGCTATAAAACATTCTCTTTCAACTCATAATGATTCTGAACAAAATCCCTATGACTTGGAAGGGAAAAATATTCTCTATGTAACACCTGACTACTTCAAAAAAGAAGGTATAGAGTTTACATCAGAAACCTTTAAAAAAATCAATAATCTAAAAGATGGACAGGTTCTTGTAATACTACCTCAAGAACAAAAGAAAAATGAGGAACAAATAAAACAAAACATACAAGAAGATTTAACTAATCGATTATACAATAGTGATACAAAGCATAGAGTTGAAGTTAGTATAACTTATACTGATCAAAAAAAAGATGTATTCATTTATAATACTACCCATATTTCTTATGATCAATGGTTGTCAACCCCTATTTTTATCGTAGTTTCTCCTAAGGCACTTGGAAAAGATTCTTCTATATTTTGGTTTACAAATCTAGAATATCTCTATTTTACCGATTTACAGCAAACACAAGAACTTTTGAAGTACTATCAACTTGATCCTATGATTTCAGGATTATCCTTTGCTAGAGAGACCTACCTCCAGTTAAATCAAAAAATTAAAATCGAAATTTATAGTAATTTAGCGAGTGGTATTTTTGCTATCTTAACTTCAATTTTACTTTTTACAAGTTTAAACCTACTCTATTTTGAAGCCTTTCGAAAAACCATATTCTTGAAAAAAATAGCTGGTTATTATTTCTTTGAATTACACTGTAGATATATCACTTCTCAAATAATAGCTCTCTTTGTCGGAAGTAGTCTAGCTTTCATTATTTCTAAGAATATCTGGATTACCCTGATTTTATTTCTCAGTTTTTCAGGTTTAGCTGTTTCTCTATTGAAAATCTGTGATAAAAAGGAAAGTAAAACTTATGCTAGCATCATCAAAGGAGGATAGTATGATTGAATTACAACATATTTGGAAACAATTTGGTTCTCGTGTCATTTTTTCAGACTTAAGTCTTAATTTTCAAAGTGGTATGGTGTATGCTTTGATAGGAGATAGTGGTTGTGGCAAAACCACTTTGCTGAATATGCTAGCAAAACTAGAGACTTTCGATAAAGGGGAAATATTTTACAAAGGAAATCCTTTGACTTCAATAAAAAATGAGGAATTTTATCGTAACGAACTTGGCTATCTCTTCCAGAACTTTGGACTATTAGAAAGTCAGACCATTCGAGAAAACCTTGAGCTGGGAATGATTGGTAAAAAAAAGAACAAGAAACAAGAAAAAGAAAGACTTATTCTTCAAGCACTGCAAGCTGTAAGACTGGATTATCTAAGTCTCAACCAAAAAATCTATGAATTATCTGGTGGTGAAGCTCAACGTGTAGCACTTGCCAAAATTATCTTGAAAAATCCTCCTTTGATTCTAGCTGATGAACCAACCGCCTCACTAGATCCTAAAAATTCCAAGGAAATTATGGAAATTCTCCTTGAACTTCGTAATGCTAATAGAACAATTATCATCGCAACTCACAATCCTAGTATTTGGAAAATGGCTGATCAGATAATTCGTCTTTCTAAAGACGAAACAGATTATAATTAAATACCAAAATCCCTTGTGGCTATGTAGCGACAAGGGTTTTTCAGTCATTTATGACACTTCTTTGAAGTACTATAGTGCAAATAATAAATATTTCCTTATTTACCTCACCAAAACCAGCCTTCATTATCGTCAATGGCTTGGGCTTCTTTGCGTTTGCGTGGTCCTGTTCCGTACATTTCTGCTTCGATTTCTTCCTTAGTCGGCATGACAGAGGCTAGGATGATATAGATAATCACGCCAAGTCCAAAGTTTGCAACTGTAAAAATTGCAAACAAGAAACGAACAAGGGTAACATCAAAGTTCCACTTGTCTGACAGACCTGCCAGAACTCCTGAAATCATGCGATTTCGTCTCATTTTATAAAATTTACTATTCATGATATTTCCTCTTTCTGCTAGGTTAGACTTAGTATATCACGACTAAGCTCGGCTTTCATCAGTCCTCAGGCTGATTTACTAGTAGCAACTTGCCTCGACAAACTCCACAGCGATAGCGTTTGGTATTAATCCTACGCTTGCGCTGATAAGTTTGCTGGCAGGATTGGCAACGATAGAGCTTGATTGGCTTGGAGTTGCTATTGGGCAAGGATGGGACAAAGCGTAATCCATCCACTGCTTTCAACAGTTCCTTAAAATCCCGATCCTTGTGTTGATAGCCCTTCCCTTGAAAATAGAGGTGATAATGACAGAGTTCATGGCGGACAATCTTCCTAAAAACATCCAAACCCAGTTCCTGATAAACCTTAGGGTTAAAATCTAAATGTCCATCCTTAGGGAAAAATCGCCCACCTGTCGAACGTAGACGTCTATTCCACTGGGCTTGATGGATAAAAGGTCTTCCGAAATCTTCTAACGAAATCTGCTTAACATAATCAGTCAGTTTCATTTGGAGCTAGGAGCGACAGATTGACTTTTTCACGTTCAGTATCGATTTTCTTAACCCAAACCGTTACCAAATCTCCGACGGATACCACTTGACTAGGATGTTTGATAAATTTGCGACTCATGTGGGAAATATGAATCAAGCCATCCTCATGAATTCCGATATCAACAAAAGCACCGAAGTCAACGACATTACGCACTACTCCTTCTAACTTCTGCCCAACCACTAAGTCCTTGATATCTAGGACATCTTGGCGAAGCACAGGTGCGTCAAAGGAATCACGGAAATCTCGACCTGGTCTGAGAAGGTCTGCAATGATATCTTTAAGGGTTTCTGGGCCAAGATCCAGTTCGTGCGCCATATCCTTGACTGATAGGGACTTGAGTTTGCTTTGGGCCTCTTCGTTCAGTTCCTTGATATCCAAAATTTTGAAGAGTTCCTTGACGGCAGCATAATTTTCTGGATGAACTCCTGTATTATCAAGGATATTGCTACTTTCAGGGATACGGAGGAAACCGGCTGCCTGTTCAAAGGCCTTGGCTCCCAGACGAGGAACTTTCTTGATTTGGGCGCGTGAAGTGATTTTTCCTTCTTCCTCACGGTATTTGACAATATTTTCAGAAATGGTTTTATTAAGTCCAGCAACGTGGGAAAGAAGAGCTGGGCTGGCTGTATTGATATTGACACCGACTTGGTTTACCACGGTATCCACGACAAAATCCAGACTTTCAGACAGTTTTTTCTGGCTAACATCGTGCTGGTACTGACCGACACCGATTGACTTGGGATCGATTTTGACCAATTCCGCAAGAGGATCTTGCAAACGACGGGCGATAGAAATTGCCGAACGCTTTTCAACGGTCAAGTCTGGGAACTCCTGACGAGCAAGTTCGCTGGCAGAGTAAACCGAAGCGCCACTTTCATTGACGATAACATAGCTGACTTCTGGAAAATCTTTAAGAACGTCCGCTACAAAGGCTTCACTTTCACGACTGGCCGTCCCATTTCCGATGGCAATGATTTCCACGCCGTACTGACCAATCAAGTCTGCCAGATCTTTCTTAGCTTCTTCGATTTGACGAGCTGATGCTGGTTTAACAGGATAAATAACCTGAGTTGTCAGCATTTTTCCTGTTGCATCCACGACAGCTAGCTTGGCACCTGTACGAAAGGCTGGGTCAAATCCAAGAACCACGCGCCCTTTCAGTGGAGCAACCAAGAGGAGATTGCGCAGGTTGTCAGAAAAGAGTTGGATAGCCCCTTCTTCCGCTTTCTCAGTCAATTCTGTCCGAATACGTCGCTCGATAGCAGGCAAAACTTTTTTCTTAACTGACTGCTGAACAACTTCATCTATATAGGCGTTTTTCACCTTGAAACGAGCAGCAAAGAAGGCAAGGATACGGTCCGTTGCATGTTCAAAACCGACCTTCAAGACACCTAGCTTCTCCCCACGATTGAGGGCTAAGGTACGATAACCCTGCATATTTCCAACTGTCTCTGAAAAATCATAATAAATCTGAAAAACCTGCTTTTCATCGAGACTTTCATCCTTGACTTGAGAAGTGAGTTTAGAGTGTCTCAGCACTTCCTGATAAGTCATAGCACGTAAATTGACATCCTCCGATAAGGCTTCGACCAAGATATCAACTGCACCAGCTAAGGCTTCCTTGCCAGTCGCAAATCCTTCACAGACGAACTTTTCAGCTTCCTTCTCTAAGTCAGTTACATTCTGCAAAATCAAACGAGCAAGAGGAAAGAGTCCAGCTTCACGGGCAATGGTTGCCTTGGTCCGACGTTTTTCTTTAAAAGGTAGATAGAGTTCTTCTACGTCTGCTAATTTTTCGGCAGCTAAGATAGCTTCTTCCAACTCCTTGGTCAGCTTGCCTTGTTCTTGAATCTTAGCTAAGACAGCTTCTTTACGGTCGTTGAGATTTGTCAGACTTTTATCCAAGTCAATAATGGCCTTAATTGCCACCTCATCCAAACTACCAGTCATGTCCTTGCGATAACGCGCGATAAAGGGAATCGTCGCCCCTTCAGCTGTCAAACTTAGAACGGTATCGATTTGCTTTAACGTCACTCCCAAATCTTGGGAGATTTTTTCATATTTTTTATCCATGAACCTATTATACCACAAGCTAAACGTTTCAAATTAGCTCTTACAATTTTAAAACATAAGTTGGGAAATAAATTTACTTCATTTCAATATTCTATTCATTGAGAAGGTTGCAATTTAATTCTAATAGTTTACAAAAGGACTAGTGATTAATTTCACTGTTTTTATTTTTTACAAAACGCTCTATAAAGCTATTTGTTGAAATTAACGAATCAATTTTCAGAGCAAATAAAAAATCGCAAGCCTGAGCCTGCGGAGGGGATAATCTTTTTTGAAATTTTTAAACAAAAAAGGAGCATTTAAGCTCCCAACTTTGAAATAACGGACACTTGGCTGGTCGGTGTACCCAGCATCTCAGATACCTTTTTCAAGGTGCGGCAGGAACCTTTCTGCCCTCAAATGTCTTTCGTTAATGTTATTCTAGCACTATCTACTTTTTTTGTCAAGTTTTCTCAATCTACCAGACTTGATACGACTTTGTAACTTGAAATCTTGTAAGCGATACATGGTCGGAACATAAAAGAAATCTCCACTTTTATGTAACTTGATGGCAACAAGAACATTATCATCAAATCTTTTAACATATTCAAAACTAGCATCTTTCTCTCGTGGATTGACCCCAACGAAATCTGGATTACTTAGTATAAGTTCCAGGTCTTCAATATGATGAATCACATCATTATGATGCCGTTTCAACATATGACTTCTTAAACCTTCTTTGTTAACTTTGATATCACTAGCTTCAAGAACAATATTAAAAATTTCTTTTACTTCGTCAGTCACCTGACCGATCTTTTTATGTTCCATCATTTCCTCCGTTATTCCAAAATTATTATATCACAATCATAGTGTATATTAGGATATATCACGCTCTATTATTCGTTAGATCCTCAATTTTAACTTTTCCCTTTTCCTTAAAATAATAGTATAATAGAGGTAGAATTTAGAATCGAGGTGCACCTATGGCTGTAAAATTTACAAAAACGGATGACTTGGACAAGATGTTTGAAGAGTTTGCGAAACTCCCTGATTTGAAACAAGTCACTTTCCCTGATGACAAAGAGAAAAAAGCCAAAGCAGAAAAGAAAAACTAGATGACTGCTTTCCAACAACTCCCGTCTAGTGTGCTTCAGACTGGGGCTATTTTTCTCTCCATTATCATTGAAGCCCTACCCTTCGTTCTGATAGGAAGTATTGTCTCAGGACTGATTGAGGTTTATATCACACCTGACAAGGTTTATCATTTTCTCCCTCGAAATCGTTGGGGGAGAATCTTTTTTGGCACCTTCGTCGGGATGCTTTTTCCCTCTTGTGAATGTGGAATTGTCCCCATTATCAATCGTTTTCTGGAAAAGAAGGTTCCCAGTTACACAGCCGTTCCCTTTCTCGTAACAGCACCTGTTATCAATCCTATTGTTCTCTTTGCGACCTATTCTGCCTTTGGCAACTCCTTCCATATCGCCCTTTTACGAGCTCTTGGTTCTATTCTTGTAGCTGTGATACTTGGGATTTTTCTGGGATTTTTCTGGCAAGAATCGATTCAAAAAGAAAATCGTTTGGCCTGTCATGAACACGATTTTTCTCACTTGAGACCTGCAAAAAAAGTTTTTCAGGTCTTTGTGCAAGCCATTGATGAATTTTTTGATACGGGGCGTTATTTGGTATTTGGTTGTCTCTTCGCCTCTATAATACAGGTCTATGTTCCGACACGGATTCTGACCTCTATCAGTGCGACCCCTCTTTTTGCCATCCTACTCTTGATGCTTTTGGCCTTTCTTCTTTCTCTCTGTAGTGAGGCTGATGCTTTTATCGGAGCTTCTCTTCTCTCGAGTTTCGGCTTGGCACCAGTTCTGGCCTTTCTCGTCATTGGTCCAATGCTGGATATCAAAAATATTCTCATGATGAAAAATTACTTGAAAGCACGATTTATCAGTCACTTCATAACGATTGTGACTCTTGTCGTCTTAGTGTATTCTCTCTTGATTGGAGTCATCCTATGATTCGATTTTTAGTTTTAGCTGGCTATTTTGAACTGACCATTTATCTCCATCTGTCGGGCAAATTAAACCAGTACATCAACATGCACTATTCCTATCTGGCCTATATTTCCATGGTGCTTTCCTTTATCTTGGCTATTGTTCAATTGTATATCTGGATGAAGCAAGTCAAAACCCACAGTCATCTGAATAGCCGATTGGCGAAGATGACAAGTATTGCTCTTTTGTCCATTCCGATTGTCGTCGGCTTAACTTTCCCAACTGTTAGCTTGGATTCTCAGACCGTTTCTGCCAAAGGCTACCATTTTCCTTTATCAGAAGGCACGGATCAAGCCATTCAGACCAGTGAAGGAACGACAAGCCAATATTTGAAACCAGATACCAGTTCTTATTTTTCAAAAGCAGCTTATGAAAAGGAAATGCGAACTGCGGCGGATAAATACTTGTCCCAAGATAGTATTCAGATCACTAATGAAAACTATATGGAAGTCATGGAGGCTATCTACGACTATCCAGATGAATTTGAGGGCAAGACAGTCCAGTTCACAGGCTTTGTCTATAATGACCCCAGTCATGCCAATAGCCAATTTCTATTCCGCTTCGGCATTATCCATTGTATCGCAGATTCTGGTGTCTATGGATTGCTGACCAAGGGAAATACCCGTCAGTATGAGAATAACACCTGGATAACAGCCAAAGGAAAACTGGTCAATCACTATCATAAAGAACTCAAACAAAACCTCCCAACCTTGGAAATCTATAGCTTTACCAAAGTCGATAAACCAGAGAATCCCTATGTTTATCGCGTGTTTTAAAAAGAGACAATATCAGAGTTTCTGCATTACAGAATTCTAATATTGTCTCTTCATTTTTTCTTATGCTCATTTCAATCCAACATACTAGCTTATTTTTTAATTTTTTCTCTAATAAAATGTTGAGAAACCCATTTAGAATAGCTTATCATTTTTTCATCAGTTAAAGCTCCTACCACTATAGTCACACACATATCAGCAGCTTCTTCCGCAGAAAAAGAAAAGTGATAACCATTTAATTGTAAAAATTGAACCAAAACATAAAAGGCTGTTCGCTTATTGGCATTGGCAAAAACATACTTCTTTATCAATCGGACAAATAATATTGTTGCGTTATCAAAAATTGTTGGATAAAAAGGTTTACTAAAACCAAATTATTCTGGTAAGTTCACAATCATATTTAACGCTGAAGGACTAACTGTTTGAATTTGCTTATTTGGAGAATACCGTTGAATTACTAAAGCATTGATTTTTTCAATTTACTCTTCCGTTAAATATACTGTCATTTTTCCACCAAAGCTTTGAAAACTTCATCGTATTCATCAAAAATTGTATCCAGTTTTAAATCAAAGGCATCATCAGAAACATAAGAAATCTGATGTCCAGACTCTTCAGGAATAAAGATAATTTCGTCACTTGGAATATTGAATTCACTGGGAATCGTAATGGTAATTGAATTTCCTTGTTTTCTTGTTTTTACTGCCATATGATTTCCTCCTTTGAAGTATTGTAACAAATAAGTACGGTAATTACAATGATAGTGTAAAACTGCTATCTCATCTCAAATCTTAACCAAAATACTTCTGCATAAGTGATTTTTTCAAGGTTTCCAATTCTTCCAGAGATTTTTGAATTGTCAATTATGATTTTTCTCTTTATGTCATATATTAAATATTTGTTAGTGGATTTGCGTTACCTTCAGTCCAAAGCATTTCCCACAACTGATCAATTTTATTTTTTAATTCACCTGTAATCATATAATCTCTTTTCTTTATTTTTTAAAGTTATTAATATCCCTATTTTAACAGATTTCGAACAAAGCTTCAATTAGGTTTATATCTGTAAGAATTTCTTCCAAAAATAAAAAAAGCAAACACAAAATATGGTTCACTTTTTAAACATCCTACTCTCCATCCTTCCAATTCCAAGCAATTTCTTCATCTTTCTGGAGTTGATCTACCAGTTCTTCAACAGAGTCAAATTTGACCATTTCACGGACACGGTCTAGCCAGTAAACAATAACTGTTTCACCGTAAATGTCATCTGAAAAATCAAAAATATTGACTTCAAAACGTGGCTCTTCTCCATCGAAAGTAACATTTTTCCCGACACTCGCCATTCCACGATATCTTTTACGCTGCACTTCGATATCGACTACGTAAACACCATCTGCTGGCATATAGGTTCGATCTCTTAAAACTAAGTTTGCTGTTGGATAACCGATCGTACGTCCACGAGCATTCCCATGAACAACCATTCCACGTGATGGTAGAGGGGTGCCAAGTAAATGAGCAGCTTCTCTGACATCTCCATCCAGAATAGCTTGACGAATACGAGTAGAACTAATTTTCCCCTTTTCATCCTCAACAGGAGGAACAATGATGATTTCTCCATCAAAATAATCCTTCAAATCATCCGCAGTTTTCTTATCAGAACCAAACGTGTAATCAAATCCCGCTACAATAATCGCTGGTTTTAAAGCTCTAACATAAGTATCAAAAAACTCTTGTCCCGTTAAACTAGCAAATTTACTACTAAAGTCAAGTAAGAAAAGAGCCTCTACTCCATGCCATTTCATCTTATGTTCTCGTTCTTCATGGCTAACAATATGAAGCATTAATTCTGGCTTGTACGGTTGCAAAGCAAGCTTAGGGGACTCTGTAAAGGTCATCACGACAACTGGTAGATAATCTTTCATAGAAGCCTTGCTAGCTACTTCAAAAAGCTTCTGATGTCCCTTATGAATACCATCAAAATAGCCTAATACAAGAACTGTTTTATCAGGTACTGCGATATCTTTTTCATTTTTTATAGGTACTGTTGTAATCATGAAACTATTATATCATAGAGAAAGCCTTTTCGCTAAAAGGAAAGCCCAAATGTCGTTTTTTGCCCCTGAACTGACCTTAAAAAATCATTCAAGATGTTAGTTTTAAAAAATAGCATCCCCTAAGAGATGCTATCGTTTGGTAACTAGTCTACTGTTTCTTCCAAATCTTTTAACTTTACCGAAACAATTTTTGAGACACCTGATTCTTGCATAGTCACTCCATAGATAGAGTCGGCCGCTGCCATGGTTCCTTTACGGTGGGTTACGACGATGAACTGGCTGTCCTTATCAAATCGATTGAGGTAATCCCCAAAGCGTTTGACATTAGCTTCGTCCAGCGCAGCTTCCACCTCATCCAAGATAACAAATGGGATAGTCTTAACTCGAATGATAGAGAAGAGCAAAGCAAGAGCTGATAAGGCTTTTTCACCACCACTCATGAGGTTGAGAGACTGGATTTTCTTACCTGGAGGTTGAACAGAAATCTCAACCCCAGCTGTCAGCAAGTCTCCCTCAGTCAAAATGAGGTCCGCCTGACCTCCGCCAAACATCTGCTTGAATGTCGCTTTAAAGGACTCACGAATGGCTTCAAAGGTTGATTTAAAGCGTTCCTTGACCTCATCATTCATCTCTGTGATAGTCTCAAGGAGCAGATTTTTCGCTGACAAAATATCATCTCGCTGACTATTTAGGAAATCCAGACGATTGTGAACTTCTTCATACTGGTCAATAGCTTCCAAATTGACAGGACCCAGCGAGCGAATAGCCTTCTCTAAATCTTTAACCTCTTGCTCTGCCAGATTGAGGTTTTCCAATTCATGTGCCTTTTCTAGTGCTTCAGTATAGCTAATCTGATACTGATCTGTTAATTGGCTTTGTAAATGGCGCAAGCGCTCGCTGACCTTTTCTTTCTTAGCTTCAGCACGTGTTTGCTTGCGAATCCACTCTTCATTCTGCTGGCGAGCCTGATCCAAATGACTAGCAATATCATCCAGTTGACCTTCAATATCATCCAACTCAAACTGCTTTCGAATCAAACCTTGTTGGAGATTTGTTTTCTGAATTTTAGCTTCTTCGGCCTGTTGACTGAGCAAATCCGTATCAACTTTCTCAAGATTGTCAACCTTTTCTTGAAGAAGGCGCTGGATTTCCTCTTGTTCGATATCTAAATTGTCCAATTCTTTGCCTAAACGCTCAATATCAGCTACTTCATAACGTTTTTGCCCTTGTAGTTCTGTCTTAAGCAGGCGAGCTTGCGCTACCTCTTCCTGCAAATTTTGATAGCGTTCTTGGATGGCATTTTTGTTTGACTTAATTTCTTCAATCTCAGCTTCCAGATTTTGCTTTTCACTGGCAATGGTAGCAAGGCGCTCTTGGCATTTTTCCTTATCTGCTTGCCAATCTCCGTCAGAAAGACGATCTAATTCCTCTTCTTGGAGTTTCCAAAGAGTTTCCAGTTCTTCAACTTGCCGACTGGTCTGCTGATAAGCGAGGGACAAGCCCTGCTCCTGAATACGAGCCTGCTCTCCTTGAGATTTGATGGCTTCTAATCTTTCTGTCAATGAAGCCATCTGGTCTTGCAAGGTCTTCAAAGATGCTTCTTCTGAACGAAGACTTGCTTCTTCTTCAGCAATTTCTTTTTGTAATTGCTCCAGTTCTGGCTTGATAAAAATACTGTTGTTCTGGCGATTGGCTCCACCTGCGTAAGAACCACCTGTGCGAAGTTCTGTCCCATCTAATGTCACCATACGGACCTGGTAACGAACCTGGCGAGCCGCTGCACGAGCATGTTCTACGGTATCAAAGATAGCCGTCGTAGCTAGCAAGTTCTTGAAAATGGCTTCCAGTCTAGTATCGAATGTCACCAACTCATCTGCCATGCCCAGAAATCCTGGACTTACAGCGATAGCATCTTGATTCTGACTAGAAATCGTACGCGCCTTAATAGTGGTCAAAGGAAGGAAGGTTGCACGACCGGCTCTGTTTCGTTTAAGGAAATCAATAGCTTTGGTTGCCGACTCTTCATCTTCTACGATGATATGCTGACTACTTGCCCCTAAGGCAATCTCTAGGGCAGTTTGATAATGCACATCAAAAGTCAGGTGCTCACTGACTGCACCAATAATACCACCAAGGCGATCTTTTTCTTGGAGAACACTCTTAACACCTGCATAAAAGTTACTGTGATTTCTAAGGATATTTTCCAAACTTTTAGCTCTAGCCTGCTTGTTTTTGAGATTATCCAGACGATCAAAGAGTTGACTTTGTTGAGCTTGATAGGAAGTTTTCTGTTCCTCTTGCTCCTTGGCACAGACTTGATAGTCAGCCAATAATTTCTGAACCTGCTCCTTGGCAGTTTCAAGCTCTTCTTTTTGCTGACTAGCCTTCTCTTTAGCTGTAGCCAGCTGTTCTTTCAGCTTTTGTAGTTGATCTGCTTGTTTTTGAGAAAGCTGACGACTATTTTCCAACTCGTTTTCGATACGGGTCAACTGGTTTGAGACATCTGCTTCTTCTTGTAAAAGCGCCACAAAGCGTTCACGTAAAATCTCAATCATCTGATCAGGATCATCTGAAAAAGCTAGCAATTCAGCTTCTAGTCGATTGAGTTTTTGATTATTTTGGACTAGATTTTCCTCTAAAAGTGCTAAAGAGCTTTCTTTATCAGATTTTTCTTGGCTGAGTAAATTTCTCTTATCCTCCAAAGCAGCCAAACGAGCTTGTGCTTCCTGTTGGTTCAGGGCTACTTGCTCAGATTCTAATTTCGATAGGGCTAATTTTCTCTCTAAATCACTAATCAGACTGGTCAAATCCATCAAACTGCCTTGGTCTTTGGCCATTTCAGCCTGTAAATCTTGACGTTGCTTCTTGAGATTCTGATTTTCTTCTTCTAATTTTTCACGCTTTTGGTAATAACTCGTCAATAGTCCCTGAACCTGAACCAACTCTTCTTCTGTCAACTCTAGTTCAGCCTTATTTTCCTTGATTTGAGCAACTAAAACATCCAAGTAAATAGCTTTACGTTGGCCTTCCAAGTCTAGAAACTTACGAGCATTTTCAGCTTGCTTCTCAAGAGGCTTGATTTGATTGTCCAACTCATAGATAATGTCTTCTAGACGATCCAGATTATCCTGCGTTTGCTGCAGTTTACTCTCAGTTTCTTTTCTGCGAGTCTTGTATTTTAAAACTCCAGCAGCTTCTTCAAAAATAGCTCGGCGTTCCTCAGGCTTGGAGTTGAAAATCTCCTCAACCTTCCCTTGGGAAATGATGGAGAAGGAATCTCGTCCCAATCCAGTATCCAAGAAAAGATCATGAATATCACGCAGACGGACTTTCTTGCCGTCAATCTTGTATTCGCTATCACCACTACGATAGATATGACGTTCTACCCTGATTTCTTGACCTGCATCCTTGATAAATCTGTCATTATTATCCAAAGTCACAACTACAGAAGCATAATTGAGCGGTTTGCGACTTTCTGTTCCAGCAAAAATGACGTCCGGCATCTTGCCCCCACGGAGACTCTTAACACTTGACTCCCCCAAAGCCCAACGCAGACTTTCTGTAATATTGGACTTTCCAGATCCATTGGGTCCAACAACTGCCGTCACACCTTGGTCAAAAACGACCTTAGTCTTGTCAGCAAAAGACTTGAATCCCTGAATTTCGATTTCCTTTAAATACATGAATCCAGCCCTTTCTCAACGGCATTTTTGGCAGCTTCCTGCTCTGCTAGTTTCTTAGAACGACCTTGACCTTGACCGATGCTCTTACCTTCAACCAGAACTTCTACATCAAAAACCTTATCATGGGCAGGACCCGTTTCAGAAATCACCTGATAACGAATAGCCACATCGCCATTGACCTGAAGTAACTCTTGGAGATGGGTTTTGTAGTCTGTAATCATCTCAAATTCGCCTGCTTCAACCTTAGGAATCATGACTTGATAGATAAATGCCTTAACCTTGGCCACATCCTTGTCCAAAAGAAGGGCACCAAGAAAGGCTTCAAAGGCATCACCAAGAATGGTGTCACGATTGCGCCCACCAGACTTTTCTTCCCCTTTACCAAGTTTGATAAACTGATCAAACTGGCAATCACGTGCAAAACCAGCCAAACTCTCCTCGCGGACAATCATAGCACGGAGTTTGGACAAATCACCTTCAGGTTTTTTAGGATATTTTTTATACAGATATTCTGAAATCAATAACTGTAGAACAGCGTCTCCTAAAAATTCCAAGCGTTCATTGTGTGAAATTTTTAAGAGGCGATGCTCATTGGCATAACTCGTATGAGTAAAGGCAGTTTCCAGTAAATTTTTGTCTGCAAATTCGATTGCAAAATGGTTTTTAAGTACAGTTTGTAATTCTTTCATACCAACCTCTTTCTAACTGATAACAGTCCTTTTTATTATATCAAAAAAAGCCTCCGGAGTCACTCTAAAACGGGACTGGAGGGGATTTGCGCATTCTTTAGAATGAGATTTCAGTTTTTGGGTTAAACTTGGGGAAGAATAAATAAAAAAGCCCTGTTAAAGGCTTTTTAGGATGTTTACATCCACCCTGAGGGAATCGAACCCCCATCTCAAGAACCGGAATCTTACGTGATATCCATTACACTAAGGGTGGAAACTTGTTTTATTATAACAGAAATTTGCTCTAATAACAAGTTTTTTCTAGTGAGATAGGCCGTCTTAGTGGGAAGCATCCCCATTCCAGATGGAGTTTTTCACGATAACATAATCAACATGTTTAAGGTCAGCAACTTGACGTCCACCTGCATAGGAAATAGCACTTTGAAGGTCTTGTTCCATCTCAGTTAAAGTGTCTTGCAGATGACCTTTAGCAGGAAGCAAGATACGTTTGCCTTCCACATTTTTGTAAGCTCCCTTTTGATATTGTGAGGCTGAACCGTAATATTCTTTGAACTGTTCACCATCGACTTCAATCGTTTTCCCTGGACTTTCAATATGTCCTGCAAAGAGGGAACCAATCATGACCATGCTGGCACCGAAACGAATAGACTTGGCAATATCACCATGAGTACGAATTCCTCCATCAGCGATAATCGGTTTACGCGCAGCCTTGGCACACCAGCGTAGAGCAGCCAACTGCCAACCACCTGTACCAAAACCAGTCTTAACCTTGGTGATACAAACCTTACCAGGACCGATTCCGACCTTAGTAGCATCCGCACCAGCATTTTCCAATTCACGCACCGCTTCTGGTGTTCCTACATTTCCAGCAATGACAAAGGTATCTGGCAATTCTTTCTTGATGTGTTGAATCATAGAAATCACGCTATCCGCATGACCATGGGCAATGTCAATCGTGATGTACTCAGGAGCATCAGCCTTGAGCTGGCTAACGAAATCATACTCGTAGTCCTTAACACCAACAGATATAGAAGCAATGAGCCCTTGCTCGTGCATGCGTTTAATAAAAGGAATGCGTCCTGCCTCATCAAAACGATGCATAATGTAGAAGTAACCACCTTTAGCCAGTTGCTCTGCTACATTTTCATCCAAAATTGTCTGCATATTAGCTGGCACAACAGGTAGTTTAAAGGTGTGATTTCCTAGAGTGACACTTGTATCTGCTTCTGCACGGCTTTTAATGACACATTTATTTGGGATCAATTGAATATCTTCATAATCAAAAATTGGAAATTCATTTAACATATCGATGTCTCGTTTCTTTTGTAATGACCTACCTATGCTCTCGCATCACTACGCCTTTTCCGACGTTTCCTTAATTCATTATAAACTAAAGTACAGTTTTTGTCAAATAATTTTACAAATTAAAAACCATTGTTCGGATTTTACTTATATCAAAGACAAAAAAGTGGAGAGATTATTTTCTCCCCACTTCTTTAGTAATATTCCTTTTAAAAGTTTCTTCAGAGTTTTCCATCATTTCACAAAATTCACGATAAGATGAAGACTTCTGAGGGATTTGGATAGACCATTTCTTCAACAAAGCTCCATAACCTGCTAGCTTTCCTATCTCATTATCAACAACCTTGTCCTTGCTCGGAAAAACAAGACCAGCCTTCTCAGCTTTCAAAATATAAGAATAGGAAATCAGCTGGAATAAGTCCTCACGGTTGATCCCTTTTTCAGTGAACTCTAGTTTTTTATATTTAGCATCTAAAACGATTTTTAACTCTT
Organism: Streptococcus mitis; assembly: GCF_003942765.1. Lineage (GTDB taxonomy): Bacteria > Bacillota > Bacilli > Lactobacillales > Streptococcaceae > Streptococcus > Streptococcus mitis_BE. Next base: position 160,231 of record NZ_RJNW01000001.1, read on the forward strand.
GATTATAAAAATCTGGATATACTTTCCGTTTCCCAACAGAAAATACCGAAATACCACCTAGTTTTTCTTTATTACGTGGATGGATGAAATCTTTTGGTAACAAAGTATGAACATACTCTTCCCAAAGCCAGGCAACATCAAAAAGAATACCGTGGATTTTTTGCTCTTGGTATCCTAAACCATTCTTTTCTCTATTTAGGATCATCAGGCAAAGCTCTTGCAACTTTCTGTACTCTCGAAAATAAGCATGACGAAGAGGTTTGGTTTTATTTATTCTGATAAATTTAGCACGATCGGCTAATTTATAAGAAGGGGTTACACGCGTAACTTCAGCTATAGTTTCACGATTATTATCGAGTATAACTCCGAAACTTTTTTGAGTCTTTATATACTCAATAGTATGCCGAATCAGCTGTATGAGTGGATTATCATAGGTAAACTCTCTAGTGGTATAGGCAATATTCCCTACAAAAGGAACATTATTCTTAAGATGATTTCCTACATCTATCACTCCCTTTACATGACTGTCGTTATGAGAAAATCTCTGGTATTCCTTATAAAGACCTTTTCGAAGAGCAGCTTGCAGGTACTTTGGAAAGAGGTAAACCAAGAGTTGATAGAGTTTATCTTCAGGAGATAGACCGACATCCAAACTAGTCAGATTGATATTGAGAATCTTTTGTAAAAGATAATGTAAAAAATAGTCGTCACTTTCATCAGAAAAACGAGAAGAAATCATCAATCTTTCCTGATCACACCCCAGAAAACCAATCACATTACCTGTCTTAATTTCCTGATTGACTGTTTCAAAAATCTTTTGGTCCTTATCCAAATCAGGAGTATGAGTCAAATCATTTGGAAAAATAAAGATATTGTCCTCTTTAGAAAGGTTATCCAGTGTTCTATCAAGAAGTGCTTGACTTAGTTTGGGATATTCTGCGACAAAGTTTTCTTTAGCAATTCTATGCTGATTATCAGTGATTCGCATCATTATCACCAGTATCTTGGGGTTCTGTTTGCTCGTTATTTGTCAGATCAAATGCATTTTTCAATGTTTCCAGAGTTTCATCCTCTTCATAAGAACCCCGTAAGTAATCTTCCAAAAGCGGTTTAAGGTAATCAGACCAAAGTAATTCATAGTCAAAATCTACATCCTTCAACTTAAGGAAATAACTTGGTCCGATATGATAATGACTGTTTAACTCCTGAACATTTTCGATAGCAGCATTTAAGTTTCTTAAACGTTTTTTCGCTTCTTCTGCTTCATCACCGAGAACATCGTCTAGCATACCAACTTGACTCTCGGCAGTAACTTCAACAAAACGGAAGCGACGACGCATAGCAAAATCAAAGGTGTCCACCGAGCGGTCAATATCATTCATTGTTCCGATGATGTAAACATTTTCGGGGATATAAAACTTTTCGTCAGTTTCGTGTAGATTTGCATATTGGGTAGAAACACTTCCCTTTTCACCACGATAGCCAGGGTCAATAGAGAAAAAGAGTTCACCAAAAATCTTAGAAATCTCACCACGGTTGATTTCATCGATGATGAAGACAAAATTCTTGTCTGTGTTGATCTCTGTTGGAGAGATATAGTCTTTCAAACCAAATCTTTTCTTTAAAATTTCAAGGACTTTTTTTCCTTCACTCTTATAATACTTTTGTTTGTCATAATTCGGATTTTTATAAAGTTCGTATACATAATTCCTAGATAAACTCCATCCTGATGTTCCCTTATCGTAATTAACGGATAGGTTTTGTCTGCTATTTACTGAGAGGTAAGAACCCTTTGTTAAATACTCTTTTTCATCCGAATTATTTATATAGGCTAGGTAACAATCCCAAGCTTCATCAAAATTGTCTTGTCCTCCAGTTTTCTGAGCTTCTTTCGCCCTCTGACAGAACTTCTTAAAAATACCATCCTCTAGCTTAAACTCAATAGCTCCATCCCCATTTGATGCCGGTCTCAGCCCCTCTACAAAATCCGTATAATCATAAGATGGGTGAAACTGTACAAAGCCGATTTGGTCTTCGTTGCCACCCGTTAACTCCATAGCAATTTCTTTAGCAAGATAAGTTTTTCCTGTACCAGGTGCACCTCGGAGGATTAGGTTTTTGGATTGTAGTAGAGTTTGACTCAATGGGTGATAAACCTTATATTCTGCAGACATTTTTTCTTCTTTCTTTTCTTTATCGTCTAGAAATTGTGTTGAATATTCAAATAAAATGCTTCCCAAAATTGAAGATTCTAGTTCAGGATAGGTTTTAGAAAATAGTTTACAAATCTCATGATTCTGACGATAGGGTCCTCCTTGATTACTTTGAGGAATCAACCTATTCCAAAATTCATTCTGACTATTCATATTTACTCCTAAAAAAGAATTGTTCTCAGAATAAATACAAAGTAGTTTTGTCACCACAGCAGAACGACCAATAAATTCATTTGTGGACTTTTTCATATCAAATATAGGATTGTCAAAATCAAGTTTACTACCGATTTGAATAATCTGATACAGATCTCTTTTTAGTTTATTAAAACGTTGCTCCAATTCAGATATAGGAATGATTTTATTAGTTTGATTTTTATAGCTTTGGGTATCCTCATTCCAATAAATACCAAATTTTGAAGAGCCTCCTCCTCCAATACCTAAAAATAAAGATTTGTATTTCCCCCTCTCAAGACTATAGCAAAAAGAATTACTTTTAGCACCTTTCCCAATAACATAATCATCAATAGACATGGTTAAAATTCTATCAAGTGGCCACTCTTTAAGAAATTCTTCACGTAATTGTTCATTGTAAATACTATATTTAGATGCATCTTCTCTTAGTCTTATCTTATTTTCTTGGTACCAAGCATAAAAATCATCCAAACTAATTTTTCTTTTCAGCATCAATCTTACTCCTTTTATAATAATGTTCGAATAAAAAACTATATATTTCATATATAGAATATCATACCCTATAAAAAAAGAAAAGAATTTCTAAAGAAAAGCCTAGTGTAGAGTAGGGTATTCCCTCATAACACTAGACTTCTTTTTTATCTTAATAATACTCTCCCTGACGGTAGTCCCATGAGTTAAAGGTGTCTGACAGGTGCATCATGATTTTATCAATGTCAAGCCCTTTGCGGATTACAACTGGAGCTGGTGAAGTTGAGCGTGCTCCTCCTTGTTCTGGGATGAGTTTACCGTCTTTATCAACCATAGAGACCATCACACCTTGCTCGTAGCGAGTTTCAATCGTTTTGTCAGGCTGGATTGATGCCACGTAGTCGTCTGCTTCGATGACAAGGTCTACAGCTTCTTCGATACGTTCTCCGATACCTTCTACCTTACCACGGTTTCCTTTTCCAGATGGGTTAGCTGATGAGGCATAAACCATCTTGCCTTCTTCCCAAAGTTTGGCAGCCAATTGTTCACCAGCTTTCCCGAACTTGATAACGAAACAGCTAGTACCACGCACGTCAGTCATCAGCTCTTCACGACCATCACCGTATGCTTTTAGTTTTTCAAAGGCTTCAGGTTTCCATGGAAGGATACAACCAAGAAGAATATCTTCATCCCAATGTTTTTGGTAAAAGGCTTCAATTTCTGGATTGAGTTGTGCTAAAGCACGGAGCTCATCCATGCTACCACAGAGAACGACACCTGGTTTGTTACGATTGCGTTCTTTGGCTGCGAACTTACGCTCAAGTCCTGCCTTGTCACTAGTCATGATGATGTAACCAACTTTTGTAGGGCAAACAATACAACCGCCCTCACCTTTTAAAATGTCATAGCCTTCTTGTGAAAGTGTTCCGTTCCATTGAATGTGTTTTGTCATAGTTCTATTTCCTTTTCTAATTTTCTTCTAATCCTGCCAGTAGGCTGGTCGTTGTTTTTCATATGCAGCAATCAAATCTTCATACTGCAAGGTAATACCGATATCATCCAAACCATTTAAGAGTTTGTGTTTCCATTCGCTATCGATTTCAAAAGTGAATTCTCCAATTGGTGAGATGATTTTTTGTTGTGCCAAGTCCACAGTTACCAGATCGCTTGGTTGTAAATGGGATAATTTCTCTCTAACTTCTCTGGGCTGAACAATAGGCAACATACCATTATTGAGTTCATTATTGTAATGAATATCTCCAAAAGACCCTGCAATTACGACTTTAAAACCATAGTCAGATAGAGCCCAAGCTGCGTGTTCCCTCGAAGAACCTGCGCCAAAGTTATCCCCTGAGATGAGAATACTAGCTTTCCGATATTCAGGTCGGTTAAAGACAAAGTCAGGATCCTCAGTATACTTCTCGTCCAGATAACGCCAAGCATACATGAGGTACTTACCAAAGCCTTTTTTATCAATTAACTTGAGAAACTGCTTGGGTAGGATTTGGTCGGTGTCAATGTTATCATTCATGAGAGGAACAGTCGTTCCCGTATAAACTGTAAATTTCTCCATATCCTCTCCTTACTGGGCTTCTGGCATTTGCCGAACATCTACGAAACGCCCTGCAATAGCTGCCGCAGCTGCCATGGCTGGACTGCAGAGGTGGGTCTTAGCACCAAATCCCTGTCTGTCTTCAAAGTTGCGGTTACTGGTTGAGGCGCAGTGGACACCATCAGGAACCTTGTCAGGATTCATCCCTAGGCACATGGAACAACCTGGGTCTCTCCACTCAAATCCAGCATCTAGGAAAACCTTGTCCAAGCCCAATTTCTCAGCAACTCGTTTGACAGGACGAGAGCCTGGAACCACGATAGCCGTTAAGTTGGGAGCTATTTTCTTTCCTTTAACAAACCGAGCAGCCAGCTGTAAATCGCTGAGACGAGCATTGGTACATGAACCGATAAAGATATAACCCAGCTCAATATCTGCTGGCTTTTGACCTGGTTCCAAGTCCATGTAATTGTAAGCTCGCTCATCATTCATATCCTTAATTTCTGGGAAACTACTATCAAAGTCAACCCCCATAGCAGGATTGGTGCCCCAGGTCACCATAGGAGCTAGGTCTGAAACATCCATCTGAATAACCTTATCGTAAACGACATCATCATCACTGACAATTGTTTTCCAATCCGCCACAGCCTCTTCGAAGTCTTCTGGAACACACTCACGTCCCTTGAGATAGTCATACGTGGTTTGATCTGGGTTCATGATTCCCATCTTAGATCCAAACTCGATGGACATATTGCAGATGGTCATTCGCTCTTCCATGCTCAGTGCATCAATAGCCTGTCCACGATACTCCACGACATAACCAACACCACAAGCAACGCCGTACTTGGCTATCAAGGCTAAAATGAAGTCCTTGGAATAAACTCCTTTTTGAGGAACTCCAGTGAATTCTACCAGCATTTTCTTGGGTTTGACCTGCCAGAGGGTCTGGGTAGCAAAAACATGCTCAACTTCACTGGTCCCAATTCCAAAGGCGATAGCTCCGAAAGCCCCGTGGGTTGCCGTATGACTGTCTCCACAAACGATGAATTTTCCTGGTTGGGTCCGTCCTGTTTCTGGACCAACCATATGAACGATTCCCTGCTTTTCAGAACCGTGGGCCGCATGCTCAATTCCAAACTCTTCAACATTCTCAGCTAGCTTATCAATTTGCGCTTTAGAAATTACATCTCGAATATCATAGATATTGACCGTTGGTACATTGTGGTCAAAGGTACCAAATGTCAAGTCTGGCCGTCTCAATCTGCGACCTGCATCTCGCAATCCTTGAAAAGCCTGAGGGCTGGTCACTTCGTGGATATAGTGCTGATCCACATACATGAGTTGGGGCTGCCCCTCTTCTCCTGTGATGACATGGCGGTCCCATAATTTATCAAAAATCGATTTTCCTGCCATCCATTACCTCCAAATAACATATAAGGCTACTAGTGTGGTCATCATCCCAAGAAACCAAACTGTTTTAAAATACCATTTTCGAGTCTTGTGGTGAAAGATGATTCCTGCTAGCCAGGCACCAAAACCACCACAAGTAAAGGCTAAAATAAGTAAGATTTTCTCAGGGATGCGCCAAGCCCTTCTCCTTGCCTTAGATTTATCAATACCATAAATCAAGAAAACCATGACATTCCAAATCAAAAGGACTAGAGTAATTTTTTCGTCTAACTTCATAACCTTGCAATAATAGCTTCCGTCATTTCCTTTGTTGAAGCCTGTCCTCCTAGATCTCTCGTTAAAATTCCAGATGCCAAACTTGTCTCAACAGCATGCTCGATACGCTCTGCATCCTCATAACGACCAAAGCTATCTCTCAACATCATGGCAACTGATAAAATCATGGAAATAGGATTGGCAATACCTTGACCTGCAATATCAGGCGCTGAACCGTGAATAGGCTCATAGAGACTTGGGCCATTTTCAGAATGACTTGCTGAAGGCATAACTCCAAGTGTGCCAGATAGGACGCTTGATTCATCCGAGAGAATATCTCCGAAAAGGTTTTCCGTCACGATGACATCAAACTTGGCAGGATTGGTAATCATAAGCATAGCAGCTGAGTCTACCAACTGGTGTTCCAAGGTCACATCTGGGAAATCCTGCGAGATCTTCTCAGCTACTTTCCTCCAGAGTTTTGAGGTCGCTAGAACATTTTGCTTATCGATACTAGTAACGATTTTTCTGCGATTTCTTGCAATTTCAAAGGCTTTGCGAATAATCCGTTCCACCTCCTCATAGCTATAGTCGTTAATATCACGCGCTTTTTGCTCTTCGAGAATATGATCTCCGAAGTAGATCCCGCCTGTCAACTCACGCACCACGACAAAGTCCACACCAGCAATTCGTTCTGGTTTGAGAGGTGACAAATGCTTAAGACTATCAAAGATTTTTACAGGGCGAATATTAGCATAGAGATTGAGTTCCTTACGGAGAGCCAGCAAGCCTTGTTCAGGCCGAACCGCTGCTCCATCATACTGAGGACTTCCGATAGCCGCTAGTAGAATGGCATCTGCTTCACGACATACCTTGAGGGTTTCATCAGGTAAAGGATGCCCTGCAGCATCGATACCTGCACCTCCAAAAGGTCTTCTATCAATATCATAATCAAAACCTGTTTTTTCAGCTAGAGCTTCCAGAACCTCTAAACTAGCCTCCATGATTTCTGGGCCGATTCCGTCCCCTGCTAGAGCTACTATTTTCTTTGTCATAGCATTCTCCTTTACACACTGGGCATATCGCGATAGGAAACGCTACGTCCCATCTCACCAGCATTCTCTTTTTGAACAAAGGTATTGGCATTGATGTAGGCAATAGCCGAAGCCTTCAACACATCGAAATCAAGACCTGCTGCGTTAAAGATGGTTTCTGTATCTCTGTTTTCAACAGTGACCAAGACCCGAGCTTGGGCATCAATTCCATCTGTCACCGCATCGATAGTATAGGATACCAAGCGAACAGATTGATTGAAGAACTTATCAATAGCGTTAAAGATAGCCTCAACAGAGCCTTGTCCTGTCGCATTAAATTCGACTTTCTCACCATCCATATTGGCTAGGCTAACGAGTGCTTCAATGTCATTTTCCGCATGGGTTTGTAGTTGTAAATCATCAAAGTGGAAGCCTTCTGGATTCTCAACCATGGTTCCAGCTACCAGAGCACGAATATCTGCATCTGTGATTTCTTGCTTTTTATCAGCCAGCGCCTTGAACTTAGCAAAGAGTGGTTTGATATCCTCTTCTGAAAAGTCTAGGGCCAATTCTCTTAGTTTTTCAACAAAGGCATGGCGACCAGACAATTTTCCAAGTGGAAGACTATTACTCTTAACACCGACTAATTCAGGAGTGATGATTTCATAGGTAAGAGGATTTTTAAGGACTCCGTCTTGGTGAATACCAGATTCGTGAGAAAAGGCATTGCCACCGACCACAGCCTTGTTTTTAGGAACTGGAATACCAGAGAAGCGGGAAACCATTTCTGACGTATTGATTGTCTCATTTAGGACAATGCTTGTCTCTGCTTGATAGTAATCTTGGCGAATATTGAGGGCTACTGCAATTTCTTCCAAAGCAGCATTGCCAGCTCGCTCCCCAATACCGTTGATAGTCCCTTCGACACGTCCTGCCCCATTCTTAACAGCAGCAAGGCTATTAGCCACTGCCATTCCGAGGTCATCATGACAGTGTGGTGAATAGATAATCTGACGATCCGTCTTGACATTCTCAATCAAGTATTTGAAGATAGCACCGTATTCCTCTGGTGTAGTAAATCCTACCGTATCAGGGATATTGATATAAGTCGCACCTGCATCAACCGCTGTTTGAACAACTTGCAAGAGGAAATCCAACTCCGTTCTGGTCGCATCTTCAGGAGAGAATTCGACCACTTCAAACTTGGAACGTGCATAAGAGACATGCTCACTGATTGCTTCCAAAATCTCTTCCTTGCTCTTATTGAGCTTATACTTTCGATGAATCGGACTGGTAGCGATAAAGACGTGAACCTGTGGATATTTAGCATCCTTGAGGGCTTCATAACAAGCATCAATATCAGACTTGACAGAGCGTGCCAAACCAGTCACCGCTGTTTTCTTCAAGACTTTGGCAATCTCCTGCACTGCTGTATATGAATCAGGACTCGCCGCTGGAAAACCAGCTTCGATGGCTGAAATACCCCATTTCTCCAGCTGTCTTGCAATGGCTATTTTTTCCTTGATTGAAAAATTAACGCCAGGTGTCTGTTCTCCATCCCGAAGGCTGGTATCTAGAAATTCAACTGTTCTCATAAGATTTCCCCTTTTCCAAATGTGGTTTTAAAAAAACATCTCGCTCAGAAGTCCAAGCGAGATGTTGATTCACTCCCGCTTGGTAAGCCAAACAGGACTAATGCTTTTTGCACTAGCCCGAGTACCTCAACAACAAAGCGAATTGATTAAACTTAGCTGTTTTCATGTTTGACTTTCTCCTTCGTTTGATATCTTGTTTAGTATTTTAGCATAGGCAAAAGTACTTGTCAAGAAAAAATCCAATATTTTCTGAAAATTTCTTCAGTAGAGAATATTTTGCTAATTGAAAGTCGTTGAAAAATCTTGAAATATTTCATTTTTTAGTGGTTAAATTCCAGCTTCTTTCTATCAATTCCAGTACTTCTTCATCTGATAAAGTATCATCAAGCGCCACACTAATCCAGTATCGTTTGTTCATATGAAAAGCTGGATAAATACCTTTATTTAAAAGTAAATCAGCTACTTGATCATGTTTGAGGTTGACTGCTTCCACTTGCCCCTCTCTGCTCTTTCCCAGCTTACCCCAAGAAATTTTCATCAAGACGGCATACCACTTTTGATTGCCTTCGTGTCTTAACACTGCTGTATCAGGCGATTTCTCCCACAAATACTCCAACTGATTTCCATACTTTTCCTGAACCTGAACCATGATACGCTTAGTCTGAGGACAGATAAAATCCTGTACCTCAAAACAAGCCTTCCGAATCTGGTAAAGAATCTCCAAACAAGTCTCACGGACACTTGCAACAAAACTTCCTTTAAAACTTTCCATATGGACTTGAGGATAGGGATCACCAGTCTCCTGGTCAAAGACTTGAAAACTCACATTATCAGTAGTGATGGACACAGTCATGATAAAATCACCCTGCAAAATCTGGCAACTATAGGTCCAAACTCCCCTATTTTCTACAAAACCATAAGCATGAGCCTTTTCTTTATTAAATTGATAGGATTTAAAAATTTCAAACATAAGTGAAAACCGCTACCAAAAGCTAGCAGTTCCTTTCTATTTTTTAAAAGACAACCTTGGTTCCATGCAATTGTGTCACACCTAGCTGGTCGATAAAGGTTTGACGGTTGTCAAGGTCAATCCCCCCACCTGGTAGAATTTCAATCTTACCTTTAGCATGTTCCAAAATTCTGTGATAGTGAGCAAAACGTTTTTCTAAGGAATCCCCAGACACACCAGCACGAGTTAAGATACGAGTTACTCCAGCTTGGCTGAGCCAGTCAATAGCTTCCAGTTGATCTTCATCGCTCAATTCATCAAAGGCCATGTGGAAGACAATTTCCATTCCTTTTGATGCAGTAATTAACTTTTCAAGATTAGGTTTATCCAACTTCTTATCAGCAGTTAAAGCCCCAAATACAACTCCTTGACTGCCAGATTGAGCAGTCAAACGAATGTCTTCTAACATAATAGCAATTTCTAGGTCATTATAGACAAAGTCGCCACCACGTGGACGAATCATGGTCATGATGGTCGTATCGTGGTCAGCTGCCAGTTCAACCGCTGCCTTGGTCACTCCATAGCTTGGTGTTGTACCTCCCACTGCTAGATTATCACAGAGTTCGATTCGACGAGCTCCAGCCTGCATCGCTTTTTCAAGCAAGGTCACATTTTCAGCACAAAATTCGTAAATCATTTGATTCTCCTTGATTATTACTTTTAATTTATTATATCATATTATTGTGAATATGCTTTTATTTATATCAAGGAAAATAGTTACTATTTTTTATTCTTTGTCCGGAATGACCTTGAAGAGATAATAGGTGATAAAGATGGTCAAAGCTCCTAGACCGATTTTGACTGGTAAGAGAGGGGCAAAATAAATGGAAATTCCCATTAATATGTAGATAGATACGATGATTTTTTTCTTTCGTTCACGCGCAATAGACTTAGTCTCGCGAAAATCAGCAACATATGCTTGATAGAGCTTGGTATGATACAACCAATCTTCGAAGCGCTTGGAACTTCTAGAGAAACAAGCAATAGACAACAAAAGAAAAGGCGTTGTCGGCAACAAGGGTAAAACAACCCCAACAATAGCCAAGGCCAGTGATAAAAAACCAATAATTAGATAGATAAGACGCATAATTTCTCCTAGTTAATACTCTTTGAAAATCTCTTCAAACCGCGTCAACGTCGCCTTACCGTAGGTATGGTTCCTGACTTCGTCAGTCTCATCTGCAACCTCAAAGCAGTGCTTTGAGCAGCCTGCGGCTAGCTTCCTAGTTTGCTCTTTGATTTTCATTGAGTATAAAATAATCTTCTTCTAGTTTCGCATACAATGGTGAATTTTGTCAAGTTCTAACCAAAAGAGCCTGAAATTAACTTTCAGGACTCTCCTCTTATTTAATCTTTTCTTCTTCGTAGTCGCCATTACTACATACAACCTGCTTGCCACCACCACGGACTTTTTTCTCCATGAGGAAGTTGCCACATTTTGGACAGTCACGACCAACAGGCTTGTCCCAAGAGGTAAATTCACAGTCTGGATAGCGATTGCAACCATAGAAGAGGCGGTTACGTTTGGTTTTACGCTCAATGATTTGTCCCTGATGACAACTTGGACACTCAACACCAATCTCTTTCACGATTGCTTGGGTATGACGGCAATCTGGGAAATTGCTACAAGCGTAGAACTTACCAAAACGACCAAGTTTAATAACCATTGGACTGCCACACACTTCACAATCAAATCCAGCTGGTTCATCCTTGATCTGGATTTTTTCCATTTCTTCTTCAGCCTTGGCCACTTCTTTAGAGAATGGTTTGTAAAAGGAGTCTATAACACGTTGCCACTGCTCTTTTCCGACTTCGACATCATCCAGCTTGCCTTCCATTTCAGCTGTAAAGGTCACATTTACGATATCTGGGAAATATTCAACGATGAGCTTGTTAACAATTTCTCCCAACTCTGTCGGTTCAAAGCGTTTGGCTGCAAGGCGAACATAATAACGTTTCTGAATGGTTTCAATGGTTGGCGCGTAGGTTGACGGACGTCCAACTCCATTTTCCTCCAAGGTCTTGATAAGGGTCGCTTCAGAATAACGGGCAGGCGGTTGAGTAAAATGTTGCTCTGGTTTGCTATTGACCTGTTTAACCACATCTCCAACAGCCATATCTGGTAGCATCTTATTCTTGTCAGAATCATTATAAATGGCAAGATAACCATCAAACTTAACCTGACTACCATTGGCAGCAAATTGAACTCCATTTTGCGACAATTTAACAGCCATAGTATCAAAGACAGCAGCTGTCATCTGGCTAGCCACAAAACGATTCCAGATAAGGGTATAGAGCTTGAGCTGGTCCTTGTCCAGATACTTAGCGATGCTTTCAGGTGTATTAAAGACACTAGACGGACGAATAGCCTCGTGGGCATCCTGAGCTCCTGAAGCATTTTTGACCTTGCTACCATGCTTAGAATACTTGCTACCAAAACGGTCCGTAATGAAACTTGCTGCTTCATTCTGCGCTACAGGACTGATACGAGTCGAATCGGTACGCATATAGGTAATCAAACCTTGAACACCAGAACCGATATTAATTCCTTCATAGAGCTGTTGGGCAACCATCATGGTTTTTCGAGTACGGAAATTGATTTTATTGGCAGCATCCATCTGCATAGATGAAGTGGTATAGGGTAATGGAGCATTGCGTTTGCGCTCTTTCTTATCTACTTGATCCACTGAAAAATCTTTACTAGTCAGACGAGATAAGACTTCCTTGACCTCATCATTACTAGTCAGTTTTAGCTTTTTACCATCCACTCCATAGAAGGAAGCCTGAAATTGCTTGGTTCCCTTTTTAAAGACACCATCAATTGTCCAATATTCTTCTGGCTGGAAGGCATTGATTTCATTTTCACGGTCAATGATTAACTTAAGCGCAATAGACTGTACGCGCCCTGCTGACAAACCCTTCTTGACCTTTTTCCACAAAATAGGCGAAATCGAATACCCTACCAAGCGGTCCAAAACACGACGAGCCTGTTGGGCATCTACCAAGTCCATATCAATCTTACGAGGTTCTTTAAAAGCATTTTTGACCGCATCCTTGGTGATTTCATTGAAGACCACACGGTTGGCATCATTTTCATCCAAGTTGAGAATATGAGCCAAATGCCAAGAAATCGCTTCTCCTTCACGGTCCGGGTCACTCGCCAGAAAGACTTTATTAGCTTTTTTAGCTTCTTTTTTCAAGTCATTGATAAGAGGACCTTTTCCTCGGATATTGATATATTGCGGTTCATAATTATTTTCAATATCGACGGACATACTAGATTTCTTCAAATCACGGATATGGCCGACGCTGGCTAAAACCTTGTAGTTTCTGCCGAGATATTTTTCAATCGTCTTGGCCTTAGCAGGCGACTCCACGATTACTAGATTTTTTTTAACTGTTGATTTTTTCTTTTTTGTTGCCGTAGCCACAGTATCACACCTTTTCAAAGTAATAAACTTTATAAAGTGTAAACCATTTTGCCATAACTGTCAAGACTTAGCTCCTATATATAGAAGAAAAGTTTGTCTAGTAAGCAAAATTTCGTCTTAAAATTCAAATTCCGCAAGAACATCTTGCCCACTGGTGACCAATTTTGCTCCTTCTTGAATCAAATGATGACATCCATCAGATAGTCCATCTAAAATGCTACCAGGTATAGCAAAAACATCGCGTCCTTCTTCCATTGCCCTCTCACAGGTAATGAGACTACCTGAACGCATCTTAGCCTCTGCTACAATCACACCACGACAAAGTCCAGCAATGATGCGATTACGGGCAGGAAAATGAAATTTTAGAGGTTGTTCACCAGGTCCATACTCACTGAGAACCAGATGGTCATTGCCGATGTAGTCTTGCAAGCGTTTATTAGCTTTAGGATAAAACACATCCAGTCCTGTTCCAATCACTGCAATGGTTTTTCCGCCATTCTGAAGAGCTGCCATATGCGCTGCTGTATCAATGCCCCTGGCTAGTCCACTGACGATAACCAGTTCATTTTCCAATCCCTGAATGACTTTTTCAACTGACTTAGCTCCCTGTTTGCTACAAGTACGACTTCCTACGACTGCTACCTTAGGAAATTTCAAGAGATCCAGATTTCCCTTGTAAAATAAAAGTACAGGCGCATCATATATTTCACTCAAATCCCAAGGGTAACAGTCATCTAAAATAGAGAAAGATTGAAATTTTTGAAATTCTTTCTCCAAATGCGCATCATCTATCTGAAAATAACGTTCCATAAAAACAGCTGGATTTCGGCAACCTGATATATCTGCAATATCACCTAACAACAGTTCTTGATCAACATTTTCACCGTATTCTAGGACTTTCAAAATCTGTTGATTGCTCAAACCTGATTTTTTTAACTTATAGATTTCATAGTTTGTGATTTTCATAAATATCTCCATTTCTTTTTCTACTCATCTATTTATTCGTAAAAAATCAAAAAAACATCCGACTATTTTAGCCAGATGTTGGAATCTTTAATTTTCGTTTTTAAGAATTTCTTCTAATTTATGATAGTCTTGGACACTATCGATCTCATAGATGCTATTGCCTTCTAATTCTTCAACATAGACATCTAGCTCTTTGATATTATCCTTAACCATATTGTCCCAATAGAGATCAACAAATTCACCACTTGCATAAGCCTTGTCAATAAAGCTGACAATCTTTTCTGCAGTTGGAGCATCCCAGAAGGATACACCACTAAGGATGCGACCTGCCTTGCTATCAACAATAATGTCTTGAACCTTGTAGTCATCTCCATAGACCAAGAACCATTCGTTGGTACAATCTTCACGATAAACACTAAAATAAGTAGAACGTGTCAAATCATTGCGGAACATATTTTTAAAGAGATAATTATCGGCATCAATAACATAGCTGTTAGCTAATTCTTCTTTTACAAGATAGAGAGAGTAAAAGTTATTGTAGTCAGCGTATTTATCATTGAAGACGAGGCGAACACCATATTTTTCTTTCAAGTAATCGAATTGTTCTTTAAGGTAACCAACAATGATGATGATGTCATTGATTCCTTTTTCTTTTAAAAACTCAATTTGGTATTCAATCAAGGGTTTTTGATTAACCTGAACCAAGGCTTTAGGGGTATTTTCAGTCATAGGACGCAAGCGAGTTCCCAATCCCGCTGCTAAGATGATGGCTTTCACACGAATCTCCTTTATTCTTTAATAATAATATAAACTCCAGCAATGACGACAAGTGACGTAATAATTGTCAGCATATCTAACGGTGCACCCAAGAAAACAACTGCAAACAAGACAGTCCATACTACATAGCTCACATTCAAGCCTGTAGCCTTGGCTGGTTGTAAGCGATTGATAGCGATATAATAAGCCAAGTAGGAAATCATATCAAAGGCTGCAAAGACAATCATAAGACCTAGTAATTGTCCATTGGCTACTTCTGCAAATGACTGATGAGAGAAGAGCACAATCACAAGATAGGACAAAAATGAAGTCACTTGACGGATTAAGAGAGCTTCGATTTCACTCAATTCACTTTCCATAGCAAAAGAGCTAAGGACACTTTCACTCCCCCATGCAATGGCACAAACCAAAGCACAGAGAATCCCAATGTAGAAGGAATTGACCTGTTCAACCTTATAGGTCTGGGCAATAATTCCTGCAATAATCAAGATAATCCCAAACACAGTATTTTTCGAAATCTTGTGCTTCAAGAAGAAGAAAGCCAATAAAACTGAAATCGCAGGGTAAATAGCTGATACAGATGAAGCTAAAGAACTTCCGATATACTTAACTGCATAAAGATTGGCCTGCATACCGATAGGGCCTGCTAGTAAGGCTCCGATGATAACACTAACATTGCGAATATTTAAGAAAATTGAGAGACGAACTTTTCCTTCTTTTACCAAGAGAAAAGCTAGTAAGATAAAGATACTCAAGAAATCATGAGCAGCGGCTACCACAAAGGGTGACAAATCTGTAAAAATCGAAAAGATATAAGCACTGATCGTTAGACCTAACCCCCAGAAAATACCTGAGAGTAGACCAAAAGAAACTCCATTTTTATTTTTCATCAGAACCTCCATAATAATCTAGACCTTTAACAGCTCTTTGATAACGATTCACACCATAATCACCAAAATCTGCGCCTTGCTCTTCCTTATAGACTGTCCATAGACTCCAAATGGTATCTTGTAAAATTTTATAAATAGCAATCTTTTCACGAGAGACAGGTGTTTGGTCACTCTCATAGTGAGATAAGAAAGCTTCTTCCTCTTGGGGAGTGAATTCAGATTCTAAAAAGAGGGCAGCCAAATCCCACATTGGATCATTCATTGATGAATATTCCCAGTCAATCAGATAAAGTCGTCCTTGAGGTGATTCGATAAAGTTTTCAGGCACCAAATCGATATGACAAGATTTTCTGTCAACACCTAAGTCAGCCAGCCTTTTCTCTAAGGAGAAGACTTCTTCTCTAACTGCTTTATAGTTGGCATAAGGGATTTTCTCTTCAATCAAGGATTCGTATTTTTTGATTTCTTCAAACGGAGCAAATTCTCCTCTTAATTCCTTGCCAGAAGCATGAATAGTTTGTAATATTGGAGCAATTTTATCAAATTTGGTCTTGATTGACGTTGAATCAAGCGTAATCGCAGATTCGATATACTCATTTACTTTGATACCAGCTTCAATATCAAAAAGATAATTTTTTACATCTAAGTCTAAATCTTTAAGTAGTTCAAGATTGTACTTTTCATCTTGACGATTGATCAGCTTTTCTGTTCCTTTACCAAAGAACTTAACGATGTACTGCTTATTTGTTGTTTTGGCCAAATAGTTTTGATTGGTCATTCCCCCCAGTTGTTCAACACTGAGGACTTCCTCTTCTTGACTAAGTAAGGAAGAAATTTTTTCTTTAATGATTTTCTCCACAATTAACCTCCAGCACCTATACTTCCCACTTAAACACTGTTTTAAAGGCTGTGTTTAAATCGGTCGCAAAGACACGGTGAATATCTTTAATTTCTCTTACAGGTTCTTCTAGATAAAGGATATTTTTAAGACGATTGGCAAATTTCTTGACTTCAATCATTTGGATTGCATTTTCAAAATCAATGCGACCAGAACGAGAGGAACCAACCAAGAGCAAACCTTTTTCTAAGGCATCGCGTGTATTGAGATTGACTTTATACTCACTAACTCCCATCATGAGAATCGTTCCCTGAGGACGAATGTAGCGAATCAAGTCATTAATAGCTGGTCCAGTACCATCACCACCACAACACTCAAAAGCATGGTCAAAGGCCAAATCTTCAGGAATATTATCAGTAATATAGCATTCCTTGGCAAAAGAGAAGAGTTCCAACTTTTCCCAATGACGACCAATAACCACAATCTCTGCTTCTGGTAGAGTATAGTTGATAATATTGGCAACCACAAAAGCTAAACTTCCATCTCCGATGACGGCGATTCGGTCCCGCTTGCTATGAGCAAGTGTCAATAAGCGATTCATAGCATGCATACCGACACTGACAAACTCTGTAATGGCTGCAACCGTATCTTCGATAGCATCATAAGGCACCACACGATCTTTAGGGAGAGAAACAAATTCTCTCATAAAGCCATCAAAGCCACTAGACAAGAAATGGGTCCCTATCATGTAGTTTTCATAGAATTCTTCATCACTCTGCATAGGAGGCTGATTGGGAATCATGACAACTTTTTGACCAACCTCGTAGGTTCCTGTCGGGTCAGAAATAACGGTTCCACATGACTCGTGAATCATTGCCATTGGAAGTTTTTTATTCAAAATCTTCGGATCACGTTTTCCTTGGTAGTAACGCTGATCCGCATGACAGACCGCCATATAATTAGGGCGGATGAGGATATGATTCTCTTGGTCAATAGCCTCTTCCTGATATTTGACATTGATAAACTTAGGCTTTGTTAGTTGGTAAATTTGATTAATCATTTTATTACTCTTCCTCAATCATGCTTTTTGCAATCTTCAAATCTGTTACTGTAGTAATTTTCAGATTTGAATATTCACCCTTAGCCAAGGCTACATCTTTTCCTTTGATTACAAAGATTTTACATGCATCTGTTAAGATTTCTTTCTCTTCGGCAGAGAGAGAACCGTAAAGATCCATGAAGTCCTTGCAACGGAATGTTTGAGGTGTTTGTCCTTGATAGAGGTGAGCACGATTTGGAATATCTGTAATAAATTGACCGTTAGTACTTTCAACGATAGTATCAACCGCTTCTACCACTGTGTCCACTGCGTCATGATTTTGAGCAAGTTTGATATTGTCTTGAATCATACGAAGCGTAATGAATGGACGAACAGAATCGTGGGTAACAACGATGTCCTCTGGAGTAAGCGGACGATAAGCATCAATGGCTTCAATGATTTTCTCAATACTCGTATTACGGTCAGCACCACCTTTTGTAATGATGATACGATCCTTATGAAGAGGTAGATATTTATCTACAAGATCCTCTGCATGGGAAACCCAGTCTCCATGAACCCCAACCACAATTTTTTCAATACTTGGTTCCAAGACAAATTTTTCAATTGTATGAATCAAAATAGGTCGATCACCTAGCTCTAAAAATTGTTTTGGCAAATTACTGATTCCCATACGTGTGCCAGTTCCACCGGCAAGAATTCCTGCATAAATCATCTATTTTCTCCTTTGTCTTACTAAAAAAACTTATTCTCTCTATTATACCACAATCTAGTCCTATCATAAAAGAAATACTAGTCATCCCGTTCTAGAATAGGAGGATTAAGCAGTTCCATTATTCAAAGAAACTAGTCCATTTCTAGTAGTGACTAGGAATTCAATAGTCATTACTAATAAATGGCTGTGAAATTTTAGAGTTCTTCAGAATAATATAGTTTTCTTAAAGAAAGCTTAAATTTATATTTTCTTAATACAAGAAAAAGCTAGGAAATAATAAATTGTCCGATAGAGACACACTTCCTAACTTTTTATTTTTTAGTAAAACTCACCAGTCTTACTCTTCCTTATCTTGATTTTCAGTTCCTTTAACTGCTTTTTTAAATTCAGACAGCATTTTACCGATTGACTCTCCTAGTTCAGGCAATCGCTTTGGTCCGAAGATCAAGAGAGCTCCTAAAACGATAATAATCAATCCTGGTGCTCCGATATCACGTAAGATTCCCATTTCTCTCTCCTTTCTGCTTGCGTTTCATAATGTGTTTGCTGATGGAAATACTTAATTCATAGAGTAAAATCAAGGGGGCAGTCATTGCCAAATCGCTGACAAAGTCAGCTGGTGTCAAGATGACTGCGAGTACCAATAAAATAAAATAAGCATATCGGCGATAAGCAATCAATAATTCTGGTCCAATGAGTCCAATTGACGTCAAAAAGGCAATGATAACTGGCAATTCAAAAATCAGAGCCAAGGGCAAGGTCGTTTGAAAAACAAAGGACAGATAATTTTGAGCTGTTAACTGTGTTTCAAATAGTCCTTCTCCTAGCCCTAATAAAACCTGAAGTAAGGCTGGTGTTACAAAGTAAAAACCAAAAGCCAGTCCAACTAGAAAACAAAGGAAACTAGCTGGAATATAGGCAAAAATTGCTCTAGCTTCTTCCTTTCTTAAACCAGGTTTGATGAAAGACCAAATATGATAAACTGTATAAGGTAGGGTGATGGTAAAGGCCATCAGACTAGCCAAACGTATGTATATCCATAAAATATCATTAGGACCTAAAACAATCAACTTTTGCTGAAAAGATTGGGTCACATACTGGTAAATCTGGTCTGCAAAAAGCAGAGAAACACAGAATACCAAAAAGAAACAAATGACTACTGCCAATAATCTCTTTCTAAATTCTACCAGATGTTCAACGATTGTCAATTCTTTTCTATCCATCTATTTTTCACCCTGTCTGAAAGTGACAATCAAAACGATAACAACAAAGATTAGCTGACTGACCAAGCCTTCCCAACTTGGATAAATTCCAAGTAAGTCAATAGTTGGAAAGCCTGTCAGCAAGTGATTTGGTGCCATATTGGTCAACTGAAGAGCATGGACACTAACCCCAAGCATCTTGAAAGCCAGAGCATAAATCATCCAAGTCAGGATAAAGAAAACCTTATGTGGCAGAAAGAATTGACTGGCCTTGTTCATCACGATGGCAATAACTACCAGAACCAGCAAGGCAAGTGAAATTCCCAAGACAAATTCAAAACTGGAAATTCTTGGTAAAATCCCAACATAAAAAAGAATGGTTTCTGCTCCCTCACGGAAAACAGCTAGAAAACTGAGGGCAAACATGGAAATAAAAGAGCCTGTTTTGGTCACTGTTTCCATTTGTGACTCCATAAAAGCATTCCATTTTTTGACTGAGGATTTGCTATGGAGCCAGATTCCAATCACAATCATCATAGCTACCGCAAAAATCCCAACTGCTCCTTCGATGATTTCACGATTGGATCCTGATGTTACTGCTGGAAAGGCAATTTGCAGGATAAAGGCAATAAGGAGACTAGCCATGATTCCTGTGATAGCACCACCATAAACCCACTTGAGCCCTTTTCGCATCTTGGCTGCTTTCAAGGTTGTTACCAAGGCCATAACGATTAAGAGAGCCTCTACACCTTCTCTTAGAAGAATCAGCATGGCATCAAAGGCATTGTAACGTGCGCTGGTATCAATTTGTGATAAATCTGCAATCAGTTTTTCTAATTTTTCTTGATATTCCTTCTCACTTCCCTTGACCATAATCACAGGGCTTTCACTCTCCACTCTAGTATAGAGGGATGGATTGGTCGTGCTAACAGAACCCTCAATCGTTGGCCAGATAGTGATGAATTCCTTCATACTAGCTGCTCCTGATGCTTGATCACCAGCTTGGAATTGTTCCAAAGCCTTCTTCAAAAGGGCAATGCCGTCTTTAAGACTCAAATCAGAAGATGCTTCTGCGACTTCTTTCCCAGTTACAAAATCATCAATAGCCTTTTTTAAGTCCTCAAAGGAAGTCTGGATGGAGTTAAAATCCGTAGGCTCAGTTTCCATGCTACTACGCAGGAAGGATATAGCTGTTTCAACACGTCCATAATGGGCTGTACTATTGTCACGAACCACACTTTCATTGATAGTCCAAGTGGAATTCATTTTCTTAAAAGCCTCTCGAATCTTTTCCAAATCTTTGGAAGCAATGGCCTGTTCCAAGGATTCAAAACGAGGACTTAGACGGTTGACCAATTTTTCCTTTTCCGCATCTAAGTCAACAGGATTTTGTTCTTTTTCAAAGGCTAATAGGGCTGCAGAAATTTCGGTGAGTTTGTCTTCAGTAATCTCTCCTGATTGAGCTAACTTTTCCTTAACGACTTTACTAGCCTCAGAATCCTTATTTTCTACTCTTTCGAAATCTGATGCCATCTCTGCAACGAGTTTCTGTGCTTCAGACTGATTGCCATTTTTAACCGCTTTGGACGCATCTGTGATTTTCACAAAGTAAGAACTCAAGCTTTCTTGGGCACCTACTGGGGAAAGAATTAAAAGTGACAAAGCTAAAACCAAGAACCAGCTTTTAACCTTCCAATAATTTCTGACCAATGTAGCCTCCTTTCTCCACACCACCAAAGCAAGCGAAGAGTCCACTACCGATGTGAGTGATATATTCATTCATCTTATCTGTAGCACCTAGATTGGTTTGAACTTTAACAAAGTTATCAGGATCCTTCTGGAAAGAAATGAAGAGCAAGCCTGTATCAAACTGGCCAGTTTTTTCATCAATCCCATCAGAGTATGAATAAGAACGACGCAAAAGGGGCTTATCCACTTCCTTAGCCAAACGAACATGCGAATCATCTGGCAAAAGACTCAAATCCACTTCATCAAACTCGTTCTTCTTACCAAAGGGGGCACCACTTTCCTTGTAACGACCAAAGGTATTTTCTTGTTCTTCAAGACTAGTGCGGTCCCAGGTCTCTAAAAACATCTGAATCCGACGAACTGCCATATAAGAACCATTTTCCATCCAGTCCTTACTATCAGCCCAGATAACGCGGCCAAAGTCTTGCTCCTTGGTTGGATTTGCTGTTCCATCTTTAAAACCAAAGAGGTTACGCGGTGTCTCCATTCGATCTCCGATTGCTGCAAAACCAGACTGACTCCAACGAAGGGTCACTGCATTTCTGCCCTTACGGATGAGATTGCGAATAGCATGAAAGGCAACCTGCTCATCATCGGCACAGGCCTGAATCACAATATCTCCACCTGTATATTTTTCACGCAATTGCTCTTTAGGAAAAGGCGGTAAATCCCTGAACACTTGAGGACGCTTGTTCTCCAAGTTCATCTTTTTCAAGAAACTGGCAGACACACCAAAAGTCAGCGTCAGACGATGAGGGTTAAGCCCGACTGTTTCACCAGTATCGCTTGGAGGCAAGAGAGCATTCTGGCCATCTTTTTTGACCAGTTCCCCTTCAACCAACTTGGCACTATAATCCGTCCAATCCTTGAATAGTTGGATAATCTTATCTCTATCCGTCGTATGTAGGTCCAAGACAACAAAATAGATATTCTTTTGCATGGGCGTACTAATCCCAGCTTGATGCTTGCCATAAAAAGCAATTTTTTCATTTCCGTACGAGATTTTTTCCTGACTTCCTAGCTTAGGTGCGAAAAAAGCAGAAGCACCAGAGAGTCCTAGCGCTAAACCAGCCCCTCCAATCCCTGCTTTTTTTAGAAATTCTCGACGGTCCATTTTCTTCTCAAAAAACTTTTCGTCTTTTTCAGTCATGACTCTTACTCTCCACTAAGAAATTTACCCATTTGTGACAGAGGTTCACCAAGTTTTGTCACAGCTTCTGACAATTCTTTGGTATCTTCTTTTGTCAAATCTGTATAAAGTTTGTAGTGTTCCTTGTCGGTCATGTGTTTGTCCAACAAGCTATTAACAGATTTGAAATCTGCTTCCAATTCTTTAACTAGGTTAGCGTCTGATTTTTCAAGCAAAGGTTTAAAGAGTTGGAAAATCTTCTCAGCACCCTCAATATTGGCACGGAAATCATACAAGTCTGTGTGAGAATAAATTTCCTCTTCACCTGTAATCTTGCTTGTTGCTACTTCGTTAAGCAAGTCAACTGCTCCAGTCAACATAACCTTGTAGTCCACATCCACAGTTGCAATCTTAGCTTTCAATTCCTTGATATCATTGACCAACTGATCGCCATAGCTTTCAGTTCCTTTAGTTGTATTGTCTTCCCAAAGGATACGCTCGATACGGTGGAAACCTGACCAACCTTCCTCTGTCTTGTTTTCGTCCATGTAGTCTGCCAAACGGAAGTCAATCTTGACATCTGACTCACCAAAACTTTCAGCAATCGGTTCTGAACGCTCATAAGACATACGAATCAGTGGATAAACTTTCTTAGCTTCTTCTAACTTTCCTTCTTTCAACAGTTTGACAAAGCCTTCCGTATCTGTCAACAGTTTATCGATTTGCTCTTGCACAAAAGTCTTATAGTCAGCTGTAGCCTTATCAAGCATTTTCTGCTTGTCTTCAGACAAGGCTGTCACCTTAGACGAATCACTCGTATTGCTTTGTTTAGATTGGTTGTTAGCACAAGCTGTCAATAGTAAGGCTGAAGATAAAAGAACAAAACATAGTTTTTTCATTGTTTACTCCTATTGGTTCAGGAAACCTGAATTAATTTTACGTTTCATTATACCATGTTTTCACTCATTTTTCAATAAATTTTCAGACAATTTAATGTTAAGTAATTTATACTAATAATAGACTTTTAACCTCAAAATTGATAAAATAAAAAGGAAAATAATTGGAAAAGGAAACTATAAAACACTATGATGAACATGCAAAAATTGAACATACTGTTTTTAATTTTTGTAAACCTCAAAAAGGTTGAATTAAAAGGATTTTAAGTCCTTAGGATTTTTTATCCAACACTACTATTCACGCAAACAAGACAAAATCTTGGCAAAAAGATACAGTAGCAAAGAGTACACCAAACTACCACTCATTATGGGCGGTAGTTTTCTTTTCGTCTAAAATAGAGATAAAAAGATAGGTGGTAGCCTTATGCGTTATGGTTATGTACGAGTATCCACTAAGGAGCAAAATATCGATAGACAAATGTCTGCTTTGGCATTAGAAAATATCCCCCAAAATCAAATTTTCATAGATAGGGCCTCTGGAAAAGATTTTGACAGGACGGAATACCAAAAATTGCTAACAGTTCTACAAGCAGATGATGAGATAGTAATTAAATCAATTGATAGACTCGGACGGAACTACGATGATATTTTAGAACAATGGCAGTTACTCACTAAGACAAAAAAGGTACATATCAGCGTTTTAGATTTTCCACTCTTAAATACTAAAAATACCAGCGATACAATCACTGGTAAACTAATTTCTGATTTGGTTTTACAGGTTCTATCCTATGTGTCGCAAATGGAAAGAGAGCAAATCAAGCAAAGACAACTAGAAGGAATTCGAGAAGCTCAAAAAAGAGGGAAACAGTTCGGAAGACCGAAGATAAATGTTCCACCAAATTTTTATGATTTAGCAAAAAAACACAGACAAAAAGAAATAACTATTCGTGAAGGAGCAGAAATCTTAGGAGTTTCAAAAAGTACTTTTCATAATTGGGTAAAAAACTATAGTTTTTGTCAAAAAAAGTAGGAAATTTTGGACAACTAATATTTCACAATTCTTAGTTCAAAATAATGAAAAATTTAGTATTTTGACGGATTATATCTTCTTTGTTTATTCTATCAATTTTGTCCATAAAAGTCTACATTATTGGACAAAGGATTTCTTCAAAATAATAGGAGGTCTCTTTAAATGAAGACAAAATCTAAAATTAAACTTTTTGCTACTGCTATAATTGCAACTGCTAGTATAGGTGTAGCTGGTGCGATTACGCAATCTAATACTGTTATCGCAAACGAAGTTACAGTTACAGAACGAGACGGGTTCCCAACAGTGACGTTCGAGACTGATGCAGTATTTAAAAATTTTGAAGAAGCTAATGCTTATGCTGAAGGGCGTGCCTCTGAAATCTTAGAGGCAACCGATGGCTATAAAGATTATTCCTTAAATGCTGGGCCAGCATTAGATGGAACTTCAAACTACCTTGTGAGTGGTGAAATTCGTGCCTACAAAGATTATTCGGGTTCAAGTGTAACTGCTGAACAAGCAAAGAAGAATATCGAAGCTGCTGCTCGTAAGGTAGTTAAAGATGCAAATCCTTCGCTTTCTACTACAAAGCCTGTTACTCCTACTAAACCTTCGGAAGATGTTAAACCTGAAACTCCAGCTAAGCCTGTTGAAGAGGTGAAACCTGAAACTCCAGCTAAGCCTGTTGAAGAAGTCAAACCTGAAACTCCTACTAAACCTGTTGAAAATATCAAACCTGAAACTCCAACTAAGCCTGTTGAAGATATCAAACCTGAAACTCCAACTAAGCCTGTTGAAGATATCAAACCTGAAACTCAAGCTAAGCCTGTTGAAGATATCAAACCTGAAACTCCGGCTAAACCTGTTGAAGATGTTAAACCTGAAACTCCTACTAAACCTGTAGAAGATATTAAACCTGAAACTCCTACTAAACCTGTAGAAGAGGTGAAACCTGAAACTCCAGCTAAGCCTGTTGAAGAAGTCAAACCCGAAACTCCTACTAAACCTGTAGAAGAGGTGAAACCTGAAACTCCAGCTAAGCCTGTTGAAGATGTTAAACCTGAAACTCCAGCTAAGCCTGTTGAAGATGTTAAACCTGAAACTCCTACTAAACCTGTAGAAGAAGTTAAACCTGAAACTCCTACTAAACCTGTAGAAGAAGTTAAATCTGAAACTCCGGCTAAACCAGAAAACAACAAAAACAACGACAAGAAGACTTTACCAAATACAGGTGAATCAACATCTATTCTTGGTATTATCGGTACCGTCCTTTCAATTACTGGTTTAGGATTTATCGTAAAACGTAAGCGTGGGTAAAGTGTCCAAACGACTGTAGAAAACTAGCTTACAAACTTAAACAGTTCTAACATTACAAAATTAGCTATGATTAAAAAAAGAACATTATTTACTATTCTTGCTTTAACAAGCTTGACTCTTGTAGCCTGCCACCAAAAGCAAGAAGATACTACTTCAGCAAGTACAGAACAAACGAGTTCCACTAGTTCGGAAGCATCCAGCTCCTCTTCTGAAGTGAAGAAAACGGATTATAGTTTATATAACGAGGTAATAGAAAAATATTCTCAACCACAAAATAAACCCTCTAAGGATATTAATCCCAAAGCTAACTTAAAAGATAATTCTCCACAAGTATATTCAGATATTGAATACTGCCTATATGATTTTGATAAAAATGGGACGGACGAACTCATCATTGCTCTGAAAATTAAGTCAGGTAAACATGATATTTTAGACATCAGAACGATTCAGAATGATAAAGTTATTCAACTCACTAATGCAGAAAATCATTTAGATTTTATCGGAGAAAAAGTGATTTTTGTCCCTCTTGAAGATGGATATTTTCAACTTTCAAGTGCATCTGGCGGTAAACAATCTCACAAGCTCTATAAACTAAATACGAATACACCTGACTTAGAATTACTCACTGAATCAGATACAGAAGCTGGATTAGGAACTAGACCACCACTACTGAACCAAGATACATTTTCTTGGAAATCTGTAACAAATCCAATATCAGGAGAAACAACACCTTCACAAGAAATTAAAGGAATGAATATTTCTTCTATCCAAAACGGTGATTTTTCAAGTATCTCTGGTACATGGCGCAATAGTGCTGGTGTAGAACTTGTATTTGATGAACATGGACTGGTTAGTGATAATTCGCAAGTTTCAATTGAACATGCTAAAGAAATTGACCACTATCTTAAAACAAGTTTACTTCCTAAAAATGGAGGAGCTGGTGGTTCTGCCCTTGCCTTTTTACCTGCAGGAATCCCTTTGACAATGGCTATCACTTCTTCACCCGAAAACGGATATAAGGACCCGTCCGATATCAGCCAAGAACGACTATGGACAGGACAACAACTTATAGAAGGAAATAGCTCAGGATTTTTCTATAAGGTTCAATAACTAAATGAACTACTGAACCGCTTTTATGCGGTTCTTTTTGATAAGGAGGAAACCATGGATTTTACAGAATATTTATATAAAAATATCGGAGAACGTGTTAGACTAGACAGACAAACAAAAAAAATGAATTTGTCAACTTATTCTAGGCATATCTCTCAATGTACTTATGATAAAAAGGTAAAAGAAACAGGAAATACACAAAATAATCCTATAACAGGCATCACAGAAAGGAATATTGGCAAAATAGAAAAAGGAGTGCATGATAATTTTAGGAGTTTTTTATCAGATAATCAAATTAAAGCATTAACTGCTACCCTTGATTGTAATCAAGATGAATTACTTTTAGGAAATAAAGAACAGAAACAAGAAATCGTAAAAATTTTACTTTTAGGATGTCTGTTAAATAATATAGATGTTCAAATTGACTCTGTTTCATCTGAGACATGGCGAGTTTTATATCATAAATCTCAATCTCTCGGTTTCAAACCTAATAAAAAAACTGAACGTTTAGGTAATATCGTATTAAAATTTCTACTAAGCTATCCCACTTTTCAAAAGCACTTCATGAATTCCGTTTTTTATTATTCAGATAACTATCCTGATAAATATACTCCTTTTAAATCAAAAGATGAACAACACAGTGATTCTTTTAACCGTAAATTACAAAATAATTATGCTGGAGACTTGGAAAAAGTCAATTCCCAACTTCAAACTTGGTACACTACCGATTTAGGAAATATTACTTCTGTTCTACTACGTAAACCTGAAAATATTATCTATATATTTGAAGCATTCGAATATACTATATATAAAATAATTGATTTAATTTTTGATAAATTTATAGGAAGATTTAACAATAGCTTGAATACCAGAGGTAAAAATAATGCTCCTAGCAAAATAATATACTATTTAGATTCTGATGTTCTTTTAAACATTATATTGGAAGATGATATATACTATCTTTTAGTAAATGAGCTAAAAAAAGAACAAATCGATAAAACTAATAGTTTATTTCATATTCAATTTCTACAACTACTTCAATACCAGAATTTATTTTTAGAAAAGATACATAATAAATATAAGGATACTAGTGAGAACTATGATAAATTTAAACTTTATTCTGATTTAACTCAACTTATCAAATTTTATGAAAAAACAAAAGATAATCATCTAACTCTCTACGTCAATGATTTCATAGACAATCAAGATTACGAATAAAAATTATGGCTTTACGACTAAAATCGTGAAGTCTTTTTTTATTGCATATCACATATTCTTTCTTACAATGTATACAATTTTATCTCTAAATTTTATTCTAGTGTATACAAAGTCGTTGGGAAATCAGAATACAATAGATAATGTAAGGAATAAAAAAGGCGCCTAGTTCATTACACAAAAATTTTTAATTAGAAATCAGCAAATTCTAGGTATGCTGATTATGGAGGAATAGCACATGAGTGCATTTAAATACAAGAATCCAGTTTATGGATATAACGTGGCTCTTTTTAATGAAATATTTGGAGAAAACCCTATTTTTAGTTCATTATCCGTCGAAGAAGAAATTAAGTGGGTCTATAAAGATAATAAGCGGACTGACGAAGTAGATGGATTTAGTCGATATTTCATTATCCCTGGTCAGAATCCTTTTCTTGTCAAATTCCCCACTTCTCAAGAAATTGAACAATTCGCAGAGGTGGAGTTAATCAATCCTGTTGCTTGTAAAGTGAAAAACAATGTTTATTTTAAAGCTGAATCTGTAAAAATTATCAAAGAAGGAGGTAAGTAACCAATGGCATTTCCGTTTATTCAATCAGAAAATAAACGGGAATTCGTAGTTGATACTGAATATCTAGTTCAGTGTGTAGAAATAGGGTTGGGAAACAGCTCTATTTCTTCAACTACTAATTCCTTCCAATTCATCTATGGTGATAATTATCTAGACTTTGTTCCTCGTTTTCCTTGTGCATATATTTTGGATAATACTCTATACCAACAGATTTTTCAAATTTTGTCCACAAGTGCTTATCCTTTGTTGACATTTCTAAAACAGCCTTCTGCCTATATCGTCAAACGTGATAGTGTAAGCATTAACACTAGTCGTGCTTTTCGATTTCCATTCTTTAAGGGAATACCTGAAAGATTGACGTATCAAAAGCTATCTGATGTCTCTGTTCAAAACGAGAGTTTTGAACTCATGAAAAACTATCGAATTGATTTTAATCGCATCGTTCATTGTTTGATTGCTGGTTCTTCTGGTTCTGGAAAGAGCTACGCTTTGACCTATCTTATCTCTGTTATTAATCAATTTGCTCATGTAACAGTTGTAGACCCTAAATGCGATTCTATCTCTCGTTACTGCTTAAAACAGAACATACAAGTTCTTTATCAAGAGAGAGACTTCTCAGCGGATGAGTTTTTGTCTAAGGTGAACACCCTGCTAAAAGTAGAACTAGATACTATCTATCAAAGACAAGCAGAGCTTCTTGAAAATCCTGCTAAAAAATTTCAACATCGTTGTCTTGTGATTGATGAATTGCTTGCTTTAACATCTTTGGTTTCCAAAAATGTTAAAGAGACCTTTTTTGCACTATTATCCAATATTGCACTACTTGGACGAGCAACGTCTGTCCATCTAATCCTAGTTAGTCAGCGGATGGACACAAACGCTTTACCGATTGCCGTTAGAGAGCAGTGTAATTTCTTGATACAACTGGGGTTAATCAATAGAAAAGCGACAACATTTTTATTCCCAGACTTGGATTCAGAGACTGGAATTGTCATTCCTAACGGAAAAGGAACTGGTATTATTCAAGTTATTGATGGTGTAACAGCACCTAATGTTATGCCATTTCTCGTACCAACATTTAAAGGAGAAAATATATGAAAAACATTAACAATAGAATTATAAGAAATAGCACTGTCATTACCGATAAACTCTACTACTTACTGCCTTTAGAGTTACTCTTGAGCTTTCTGTGGAGTTTATCTCTAGCAGGTATATGGTTTGTTAACCAAGTTAGCACCATTATCTCTTGGGACGTTTGGAGCCAAATTTTAGATAATTTTCAAATAGCACAATCTATGCTACTTCAAGCAATGACTATCGTCCTTACCGTCTATCTTTTAGCGCATATCCTTCTTTGCATCGTATGGATAAAAGAAGATACGTTTTTGAACTTTTTCCAAACAGTAGATCTATTAAGGATAGTACGAAAACAAATGAAAATGAAAGGCAGCAAAAGCGATAGTGAAATTGTAAAAGAGTACAAATCTATTGTTCAATCTATCAGATGTACTATAACTCAGGAATGTATCCTAGTTATTATACCACAGGCAGAAAGTTCAGATATAGATACAATTTTACAAAATAAATTAGATTTTTTGTGCAACTATCTGACAAGATTATATCGTAAACTATATACATTCTCGCCCTTAGATAGTACTTCACCTAATCATATAATACAAGGGACGAGAAAGCCTAGATGATTAAAATACCAGCGGAGCTTGCCGTTAGGCATGAGCTCCAAGCTGGTTTTGTTTCAATTCATTTAGGAGCTTTATTATACTGCTTCAGGGCTTGTTATTGAAGCAGTATAGTTTTGTTCCATTGTTCCAAAAAAAGAAAGGAGTTCAAAATGGTAAAAGCCAGAAATATAATGTTTGTCCAACAGATTGAGTATTTCCAATCTTCAAATTTACAAGATATCATCGAGTATATGACAAATACTCTGAAACCGATTCGTTTTGCGGGAATTTTGCATGATAAGGATATCGGGCAAGATGGAAATCTTGTCACACCACATATACACCTTGTTCTACAGTTTGAAAGTGCTAGAAGTTTAAACAATCTTGCTAAGTTGACTAAACAACCAATACAGTGTTTTGAGCAGTGGAGGGGTTCAGTTAACAATGCTTATTCATATCTCGTTCATCATACGGAGTCCAATCAAGATAAATACCAATATTCTCCCAAAGAAGTTATTGCGAATTTTAACTATTTACTCCTATTAGACACTATCGAAAAAAATGTAACCAAACGATATGAAATAAATGACACTATGATTATAGATAATCTACTGGATCTACTTTATACTGGTGATATTACAAAATCAGAAATTGAACAACGACTTACTGGTTCACAATATGCCAAAGCAAGGCAAAAAATTGAAACCGTCTATTTAAAACGACTAGAAACACAAGCCGAACTATGGCGACAAGAAATGATTAGCAATAATGAAATTGTTACGATTATTTGGCTTTTTGGAAAAGCGGGAACAGGGAAGACTCGTCTAGCACGTCAATACGCAGAACAGTATGACCTTAACTATTTTATTACGAGCTCAATCCGTGACCCTTTTCAACAATACAATTTAGAACACGTGATTATCTTAGACGAATTACGCCCGCATCAATTTGACTACTCAGACTTACTCAAAATGTTTGACCCTTACAATGTTAAAGCGATGGCAAGTAGTCGTTATTTTGATAAACCGTTACTAGCCAATATTTATATCATCACTAGCCCCTACTCCCCCTACGATTTCTTTTTAGAATTAACTAAGAAAAGAAAAACAAGTCATATAGATTCTTGGGGCCAGCTAATGCGAAGATTATCCTTGGTAGTCGAAGTCAAAAAAGAACATCTGCAATTTTACAAGTACGAACCAATAGACCAGATGTTTTATATAGACCATGGCAATAAATTACCAAACCCATTTAAAAATCAAACTGATACAGAAGAAACTATTCAAGAAAAGTCGTACCAGTTATTTTTAGAATTGAATAAGAAAAAGGAAAGGAATGAATAAATGCAAGAAATTCAAACAGTTACCTACATAGATATCACAAATCAAGGATATCCAGAAGGCACGGCTAGACGTGTTATACGAGAGGGTAAAAAATTACTTGTCGAAAGAGGTTTCAAACTTTATAAAAACAAAAGGATTGGAAGAATACCAAAGACTATTGCCGAAGAAATTCTTGGATTCAAAATCATCTCAAAACATGATATAATAGATACTGTACTCTTAGCTACTGACATAGAAAGAGGAAAATGATATGTCAGTTCTCAAAGGATACAAGGGAAAATGGAAAGTAGATATTACCGATGGAATAGACCCATTGACTGGTGAAATCAAACGACATAGAAAGTCAGGATTTACCTCTCGTAAAGAGGCTGTTCAATATGAGGCAGATTATCGCTTAAACAAACTTCACCAAGTTCAGATTAAAGATAAAATATCTGTCTCTCACCTTTACTCTTTAGTTCAACAAGAAGATGAACTCCGTGGGAATAAACGTGGCACCATTGATACACAGATATCCTACTATAACCAATATGTCTCTAAGTTTTTTGAGCATGCAGATATGTCTGCCATTACTATCCATGAAGTAAAAAAATTTAGAGATTGGTTGGTAAAACAACCAAGTGTTAAAGGTGGAACACTATCAAGCACGACTGTTAATCAGCAAATGATTTTTCTGCATAAAATGTTTGATGTTGCTGTTGCTAATCGTCTTAGACAAGATAATCCATGCAATGGACTAAGAAAACTTCCTGATAAACACAAGGAGATGTCTTATTTCACTCCTGAAGAATTCAAGCTATTTGATTCTCTGTTCACAAAAGATGAATACATGTTTCAGCTATTCTATCGAGTGTTAATGTTTACAGGTGTTCGAGTCGGCGAAGCATTGGCCTTAACTTGGAAACAGATTAATTTATCAGAGGGTTATATCGATATCAAGTATTCAGCTTACTTTCGTAATAACAAGGTCCATATCGGAACAGTAAAAACTACCCAATCCAATCGTCGAATTTACATTCATAAGGCATTCGTTCAAGAACTAACGGAATGGAAAGAAAAACAAGCTCACCTATTAGCAGAGTTTACGGACAATACAGAAGACTTACAAATCTTTCAAGACAGTCCTTTACAACTTACTGCTCCAATGGTTTCTAATCAAAAG
The DNA here is from genome assembly GCF_003942765.1 of Streptococcus mitis. Taxonomy (GTDB): domain Bacteria; phylum Bacillota; class Bacilli; order Lactobacillales; family Streptococcaceae; genus Streptococcus; species Streptococcus mitis_BE. The sequence continues at coordinate 193,036 of NZ_RJNW01000001.1, forward strand.
ATTAAATTGAAAAAAAGAATGCCTGCATCATTAAAAATGATTCGTAATCACGATTTCCGACATTCACATGCAGCGTTTCTAGTTTCAAAAGGACTCAGAAACGGTGAGGGAAAAGATTATATATTTTTTACACTTATGAAACGACTCGGACATAGTAGCATTAATACAACTATCAACATCTACTCGCATTTATTCCCAACTCAACAAAAAGAAGTCGCCAATGCTTTTGACAACTTCTAGGGCAAAAAACGGCAAAAAAATTTATTAAACAAGGCTCAAAGCCTTGATACGAAAGGAATCTTAAAAATCTTATGATGAACATGCAAAATATGATGCGTCAAGCACAAAAACTTCAAAAACAGATGGAACAAAGTCAAGCTGAACTTGCTGCTATGCAATTTGTTGGCAAATCTGCTCAAGACCTTGTTCAAGCGACCTTAACTGGAGATAAGAAAGTTGTCAGCATTGACTTCAATCCAGCTGTCGTTGACCCTGAAGACCTTGAAACTCTTTCAGATATGACTGTTCAAGCCATCAACTCTGCTCTTGAACAAATCGATGAAACTACCAAGAAAAAATTAGGTGCTTTCGCTGGAAAATTGCCATTCTAAGCATAAGAAAAAACGCTCCATAATATCTGTAGGTAAGTCCTCCTACAGATACTATGGAGCCTATTTTATTGGCTTGGAAAAAGCTTGAAAACATCAATACAATGCGTTTACTTAATATGAAACGATCTACTGAATTTTTTCAAAATGAACATCCAGTAGCCTTTTCACTTTTTATTAATAAGTTCCTTCTTCACCTTGGCTAGTCAAGATTACCGGACCGTCCTTAGTAATGACAAATTGGTGTTCATATTGACAAGATAGGCCACCGTCAATGGTTTTATGCGCCCAACCAGTCTTCATATCTGTATCAATTTCCCAGTCACCTGTATTGATCATCGGTTCAATAGTCAAGACCATTCCTTCACGGAGACGAAGTCCTCGACCTGCAATACCATAGTTAGGAACCATTGGTTCTTCATGCATAGTTGGACCAACACCATGACCAACCAAATCACGCACTACACCGTAACCACGACTTTCAGCGTATTCTTGAATGGCTGCACCAATATCACCAATACGGTTCCCAACAACAGCTTGCTCAATCCCCTTATACATGGCTTCTTTAGTTACATCCATCAAGTTTTTCACTTTTTCGGACGGTGTACCGACAGCATAAGCCCAACATGAGTCTGCAAGACCACCAGAATAGCTCTGAGTGTATTTCTTCATTTGTTCAACATTATTGAAGTTTAATTTTGAGACATTCAGGTCAGATTTAGCAATTGGACCGCCCAAAACCATATCAACCTTAAGCAAATCACCATCTTTCAAGATATAGTGACGAGGGAAAGCGTGAGCTACTTCATCGTTAAGAGAACAGCAGGTAGCATAAGGATAGTCCATCATGGCACCGTCAACTCCAATCTGAAGCGGAAGGAAATTTTCTTCCTTACAACGACGACGAACATACTCTTCTACTTCCCACATATCTACGCCAGGCTTAATCAAATCACGCAAGCCGATATGAATACTTGCGAGGAAATCACCGGCTTTATCCATAGCTTCAATTTCACGAGCTGATTTTAATGTTATCATCTTTTCTCCTAGTTTCTAATTAATTTTAACGGTTACATTTGCTTTTGAAACAATCTGATGACCATGATAAATATCGTAATCAATAATAGCTGACCGTCTCGTATGATGGATAATACGGGCTTGAATGCGCAGTATATCATCTATCTGAACAGCCTGCAAAAAGTAGATCAGCATCTGCTCAATGATGAGATTGCGCCCACTATTCACAACTAAATCTTGAGTCATGTGGGTCAGAATTTCTGACAATACACCGTTGGCTAAAACTCCGTTTTTCTCAAGCATAAAGGGTTCCACTGTAATCACTACTTCATCATGATGATAAGAAAGTTTTTGACCAATCTGCTCAGAAAAAGTCGGTAGAGCAGAAACTTGGGAACGACTCATCTTCTCCATGACATCTCGTCTGGTTACAACCCCAAGCAATGTTTGATTATTTCGAACAACCGGTACCATTTCAAAGTCTTCAGCAATCATCCGTTGACTCACATTGGCAATATTTGTCGATAATCCAACCAAAAATAGACTACGAGACATGACCTTATCAATTGTGGTACTTGGTGACTTATCACCAGCATCTCTCATGGTTACAACTCCAACAACAACCTGATGTTGATTGATAACCGGGAAACGACTGCTACGATTCTTACGTACCAAGTCCAAATAATCTTTAACAGTGTCTGTCTCTCTCAGAAAACCATATTCATGACTCGGACGATAAAGTTTCTCAACTGTCAGAATATCAGTCTTAATTTGGACATTTGACAAGGCTTTATTGATCATGGTTGCAACTGTGAAAGTGTCGTGCTTGCTTCTTAAAACTGGAATTCCTTTTTGATTGGCCAATTCAATCACATCATCATGAACCTGAAATCCACCTGTAACTAGAACTGCATTTTCATTTTCAAGTGCTAGTAATTGGATACGGGTACGGTCTCCGACAATCAAAAGTCCCCCGTCATGAAGGTAAGATAAGATATTTTGCTCAGTCATGGCACCGATTGAGAACTTACTAAATTCTCTCTCTAAACCTTCTTGACCAGCTAGAACCTCAGAAGAAGTCACTTCTGCAATTTCAGCAAAAGTTAATCTCTCTATAGCAACTTTCTGAGATTTAACACGAATAGTACCACTTCTTGGGCGAGTCTCTACAATTCCACGGTTTTCAGCTTCTTTAATGGCCCGATAAGCCGTTCCATCACTGACTCCTAGATGGTTGGAAATGCTTCGAACACTGACTCTTTTACCAACGGGTAATTCTTCCAAATAACTTAGAATTTCTTGGTGTTTACTCATTAATTCCTCCCTTTACAAAGCGAAACTCAAGATAATCTCGCATTTTCTTTGTATAGCGATCACTTCCTTTAAACTGACGAATCAATCGAAATCCAGACTTAAGAGCAACCCGTTGGCTAGCTTCATTTTCAAGGTGGGTAATGATGGATAGTTGTTTTAAACCAAATTCCTCAAAAGAAAGCTGACAAAGTTTTTTAACAACTTCTGTCATGAAACCTTTAGACCATGAATCTTTTCTCAAAAAATAACCCAGTTCTGCTTCTTTTTTAATTTCATCTAGCTTTTCAAACTTAATTGAACCAATCATTTTTTCAGTTTTCTTGTCACAAATAGCCCATACACCTAAAGGAGACTTCATAAAATAATTGGCCAGTGCATATTGACTCTCTTCCGGACTAGCTTGAGTTGGGAAAATAAATTGTAAATTTTCTGGATTTGAAGCTATATCATGGAAGTCCTTACTATCACTAAAAAAGAAAGGACGCAAATACAAGCGATCCGTTTCAAAAAAAGAAAACATTGCTAATTTGGTCCAAATATTCATAAACACCTCTACGGTTTATTCTTCAACAAGTGTAATATCCGCTCCTAGATTACGTAATTTTTCAATAATATCTGAATATCCACGTAAGATGAACTCAATATTCGTAATTTCAGTTTTGCCTTCAGCCATTAAACCAGCAATGACAAGTGCAGCCCCAGCTCTAAGGTCAGTAGCTTTTACATTTGCACCACGCAAACAACGTCCACCAGTATATAAAATATGGTCGTTTGTAGTCGAAATATCTGCGTCCATCTTTGCTAGTTCAAAAACATGATTTACTCGTTTTTCATAAATGGTATCAATAATGGTACCACGCCCCTCTGCTGTTAACAAGAGAGGAGTAATTGGTTGTTGCAAGTCAGTAGCAAAACCTGGATAAGGAGCTGTCTTAATATTGATTGCTTTCAAATTAGACTGTTCCTCAACAAAAATGCTGTCTTCAGATACAGTCATTCGTACTCCCATTTCTTCCAACTTAGCAATAAATCCTTCTAAGTGTTCATAAAGAACATTATTAATACGAATTCCCTTACCAACTGCAGCAGCTAAGGAAATGTACGTTCCCGCTTCAATACGGTCTGGAATCACCTGATGACGCGTTCCATGTAATCTGTCAACACCATCAATAATGATAATATTGGTTCCAGCACCACGGATATGAGCCCCCATATTATTCAAGAGAGTAGCAACGTCAATAATCTCAGGTTCTCGGGCTGCATTTTCAATAATAGTACGACCATTTGCTTTAACCGCAGCAATCATTGTATTAATCGTCGCACCTACACTTACCGTATCCATGTAAATACTTGCACCATGAAGTCCCACATCTTTAGCAGATAACTTCATGTTATCACCCTCGTAGCTAACAGTGGCTCCCATAGCTTCAAAAGCCTTAAGATGTAAGTCAATAGGACGTGGTCCCAAATCACATCCTCCAGGTAAACCAACTGTAGCTTCCCCAAAGCGACCTAAAAGACTTCCATAAAAATAATAAGATGCACGAAGACTATTGATTTTCCCATAAGGCATTGGAATATTTTGAACACCTCTTGGATCAATCTCTAACACATCGTCATAACGCTTAACGGTAGCGCCCATCAATTCCATAATTTCGACAAGACTAGCAACATCCGAAATATCTGGAACACAATCCAAAGTCACAACATCATCTGCCAAGATAATAGCTGGAATCAAAGCTACAACACTATTTTTTGCACCACTAATGGTAATCTCACCTTGCAGGGGCAAGCCACCATTGATAACAATTTTTCTCATTTTAAATTTTTAATACTCTTTCAAAATTTCTAAAAAGGTCCTACGTTAAAGTATACCATAATTTCACCTTTTTTTCCATCATTTTCAATTATATTAGCTGAATCGTATTTGTATTAACTGGCCTTTTTTAAAAAGTTTTGCCCCTTATTTGCCCCCTGCTACAAAAAAACCTATCATACAGGCTAGAAAGCTTGATATGATAGACTTTTTTCATTTTAATTAACGTACTGTACGGATACGCATTGTGTTTGTACGTACAGCTTCTCCAACTGGTACACCAGCTACGATAACGATATCGTCACCAGATTGTACAAGACCTGCTTCAACTGCTTTACGTTCAGCAATTTCGAACATATCATCAGTTGATGATGGAGCATCTGTCAACATTGGGATAACACCCCAGTTCAACATCAATCCACGTTCTGTCAATTCGTCGAATGTCAATGCCAAGATGTCAGCATTTGGACGGTATTTAGAAATCAAACGTGCAGTGTGACCTGTCTTAGTAAGAGTTACAACCAATTTAATGTCCATTGAGTTAGTAGCATCTTTAACAGCTGAAGCCATTACTTCTGTCTTAGAGTTACGTTCAAATGAATCTGAGTTCAAACGACCGTATTCGTTAAGAAGAGTCTGAGCGTTCTTGTCGATTGTAGCCATTGTAGTTACTGACTCAAGTGGGTATTTACCGTTTGCAGACTCACCTGAAAGCATTGTAGCATCAGTACCGTCGATAACAGCGTTGAATACGTCTGATACTTCTGAACGAGTTGCACGTGGTTTTTCAGTCATTGTTTCAAGCATGTTTGTTGCTGTGATAACAACTTTACCTGCAGCATTGACTTTCTTGATAATCATTTTTTGGTAAACTGGAACCATTTCGAATGGTACTTCGATACCCATGTCACCACGAGCGATCATGATACCATCAGCAGCTTCGATGATTTCATCCAAGTTGTCGATACCTTGTTGGTTTTCGATTTTAGCGAACAATTGAACGTGTCCGTTTCCAGTTTCTTTACAGATTGCACGAACTTCGTTCACGTCTTTTGCAGTACGTACGAATGAAATCGCGATGAAGTTAATTCCTTGTTCAAGACCAAAGCGGATATCGTCGTTATCACGTTCAGCAAGAGCTGGGAAAGGAATTTTAGTGTTAGGGATGTTAACACCTTTTTGTTTAGCAATTACACCATCGTTTTCAACTTCAACTTCAAACTCACGAGTTGCGTCATCTTTAGCAACCACACGAAGACCAAGTTTACCATCGTCAACCAAAACTTGACGACCAACTTCAACATCATCATAGATATCAAGAGCACCAGCAACGTTCAATGAGATCACATCACGAGTTGATTTGATTCCTTGTTTAGTAGCAACACGGATTTTTTCACCAGTTGTGTAAGAGTACTCTTTTGCATCTCCTTCAAACAATTCAGTACGGATTTCTGGTCCTTTTGTATCAAGAAGGAAACCAACTTTTTTACCTGCAAGTTTTTCAGCAAGTTTAACAGTTGCCATACGGTCACCTTGCTCTTGGTGGTCACCGTGTGAGAAGTTGAAACGGAATGTGTTAGCACCAGCTTCGATCAATTTAGCAATGTTTTTAGCTGAAGCTTCAACATCAAGTTTTTCACCCCAGTATCCGTCATCACCGAATTTTTTACCACCGCGGATTTCTACCGCAGGTCCCAAAGTTGCAACGATTTTTACACGTTTGTTCATGATTTTTGTGACTCCTTTATATATGACCTTTTTGGTCTTATTAACTAAATTATAAATTATGACAAGCTCTTATTCAAGCTAGATAGCTCAAGGTCAGCTTTATGTGGGTTGTTAACCACAATCTTACCATCTGCAGTAAGGCTAAACAATGCTCCTTCTTCTGCAGTTCCAAGAATTGGGTTTTCAACCATTTTCTCGTTACGGATACCAACCGCAACACCACCGATACCTTCTTTAAGAAGTTTAACGGCATGTGCACCCATACGTGATGCCAAAACACGGTCACGCGCAGTTGGAGAACCACCACGTTGAATATGTCCAAGTTCTGTCACACGAAGGTCGCTTGTATCTCCAGCTTCTTTAAGTTTTTGACCAAATTCAGCTGCTGACATCACACCTTCTGCCAAGACGATGATATTGTGTTTTTTACCACACTCGTATCCACATTTAATGCTTTCTACGATATCTTCAATCTTGAATCCTTCTTCAGGAATGATGATTTCATCAGCACCAGTTGCAATACCAGCCCAAAGAGCGATATCACCTGCGTTACGTCCCATAACTTCGATAACAAATGTACGACGGTGACTTGATGATGTATCACGAATCTTATCGATAGCATCCATAGCAGTAGTAACCGCTGTGTCAAAACCGATTGTGAAGTCAGTACCAACAATATCGTTATCGATTGTACCAGGAAGACCGATAGCTGGGAATCCATGTTCAGTCAAACGCATAGCACCGTGGTAAGATCCGTCACCACCGATAACAACTACACCTTCAATTCCGTGTTTTTTCAATTGCTCAATCCCTTTAAGTTGCCCTTCAAGTTGAGCGAACTCTGGGTAACGAGCAGAGTGAAGGAAAGTACCACCACGAGAAATGATGTCTCCTACTGAAGCCGCATCTAGGGGATGAATTTCACCAGCAACCATACCAGCATATCCATCATAGATACCAAATACTTCCATTCCTTCTGAAATTGCTTGACGAACAACTGCACGGATAGCAGCGTTCATACCAGGGGCGTCTCCACCACTAGTCAAAACAGCAATACGTTTCATATTGGTTATGCTCCTTTTTCTTTTAACATTCTTACTGATTATATCACATTTAAATGGAAAATTCTTCTATTTTCCGTAATTTTAGCGATAAATCGTTTTCATAACGATTCCACCTAATTTCTCTTCTAATTCAGTGGATTTAGTCACAAAATGATGGGGAGAAACAATCGTTCTCTGTTCCTCTTCATACCTGATGATAACTGGGAATGGGCCTTTATACTGGTCTAAAATTCTCGAAATTTCTTGATCCGATTCATGATTTTTTACCTGTATCCAAAAGCGTTCAGCCACTGCTGCTCTTATTTCTTGTGCAATCATTTGCAGACGGCCATCTCGTAACTGAATTTTTCCTCTTATATAGTAGAAAGCTCCTTCTTTCAATTCCTGCCCAATCTGTCGATATAAGTCTGAGAAGAGGGTAACATCCAATTTTTTCTTACTATCATCTACCTGTAAGAATGCCATGTTTTCACCCTTTTTGGTCCGAATCACTTTTATTTTCTGAATTTCAACCAATATAATGACGTGACTATTTTCTGACAAATTTCCGATTGGTGTAATTGGGTAGATAGCCTTACTTGCAATAGCTTGTAGAGGATGTTTGCTCACTCCTACTCCTAGGAGCTCTTGTTCCATGTAGAATTTTTCTTGTTCTGTCCAATCTTCCGATTCCTGCCAACTATAGATGGTCTCTCCAAATAAGCTTCCTAATACTTTCACAAATTCAAATAGATTAGCTAAATTATTGAATACTTTTTGACGATTTTTTTCAAATAAATCGAAAAGACCAACTTTTACCAAAGGTTCCAGCAAGGGAAGTTTCAAATAATTCTCAGGTAGTTTAGCTAAAAAATCTTCAATATTAGAATAAGGTCTATGTTCAATAATCCAAATAGCCAAATCCTTGCTGAGCCCCTTAATCGATTTCAAACCTAGATAGATAGACTTGTTGGCAATTTTATCATGATAAGGAATGGTATTAATGGACAGAGGTGCTACTTCAAAGCCTGCTTCAAGTGCGTCTGTTAGGTAATCACTGTTGGAAGAATTCAGCATGACCTGATAAAAAATGGCTGGATAATGCGTTTTGAAATAGGCCAACTGGAAGGCCAAGGCTGAGTAGGCATATGCGTGAGATCGGTTAAATCCATAACCTGCAAACTTCTCCATAACATCAAAGACCTGCTCTGCCTTTTCCCTAGTATGACCAGCATCTAATGATCCTTGAATAAAGGATTCCCTCATTTCATGCATGGCAAAGGCATCCTTTTTCCCCATAGCCCGACGTAAAATATCGGCTTTTCCGAGGCTAAATCCAGCAAATCTCTGAGCAACCTGCATAACCTGCTCCTGATAGAGCATGATGCCGTAGGTTGGAGCCAAAATATCCTCCAGTACTGGATCCAGAACAGTCACTTCTTCCTGCCCATGCTTTCTTGCCACAAAATTATTGATGTAGTCACTGGCACCTGGTCGATTTAGAGAAGTAGTTGCTACGACATCTTCAAAACAGACTGGTTGCACACGTTTGAGCAAGCGAATGGCACCAGGTTGCTCAAATTGAAAGATACCTTTTGTATTGCCAGAGGCAAATAAAGCTAACGTTTCTTTGTCTTCCAAATCAATTTCTTCAATTTTAAGGTGAATACCTTCTGATTCAGCAAGCAATTCTTGCATCTTCTGGACAAAGGTCAAATTTCGCAGTCCCAGAAAATCCATCTTCAAAAGTCCGCTAGATTCAACTCCATGAGCATCATACTGAGTCAGCGGAATTTCGTCACCATGTTTTAGAGGGATGTAATTGGTCAAATCTTGGTCACTGATTACAACACCAGCCGCATGGACAGAGGTTTGTCTTGGATAGCCCTCTATCTTGCAGGCAATTTCAAAGGCTTTTTGGTATTCTAACTTACTATTGATTTGCTGACGAAACTGGAGATTACCCTCATAAGCCGACTTGAGATTATCACGAAAACTGATTTTCTTGGTAATTGCAGATAATTCATACTCTGGCACACCAAAGCGCTTCAAAACATCTCGCAGAGCTTGCTTAGCCCCAAAGGTAGAAAAAGTAACGATTTGAGCCGCATGTTTACTACCATATTTATTACCAACATATCTGATAAAATCTGGACGATAAATATCAGGAATATCAATATCAATATCAGGCATGGTATAGCGTTCACGATTGAGGAAACGTTCAAAAATCAGATTTTTCTCTACTGGGTCAATCCCTGTAATGTCTAAAGCATAGGAAACCAAGCTACCAACTGCGGAACCTCGTCCCATTCCCATATAATAGCCATTCGAACGTCCAAAACGCAATAAATCCCAAACAACCAAGAAATAATCATCAAAGCCCATATCATGAATAACAGCCAATTCTTGGTCTAGACGGTCTTGATATTCTTTACCAGTTAACCCCTTCTGAGCAAGCCCCAATTCAGCACGTTCTCTTAATTCTTCTACTGCTGGTCTAGCAGGATTAAAGCGAGGCAGTTTCAGACTAGTATCCAAGTCATAAGAAATACCTGAAATAAGCTTTTCTAAGTTTTCCAAGGCTTGAGGAAAACGCTCTTGGAATAGTTTCTCTAAAGAACTTGCTGACATAAAAACATCTTGTTTCGAAAGCAAAGGAACTTCTCTAAGCGGGAGATTTTCTTTAATCGCTGTTAATACTTGAAGAACTTCTCTATCCTTACTTTCAAATGTATTGACCCGATAAAGTGGCAAAATAGGACGATAAAATTCGCTTGCCAGTGTTTCTGGGTAAACCCCTATATAGTAATCACAGCCAAGATTTAACAACTCCAGTCCATCAAAATAAGGCACAATTACCGCAACATCCTCCAGATACTGAGATAAAACTGACCAATTTTTCTCCCCCTGCATCTTGGCTGTTGAAAGCTTCATCAACTGCTGATAGCCTACACTAGATAGAGCTAAAAAGCGCAAATTCACATCCTTATCATCTACAAGCACATTCATTTCAAGCCCTAACAGAGGATGAATGCCGTATTTTTTTGTAACCTCTAGAAAATCGAAAGCACCATAAAGATTATCAATATCCATCATAGCCAGATGAGTGTAGCCATAGTCTTTAGCTGCTCTCACATACTTGTCAATCGAAATGACACTCTCCATAAAACTATAGACTGTTTTTGTATCTAGTTGTGCGATCAATTTACACTTCTCCTCTATCATTCTCACTATATTATACCATTTTCTTTAAATTTCTATTACTATTACTGATGCTTAAATGTCTAATAACTCAAATCATAGTTGACTAGACAATCCTTGCACGATTTTTAACAGTATCACTAATATTTTTGTATTTAGGCTTATCATTTTACATATTTATTTCATAAATACTCATTTTTATTTATTATAATTTCTGTTAATTTTTATAGTTTCTTTTCTCTCTATTTTTTGATATAATAACTGTAATATATTTCATAAATAGGAGGTCTTATGCGTTTTAATCAATTCAGCTATTTAGCGCTACCTAGAGATACAATTATCTTTGAATTAAAAAAGTATGGATTTGATTTACCAGTCAACATTACAAATAAACAAATGCTTGAAGCGTTTCTTATTCGTTTCTTTTTTAATTTTAAAAACAGCTCCTATCCTCTATCCAGTTTAGCAGTTGATAAAGAAACTGACTTACTGACATTTTTTCAATCTGACAAAGAGTTGACTGCAGATATTTTCTATACTGTGGCTTTTCAACTTTTAGGTTTTTCTTATTTGGTTGACTTTGAAGACAGTGATGTTTTCCGTAAAGAAACTGGTTTTCCTATTGTATATGGTGATTTGATTGAAAATCTCTATCAGTTACTCAATACTCGAACCAAAAAAGGAAATCTCCTGATTGATCAACTGGTAAGTGATGGTCTCATCCCTGAAGATAATACCTACCACTACTTTAACGGCAAGAGTTTGGCTACTTTTTCTAGCCATGATGTCATTCGTGAAGTCGTTTACGTTGAGACTCGTGTCGATACTGACCGAAAAGGGCTTCCAGACTTAGTCAAGGTCAGCATTATTCGTCCTCGTTATGATGGAAAAATCCCTGCTATCATGACAGCCAGCCCCTACCATCAGGGAACCAATGACAAGGCTAGTGATAAGGCTCTCTACAAGATGGAGGGCGAATTCGAGGTAAAACCTGCTCACAAGATTGAGTTAGAGGAACCTCAACTAAATCTCGTCCAACCTCAAGGTCAAGCTGAGCTTGTGTCAGAAGCTGAGGAAAAGCTAACGCACATCAACGCTAGCTATACTCTCAACGACTACTTCCTTCCACGAGGTTTTGCCAATCTTTATGTCTCAGGTGTTGGTACCAAAGACTCTACAGGTTTCATGACTAACGGGGACTACCAGCAAATAGAGGCTTATAACAATGTCATTGACTGGCTCAATGGTCGCTGCCGTGCCTTTACTGACCATACGCGCCAGCGTCAAGTCAAGGCTGACTGGTCAAACGGAAAAGTTGCCACAACTGGACTTTCCTATCTAGGTACCATGTCCAATGGTCTAGCGACTACAGGTGTAGATGGTTTAGAGGTTATCATTGCCGAGGCTGGTATTTCTTCGTGGTACAACTACTACCGTGAAAACGGTCTAGTAACTAGCCCAGGTGGTTATCCAGGTGAGGACTTTGACTCCCTTGCTAAACTAACCTACTCTCGTAATCTCTTGGCTGGTGACTATATTCGTGGGAACGAAGCTCACCAAGCTGACTTAGAAAAAGTAAAAGAGCAACTGGATCGCAAATCTGGCGACTACAATCAGTTTTGGCATGACCGTAATTATCTACTCAATGCCCATAAGGTAAAAGCAGAGGTTGTCTTTACTCACGGGTCTCAGGATTGGAATGTCAAACCACTTCATGTTTACCAGATGTTCCATGCTCTACCTGCTCATATCAATAAGCACCTCTTTTTCCATAATGGCGCACATGTTTACATGAACAACTGGCAATCCATTGACTTCCGTGAATCCATGAATGCCTTATTGACTAAGAAATTATTGGGACAGGAAACGGAATACCAACTTCCTACTGTTATCTGGCAGGACAATACAGCTCCTCAGGCTTGGTTATCACTTGATACATTCGGTGAGCAAGAGAACTTTGAAACCTTCTCACTTGGTCAAGAAGAGCAAGTCATTCAAAACCAGTACTCAGATAAGGATTTTGAGCGTTATGGTAAGACATACCAGACTTTCAATACGGAACTTTATCAAGGGAAAGCCAATCAAATCACTATTGACCTTCCTGTAACTAAAGATCTTCACTTGAACGGTCGTGCTCAGCTCAATCTACGTATCAAATCCAGCACAAACAAGGGTTTATTATCTGCCCAACTGCTAGAATTTGGACAGAAAAAATACCTACAACCTTATCCAGCTGTTTTAAGTGCTAGAACCATTGACAACGGTCGCTACCATATGTTGGAAAATCTCAACGAATTGCCTTTTCGCGAAAATGCACAACGCGTCGTGACAAAAGGCTATCTCAACTTACAAAATAGAAATGATTTACTGTCGGTAGAGGATATTACTGCAGATGAATGGATGGATATCCAATTTGAACTGCAGCCAACTATTTACAAGCTAAAAGAAGGAGATACTCTTCGTTTAGTCCTCTATACTACTGACTTTGAAATCACAATCCGTGACAATACCGCTTACCACCTGACTGTCGATCTTGAACAGTCTAGTCTTATCCTACCTTGTCAAAAGGTATAATGTACCAGACTTTTAAGATGAAACTATTTCCACTTGAACTGTTAAACTACACATAAACTTAGTATCAAATTCAATCCTAGTCTAGACCTATGACGTAGCTAAAACTGGACCTTTGACAAAAGATACTAAGAATCTAACCAACATGTGTAACCATTTATAACACTCGCTACCACACCACATGTTGGAAAATCTCTGTGAATTGACATTAATCGTAAATTCTCAACAAGTCGTGACAAAAGGCTACCCTAATTGAATGATTTACTGTTAGTAGAGGACACCAATGTAAATAAACGGGTATACACCCAATTCATCTACACCCAACTAGTGACAAGTAAAAAGAAGGAGACTCACTCCGTATCGTTCTAAATTACTACTGACTTTGAAATCTTCATACGTGACAATACCGCTTACCACCCGACTGACGATCTCGTTCAGTCCACGCTTTCTGTACCTAGTACAAGGAGTAATGTTTTATGAATAAATCTGAACACCGACACCAACTCATACGAGCTCTTGTAACGAAAAACAAGATTCATACTCAAGCTGAGCTACAAGCTCTTCTTGCTGATAACGACATTCAAGTTACACAAGCTACACTTTCGAGAGATATTAAAAGTATGAACCTCTCAAAAGTACGAGAAGAAGACAACTCTTACTACGTGCTCAATACAGGTTCAATCTCAAAATGGGAAAAACGTCTCGAAATTTACATGGAAGATGCTCTTGTCTTGATGCGTCCAGTTCAACACCAAGTCCTACTAAAAACCCTTCCTGGACTTGCTCAATCCTTTGGTTCTATCATTGATGCCTTGAGCTTCCCTGACGCTATCGCTACCCTCTGTGGCGATGATGTCTGCCTTGTCATCTGTGAAGATGCAGAAGCTGCCCAAAAGTGCTTTGAAGAGCTGAAAAAATTTGCTCCACCATTTTTCTTTGAAGAATAAGAAAATTCCGTGTCTCATATGGCACGGAATCTTTTTATCTATTTTACTGAGATGGATTGTCTTTTTTAGTTCGTGCCAATCTCAGGGCACGATTTGGATTGAGACGATTAAATAGTTCTTCCAATTTCTTTTCATTCCAAACATCTGCAGCGGAAACAAAATTGCCATCCGCATCTCGGAAAGATATCGGTTTATCTCCCATACCAGTCTCCTAGTCTACAAATTCAAACTCAAATTTACCAATGCGGACCAAATCACCATCTTTAGCACCACGCGCACGAAGGGCTTCATCAACTCCCATACCACGAAGCTGTCGAGCAAATTTCATGACTGATTCGTCCCGATCAAAGTTGGTCATATTAAAGAGTTTCATGAGTTTTTCACCAGAAAGCACCCATGTCGCATCGTCATCACGACTAATTTCAAAGGCTTTTTCTTCCTCATCAAATCCATAGTAAGCTTCTTCTTCCATATCTGACTCGTCGTAGAGCAAGAATTCTGATGTCTTGTCTAACAATTCAGCTGTAGCATCCAAAAGCGTTGCCAGACCTTGCTTGGTCAATCCAGAAATTGGGAAGATAGCTGGTAACTCTTCAAATTCATCGTAATTTTCAGCTAATTTCTTCTTGAATTCTTCAAGATTTTCCTGACTTTCAGGCATATCCATCTTATTGGCTACAATAATCTGTGGACGCTCCATGAGGCGAAGATTGTATGACTCCAGCTCTTTATTGATCGCTAGGTAGTCCTCATATGGATCACGGCCTTCGCTAGCTGACATATCAATGATGTGAAGGATGACACGTGTACGCTCGATGTGACGGAGGAACTGAGTTCCCAAACCAACACCTTGACTAGCCCCTTCAATCAAACCTGGTAAATCAGCTACTGCAAAGGATTCACCTGATTGGGTACGAACCATTCCTAGATTTGGCACAATTGTCGTAAAGTGGTAGGCACCAATTTTGGGCTTAGCTGAGGTGATAACACTTAAAAGTGTTGATTTCCCTACAGATGGGAATCCAACTAAACCAACATCTGCAAGGATTTTAAGTTCTAACTGTAACTCACGTTCCTGACCTGGTTCTCCATTTTCAGAGATTTCAGGTGCAGGATTTTTTGGTGTTGCAAAGCGGATATTTCCACGACCACCACGACCACCGTGGGCTACAATAAATTCTTGACCGTGTTCAATCAAATCTGTCAAGACCTTGCCTGTCTCAGCATCACGCACAGTCGTACCTTGTGGCACTCGAACTCTTAGGTCTTCAGCACCACGACCATGCATCCCTTTTGTCATTCCTTTTTCACCAGAATCAGCCTTGAAATGACGATTGTAGCGGAAATCCATCAAGGTACGCAAACCTTCGTCTACAACGAAAACCACATTACCTCCACGACCACCATCACCACCCCAAGGACCACCATTAGGGACATATTTTTCACGGCGAAAGGCAACCATACCATCGCCGCCATTACCAGCCTTGACCTTAATCTTGGCTGTATCTAAAAACATACTCATTTTTTCTTCTCGCTTTAAAAAAGGGCTGGGAAATCCCAGTCACAAAATTTTCTTGAATCTATTTTATAGATTACTGAGGGCACCAATTGCAGTTGCAAAAATACCCAAAATACTTGCTACTAACATGATAAGTACGATAAGCAAGGTTAATTTCTCAAACATAGTTTTTTTACGTTTTCCATTATCTCCAAATGCCATTTTTTCTCCTTCATTACATTCTATTTTATATTATCTTATCATGAATTTAACTAGTTTTCAATAGTCACTTGCTACTGGTGCAATAATCCATAAAATGATATAAGCTACAATTCCTGCCCCATAACAAAATGCAAGAACACCCCATATTACACGAACAATAGTCGGATCCATATCAAAATAATGGGCTACCCCAGCACATACTCCAGCAATTTTTTGATCACGACCACTTCTCATTAATTGTTTTTTCATAGCTTTGCCTCTTTCTATTCTTCCCGGTCTTTCCAATAATCTCTGATGCTGATTAACTGTGTTTTTGAAGCCCTCAGCATTCGTCTAGAGCCTTTTACGGGCACAGCAACCACCTGTTGCGGTAAATACAAAACTGTCTTAAAGATACGCTGGCTTACCGTATCATCTTTGGCTAAATCTTTCTGGAAATTATTTGAAATAATGGCATCCAGATAAAACTCATGCACTCGTTTCCCAAAGTTCTCAGCTGAAATCTCATATAATTTCTCTGATAAGGTATGCTCATTCATATCTGGCGTTGCAATCAGAGCCTCCAGAATAGCTCCAGCCAAATCATGTTCACCGTAATACAAGGTTCCAAACATTTTATGACTGATAAGATTGTCCAGATAAGGATTTCCATGAGCAATGACAGGTGTTCCACTGGCTAAGCTTTCCAAGTATGTCAAACCTTGCGTTTCACTTGTCGATGCCGAGATGAAAAAATCTGCCGCCTTATAGTAAAGAGCGGTCTCACTAGGAGCAATCATCCCTGTAAAGACAACAGAGTCTTGAATCTCTAGTTTCTTGGCTTGCTCTTTAAGGTCATCCAGATAAGGACCATCCCCAGCAACCACCAGTTTGACCTTGTCTTCCTCTTTCAGAACTTCTGCAAAAGCTGCTAGTACTGCCTGAATATTTTTTTCATAGGAAATTCTGGAAAGACTAAGCAACATCTGTTCATCATCTTGAATCTCTAGTTTAGTACGCAGTTCTTTCAGATTTTCTTGCTTGATTTCCGGACGCTCAAACTTAGCTAACTCAATACCAGTTGGAATAACCCGCTTTTCAACCTTGACTTTATAGTCAGATAGCAAGTCTCGGACAATCTCACTCGGGCAAATCACCCCATCCACATCATGCAAAAAACCTCTAACCAGATACTTGACCATACTAGGACGAATCAACATCCCCTTAGCAATATAATGTACATAGTCTTCGTATTGGGTGTGATAGGTATGGATGACTGGAATCTTCAATTCACGCGCAATCCAAATCCCCAACAAGCCAAGAGAAAATTCTGTCTGAGTGTGGATAATATCAAGTTGATATTGTTTAGCAATTTCAAGAGCCTTGCTAAAACCTCGATAGGCAAAGCGGCGATCCTTAAAAGCAAAGAAAGGAACACTTGGTATGCGGATAATTTGCCAATCTTCGTAGCGATTGACATCCTTATCTGTCGTTGTAAAGATAAAAACAGCATGCCCCTGCTTTTCAAGTTCTGTTTTCAAGGTTCGAATACTGGTCGCAACACCAGAAACCTGAGGAAAATAGGTATCTGTAAATAAACCAATTCGCATAGATTACCTCACTTTTTACTTTCTCCCTAAAGCGGCTTGTTTCTCATAAAAGTCTAACCAGATTTGTAACAGATGCTCTTCTGAATACTCCCTAGAAATATTCTTAGCTTTTTCTTTGAGTTCTTTTAAGGCAGCAGGATTTGCTTGATATTCCAAAATAGCTTCTTTCATCTCTTCTCTATCTGCTGTCGCCCGATAATTTCCCTCTAAAATCACCTTATAAAGATCCAAATCACGTAACATGATAGGAGCCTCACAACTAGCAGCCTCTAAAATCGTCATAGGAAAGAGCTCATTGTAACTAGGCAACAAGAAAAGATCCGCTAGGGCATACAATTCGCGCATCCGTTCTGGCGGCACAATACCTGGAAACATCAAATTTTTGGGTGGATTATCCATCATTTTCTTGTAGCGTTCATAACCATCTGTCATACCACCAAAAGAGAAACCACCAGCCCAGATAAAGGTAATCTGAGGCAATTCCTCAGCCAGACGGATAAAGTCATCAATCCCTTTACGTTTCTGAACTTGACCAGCGCCTACGACAATAAACTGATTTTCACTAAGACCTAGCTTTGTTCGCAGACTCGCTACCTCTTCTTGTAGAAGGGGATGCCATTTCTCCTTGTTTACAAAGTTAGGAATATAGGTTACTTTTTCACGTGGAATACCAGCTGCCACCAAATCCTCAATAAACATCGGATTGACCACAACCAAGTGCTCCATCCGGTTGTAAAAAGAAAATACATAGCGTTTCACAATTCTCTTTAAGAAAAATGGAATTTTCAAACTCCCCTCAAGTGTATCTGGTAAAAAATGAACATAACCAATTTTTCTACCAGAGCGCTTCTTTTGAAATGTAGACATATAGTATGGGAAATCAATCGTATGAAAGTGCGTAACGTCTGCCTCAATAGGAAGATTCTCTGTAACAATCAATTCATCTTTAGCATCCCGTTGTAGAAGATGAACTAATTCACGATAAGCACCTGAAACTCCTTGTCCTGCTACTTTCTCACTTGAACTCAACATATTGATGCGTAATTTCTTTTTTTCCATAAGTACTATTATATCATTTTCTTTGAATAAAATCAGCAAAAGAAAGGAGAGACTAGAGGAAAAGAAAGGAAATTTCCTCGCTCTTCCAATAGTCTCTCACATGCTTTTATCTGTTTACTTAATGCCTAGGGCAATGCGGGCATAGCGACTCATTTTTTCAACTGTCCAGGCTGGATACCAAACTAATTTAACCTCAGTATCAGTCACTTCTGGAACCTCTGTCATAGCATCATAAATCTGATCCGTCAAAAGGTCTGCTAGGGGGCAACCCATAGTTGTCAAAGTCATATCAATCTCTGTTTGCCCTGTGTCACCATCAAAACGAATTTCATAGATCAAACCAAGATTGACAATATCGATTCCCAACTCAGGGTCAATAACTTCTTCCAAGGCTGATAAAATTCGTGTTTTGATGTTTTCAATTTGCTCTTCTGTATAAGCCATCTTAATCCTCACTCTTAATCTTCAATAAAATCACGAAGCGGTTTGCTGCGACTTGGTTGGCGTAGTTTTCTCAAAGCTTTAGCTTCAATCTGACGGATACGCTCGCGAGTTACGTTAAAGACTTTACCAACATCTTCAAGAGTACGCATTTTACCATCATCTAGCCCAAAACGCAGACGCAAAACATTTTCTTCACGGTCTGTAAGAGTATCCAAGACCTCATCCAACTGCTCGCGCAAGACGATACGAGTTGTATAGTCGACTGGATTTTCAATCACTTCATCTTCGATAAAGTCCCCAAGGTGGCTATCATCTTCTTCACCAATAGGAGTTTCAAGGGATACCGGTTCTTGAGCAATCTTCAAGATTTCACGAACCTTATCAGGTGTCATATCCATTCGTTCAGCAATTTGCTCAGGTGTTGGATCTTGCCCCAATTCTTGAAGGAGGTTACGCTGTTCACGAACCAATTTATTGATGGTTTCAACCATGTGGACTGGGATACGGATGGTACGAGCTTGATCCGCAATAGCACGAGTGATAGCCTGACGAATCCACCAAGTTGCATAAGTTGAGAACTTGAACCCTTTAGAATAGTCAAACTTGTCAACCGCCTTCATCAAGCCCATGTTCCCTTCTTGAATCAAGTCAAGGAACTGCATACCACGGCCGACATAGCGTTTGGCAATCGAAACAACCAAACGAAGGTTGGCTTCCGCAAGACGTTGTTTGGCTTCGATATCACCCGCTTCAACAGCCAGCGCCAATTCTTTTTCCTCTTCATTGGTCAAGAGAGGAACGACCCCGATTTCTTTTAAGTACATACGGACAGGGTCATTAACCTTAGCCGAAGTTGAACCAATCAAGTCCTCATCACTAAGTTCTGGTTCTTCTTCAGCACTAAGAACACGCGCACTTGGATTCCCTTCGTTATCTGTGATAGAAATTCCTGCATCCTGAATTCGTTGCAAGAGATCTTCAATCCCATCAGCATCCAAGGTAAAAGGAATAACTAGACTAGCATTGATTTCATCATCAGTTGCTGTCCCTTTTTGTTTATGATTACGGATAAATTCTGCTACTTGTACGTCAAATGTTGTTACTTCTTTTTGTTTTGTTGCCATTATTACTCCATTCTTCTCTTTTGGGAAATTAAACGTTCCAATTCTTCTAAGGCTGTGTCTGTATCTCCTACATGGCTCGCTTCCTGCACCTTCTTTTTGATTCTCATATTGTCCTGATTCAAGAGAGCCTTGTTTCGAGTCATTTCTACTTCACTTAGTTCCTGCGGAGACATCTCAGCAGGTAAATCCTGAGCTAAAACTTGGTACCAAGCTCTCTCAACTTCCTCTGTCTGTTCTGCTAGAACTTCCGGAGGAAGATTGCCATACTGGCCAAGCAAGTCATATAAGACCTGAAATTCAGGTGTGTCAAATGCAAAGTCTTCTCGCAAGCGGTAATCGTTCAAAACAAGAGGGGATTCCACCATTCGATAAAGTAGATGGGCTTCTGCCCTCATAATAGCCGATAACTGCTTGGTGACAGGCATAGTGATTGGAGTCGGTCTGGAAATTCCTTCCATGCGATTCTGCCTTTGTGCCTGACGACTCTCATTAACAATCTGCTCAATCTGGGCATAATCAAAGGACGCCAGACTGTCAGCTAAAATATGTATATAGCTGTTTTGAGCAGTGATAGACTTTTCTTGAACAATCAAGGGCGCTATTTTTTCAATAAACTCAATCTGAGCCTGCAAATTTTCACTATTTTCAGGCTTATACTGGTGAATGTAGAACTCAATCGGACTAATACGAGTTTTCGTTAATAGATAGGCCAAATCTTCTGGACTATTTTTTTGTAGATACTCATCCGGATCCAAGCTATCAGGCATGCTAACGATTTGCACAGGCATATCACCAATTTCATCCAGCGCTTTCAATGTCGCAGCCTGCCCAGCCTTATCGCCATCGTATACCAGAACCAACTTCTTGGTTAACCTTTTCAGATGCTCAACATGCTCACGACTCAAGGCTGTTCCCATAGATGCGACAGCATTTTCGATTCCAGCCCGATAGGCTGCAATGACATCCATGAATCCTTCCATCAGGTAAATCTCACTGGCTTTTCCAGAAGATTTTTTTGCCCTATCCATATGATATAATTCGTAACTTTTGTTAAAAATTGCAGTCGATCGGCTATTTTTATACTTAGAAGTTTGTGAATCCGTTTTCTGCCAGATACGACCTGAGAAGGCAATAACCTTTCCCTGGTCATTTGTCAGGGGAAACATAATACGATTGTGAAAGGTATCTACAAATTGATTAGCATCAGAGAGATAAAACAGTCCTGAATCTAGGAAATCCTCATCACGATACTGACCAGACAAACGTTGATGAAGATAGTTGCGTTCTGGAGGTGCTAAACCAATCCGAAAATGCTTGAGCACTTCATCTGTCAAACCACGCTGATAAAGGTAGTTTCTGGCCTCTTCCCCCATGGTCGTTGTCATGAGAATAGCATGATAAAATTTGGCAGCATCTTCGTGCATATCATAAAGAGCTTGGTGGGGTGAAGCTGGCTTCTGTTCACTATAAAGCGGTTTTTCCACCTCTATCCCGACACGCTGACCTAAGATTTGGACAGCCTCCATAAAGGGAACCCCTTGGTACTCCTCGATGAATTTAAAGACATCACCTGAGCGACCACAACCAAAACAGTGGTAAAACTGCTTATCCTCAACAACGTTGAAAGAAGGTGTTTTTTCACCATGAAAAGGACAGAGCCCTAGATAGTTCCGTCCTGCCTTTTGTAAAGAAATCACATCTCCTATGACTTCCACAATGTTGGCATTGTTTTTGATTTCTTCAATGACTTGTTTGTCAACCATACACAATACCTCCATGTTATCATAGTTTACTTTATATAGTATACTTTATTTCAGAAAAAAAGTAAACCATTTCACTCATTTTCCCTACTTTATTCAAAGAGCTGATAATAATCAGAGATTTTCATTTTTGCTTTATCTTCTTGGTTCAAATCTTGGATAATTCGTCCTTCTTTCATGACAAT
The DNA here is from genome assembly GCF_003942765.1 of Streptococcus mitis. Taxonomy (GTDB): domain Bacteria; phylum Bacillota; class Bacilli; order Lactobacillales; family Streptococcaceae; genus Streptococcus; species Streptococcus mitis_BE. Next base: position 215,162 of record NZ_RJNW01000001.1, read on the forward strand.
CAAGCGATTGCCATATTTGAGAGCATCTTCCATATGGTGGGTAATCATAAGCGCTGTCAGCTGATCTTTCTTGACAAACTCATCCGTCAATTCCATCAAGGCCACACTGGTCTTTGGATCAAGGGCTGCAGTATGCTCGTCTAACAAGAGTAATTCAGGACGCTTCAAGGTTGCCATCAAGAGACTCAAAGCCTGTCTTTGTCCACCTGATAAGAACTCAATCGGTGTATTCAAGTGTTTCTCAAGACCGTTTCCCACTTTTTCAATAGTTGCCTGAAACTCATCCTTATAGCTAGTCAAGCGTCGTGGAAATAGTCCACGCTTTTCACCACGAAATTTGGCAATCAAGAGATTCTCTGCCACTGTCATACGAGGAGCTGTCCCCATCTTGGGATCTTGGAAGACTCGAGACAGATACTTAGCCCGCTTCTCTGGTGAAAACTTGGTTACATCTTCACCCAAAATACGAATTGTCCCACTGGTTAGTGACAAGGTTCCTGCAATGGTGTTAAAGAGGGTCGATTTCCCAGCACCATTTCCACCTAAAATCGTGATAAAGTCCTGTTCAAAAATTTCTAAGGAAACATCATTTAAAATAATCTTTTCTTCATCAAAGCCATTTTTAACAACTTTGGTTGCATTTTTTAATTCTACAATTGCTGTCATTTGCTTAACTTGGCTCCTTTCAAGATTGTTTGCTTAAATGTTGGAATCATGAGGCAGACTGCTAAGATCAAGGCACTGTATAAACGAAGGTAACTTGTATTAAAACCAAGAGCGATAACCGCCCACACTAAGAATTGATAAGCGATAGAACCTACAACGATGGCAACCAGACGCTCTGCCAAGCTCAAACTCTTGAAGATAACTTCTCCAATAATCAAACTTGCAAGACCTACAACGATAACCCCGATTCCTCGAGATACATCAGCATACCCTTCTTGCTGGGCAATGAGAGCCCCTGCAAGGGCAATCACACCATTTGATAAGACCAATCCCATGAGCTCCATGCGTCCAGTATGAATCCCGAAACTTCTAGCCATATCAGGATTATCACCTGTAGCAATATAGGCTTGTCCGAGTTTAGTGTCCAAGAAAAAGAGCATGAGAGCAATGACAAGACTTACAAAGATGAGACCTGTCAAGAGTTGATTCAAATCTGAATCAAAAGGCAAAACATCCTGTATTTGCTTGGTTCCAAGCAGGCCTAAATTCGCACGTCCCATAATCAAGAGCATGATAGAGTGACAGGAAGTCATCACCAAAATCCCTGAGAGCAAAGTTGGGATCTTCCCTTTTGTATAAAGAAGTCCTGCTGCCATACCAGCCAAACAACCTGCTCCAACAGCAACAAGTGTCGCTAAAAAGGGATTCACGCCCCTTGTTATCAAAGTGACAGCAACAGCTCCCCCAAGAGGGAAGGAACCTTCTGCCGTCATATCTGGAAAGTTCAAAATCCTAAATGTCATAAAGATTCCCAGACCTAGAATAGCCCAGACAAATCCTTGAGAAATAATAGATAATATCATCTGTTTCTTAACCTTTTCTATATGATTTCTATTGTAAAAAATTGGAGGAGATGTCCCCAACTCCTCCATTCTAGATTATTCAATCACTTGTCCTGCTTCTTTTAGAACAGATTCAGGAATCGTAATACCTAATTCTTGTGCCAATTTTTTGTTAATTACTGACTTACCAGTTGAAAATACATTGACTGGAGTATCAGCTGGTTTTGCACCTTTCAAAACTTGTGCAATCATTTTACCTGTTGCCACACCGAGATCATGTTGATCAACTACAACGGATGCCAAACCACCTGCTTCTACCATGGCAGTTGCGCTTGGGTAGATTGGTTTTTTAGCTGATTGGTTGCTTGATACAACAGTTGAGAAGGCTGAAGCAATAGTGTTATCGATTGGAACCCAGATAGCATCAACCTTGCTAGTCATAACGTTAACTGTTGAAGCAATTTCATTTGTTGAAGGAACTGCAAATGTTTCTACTGTCAAACCTGCTTTTTCAGCATAAGCCTTAAATTCTTCTACCTGAGTTTTTGAATTGTCTTCGCTGCTTGAGTAAAGAGCTCCGATTGTTTTCACATTTGGTGTGAGAGCTTTGATGAGTTCAACTTGTTGTTGAGCTGGATTGTGGTCAGATACCCCTGTAATGTTGCCACCTGGTTTTTTCAAATCTTTAACCAAGTTCGCACCGATTGGGTCTGTAATAGCAGCCATGATAACAGGTAGGTCTTTTGTGGCGCTTGCCAAACCTTGAGCAGCTGGTGTAGCAATACCAACCACAAGGTCATTCCCATTTGCAACCAACTGTTTGCTCATTGTCGCAACCTTACTTTGGTCACCTTCTGAGTTCATAAAGTCAATTTTCAACTGATCATCTTTATAGCCTTCTTCTGCCAGTCCATCTTGAATCCCTTTATAAATCAAATCAAGAGATGGATGGCTCACAAATTGAAGGACACCAACTTTGGCAACTTTCTTTTCATTTTTAGCTTCTGGTTTATTCATTGAAGAGTAAATCAAGCTTCCTGCTACTAAGACTGCTAATGCAGCGATAATTCCAATTAAACGTTTATTTTTCATTCTATTTCTCCTTTTATTCCTTTAAAATACTTCACTTATCTAATACTCTTCGAAAATCTCTTCAAACCACGTCAGCGTCGCCTTACCGTACTCAAGTACAGCTTGCGGCTAGCTTCCTAGTTTGCTTTTTGATTTTCATTGAGTATAAACAAGCTACGCCATCGTTTTCTTTCCATACTAACCTCCATCAAAAAAGTCCTCACACAAAAAACTTGTGTGAGGACGTCGATGCGCGGTACCACCTCAATTATAGGGAATTTCCCTATCGCTCTGTCTCGCAATAACGAGATGCACTGTAAGGTGTGCTCACCGAATTTTTATGATTTCAAATTCTAAATAACATTCAGCCCAATTTTCATCATCACCACTTATCTGTTTTCAGCTACCACAGACTCTCTAAAAAGTTTATATGATTACTTTTCTGAATGGTTAAATTATATCATTTTTCAACTACTTGTCAAGACTCTTTTAGTATTTTTTTGAAATATTCAAAAACTTCCCCTATAGAAAAGAGGAAGCTTGATAGGTATCAGCCTGAATTACGCAATCCTGTCGCAATTCCGTTGATGGTTGTATGGATTAATTTTTCTTGATCGCTTGATAATTCTCCTCGGCGTTGACGTTTAATCAACTCCAACTGGATATAGTTGAGGATATTAAAGTAAGGCATACGGTAATCCAAACTTGCTTTTAGATATGGATTTTCAGCCAAGAGTTCGTCATACCCTTCGATAGCCAAGATAACTTCCTTGGTGACTTGCCATTCATTTAGAATAGTCTCATAGATTGCTTTTACTTCTTCATCCTCACACAGTTTAGCATATTCAAAAGCAATGTTCATATTTGATTTTGACAAGACCATGTCGACATTTGAAAGAAGTGATTGGAAGAAAGGCCAATTTTGGTACATATCTCGTAGGATAGCGATATTCTCAGGATTTTTATCGATAAATTCCTTGAAGCTTGAACCAACCCCATACCAACCAGGGAACATTACACGGCTTTGCGACCATGAGAATACCCAAGGGATGGCACGCAAACCACCAATTTCAGTAATAGTCTTACGAGCGGCTGGACGAGAACCAATATTAAAGCTTGAAATCGCCTTGATTGGACTTGATTCGAAGAAATAATCATAGAAATGATCATTTCCAAAGACCAAATCACGGTAGATATCGTAACTACGGTCCACTACTTGATCCATAATAGCTTCATAACGATTTGAGGTATTTGTATCGCTCTTCTTCTGAGTAATCATACGGTTAATGGCTGCAGATACTAGCATTTCAAGATTATAGTAGGCAGCGTCTTTGTTACCATATTTATTCCCAATTACTTCACCCTGCTCCGTCAAACGAATACGGTCCTTGATAGACTTAAGCGGTTGAGAGGTAATGGCTTCATAGGTTGGTCCACCACCACGACCGACAGTCCCACCACGGCCATGGAAGAAGGTAACCTTAACACCAAATTCATCTCCAATAGCAGTCAATTGTTGTTGAGCCTTGTAGAGGGTCCAACATGATGATAGGTAACCACCATCTTTATTACTGTCAGAGTAGCCCAACATGATTTCTTGATAGTTATTGCGTGAAGCAATCCATTTCTTGGAAAGAGGAAGAGAAAGATATTCTCTCATGGTTTCTTCTGAGTGGTCCAAGTCCTCAATTGTTTCAAAGAGAGGAACAATTTGGACACGGGCTCTTTCTTTATCAACTAACCCTACTTCTTTTAGCAAGATAGCCAATTCCAGCATATCTGATACGCTGGTAGCATGTGAAATGATAGTCTGACGAATGACATCATCTCCCAACTTATCTTTCAACTTACTAGCAGCTTTAAAGATGTCCAATTCTTTTTCAAGTAACTCTGATTTTTCAACGTGAGTGGCAGAAAGAATACGTGGATCTTCCTCTAATTCTTTCAAGAGAAGCTGGCATTTTTCTTCTTCACTTAGTTCGCTATAATGAGAATGAATGCCTGCAGATTTCAAGAGTTCGGCTACACAGGCCTCATGAACACTTGAATCTTGACGCATGTCGATGGATGCTAAATAGAAACCAAAAATTTCAACTGCCTGAATTAGCTCAACAAAATCACCAGAAATCAGTGCTTCACCCTTGTTTTCCAAGAGGGAATCACGAATGGTAATTAAATCCTTATAAAAATCATTAGCTGTTTCATAGCGAGCTCCAATTTCCTTATCCTCAATCAGATAAGCTTTAGTCGCTTGGATTTTTGATTGAATATCAAACAAGGCACGGCGGTATAGCTCTTTTTCACGATAAATCGAGTTATCCTTAGACTGACGAGCCATTTCTCTGACTTGCTTACTCACATTGACAATACTGGTTGAGAGAGAGAACTCACGATAAAGTTGGTAAATCTTTTCATCATAGTAGTTCATGATGACTTCACACTGGGTCATAGCAGATTGTTTCAAGGTATCTGCTGTAACAAAAGGATTCCCATCACGGTCTCCACCAATCCACATTCCCATGGTAATTGGTTTAGGATGTTTCAACTCCAAGCCGTGTTTTTTAGCCAGACGCTTGTACTCAGCAGTCAAATGAGGAACAGCCTTCAGGAATGAACTATTGTAGTATTCCATAACATTCGTGATTTCATTGGTCACTTTCAATTTCTTTTCACGAATCATATCTGTCTGCATGATAATCTCAATATAACGACGGAGATCATTATGCCATTTTTCCTTATTAATCAAGCCTAATTTCACATCACGGTACTTACGCAAGAGGGTATGGATATGGTTAGTCAAATCCAACATACTCTTACGTTGCACTTGTGTTGGATGGGCTGTCAAAACAGGAACAACATTCAAGTGTTCTAGAATTTCAACCGCATTTTCTTTTTCTGCAACCATTTTAATCGTTGCTGACAATTTCCCAAGATAATCTTGATCGATATTATTTTGGTGGTTGATTTCATATGCCAAATCCACGTCTTCTGAAATATTAATCAAAAGAGGCAAGATAGAGAAATAGCGTGAAATATAAGCCATTTCATCATTTGTCAGACTAGTTACTAATTGGTTCAAACCTTGATAATCTTCTTGAGTTGACAATTCCTTCAACTGCATGATTTTTTCAAAAGTCTCTGGGGCAATCATGTTTTTAGTGATATCTTCTAACAATTCTGTTAAAATCAATACTTCTTCTTGCACGACAGCTTTATTACTATAGTTTTCTAATTTTTGAAGAGACATAGGTAATCCTTTCCACTCTCAGCTCTACATATAGTTTGATGAGTGAGCTTCTAACTCCTCATACAATTGGGCACGTTTTTCACTTGCATCAATATTTAAGACAAAGGCGATAGCTACAGACAAGACTAGGAGACTGTTCCCTCCTTGCGATAAGAAGGGGAAGGTTACTCCTGTCGAGGGAATAATACCAGAAATTCCACCGATATTGACAAAGACCTGTACCAACATCATCCCCCCAACCCCAATCGCCATCATGGAATTAAAGGGATTCTTAGCACGAATACCGACTAGGATAATTCTTAAAATCAGGAAAAAGACAAGTGCTAAAATCAAGCTGGCTCCCACAAATCCAAACTCTTCAATAACAATTGAAAATACAAAGTCTGTATGGGCCTCTGGTAAATAACCACGTTTTTCTATTGAATTTCCTAAGCCTAGACCAAACCACCCACCATTTACCATGGCAAAGTAGGAATTTGCAAGTTGGTGGCCTGACCCTGCCAAATCGGCAAAGGGATTAAAGTAGGCACTGAAACGCTTAGCAACGTAACCAAATACTGGAACTTTTGAAAACTTATCAACCCCGATCATAGAGATAGCTGATAAGGATAGGGCTGAAACTCCAAATAATACACCGATAAATGCTATAAACCAACGATGAGCAATTCCACTAACTGTATACATAATCAAGGCGACCAGAGCTAGGATGGTAGCATTCCCCAAATCTGGGAAAATAGCTAAACTTCCTATCATTACTAGTAGGACGAAGCGCCAATCATTAAAAGCACGAGGAATCCATTGATTTTGAGTTAAAACTTGAAAATCGTAAATCCCAATTTCATCCTGTTGTTTTGAGAAACGTTGGGCCAAGTACCAGACGATGATAATCTTCAAATACTCTGCTGGCTGAATGGTCAAAGGTCCTACTGAAATCCAACCATAGGCTCCATTGACTGGCGTACCAATTAAGCGAGCCAGAGCTAAGAGAATCAACTCAACAAACATAACAATAAATAAGAGTCGTTCTTTTCTTAAAAAATTCAATTTCAGCTTATATATCAAGGCAATCAATATTAAACTAAGTATCCAAAACATTCCCTGACTTCGAACCAATTGGAGGGCACTTTTACCTTCTTCGATAAGAATGGCACTGGTTGTAGAATAGACTACAATCAAGCCCAAAATAGATAAAAGTAAGTAAGGGACTAGAATAGAATAGTTTAACAGATGCCTCTTACTAATCTTCATAGTATCACCAATCTAATGAGAACAAAAGAAATTATTCCCAAATTCCGTTTATTTTCTAGTTTTGATTGCTATTATACCATTTTTTCCGAAAGAAAAAAACTCTTACCCTTAAGATAGAAGATTTTCTCATAAGAAAAAGAGCACTTGGCTCTTTTCTGTTTTATTCTTTTGAAGAACTACTTGAGCTTGAATCGCCACCACCGATATATTGGGTAAAGATATTTTGGAAGGCTTGGTCTTTAACCTTGATATTGGCTGCTTGCAATTCTTTTCCGACAATACTTTGAACAAATGATGCATCATTTTGTTTTTGAGTCAAGATAACAGTTTTCAATTTTTCTTTGTAGTCATCGATATTAGATGACTTTTCTGTTTTCTTAATGAGTTTTACAATGTAATATTGACTGCTGTATGCTTGAGTACCAGTAGCTGTAATGACATCAGAAATGCCGTTAACATCCAAGGCAAAAGCTGCTTTCTTAACTTGATCTGGTAGTTCTGTTGAAGCTGAATCAAAAGTGATTTCACCACCGTTAGCTTTAGTTTTCTCATCAGTTGAGTTATCTTTAGCTAATTGAGCAAAATCTGCGCCACTTGCCTTAGCTTTTTCGAGGACTTCTTTCGCTTTATCCTCATTATCGAGACGAATAATTTGAGCAGTTACGTCCGGAGTATAGCTCTCAAACGCTTTCTTATACGCTTCATCAGTTAATTCAGCTTCTGCAGCCTTTTTAACTGCAAATTCAACTAATTTACTTGTACGAATTTGTGCTTTACGTGTTTCAAGAGTCATACCTGATTGTGATAAGACACGTTGGTAATTCTCACCATATTGTTTTTCTTCTCCAGAAATGATATCATCGATTTCTTTGTCATCTACTTCTGAGCCATATTGCTTCTCAAATACTTTTTGAATAGTCAAGTTCAACAAGACTTGTTGGGCTGAAGGATTGATTTTCACTTGCTCATAAAATTGATGTTCAGTGATAACATCTCCTTTCATGCTGATAAGATCTGCTCCTTCTGAACCTTTCGAACAAGCTGCTAAAGTTGCTACTGATAATAGTGTAATGGCACCTGCCAATAGTTTTTTCTTCATGTCTACTCCTTTGAGATAAGTGTTACCCTATCTATTTTACTATATTTTCTTAAATTATTCTGAAAATCATTCGCTGTCAGGCAATTGAACGTCTGCTACATTTTTACGAAGCATGAGAATGCCGTCCCCCAGAGGTACTAATGTTGCAGTGAGTCCTGGATTGTCTAAGGTTGCATCAAATAGTCTTTGAAGGCCTCGATAAATAGTTCGCTGACCTCGACGGACTTCCATAATATCCTTGGCAACATCACCACCTTGGAAGATATCATCCAAGACAACCACACCACCAACTTCCAAGTGTTTGAGGATTTCTGGCAGAAAGACGATGTATTTAGACTTAGCAGAGTCCATAAAGACGAAATCATAGGACTCTGTCAGTGTAGATAATATATCTACCGCATCTCCCTCTAGAAGCGTGATTTGCTTGCGACTGTCAAACTGGGCAAAATTTTCCTTGGCAAAACCAATCATTTCTGGATTGCGGTCAACGGTTGTAATCTTGGCGTTTGGCGCATGTTCTGCCATCAAGAGGGCTGAAAAACCGATAGCCGTCCCAATTTCCAGAATGTTTTTTGGTTGCATAGTTTCCATGAGAAAACGGAAATAAGCAACCGTTTCATGGGGAATGATGGGAATATTTTCCTTGCGAGCAAAGTCTTCCAACTCTTTCAAAGAACCTGTAACTTGCTTTTGACGCTGACGCATCAAGTCCACAATTTCTTCCTTGACAACAGGGCGACGCATGTTATGGTTGGCATTTTTACTATATGATTCAACCATCTTATGCCAATCCCAATTTTTCAACAAGGGCTTCAAACTCATTCAAACGACGTTCGAAGACTGCAAAGGCATCGTTGAGATAGTCTTCCTTCTCCATATCAACACCAGCTTTTCTCATGACATTAAGTGGATAGTCAGATTTACCTGCCTTGAGGTAGTCGATATAGCGGTCACGGTCTTCTTGACTACCATGGACAATTTTTTCAGCCAAGGCTGAGGCTGCTGCAAAACCTGTTGAATATTGGTATACATAGTAGTTATAGTAGAAGTGTGGAATGCGAGCCCACTCGTATTGGATTTCAGGATTGTCTTCCTTACTCAAACCATAATACTCTTGGTTCAAGTCTGCGTAGAGTTTATTTAGGAAATCGCTTGTCAAGACTTCACCATTTTGATCCGCTTGGTGAATCGCGTGTTCAAATTCAGCAAATTGAGTTTGGCGGAAAACTGTTCCACGGAAACCATCTAGGAAGTTATTGAGAATAGCAAAGCGAGTTGTGTCATCTTCCACTTCTTCCAATAATTTCTCCGTCAAGATATTTTCATTGGTAGTTGAGGCAATCTCAGCCAAGAAGATAGAATAATCTCCGTAAACATAAGGCTGAGTTTCACGAGTATAGCTTGAATGCATACTGTGACCTGTTTCATGAACAAGAGTAAAGAGATTGTCCAGATTGTCCTGCCAGTTAAGAAGCATAAAGGCATTTGTATCGTAAGAACCACCAGAGTAAGCCCCTGAACGCTTGCCTTGATTTTCGTAAACATCAATCCAACGCTCACTGAAGGCACGTTTGACACGGCTCAAGTAATCCTCACCCAAGACTGCCAAGGCATCTTCTGCTTTTTTCAAGGCTTCTTGGTAGGTAAAACTATATTCGACAGATGAAAGCGGTGTGTAGACATCGTACATCTTAAGGTCTGAAATCCCCAAAATCTTTGAACGTAGCTCAAGGTAACGATGCAAGAGTGGCAAATGCTTGCGAACTGCTGCTACCAAATTGTCATAAACACTTTCTGGAACAAAATTGGCCGCGAGGGCTGCATGACGAGCGCTCTTATAGTTGCGAACTTTGGCACGGTAGTTTTGCACCTTAACATTGGTTTGCAAGGTTTTTGCATAGGTATGTTGGAATTGCTCATAAGTCGCATAAAGAGCTTGATAGGCACCACGACGAACCTCACGGTTTTTAGACTCCATCAAGCGTGTGTAAGTCCCATGAGATAGCTGAACTTCCTTACCATCATCGTCGAGGACATAAGGGAACACAATATCCGCATTGTCCAAGATAGCGAAGGTTTCACTTGCCGAACCAAAGATTTCCCCAGCTCCAGCCAATAATTCTTCTTCACGTTGTGAAAGAACGTGTTCCTTGCCTTGCAAAAGCTTGTCAAAATAGTGTTGATAAACCTGCAACTTTGGCTGAGCTTCTAAAAAGTCAGCATACTGCTTTTCGCTAATATCCATAAATTCAGGTTCATAGAATGAAAAAGCTTGGTCTAGCTGGCTATAGAGAGTCATTGCCTTAGCATAGTACTCTTGGTACTTGGCTTCACGTGTGTCTTGGTCATTCTTCATATGAGCATAAACATAAAGCTTCTCCATTTGGCGTTCCATTTCAAGAGAAAATTCAGTAATTTCTAGTAGGCTATCCGCACTATCCAAGAGATGGCCTTCATACTGGGCTACTGTCTCCAATTGTTCTGTTAAATCTTTTAAGGCTTCTTCCCAAGCCTGGTCAGTTGGGTAAATCGTTGATAGATCCCATGTATCTTTTTCATTTATTTCATTTCTTTGTAATACCATTAGATTCCTCCATCTTTTCTATTCTACCATATTTTTCAAGAAATATTGCTGATAAAAGGCTGGTGGATAAAGCTTTTGCCAATCATTTTGAGGATTTTCTTGGTAATAGGTTTGAAAATACTGATAATAGCTGCTTAAATCCTTCTCAATTTGGCAAAACTCACCTACTAGCGGTCGAATTTGTGGATACCATTCTTTTAGCCCATAAGTCAGGAGATTTTCTCCCTTTTGATAGGCTTCTGCTTGTTCTTTCATCCAAATAGGATTTTGATAATAGAGTTGTTGTCGGATATAGCGACAGATGTTCTTATCCTCAGAAACTGTAAAATGAGATATTTTTTGTTTCTTATAAGGAAGACGTAATATCTCCAGTAGACTATCTTGTCCATAGGGAAATTCCTTGATTTGATAATAGAGTCTGCCTCGGAGATCTTGGTGAATCAGGTATTTGAGTCTTAAAAGCTGTTTTTCCTTGTCCAATTCCCAAACATAAAATCCCATGTTTTGACTAAAATAGAGAAAACCTTGTTGCAGACGAGTCAAACGCTCCTTGAGCCAAAGTTTTTCTCCCAGTAACCACAGTACTTGGTAACCCTGACTACGATAGCCCTCGCTACGCTCTTTAAGAAGTTTCTGTGGCAAGGGACTACACTGAACTTCTAAAGCTAGATTGCCATTTACAAATACATCCGCAATCTGTTTAAGCTCTGGAAGAGGGTATTCTAATTGCACTTCTGTATCTTTTTTCAACCAGTGATAAAGTGATTCTTTATTTGCCAGGTGTTCTGGACTTTCATTTTCAGAGGAAAAATCACAGTCTTTTAAGGTTTTGTGGGCAAAATGGGTCCGGACACTTGGTCCTTGACGCAAACGGAGCTGACCTCCACAAGCTGGGCAGGTGTATGCTTGCTTCTCAAGTTTATCCTCTAACACATTTACCAATTCTCCCCTAGCATCTCTCGCAACAAACATGATTCCCTCCTTTTCTATATTATTCGTAAAAAAGAAAAAAGATCAGGAAATTTCCTAATCTACATCACTCTATAATTTTAGAGTTGCAAGCGGCTTTCAAGAGCTTGTGTCAACACTTCAGAATAGTTCACTTTCTCACGATCTGCAAGTCTGACTAGCCACTCTGGAACCGTAACATTTTTTCGAATCGCTTTATTATTCTTTACGAAAGGCAAGGGATTGACCTGAATCAAAGTCACAAATCCATCAGGAGCTTTCAACTCAGCAATGTCACTAGGAGTAGGCAAAGCCAGTCCTTCATCAATATAAGATGCTAAAACACTCTCAAGCATTTCCCGAGCATTTTTCATTGCAAGTTCAATCGTTGCTCCTTCAGTCCCGCCTCCAAACTCCGGAAATTCAATCCAGTATCCAGTACCTTCTTTATGAAAAATAGCAGGATAAGATTTTAGCATAGTACACCTCCACAATTTTCAAATCAACTACAATCCCAAATCTTTTAATATTTTTCTCTCTAAACCTTTTCCTAAATCCCCATTACCGTGAACTGGAATAGTGACAAGATAGGGAAACCCTTCTTTCTTAAAATGATGATGACTTCCTCTCTTACGAACTTCAATCCATCCATTTGCAAGAGCTAATTTTACCATTTCCTTACCTATGATTGGCATTCATTGTCACCTTTCTAGCTAAAATTATACTTATAATGCGTATTTATGTCAATTCTTCTATCTTATCTATTCGTAAAAAAGAAAAAAGATCAGGAAATTCCCTAATCTTCATTCATGTTTATTTGATTTTCTTGGCTAGCATGGTCGCAAAGCGTAGTTGAATGCGATTGCCATTCTCATCACGACGGTGCAAATGGCCTGGATTTTCATTGTACTTAACCAATTCCCAGTCTTTGTAATAGTCTGCCAGTTCCCCTTCTTTAAAAGTAAAAGGGAAGTTCACTGAGCAAGGATAATCCTCCGTATCCATGGCACAAACGATAAGATTGTAGCCACCAACAGTGGTTTTCTCCTGCATGTTTTTGATAATTGCAGGAATTCGGTCTGCTTGAAGAAACATCAAAACCACTGTCGAGACGATGAAATCATACTCTTGACCAATGCTGGCTGAATTGATATCGTAGAGACCAACAGGCATGTATAGGTCCTCCTGCTCCACAATACTTTGTAAGATTTCAAGGACCAGTTCATTTTGATCTACAGCTGTCACATCAAAATCTTGCTGGGATAGAAAGAGTGCATTACGGCCTTGACCACAGCCCAAATCCAAGGCCTTCCCTGGTTTTACTGTCTGCATAGCCTCTAGGACCTCTGAATGAACAGGATTGGTATTGTATTTCTTAGGGAAATAATCCTCAGGTTTACAATAAAATTCCAAATACCATTCCACATCGTCTGTTACAGCCTCCACTCGGTGCCAGGCTTGTGGTTGTGCCATGGGATTGTCAGCCCCTGCTTCAAATAGGTGTTCAGCTAGAGCCTCCCCATCCTCTGTCAATTCAATAAACTTGAGAGCTCCCTTCAAGACAGTAATTTTCCCCCAAGTCCCAACCTTGGTATTGTGCTTTTGCTGAACAGCCTCTGGCATGGTCTCTTTAGTCCACAAAGGCATGCGTTTATAGGCAACTAGTTTCTCCATTTTCATTTCCTCTTTTTATCGCTGATTAACAGCTTTCATCACACGCGCGATGTCACGATTTTGCTCACATCGTTTGATAGACTCCCGTTTATCATAGTCATGCTTCCCTTTAGCTAAACCTAAAAGGAGCTTAGCATAACCATCTTTGATGTAGACTTTAAGGGGAACCAGTGTCATTCCTGTTCCTTTAGTCTCCTGTTCTAATTTTTGGATTTGTTTCTTATGGAGCAGGAGTTTACGACGACGTTCTGGTTCTTGGTTCCAGATATTGCCCTCTTCGTAAGGAGCGATATGGACATTGCTCAACCAGACTTCTCCATTTTTTACTTGGGCAAAGCCATCCTTGAGATTGATTCGAGCTGCTCGTACACTCTTGATTTCAGTTCCAGTCAGAACCATTCCTGCCTCTAGCGTATCTACGATTGTATAGTCGTGGCGCGCCTTTTTATTTTGTGCGACGACCTTTCCCTCGCCCTTTGCCATGTTTGGCTCCTTTCTTAGCTACTTCCTTATAAAAAGGTTTCTTTCCTTTTTTCTTCTTGTCTTTTTGTGAATGCTTGCGCTTATCATTTGAGCGTCCTGATTTTCTCTTATCTTCCTTCTTATCTGAACGATGACTTGAACCACGCCCTCTGTCACTGCGACTAGACTGTTTCAAGCCTTTTTCAATCACATCAAACTCACTTGGGATGTAAGAGAAGTCAATTTCACCCGTCATCTTGTCGGCTCTTTCAACTCGGATACGGATTTGCTGACCTACACGGAAGGTTGTTCCTGATTTCTCCCCACGAAGAGTCAAATCCCGCTCATTGAAATGATAAAATTCAGGTAGATTAGTGATGTGAATCAAGCCCTCAACTGTATTCGGCAATTCAACAAAGAGACCGAATTTAACGATGCTAGACACAACCGCATCGTACTCTTCACCCACGTATTCTTCCATATACTCAGCCTTTTTCATGGCTTCGACTTCACGCTCAGCCTCAATGGCACGACGCTCACGGTTGGAAGACTGGGTCGCAATCTCTGGAATCACTTTCTCAAAATGCTCTGCTATTTCCTTAGAACGGCCGTAATCACGAATCATACGATGAACAAGGAGGTCTGGATAACGACGAATCGGACTAGTAAAGTGAGTATAATAGTCAGCCGCTAATCCATAGTGGCCGTGATTGTGCTCCGAATAGCGAGCCTGCTGCATAGAGCGAAGAAGCATCATGGACAATACATCTGCATAAGGTTCTCCCTCAACAGTACGCATGATGTCTTGAAGGGTCTCCTGGCTAATCTCACTGGCAGTTCCATAAATGCTCAAGCCAAAACTCGAAGCATAATCAATAAACTTCTGAACCTTTTCAGCCTTTGGATCCTCGTGAATTCGATAGATGAAAGGCAAATCCAGCTTGCTGAAATGCTCGGCAACTGTTTCATTGGCCATCAGCATAAAGGATTCAATCATGCGCTCGGCAACACCACGCTGACGAAGAACGATATCAACAGGCTTACCTTGTTTATCCACTAAAATCTTAGCTTCATTGGTATCAAAATTGAGGGCACCACGTTTCACACGCATGTTTTCTAAAGTTTCATGAAGCTTGGCCATGAGTTCGATACTTGGAACAATTTTCTTATATTCTTGTCTCTTTTCCTTGTCTCCAGCTAGGATATCATTGACATCACTATAGGTCATCCTGAAGCTAGTATTGATAACCGTTTGTGTGATGGTGTAGTTGACTACACGACCATGTTTATCAATCTCCATAATGGCAGACTGGGTCAGGCGGTCAACTTGAGGATTGAGAGAACAGATGCCATTTGACAGTCGTTCTGGAAGCATTGGCACCACTCGGTCTGTCACATAGACAGAAGTAGCGCGGTTAAGGGCTTCCTTGTCAAGGGCCGAACCCTCGGTCACATAGTAGGAAACATCTGCGATGTGAACACCAAGCTCCAGATTTCCATTTTTCAAGGCCTTGATATGCACCGCATCGTCCAAATCCTTGGCGTCAGCACCATCAATGGTAAAGGTAATCTCATCTCTCAAATCCATACGACCTTCCATATCCTTTTGAGACGGAGCATCAGACACACTTTCTGCTTCCTTGACAACAGCCTCTGGAAATTCTGAGACAATGTCCATAGACTCCAAAACCTCAAGAACATCAATTCCGACATCCGTCGAGTGCCCCACCACATCGAGGACACTCGCGACAAAGAAATCATGTTTCTTACTTGGATATTTGTCGATAAAGACCTTGATAACTTCTGTTCCTTCTAGTTTTAGAGCTGGTTTCTTGACATAAATCGGTTGGCTGATTTTCTGATTTTTAGAACGGATGTAACCCGCATACTTAGGTTTTTCTTGATCTAGAACGATTTGACCGACAACGGTTGTCAAACTGTGTTCTAAGATATCAATAATTTTGGCTTCGGCAGCTGTTCCCTTATTGCGGTCAGCGACTTTCTTGATGACGACCTCAACGGTATCACCATCAATAGCATAGTTGACATCGTTTTTTCCTACAAAAAGGTCGTCCTCCTCGCCTTCCAGACTAACAAAGCCAAAGCCATTTTTATGGGCATGAAAAATCCCCTTGAGAGTAATCTCGTGTTTTTTCTTGACTTCCAAAGTCAAAGTTCCATCTTCTTCAAAGCGAATCTGGTGCTTCCTTTCCATTAGGGACAAGGTTTTAATCAACTCACGAAAATCCTTGGATCCGTCTTTTCCTAAAGCCTGAGCCAAGTCATTGACAGTCACCTTTCCCTTGTCTTGTAAATATTCTTTTATTCTATCTTTCATATTTTCTTTCTAGATTTTTTATTTTCTTTTACTGTAAAACCTTCTCAAATATCTTTTAAAAATAAAAAGAGGCAAAGACCTAGTCCTGCCCATTATTTTCTTATCTACTTGATAATACCGTCAATGCTAAGGCAATGGCTAGCCAGAAAAAGACTAAAATCCCTGTCAAACGCTGCATTACAGCTTCAAAACCGCGTGCTTTACTGCGTTCAAACAAATCACCTGAGCTGGCATCAAATACATTGCTGGATTGGTTTTTAGTTGGTTGCATGAAAATAGCAATTACAATCACAACAGATAATACTAATAAAATGGTTAATAATAGGTTATACATATCAAACTCCTTAAAATCCCTATTATTTTACCATAAAATCTACTTAGATTCAAGATGTAGGGTTACTTTTCTTTCCTTGGGACAATACTTTAAAACCTCAATCTTGTCTGGATGGGTTTTTGAATTTTTACTGGTTAGGTAATTGATACTGCCACAAGAGGAACATTTGAGATTAATTTTTACTCGCACTAGATTTCCTTTACTTTTAATAATGTTCGAAATTGAAGAAGGTTAAAGAGACAACTAAAGGCAACACAAAGGCTTGTCGCATAAAAGACTGCATGGTAGCCAAATTGACCTGCTACTGCAGAACCTGCCATGGGACCAACGACACCTCCCAGATAAAAGAATACCTGATTGAAGGCAAAGACCCTTGAAATACCGGCTTTGGGAGTCATCTTGCTGAGAAGGGCATTAACTCCAGGAATCAAGGCACCGGTCCCCAAGCCAAAGAGGAAACGATAGAGTCCTAGTTGAAGGGGACTAGAAGCATTGGCACAGAGGAGATAGATGATAACTGAATAAAACTGGGCTACAACCAAGAGACGATGATTGCCCACCTTGTCACCTAACTTGCCCATGACTCCTGCACTCATCATGCTGGAAAAGCCCATACTGGATACAATCAAACCAGATATAAAAAGAAGATTCTCTGTCTGGCCTAAGTCGCGTACATAAAGAGCCAAAATAGGGCCAATTGATTGGGCTGAAAATTGAATGACAAAACTGGTCAGAAAGAGATTGACCAAAAGATAGGGATATTTAACTGATGTAAACAATTCCTTTGTTGGGATGACCTTTTCCTTGGCTACTGGTTGAAAATCTTCCTTAATAAATAAAATAGTCAAAATAGCAGCTAAAAATAGAAAACTACCAACCAATAAGAAAACCGTACGAATGCCAAATAATTCCGCGATAAAGCCACCAATAAAGGGACCAGTTAGAGTACCTGCAACTACGCCAGTAGACAAAGTACCTAAGGCAGTTCCTAATTTCTCCTTTGGAACCTGACTGGCTATCAAGGCCGTTGCATTGGGAACAAATCCCGCAAATACACCGTTTAATAAACGAAGAAAGATTAACCAATATATATTTGGGACAAAGGCCAAACCTCCCATAGTGATAGTCATGGCCAGACCAGCCCGAATCATCATGGGTTTTCGACCATATTTGTCAGCAAGAATCCCCCATATAGGAGAAAAGAGCGCCGCCGAAATAGCAGAGACAGAAATAGCTAAGCCTGCATAAAAAGCAACTTGATCACTCCCTACACCTAAATTTTCCACAAAGATGGGCATAAAAGGCACAACTAAGGAAATACTGGCTCCTGTCAGAAAATTACCAAACCAGGCAATGCGCAGATTATCCTTCCAGTTAATCTCTGTCATCTTCACTACCTCCCTCAAGCAGGGAGAAGACCTGAGTAAGAAGCTGGTCCTGATTTCCATTGTTGTTTAAAACATGGCTAGCCAAACCTTTCTTTTTCTCTAAAGGCCACTGGGCTGCCAGACGAAACTCAGCTTCATCTTTGGATAACTGGTCCCTTTTCATTAAACGTTCTACTTGGATATCTCGATCCACATAGACCAGCCAAGTCTCATCAAACCAAGAGACGTAGTTCTGCTCAAAAAGCAGGGGTATATCCATAAAAAAAATCTCTTCTGTCTGAGCCAACTGGTCTCTCAACGTAGCTAGTTCCTCACGGATAATCTCTCCTTGGATTTGCTTAGACCATACTCGTTCTTCAGGATTTGAAAAGATGAGACTAGCTAGGAGAGGCCGATTGAGTTCTCCATTTTCAAGGATGATTTCTTGCCCAAAGTGCTGAACTAGAGCCTCAAACAGACGACCACCAGGTTTCTGTAGTTGGTGAACAAGAGAGTCGGCATCCACTACTTGAAAGCCTTTCTTTCTTAGAAAATTTGTCACAGTTGATTTACCCGAAGCAATTCCCCCAGTGATTCCAATGATTTTTCCCATCAGCCCCTCCTTTGGCACTGAGGACAAAAATGGGTGCCTCGTCCGCCTAGTTGGATTTTCTCAATGATGGTACCACAGCGTACACATTCTTGACCAGCCTTGTCATAGACCTGATGAAAATCCTGCATGGTTCCATCTTCCCCAAAGGCATTGGTATAGGTCCGAATGGTGGAACCACCTTTGTCAACAGCCTGGCCCAAAACAGCAATGGTCTGGTCATGAATGGCTGTCGCTTCGTCTGCTGTCAAATTCTGGGAAGGTCTAGCTGGATGAACCTGAGCTCGCCAGAGAACCTCATCCACATAGATATTGCCAAGTCCAGCTACCAAGGTCTGGTCTAAAAGATGGGATTTGATAGGCTTTTTAGACTTATCTAAAGCTACTTGAAAGACCTGCACATCAAAGTCTTGTTCGCTTGGTTCAGGTCCTAGTTTTTTAGAAAGAAAGTAGGCTTCCAAAAGGTCAGGCGCCAAGAGTTCCATAGTACCAAACTTGCGAACATCCTCATAAACAAGCGTGCCACCATCTTCAAACTGGAAGAAAACATGGGCATGCTTGCGTTCGGGAACCTGGTACGGATAATAAAAATACTTGCCCTCCATCCGCAGATGAGAAATCAAGACCTTGTCTGTCAGGTAGAAAAGTAAATATTTGCCACGACGTCCCATTGACTCAACAACTTGACCAGGTACTTCCTTTTGAAACTCGTCCAAATCTGTCTTAATCATCTTGGGATAGCGAATTTCTACACTCGAAATCTTCTTTCCCAAAATCAATTTTTCCAAACCACGTCGAACGGTTTCAACCTCAGGTAATTCAGGCATAAGTCCTCCTTCTGTAAAAACAAGAAGCAGGCATGAGCCCACCTCTACTTAGTATTCTTTTTCATTATAGCCAAAGTCAGCCAAATCTAGCTTTTTATCGCGCCAGTTTTTCTTGACCTTGACCCATGTTTCTAGGAAAACCTTGTCTCCTAGCATGAGTTCGATATCACGACGGGCCATACTACCGATTTTCTTAAGCATAGCGCCACCTTTACCGATGATAATCCCTTTTTGGCTATCGCGCTCGACCATGATGGTTGCACGGATATGAACCTTGTCTGTCTCTTCGTCTCGTTTCATAGAATCAACTACTACTGCAACAGAATGCGGAATCTCTTCACGAGTTAGGTGCAAGACTTTCTCGCGAACCATTTCTGAAACCAAGAATCGTTCTGGATGGTCTGTGATTTGATCAGACGGGAAATATTGGAAACCTTCGTCCAGATTTTCACTCAAAATATCCACTAAACGTGAGATATTATTTCCCTGAAGGGCTGAGATAGGAACAATTTCCTTGAAGTCCATCTGATTACGGAAATCATCAATCTGAGACAAAAGCTGATCTGGGTGAACCTTATCGATCTTGTTCACCACCAAAATCACTGGTACATTAGCAGCCTTGAGACGCTCGATAATCATATCGTCCCCTTTACCACGCGCTTCATCAGCAGGCACCATGAAAAGAACGGTATCCACTTCGCGAAGGGTACTGTAGGCAGACTCAACCATGAAATCTCCAAGGGCCGT
Source organism: Streptococcus mitis (assembly GCF_003942765.1). Lineage (GTDB taxonomy): Bacteria > Bacillota > Bacilli > Lactobacillales > Streptococcaceae > Streptococcus > Streptococcus mitis_BE. The sequence continues at coordinate 235,226 of NZ_RJNW01000001.1, forward strand.
TTTAGGCTTGTGAATCCCTGGTGTGTCGATAAAGACGATTTGTTCCTTATCAGTCGTGTAAATTCCCATGATTTTGTTGCGCGTTGTCTGCGCCTTGTCACTCATGATGGCAATCTTTTGCCCCATGACGTGATTTAAAAAGGTTGACTTCCCAACGTTGGGACGTCCTAAAATGGCTACAAAGCCTGATTTAAAAGTCATAATTTCCTCTTACTGTTTAAAATAATAAATCCCAGATTCGTGGGAGAAAAATCAATGCGCCTGTTAAGGCTGCAAAAAGAGAGACCACTAATACCGCGCCAGCCGCCATATCCTTGGCATTTTTAGCCAGCATGGAAAAGTGATAGTGACTGGCCAAATCCACCACATTTTCAATAGCAGAATTGATAATTTCAAAGGCTACTACCAAGAAAATGCTCAATAGGAGAAAGAGCCATTCGATTCGTGACACATGAAAAACAAAACCTGCAAGAATGACTACAAGAGCCGTCACTGCATGTTTTCGCATATTGCGTTCTTCCTTGATGGCAGTAAAAATTCCTGTGAGGGCAAATTCTAAACTGGATATCAGGTCACGATTTTTCCATTTTCGTTTATTGTCTTGTGAGTCCATAGGCTGTCAAAATTTCTTCTTGTAAACCGAACATCTCCGCTTCTTCTTCCGGAGTGTAGTGATCATAGCCGTTGATATGTAAAAAGCCGTGTACTGCCAAGAAGCCCATCTCACGCTCAAAGCTGTGGCCATATTCCTCGGCCTGCTCATGTGCCTTATCGATAGAGATGAAAAGTTCCCCAATATAGGCATCAAACTCAGACATCATCTCTACCAATTCTGGATTTTCAAGTAAATCTTCTTCGTCAAAGGCAATTTCTAACTCTGGTCTATACTCGAGGCTGATGACATCTGTCGGACGGTCGGTGTCACGGTACTCTAGATTGAGTTCATGACTACGCTCGTTGGTCACAAAGGTAACTGCCATTTCCTTGTCTTCTTTTCCTAATTTTTGGGCTGCAAATTCCAAAATTTCTTGGGTTTGTTGCAACATTTCTTTTGAAACTTGACCAGTTTCATCTACCATTTCAATATACATGTGCTTCTCGTTTCTCTTTACTTGGCTTTATTATACCACATTTCCATGATTTTATTCTACCTTTTTGATATAATACTATGGAATACAATCACAAGGAGAGAACGATGTCATTTGATGGATTTTTTTTACACCACATGGTTGAGGAATTGCGAAGAGAGTTAGTGAATGGTCGCATTCAAAAAATCAATCAGCCTTTTGAACAAGAGTTGGTCTTGCAAATCCGCAGCAATCGCCAAAGTCATCGCCTGCTCCTTTCTGCCCATCCAGTTTTTGGACGCATTCAGCTGACCCAAACGACTTTTGAAAATCCAGCCCAACCTTCTACCTTTATCATGGTTTTGAGAAAATATTTGCAGGGTGCCCTGATTGAGTCGATTGAGCAAGTGGAAAATGACCGTATTGTGGAAATGACAGTTTCCAATAAAAACGAAATTGGAGACCATATTCAGGCTACCTTGATTATCGAAATCATGGGGAAACACAGTAATATTCTACTGGTCGATAAAAGCAGTCATAAAATCCTCGAAGTCATTAAACACGTTGGCTTTTCACAAAATAGCTACCGTACCTTGCTGCCTGGATCGACCTACATCGCTCCACCAAGTACGGAAGCTCTCAATCCTTTTACAATCAAGGACGAGAAACTCTTTGAAATCCTGCAAACACAGGAAACGACAGCTAAAAATCTTCAAAGCCTCTTTCAAGGTCTGGGACGCGATACGGCAAATGAATTGGAAAAGATTCTGGTTAGTGATAAACTAGCCACTTTCCGAAACTTTTTCAATCAGGAAACCAAGCCATGCTTGACTGAGACTTCCTTCAGCCCAGTTCCTTTTGCAAATCAGGTGGGAGAACCTTTTACCAATCTTTCTGATTTGTTGGACACCTACTATAAGGATAAGGCTGAACGCGACCGCGTCAAACAGCAAGCCAGTGAACTCATTCGCCGTGTTGAAAATGAACTTCAGAAAAACCGCCACAAACTCAAAAAACAGGAAAAAGAATTACTGGCGACAGACAATGCTGAAGAGTTTCGTCAAAAAGGAGAATTGCTGACAACCTTCCTCCACCAAGTGCCTAACGACCAAGACCAGGTTATCCTAGACAACTACTACACCAATCAACCCATCACCATTGCGCTTGATAAGGCCTTGACTCCCAATCAAAATGCTCAACGCTATTTTAAACGTTACCAGAAACTAAAAGAAGCTGTCAAATACTTGACTGATTTGATTGAAGAAACCAAGACAACCATTCTCTATCTGGAAAGTGTGGAGACCGTCCTCAACCAAGCTGGGCTGGAAGAAATCGCTGAAATCCGTGAAGAATTAATCCAAACTGGCTTTATCCGCAGAAGACAACGGGAGAAAATCCAGAAACGCAAAAAACCAGAACAGTATCTGGCGAGTGATGGCAAAACCATCATCTACGTCGGTAGAAACAATCTGCAAAATGAGGAACTAACCTTTAAAATGGCACGCAAGGAGGAACTTTGGTTCCATGCCAAGGATATTCCTGGAAGCCATGTTGTCATCTCAGGAAATCTTGACCCATCTGATGAAGTCAAGACAGACGCAGCAGAGCTGGCCGCCTACTTCTCTCAAGGTCGCTTGTCAAATCTGGTGCAGGTAGATATGATTGAAGTCAAGAAACTCAACAAACCAACTGGTGGAAAACCCGGTTTTGTCACCTACACCGGGCAAAAGACCCTCCGTGTCACACCAGATCCAGAAAAAATTGCATCCATGAAAAAATCCTGATTTTACTTGAAATCAGGATTTTCTTTTACATTTTACTCTGCAATCAAGGTTTCCAAACCAACCTTCATCATATCGGTGAAGGTATTTTGGCGTTCTTCTGCAGTCGTGTCTTCATCTGGGTTGACCAAACTATCAGAAATGGTCATGATAGCAAGTGCATCAACGTGGTGTTGGGCAGCAAGATAGTAAAGAGCTGCCGCTTCCATTTCCACAGCCTTAACTCCCCATTTACCAAGCTCGATGTTCTTTTCAAAGTAGTTTGAATAAAAGACATCTGACGACAAAACGTTCCCAACGTGGGTTGTCATACCAAGTTCTTTGGCGATATGGTAGGCCTTGTCCAGCAAATCAAAGCTAGCGATTTGTGGGAAATCATACTGTGGCCAGTCATTGCGGATGATGTTAGAGTTGGTTGCAGCTGCCTGCGCCAAAACCAATTCACGAACGTGGACATCTTCATTCAAAGAACCTGCAGTTCCCACACGAATCAATTTCTTCACTCCGTAGTCCACAATCAACTCACGCGCATAAATCGAAATCGATGGCATCCCCATCCCAGTTCCCATGACGGATATACGGTGACCCTTGTAAGTACCAGTGTAACCAAACATGTTACGCACTTCGTTAAAACAAACAGCATCTTCAAGGAAATTCTCCGCAATAAACTTAGCACGAAGAGGATCCCCAGGAAGAAGAATTTTATCAGCAATTTCACCCTGCTGAGCAGCAATATGGATAGACATAATTAAGATATAAAGGGCGACGGAGAACAAAGTAAAAATAGGAAACTGACGACGCATCGCAGATGGTAGACAGTTTATCTTTTTTACACAGTTCTCCGCCCGTATTCAGTTCAATGAATACAGTTAACCCATCCTTTCTTTATTCTAAAATTTATAATCAGAAAGATACCAAACCCGTCAAAAAGCAAAGGGAAAATAGGAGGTGGGTGCAGTGAGCGATGCTCACTAGACCAACTATCTTTTTCCCACTGCTTTTAGGGTGGGTTCAATTCCTTTCTTTCTTAATTTTGATGATATTGAGAAGATTAGAGCGGCTTCTATTCAAATCCGAACTCCCCTTTCTCTTCTGAGTTTTTAGAAAAGTTTTCCGCTCGTGTTCAAATCAGAACACAAGCTCTACCTTTCTTTTTTTATTTTTATATTTCATAGATAGTAAAAATCGTATTCAATCATGACTCCGATAAGCCTACTACATTTTTATTTAAAACAGTTATTGATAAACTGACAATAGTTTTTAATCTTTTAAGTTAAATCCTTAACTAGAAGAAATGAACATTTCCTACCTAATTACTTTATTCTTTGACTTCTGACACAGTATGCTAGCCCAAGGAAAGCGGTCTAACATTTTTGCAAAGTCATAAGCTAGGAAAGCAGTTACTAAGAGATACGGAAGAGAATCTATATCTAGCCCAGTGAAACCTATAACTAATCCGGTTGCAGAAATAGGCGCCCTCAAGGTCACAGACAAAAAACAAACAGATCCCAAAAGTAAAACGGTTGACTGACTGTCCAAACCTAGAATCATGCCCAAGAGAGCAGCTCCAGCCATCCCCAAGGCAAAAGATGGCGTAAGAGTTCCACCATAGGCCCCTACCCAAAGGATAATAAGAACGACCACTGCTTTTAGGAAAAACATGAGAAGTACTGTTTGACCACTGCTACCATTTAAAACTTCCTGAGCCATCATACGTCCATTTCCAAGTAGATGTGGAAAATAACTTGCTAATCCAATAAGAAAAAGAAAAGCTGAGGGCAATGTTAGAAGTATTCGTTTATCTTTTATTCTGTTTGAAGACGCTGCCTTACTTAAGCGACCAAAAAGCCAAGCTAGTGGGGTTAAGAAAAGAAGTAATAAGGGAATAATCCATATTTCCTTTAATGACCATGTGATGGCTGGAATCTGGTAGAGAGCCTGATCTGAAATAACCCAGCCTGCTATATAGGTTGAGACATAGGTAGTCAAACCGACTAAGACAAATCGTTTAATAGATAGAGCAATTCCTAGGGTTTCAAAAACAAAGAAGACACTTGTTAATGGAACCTGATAAACAGCCGCTAAACCAGCACCAGCACCACAAGCAAGGAGAAAGATGCGATCCTTCATAGACAGTATACATATTTTTCCAATTGGTCCTGCAAATAGAGTTCCAATCTCTCGTGGAGCAGCTTCTTTGCCAATAGGGGCTCCCCCTCCAACTGCAATGATCTGCCAAATTGAATGAAATAGCTGTCTTAAAAAATGAAGCTTGTATTGTGAAGTCTCATCCTTCATCTGAGCTTTGATGGAATAAATCTTCGACCTTTTTTGCAAGAAATACCAGACCAAGGATGAGCCAAGACCCACGATTATTAAACTTAATCCTATTCGTGAGGAGGAAACTCCATCTGTCAAAAATTCACTATGATGTTCTGACTGACCAAAAGCTAGACTCTCTACTATCTCTAAAAGATAATGGAGAAATATACCAGATAAACCCGAAACTATTCCTTGTAGAATTACTGCTATGAATAATCTAAAATTATAAGGGATTTTTCGAAAAATACTCCTCAATTCTATTAACATGATTACAATTCAGCAAGAATCGCTTTAAGCAAGCCTTTAAAGTCTCCTTTAACACGTTCAGTCACTTCTACAACTTCTTCGTGGTTGAGTTCTTCTTGGAAACCTGCAGCATGGTTAGTAATACATGAAATACCGAGAACTTTCAAGCCAGAGTGGGCTGCAACAATCACTTCAGGAACTGTAGACATACCAACTGCATCTGCTCCCAATGTCTTATAGGCACGAATTTCTGCTGGGGTTTCATATGTCGGACCTGTTACACCAATATAGACACCTTCATCAAGCTTGATACCAAGTTTCTTAGCTACTTCATGGGCAGTAGCACGATATTCTGGAGTGTAGGCTTTAGACATATCTGGGAAACGTGGACCAAAATCATCCAAATTTTCACCCATCAATGGGTTTTGACCTGTCATGTTGATATGGTCTGAGATAGCCATCAAGGTACCAGGACCAAATCCAATACCGCCAGCTGCATTGGTTACAATAACACCTTCACATCCAAGAACTTTCATGACACGAACTGGGAATGTCACCACTTCCAGAGGATTTCCTTCGTAGAAATGGAAACGCCCTTGAAGAGCCAAGACCTTGCGACCTGCAAGTTCACCATATACCAATTTACCAGCGTGACCGACTACTGTTGAACGGCCCCAGTTTGGAATCTCAGCATAGTCTACTACAACTGGATTTTCGATTTCTTCTGCAAGTTCTCCAAGTCCTGATCCAAGGATTAGACCGAACTCAGGTGCTTGGATTCCCTTGTCTTTCAGGAAGGCAGCTGTTTCATTGATTTTATCTAAAAATGTCATTGTGTGTCTCCTTTATTATTTTTTAGCATTTGACCGATTTTGTCAAAAGTTTTAGCATTACGAATGGTAATATTGCGATAGAAAGGCATCTTGAGCAAGTACTTGTGATAGGCAGTTGCATAGTAGGATTCCTCAGAGAATTTCCCCCAGAAAATCCCAAGTCTTCCAAAATGAACCACTTCATCTTCCAGTTCCAAACTGTTCACTTTCTCGATCACTTGATCCACAGCCAAACTCTCCGTGTAGAAAAGGACATCTTTTCGAGCTAGGTTTTTGGTCCACCAATCTGGCAGATTATTCAGCTCTTCTTCATAATCTTCCTGACTCAGCAAAGAAAAGCTCTGAATAAATGGATAATGGACTGTAAAGAAAGCCTCTAACTTTTCAACCAATTGGGCTTTGGGAGCTGTAGAAGTAAAGAAAATATTGCCACTGTTGATGTAGGTCTCAACATTTTCAAGCCCAAACTCTGTCAATTCTTGCCGAAGCACTGCCATGACGACCTTATTCTTGCCACCAACATTGATGCCTCTAACCAGTAAAGCATAACGCGTCATCTTATACCAATTTATCTAAGAAACTTTCCCCAATCATGGCAGTTTCAACACCAAAATTATCCGCAACTGTAGCTGAGATATCTGCAAAATGTCCAACTGGAATCAAACCGTTTCCTTTAAAGGCAGGACTGTAAGCCAAAAGTGGGATATATTCACGAGTATGGTCCGTTCCTGCATAGGTTGGGTCATTTCCATGGTCCGCAGTAATCAAAAGAAGGTCGTTCTCTCTCATGGCTGTGATAATTTCAGGCAAGCGTTCATCAAACTCATGCAAGCAATCACGGTAACCGTGAGCATTACGACGGTGGCCGTAAAGAGCATCAAAGTCAACTAAGTTTGTGAAGGAGAATCCTTTTTCAAACTCAGCAAGGCCCATGGTCTTCAATAATGTATCAATTCCGTGGCTGTTTGACTTGTTGTGGCCCATATCATGGTTGATACCCGCACCGTTAAAGATATCATTGATTTTACCAACAGCGTAAGTATCGATACCTGCTTCATTGAGTTTATCGAGAACGGTTGGAGCAAATGGTGAAACTGCCAAGTCACGACGATTTGCTGTACGAGTGAAGTTTCCTGGCTCACCAACATATGGACGGGCAATGATACGTCCTAAAAGGGCAGGACGTTCAAGTGTAATTGAACGAGCGTATTCACAGATACGGTACAATTCGTCCAAAGGAATAATATCTTCGTGGGCAGCAATTTGCAAAACAGGGTCGGCTGAAGTATAGATAATCAACTCCCCAGTTTCCATCTGACGTGGTCCAAAGTCATCGATAACAGCCGTTCCTGAGTAAGGTTTGTTGGCTTCACGAATAACCTTGCGTCCTGAGAATTCTTCGATTTTTGTCAAGATTTCTTCTGGGAATCCATTCCAGAAAGTATCGAAAGGTTCTGTAATGTTAAGGCCCATGATTTCCCAGTGTCCAGTCATGGTATCCTTACCAAGAGATACTTCTTCCAATTTTGTTGCATATCCTGTTGGATTGCTTTCAGCTGGAACAGTCTTAAGAGGAGTTTCTCGAGGAATATTTCCAAGACCAATTTTAGCCATGTTTGGGACATTCAAACCAACTGCTTTTGAAATGTGTCCCAGTGTGTCAGAAGCTCCGTCTGGAACTCCTGCATTGACAAAGTTGTTAGCATCTGGTGCAGCACCGATTCCTACAGAATCTAGTACCACCAAGTGAATACGATTAAATTTTGACATAATGTGTCTCCTTATTATTTTGCTTTGCTTGAAGTTAAAATCTGAACCCCATTTCGTCCAGCTACGATCACCTTATCCACCATTTGGTTGAATAATCCGTGCTCTACAACACCAACGATATGGTCCAATTCTTGTCCGAAAGCAATTGGATCTTCAATGACATCCAAGGCAAGATCAATGATAAAATTCTGCATATCGGTCACAAAACGTTGGCCGTCTTTTTCACGGAAACTTGGTTTGTAGCCAGCTCGTTCAAAACGACGAAAGACCTGTTCTGCGCCATACTGAACCACTTCTACTGGCAATTTAAAAGCACCTAGTTTCTCAACTAGCTTGCTTTCATCCACCACCCAAAAGTATTCTTTTGAAGGCGTTGCGACAACCTTCTCCATCAGAAGGGCACCACCACCACCTTTGATTCCATTAAACTGACTATCCACTTCATCCGCCCCGTCGACTGTCACATCGACGAAGTCTACTTGGTCAATAGACTTGAGTGGGATATTAAGCCCTTCAGCCTGTTTACTAGTCACACTAGAAGTCGTTACAGCTGTAATCTTCAAGCCTTCTTCCTTAATACGACGACCGATTTCTTCGACAAAATAATAGGCAGTAGAACCCGTTCCCAGTCCGACAACCATCCCATCCTTGACAAACTCAGCAGCCTTGATACCTGCCATTTTCTTCAGATTTTCCACTCAAACACCTCCATTAAAGAGCTACTTTTATTATAACATCTATTCGTTTTTATTTCATGGATACACTGGAAAAACCCGAACATTTTTATTTCGGGTTTTGATGTCCTATTTAACCATATCAGGATCGTAGTCATAGAATCCTGTATCAAGGAAACGGTTTTTAGGGTGAAGTTTACGAACTTCTTCATCCAGCAAGAAAGCTTGGTCATGGCTAAAGTTGCCCTCTTGAATCAAGCTACGCGCTTGGATAAAGAGTTTTGTAATTTCAACAAAGTTCTGACCAGGAGTGTAGAGCCCTTCTAGTTTCCAATGGGTAAAACCATGCTCCACCAATTCTGTCAATTTGGTCATCAAATCAAGGTCGTTATTGGCAAAGATATGGGTACCATGAGTGTCTTCAAAAATGGAATAGTGGCTCTCTGGGTCACTTGGCTCAGCCAAGAAGAGGTCACGCTTGCGAGTCTTTTCGTCATCGATATGTGTAAAGTTATAGTAGTTTTGCAAGAGTGGACGTTTAGAATGATGGATGACACTAGCACCGTAAACCAAAACTTCAGCAGGAATTTCCAAAATCTCTGGCATTTTAAAGAGTTCAGCAGATGGAATTTCACGCGCCAAAACAGCCTCAGATGCGCCAGCCTTTTGTCCCCAGAAGTTGATCTGGCGACTGCTAGTTACCATAGTCGAAGCATCGTAGATGGTCTTAAAGGAATAACCATCACGGTTGACCACGTAAAAGACACCTGCATCACCAATCGTAATGTAGTCTGTCTTGATTTCTTCCAAGAAATCGAGGAAGGGCTTAATACGATCCATCATATCTTGGTGCATGAGGGCATTGACTGCAACAATCAATTCCTTACCAGCTTCATGAACCAACTTAGCGATTTCACGCAATTGATCATAACTAAAGGTTGTTGGCAGACGAAGACCAAAATCTTTCTCACCAACATAGATACGGTCTACGCCAGCTTCGAGCAGTTGTTTAACTTGTTCAATACTTTCAGCAGTTGCTGTAATGATAATCTTTTCCATAAGAAAAATTATACCATATTTCTGGAAAATCAGCCATTCTTTAAAAATGAAAAGGGACTTTATTCTTATTGTAACCTTTCTGTAATAATTCTCTGCTGAAAAAATGATAAAATAGGTATGTACTGTTAAGGAGAGAATAATGCCCGTAAGAAAATTACAATCCTATGAGGTAGAGTATCAAGAAGAATTAAGCCAACAGGTTCCTCGCTATCAAGATTATACACCTGAAGCGCAATCTGATGCCAATCTCAAGGAAATCCTATTTTTTGTTAATATCGCTGTTTTTTGTATCTGTATTGCTATCTTTAGTTTTGTCTTTTTAGCATTAAAATTATCAACTTCTCTTGCATTTGCCGCAGCAATCGGATCCAGCTTACTTGTCTTAAAAGTTCAACGATCTATTATCAAACGAAAACTTAGAAGATAAATCCAAAATATCGCCCCATCTGGAGCGATATTTTTATTTTTTCTTTTTAGATGATGTGTGGATGGCAATCTTCACTTCAAAGATTGTTCCCTTTGGTTTATTATCTTTAACAGTAATGGTTCCTTTTAGCGCATCTACAATTTGCTTGGCTAGGGATAACCCTAAACCAAAACCACCTTTTTGACGGGTTCTAGCCTTGTCTACTCGATAAAAACGGTCAAAAATTTTCTTCTTATCTTCTGCGGAAATACCGACTCCATTATCAGAAACAAGTAAATACAGATTGCGATCTGTCGCCGAAATCACAAAATCAATTTCACCATCCTCTTCAGTATATTTGATGGCATTATCAAATAGGATGGTCATCAGTTGTTTCAAAAGAAGTTGATCTGTAACAATTGTTCGATGGATACGATTTTCAAAACGGAAGACACGGTCGTTCTCCGAGGCAATCATCTCATAGTTCGTGAAAGTCGTATTGAAAAAACTGGTTGGAACTTCTGCAAGTTCCGGCTTAATCCCATCATCTCTACGAGCTAAATTCAACAAGTTCGTTGTCAAAAACCGCATATTTCGGACTTCTTCTAAACTAGAGGCAATGCTTTCGCTCACATCCATAATGGTTGCTTCTGGCTTACGGAAAAGGGTTTCTAAGCGATTTTGCAAAACAGCAAGTGGAGTTCGTAACTCATGACTGGCATTTTCCACAAAGGACTGCTGCTTCTGCATGCTCTCAAGCAGGGGCCGAACACTGACCCTAGCTAGATAGAGACTGGCAAGTAAAGACAAAATCCAGAAACTTGCCATCACGACCACAATCAATTGCTCATGCTTTTGACTGGCTTGCTCCAACTGACTGGTATTAATCAAGACAGCTGCATACTTGATATTGGTTGAAACCGAACTGATATTGGTTTCCATCAAAATCATGCGATAGATTTCTTCCTGTCCATAGCTATTAAAAACCTGAATTTGATAGATATGGCCTAATTCTTTTTTCTCCAGTTTAATCTTATCCAAGCCCAAAAATCGGTTTCCAGAAAGGAGTTGGGTAAAATTCTTATCAAAGAGAATGACTTCTGTGTTAGAACTGACATTGGGTTTTATCTCCGTCTTGCTAGCATCTGTAGCGGCATTCTCTAAATCTTTAATCTCTTCTGTTGCCCTATTTACGGCCAGCTGAATAACTGCTTGAGGATTATTACTCAAACCATGTAGCGTATCGTCCACCGAAGTATAGAGACTCGAGTGCATGACCTGTAAAATAATCAAGGTCATGGTAGAGAAAATCAGAGTGAAGACACCAAAGTTGCGGATAAAATAACTAAAGTCATCCGCATACCATGTTTTTTTTAGTTTACTGAACATCTTTTAAAATATACCCAACACTGCGCAAGGTTTGCAAATTCTCTGCAAAAGTGGTTCCTTTTAATTTCTTACGGACTTTTGAAACATAAACTTCGACAACCGAAATCGTTGTGTCACTATCAAATCCCCATAAACGATCAAAAATCTGAGTCTTAGGCAAAATAACATTTTGATTCTGAAGGAAATAAACCAGTAAATCGAACTCTTTCCCCAGTAATTCGACAGGAGTATCTTCAACCTTAACGGTATTGGTTGACAAATTAACCACAATATTTCCATAAGTCAAGGTGTTTTCATTAAACTTGCCTGAACGTTTGAGCAGGGCTTGAATTCTCATTTTGAGTTCTTCTAGGTAGAAAGGTTTTGTCAGATAATCATCCGCTCCCAATTCAAATCCATGTCCCTTGTCATCCAAACTTTCCTTGGCAGTCATAATCAGAACTGGAGTCGTAATCCCCTTTTCACGCAATTCTTTCAAGACTTGGAAGCCATTTTTTTCAGGCAACATCAAATCGAGCAAAATCAAGTCATAGACGCCACTCTCAGCTTCGTAGAGACCTTCTTCTCCATCAAATACCTGCATGACATCCGCAAAATCGTCTAAAAAGTCAAATACTGAATTTGACAGGCCTAGGTCATCCTCAACCAATAAGATTTTTATCATGAGAAACTCCTCCTTAATAAAACCATTATACCAAATTTGCCTTAAAAAAAACTCAACTCTCTACATTTTACATGAGATAGCTGAGTTTTCTTTTTATTTTAGGCTTATTTATGCATTTCCGTATTGAAGAACGACTGCTTCCACTGCAGCTTTTTCACGGTTAATCAAGTCAACACGCGCTGCAATTTCCTTGATTCCCATACCGATGTTACGGCTAAGAGCAAGGTCAGAAAGTTGTGGCTCAAAGAATTCCTTGTACTCTGCCAAACGTTGCTGAGTCTTAAATACGTGTGCAGGAAGGATAACAAAGCTATCAAAGCTCATATCTCCTCCAAGGGCTGCCTTAATCCAAGCCCAGTTTTCACGCGCCCAAGACCATGCTGTTTCCTGAGTTGCTTGATGGCTTAAGAACTGGAAGTACCAAGCAGACAAGTCTTGTGGTTTGACCACAAATTTGTCCTTCCAAGAAGCAATCAAGTTTTGGATATTATCCGCATCTGTACTGTATGCAAGAGCAGCTGCCAACTGGCGTTTAAAGACAGCATCTGTTGCGTGAGTGTAAGTATCAAGATAAAGTGCTAACAAGTCTTTAGTCTCATGATGTTTCATCTCATTGATCAGAACTTGTGAGCGAATTGCTGCTGGGAGTCCTGCAAGATTCTCCTTGTGAGCCGCGAAGATTTGGCTAGCGACTTGACTTGCTTCTGCATCATTTGAGCGAATCATCATAGAAACAGCCAACTGACGAACCAACTCATCCTCATCTGATTCGCCATCTTTAGCTTCAAAACCAAGACGGTCATAGTTGTGACGAGCCAATTTAGCAATCAAGGCTTTGAAGGCTCTTTCAGCTTCTGTTCCTTCATCTATAAAGCGCTCAAGAGCAGAAATTACTTGAGAAACAGCTGAAACGACAAGGTAAGATTCTTCTTTAGCGAGTTTATCAAGTACTGGAAGCAAGTCTGCATAAGAAATATGCCCTGCTTCAGCAAGCAAGCGACGTTCTTGGACGATTTGCAGTTTACTTGTATTATCAAGCTCAACTAGGTCAGCAAGAATAGCATCTAGCAAGTCTCCTTGATAGTCTGTAATGTAGTGAGCTGTATTTTCAGTATTGAGACGAAGAGCTCCTTCATTTTCAGCAAGAAGAGCTGCGTAGCCAGGGATTTCGATGCTTTCAGTTTCGAGTGTATCAGGCAAGCCTTTCCAGTTGCTGTTTAGTGGCACAACCCAGAGACGGTTCTTGTCTTCGTGCTCACCGATAAAGAATTGTTTTTGTGAGATCTTCAAGACATCATTTTCAACTTTGACAGTGAGAACTGGGTAACCAGGTTGTTCCAACCAAGAATCCATGAAGGCTGCGACATCACGTCCAGACGCTTGACCAAGAGCATCCCAAAGGTCACGACCAATTGTATTGCTGTATTGATGTTTTTCAAAGTAGTCATGCAAACCTTTGGCAAAATCGGCATCACCTAGCCAACGACGAAGCATATGCATGAGGCGACTTCCTTTGGCATAGACGATAGCTCCGTCAAAGAGCGTATTGATTTCATCTGGATGTTTAACTTCGACGTGAACAGATTGAACACCATCCGTCGCATCACGTTTCAAGGCAGACGGAACACCACCTGTTTGGAAATCTTCAAAGATATTCCAGCTTGGTTCAATAGCATCCACACAGACGTACTCCATCATGTTAGCAAAGCTTTCATTGAGCCAAAGGTCATCCCACCATTTCATAGTAACGAGGTTCCCAAACCATTGGTGAGCCAATTCATGGGCCACAACTAGGGCAACTTGTTGACGGCTAGCAAATGTTGAGTTTTCATCCACAACCAAGTAAACTTCACGGTAGGTCACAAGCCCCCAGTTTTCCATAGCACCAGCTGAGAAGTCAGGAAGGGCGATGTGGAGAGATTGAGGGATTGGGTATTTAACTCCATAGTAATCTTCGTAAAACTCGATAGAGCGAACAGCGATATCCAGTGAGAAATCAAGGTTTGATAGTGGGTGGGCTTTGGTTGAGTAGACACCTACGAGGGTACCGTTTTTAGTTTTAGCCGTTACCCCTTGCAAATCACCTGCTACAAAGGCTAACAAGTAAGAAGACATGCGAGGTGTTGTCTCAAACTTCCAGATGCCTGTTTCCTTGCGGTTTTCAACCTCAATCTCAGGCATGTTAGACAAGGCCAATTCACCTTCTGCTTGGTCAAAACGTAGAGAGAGGTCAAAAGTTGCTTTGGCTTCTGGTTCATCCACACATGGGAAGGCTTCGCGCGCAAAATGACTCTCGAACTGAGTAGACAAGACTTCCTTCTTGACTCCATCAACTGTGTAATAAGAAGGGTAAATCCCTGTCATGTTGTCTGTAATTTTTCCTGAGAAAGCGATAACCACTTCAACTTGACCAGCCTCAGCCAATTCAATATGAAGGGCTTCATTGTCATGATCAACTGTAAATAGACGAGCTTCCCCTGCAACTTCTACAGAAGCGATTTCCAAGTCTTTTTGATGAAGTGAAATGCGGTCACTCTGTGCTTGACCAGTAATGGTCACCTTTCCAGAAAAAGTCTTGGTCTCACGACTCAAGTCTAAAAATAAATCATAATGTTCAGGAACAAATTGCTTAATAAAATGTTCAACTGCTTGCATAGTTTTCTCCTATTCTAAGTTTAAGAGCTGCTACTCTTCTTCAAACAAACTTATTATATCATGTTTTACTTGAGAAAAAAGGATTGGACGGTGATTTTCAAAACTTTCTTCCTTCTAATAGTCTACAGTGGGTAGACCTTGCGAAATTCTTCTAAAACAACCTTGCTTTCAGGTGTAAAAGTCAGTCCTGCTTCTTTCAGCCACTCGGCGAAACAATCCTCATGAACCTGACGCCAATAGGCTAGGGATTTATCACCCTCCCCTTCCTTAAAGGCATGTTGAGCAGAAACTTGATTGAAGGGCTGGACAGAAACCTTTGTAATTTCAACAATACAGACAGCCTGATTTTGACTGTCTAAAATGACATCAAAAGTTCCTTCTTGAGGAAGAGACTCGGCCTCTAGTGCATAGAGGTCGTTGGCTGAGGCGGTTGCAGTCTTTTNGCCTCTTAACACCAAATCCTCTAAAAGGTCTGGTTCCACTCCAAAAGCCCAGGCATCTATCTCATCTCCTATAGAGGGGTTAATTTTCTTGTATGCATTCCACATTTCTTGCGGTGTCATGGGTGCTCCTTTGTAATTTTTTACTTACTTCTTTTACACGTTTAAGGTGGTCTGGATGGTCAATCTCTAAATTAAAAATCTCTGGAATAGAACTGTAGTGAATAATGCACTTGATACCCAACTGATTCATTTTTTGTATGAAAGAATCATTCATATAACCTGCTACAGCAAAGTCAATCTTTTTCATCCTTGTTTTATCCTGCATATCTCTTAGCATATCTAACATTATTGGACTTTCCATATCATGCCATTGACTGTTTCTCACAGTGGCAAAAATAAAAGAAGTCAAATCATTCATTCCAACTACAATCTTTGAAATACCAGCTTCCAGTATGCTGTCTAAGTCAAAATACGCTGACGGTAATTCAATCATCGTGCCAACTTTCCCAGTAAAACCATGTTCACGCAATACTCTAATAGCTTGCTTTAACTGCTCAGCATCATTGACAAAAGGAAAGATAACAGATAGATTGGGATTGTTTTGATAAACTTCTGTAACGACATATGCTTCAGCCTGAAATTCATCCGGACACGCCAGCAAACGCCTAGTTCCTCTATATCCAAATAAGGGATGATTTTCATCAAAATACTCTTTAGTCCCCTTTAGACAATTAGCTTCTGTATTCGTTAATTCAGTAAAACGATACCAAACTTCTTCATCTGAGTACAGGGAGCAGATAGTCGCTAGATAATCTTTTACAAATTGCTGACAACTTGGTAACAGGATGTTTTGATTAAGCTCTCTCAACAAATATTCCCCACGAATCATGCCAACATGATGAAATAGTTGTGGGTAAACTTTTTCATCAAGTTTTTCGCCACTAAGGGCAAGTTGGTTTCTCATGTCCATTCACCTTCCAATTCATGTAAGAAGTCTTGTCCAGTTCTGGAAATCCTAATAATTCAGACTTAATCTTCAAGACTAATGGCGATGCATTTTCTTCTGTGATCTCTTGAATATCCAGCCAACTCCTCCTATTTCAAAGACCAGCCACCATCTATTGTCAGAATTTGACCCTGCATGGCAGATGCCTTTCCACTGGCCAAAAAGAGACTGACTTCTGCCACTTCCTCTGGCTCGATCCAGCGCTTGATTGGTGTTTCACTCGCCACCCAGTCTGCTAAGCCACCTGGCTCAAAGTCGGCAGCAGTCATAGCTGTCTTGACTGCTCCTGGAGCGATACCAAAGACCTGAATCCCAGCTTCAGCATAGTCTAGAGCCAACTGCTTGGTGAAGCCAGCCAAGGCGTGCTTCGAAGAAGTATAGGCGTGACCACCACCTCCTGCTAGGCTAGAAGCAATGGAGCACATATTGATAATAATTCCTTTTTTATTCTCCAACATTTGAGTCAAATAATACCGAGTTAACTCTACTGGAGTAACGTAGTTAATTTCAAAAATCTCTTGAATTTCCTGCGCCGTTTGTTCCAAAAGTGGTTTGTAATCATCAAAAACTCCAGCAGTATTGCACAAAACATCCACCCGAGGACACCAGTCAAAAATTGGCTCCAAGTCCAAGGTCAAATCTCTCTGTAAAAAGTGAAAATCACCCTCTAAGAGTGGATTTTCACCTTGGTCAACTCCATAAACTTGAAAGTCATTCTCTAAAAAGAGGCGAGCTTGAGCTAGGCCAATCCCTGAACTTGCTCCCGTAATCAATACACGTCTAGTCATGCACTTCTACCCAATCCGTCGCCAAAACATCACAAGGTGTCGGACTCCACATGGAAAAACCTTCTCCCTCCCCAGAAACGTTGATTAGGAAATAAGGTGTCACTTCAAGTGCAACCCCATTTTGCTCGATAGTGTCAAAAAGTTGGACATAGTTTTCGGCACCTCCCCAACCAGTTCGTACATATTTTTTCTTATCCTTTAACCCAGGTAGGATCTCTTCAAATGTCATGTTTTTCTCCTTTAATATCAATAATTCTCCCCTTCATTATAACAAAAAAACCGCTTTACAACGGCTTTTTGACTGTGATTTATTTACATCTGCTTCTACTTACGGTAAATCATTCCCCGCTGCAAGATAAATTTCATACCATTCTTTTCTTGTTAAGCTAAAGTTTACCGCTTGGCTAACTTCTCTCAAGTGCTTAGGATTTGTGGTACCTACAACTGCCTGCATTTTTGCTGGATAACGCAATATCCAAGAAATGGCAATAGTTGAAGAGGTTACTCCATATTTAATAGCTAAACGATCAAGTACTTGATTTAAAGCTTGAAATTTCTCATTTCCAACAAAATTCCCTTTAAAATACCCGAATTGTAAGACAGACCATGCTTGAATGACCACATCGTGTAATTTGCAATATTCAAAAATGCTGCCATCTCGCATAGCTGCTTGACTATCTTCCATATTAACATGAAAACCTGATTCGAATCCTGGAGTAAAAGCCGCACTCAATTGTAGCTGATTAACAGCTAACGGCTGCTTGACATCTTTTTTAAGTAACTCCATCATCATAGGATTTTGATTAGAAACTCCAAAATTTCGAACCTTACCTTGTTTATAAAGGAGATCAAAGGCTTCTGCTACTTGGTCAGATTCCATCAAAGCATCTGGTCGATGAAGGAGCAAGCTATCTAGATGATCAATCTTCAATCTTTGCAAAATTCCGTCTACTGATTTTATAATATAGTCCTTAGAAAAATCAAAATAGGCAAATTCTTCAATGCGAATGCCACATTTGGACTGAATCCACATCTTTTCTCTTAAATCTGGACAATTTTTTAGGACAAGACCTAACAGTTCTTCACAACGACCACGACCATATATATCAGCCAAGTCAAAAGCATTGATTCCAACAGAAAGTGCTGTTTCTACAAGCTCTTCAACTTCTTTTACAGACTTATCTTTTATTCTCATCATTCCGAGAACAATTTCTGATAATTCTTTGTCATCTTGACCAAGAGTTATGTATCTCATCAAATTTTTCTCCTTTAATTTCTAACATTCTTCCCTTCATTATAACAAAAAACCGCTTTGCAACGGCTTTTTGACTATATTTCACTCCATTTTATATTCTTAAACCCACGAAACAAGACAAAGTTTCCAATAAAAAAACGACAACCACTTTTCAGCAGTTATCGTTGCTTATCTTTTAATCTTTTCCACCAAGTCGACTGTTAATATTCATCATGATACTAGCTATTTTTTCACCCCAGTACGGATCTGATGCATAGCGTACATTCATTCCTGTCGCTTTATTTCCAAGATGATCTCTTCCACGGTCAATATAGTTCTCACGAATCCACTTGGCCGCACCAAGAATTCCTTTGTCTACATCATCAAATTTCTTAGCTGAATCATAGGGACTGGTATCGTAAGCAGCTATACCGAAGAAGTTATTTTTATCATTAGCAATTTGGCTACGTCCCCAAGCACTTTCTAGCGCACTGTGAGCCATTAAATAGAGAGCATTGACACCATAACGTTTTTCAGCTTCTTTAAAAATTGCTCCTTTACCAGCAAGACGGCTGTTTCGGATATTCATCATCGAATAAACTCTATTTAATTCATCCGCACTATAGTTGGTTGGTTCAGTTAAATTCTTGAAAAGGAAACGATTTTTGATAGTAAACCCATCGAAATGTTCTCCATCCTTTGAATAATACTTCTTACCAATTTTCATAGCTGAAGTATGTGGAGCTACCCGTATACTAGTGTATGGAGAAAGTTCATGGTATAGGAATCTTCCATCTGTAGTATAGTGAGGAATAAACTCACTTCCTTCATCAACTAAAGCCAAATCACTTTGATTCATATAACCGGACAAGCCTGATATTGAAACAGCTAGACGACTACCCTTGCTTTTAGAGCCATCATAGGTCACAATACTTCCCTGATTGACATAGCTCAAAATATCTCCTGATTCGCTATAAATATAGGCTGTGATTGGTTTAACCTTAAAATATTTTGGACTTTGAATCCACTTTCCATTACTCTGGAAGAAATACTCCTTATTTTTAATATTAAAACTACCAGTAACATAGCTTCCATCTTCTTTCAGGTAGTACCATGCATTGTAGTTAGGATCAAAAATCCATTCATTCTTGGCCATATAACCACCAGATTTGAGGTAATAAGCACCAATCCATTCACGTGAAGCATAAGCACCACCTGATTTTAGGTAAAACCAGCTATTATAAGATTTATCAAAAATCCATTCTTTTTCAGCCATTGCTCCACTATTCTTTAGATAGTAAGCATCTTTCCACTGATTACTAGCCATCACACCATCACTGTTAAAATAGTACCATGTGCCCTTAATCTTTTCCCATTTATTACGAAGGATTTTTCCTGAATCTGTAGCATAATACCATTTATCAGTAATCTTCACCCAAGCATTTTGAGCCATTGCTCCACTACTATTAAGAAGATAATCGTTCACTAGAACATTGCTAGCCATAACTCCATCTTGGTTGAAGTAATACCAAACATTGCCAATTTTTCCCATCTATTACGAACAATCTTTCCTGAATCTGTAGCATAATACCATTTATCAGCAATTTTCACCCAGGAATTTTCTACCATTGCTCCACTAGTATGAAAAGCATAGTCATTAACAATAGTATTGCTGGCCATGATTCCATGTTGATCAAAGAAATACCAGACACCCGCAATTTTTTTCCAATTTTTGATTGGTTGATTATTCTCATAAAAAAGCCATTTCCCATGTTCTTTCTGCCAACCATTCTTAGGAGCTTCTTCAACTTTTTCTTTATTTAAAATAGCCTCTTGTTTAGAATTATTTTCTTTTACAACAACTGGTTCTTTCTTTTTTTCCGTCTTTTCAGCTTCATTCTTTGTATTTTCAACAACTTTTTGCTCTTCTGATGCTGGAGTCTGATTTTTATCTTTAGACTGATTTTTGTCCACAGATTGACTCTTATTCGTCGTTTGACTTTGGTCTGTTGTTTTACTATCTTCAGCAAAGACTGATGTTGTGGGCACAATTGCCAATGCAATAACTGCTGTACTTACAAGTAGTATTCTCTTCATTTTGCTCCCCTAAGTAGATATTCATCTACATCATTCGTAATTAACTTTATTTTAACATAGTTAAAAGATGAAAATATTACAAAATGATGAAAATTATGTGTCTTATTAACAATAAGGATAGTCTAGCTTATATGAGGCTGTCTTTTACTTCCTTGCGGAGATTTTCTAGACTGCTGATACCATATTTATCCATAACCTTTGGTAAATTTTCGATGATATCAGGACAGGCATATGGATTGGTAAAGTTGGCTGTTCCAACTCCAATAGCAGATGCTCCAGCCAGATACATTTCTAGGGCAGCTTCTGCCGAATCCACTCCCCCCATTCCAATGATAGGAAGGTCTGTTGTTTGGGCGACTTGGCGGATGAGTTTGAGAGCTACTGGAAATACTGCTGGACCAGACATTCCACCTGTTCCATTAGCCAAGATTGGTTTTCTGGTTTTGAGGTCAAAGCGCATACCGACAAGGGTATTAATCATAGTCAAGCCACTTGCTCCTGCATCTTCTGCAGCTTTTGCGACTGTGACGATATCCGTCACACTAGGGGTTAATTTGACATAAACTGGTACATCAGAGGCTTCCACAGCTGCTTTCACCACATCATAAGCTAAATCAGGATCTTGACCAATCAAGAGTCCATGATTACAGTGATCTACGTTGGGGCAAGAAATATTGAGCTCGATAGCCTTTACATTAGTTGCCTTGGAAATACCTCGCGAAACAGCTGCATATTCTTGTTTTGAAAAACCAGCTACATTGGCGATAATAGGAAGATTTGGATATTCTCTTTCCAACCAAGGTAGCTTTTCAGCCAAAACAACTTCCAAACCCGGATTTTGCAAACCAATCGCATTAAGCATACCAGCGGGTGTTTCTGCCACTCTTGGAGTTGGATTTCCAAAACGGGCTTCAAGAGTTGTCGCCTTAATCATAATAGAACCCAAAAGGTCTAAATCATAGTACTTGGCATACTCTTGACCAAAACCAAAACAGCCTGATGCTGGAATAATCGGATTTTTCAAATCCAAGCCCGGTAGAGAAATTTGTAAACGATTTGTAGTCATGATTTTCTCCTTATAATACAACTGTTCCTGTACGGAAAACAGGGCCATCTTCACAGACGCGTTGGCTGACCGTCTCGCTTTCTGGCACTTTTAGGACGCAGGCATAGCAAGCCCCCATCCCACAAGCCATACGAGATTCCAGAGATAGATAGGCTCTTGGGTGGTCATAAAAGGTTTGATTGATATACTTCATCATTCCTGGAGCCCCACATGAGTAAACAGCATCAAATTGATTGTCTAAATCCTTGATAACAACGGAAACATTTCCCTTGATACCATAAGAACCATCATCTGTCGTTACGAAGACTTGACCATATTGAGCTAATTCCGTCTCTAAAATAACAGCATCCTTATTAGCAAAACCGAGAACTGTCACTACTTTCACACCACGCGCATGCAATTCCTTGGCTACTTCAAGCAAGGGCGGAACACCAATCCCCCCACCAACAAGGAGAACCTGGCTCTGCTCATCAAGGTCAGACAAGTCAAAACCATTTCCCTGAGGTCCCATCATATCAAGAGTATCTCCCTGACTCAAGGTTGAAAAAATAGCGGTTCCAGCTCCCTCAATCCGATAAATGAGATGACACTGCTTCTTAACCTTATCAATAGACGAAATTGAAATAGGACGACGCAAAAGATGGGCATCATCAGGCACACGCAGATGAAGAAATTGGCCTGCTCGCATGGCTTCAACCATTTCCCCTTCTAGAACTAATTCAAAGATTGCTGGCGCGATTTCCTCCTGTGCAACCACCTTCATGGTTTCCAAACGAATTGCACCCAAACGTTTCTTACATGTGGGATTCATGACTTTTCCTCCTTAAATTTTAAGGGGACCAGACAAAGAAAAGACCTTGCTAGTGCAAGGCCTCAGTTAAAATCGTACAACACAAGAGAGCACACTCAAAAAGTCTCCTCTAGAAAATTGCACTATTCTTTTATCTGACACCTTGTGAGTCTCTCTGGACTCCCCTTAAAGGTTAAATTTTTATTAGTATACTCTTTCAGCTAAAAAAAGTCAAGTAGAAAACGAACATTCTACTTGATCTCACAAGATTATTTTTCACGAATGACTTCGACCTTGTAGCCATCAGGGTCTTTGACAAAGTAATAGTTAGGTGCAGTTCCTGGTAGACCATTTGGCTCAGTCACTTCATAGCCTTTGGCACTGTGCTCTTGATGAAGCGCCTCAAGATCAGGTGTACTGAGGGCGATATGGGCAAATCCATCTCCAACCACATAAGGACCATGATCGTAGTTATAAGTCAACTCCAACTCATAGTCGTCACCCTCAAGTCCTAGATAGACAATCGTGAAGGCATGGTCTGGAAAATCTCTGCGACGCAATTCTTTAAAACCAAAAGCATCTTGATAGAATGCAATTGATTTTTCAAGATTTTCTACTCGCAAGCAAGTATGTAGCATTTTTGAAGCCATATTTTTCTCCTTTATTTTTAAAAAGACTGGGACAATCCTGTTCCAGTCTTATCAGTTATTATTTACCAAGTTTTGCTTTAGCTGCATCTGCAAGAGCTGTGAAAGCTGCTGCATCGTTAACAGCCAAGTCAGCAAGCATTTTACGGTTAACTTCGATCTCAGCCAATTTCAAACCATGCATCAATTGTGAGTATGAAAGTCCGTTCATACGAGCTGCCGCGTTGATACGAGTGATCCACAATTTGCGGAAGTCACGTTTTTTCTGACGACGGTCACGGTATGCATAGTAGTAAGAGTTCATTACTTGTTCTTTTGCAGTACGGAACAAGATGTGTTTAGCTCCATAGTAACCTTTTGCTAATTTAAGAATACGTTTACGACGTTTGCGTGATACAACGCCACCTTTAACACGTGCCATGTTTTATTTCCTCCAAATATTTCCTAGAATTGTTTACTTACTGTTAGGCTATTATTTCAAGCGAGTAAGCATTGCTTTGATACGTTTGTAATCTCCTGAATGCACCATAGATGCTTTACGAAGATGACGACGTTGTTTCTTAGTTTTTCCGTGGAAACGGTGAGAAGTGTAAGCACGGAAACGTTTAAGTCCACCAGAACCTGTACGTTTGAAACGTTTAGCTGATGCGCGGTGTGTTTTTTGTTTTGGCATGATTTTTTCTCCTTTATTTAACTTTCTGACAATTATTTTTTGTCAGTCGCTGGCGCCAATTGCATGAACATTTGACGTCCATCCATTTTAGCACGTTGTTCGATGATGGCAATATCTTGAGTTGCTTCAGCAAACTCGGCTAAAACTTTTGCACCAATCTCTTTATGGGTAATCATACGACCCTTAAAGCGAATAGATACCTTAACTTTATTTCCTTTTTCAAGGAATTTGCGTGCATTGCGAAGTTTTGTATCAAAGTCACCCTTGTCAATAGTTGGACTTAGACGAACTTCTTTCACAGTAACAACACTTTGTTTTTTACGTTGTTCTTTTTGCTTCTTCTGGTACTCAAATTTGAACTTACCGTAGTCCATAATTTTTGCAACAGGCGGTTTGGCTTGGGGTTGAATCAATACTAGGTCAACATTAGCGTTATCAGCCAAAGCTTGCGCTTCACTGAGTGGCTTGATGCCTAGCTGTTCTCCTTCAAGACCAATCAAGC
This sequence comes from Streptococcus mitis, assembly GCF_003942765.1. Taxonomy (GTDB): domain Bacteria; phylum Bacillota; class Bacilli; order Lactobacillales; family Streptococcaceae; genus Streptococcus; species Streptococcus mitis_BE. The sequence goes on from NZ_RJNW01000001.1 coordinate 259,338, forward strand.
GAACTTCACGTACACGAATCTCATCATTGATGAATAAGTCTTGCTTTGCTATGGTTTTCACCTCTTTTGTTTTATTAGAGAAAAACAATAGCGGACTCGTAAATATACAAGCCCGCACGTTATGATAGCGTTTCTTAGAAACTTTTCATCCGTAGGGCCAGGCAACTTAATGTCACAAGGCGAGAAGCTCTCACTTCTGCTTTTCTCAACTTTTATATGATACCAAGTTTTCTAGCCCTTGTCAAGATAAAAAGTTATTTTTTTGAAAAGTTTGTGTTTATATTTTGACTTGGTTTTCGAATCAAAAAGAGAGAATCAAGTTGATTCCCTCTCTATGTTAGTTTTTACTTATTTTCCCTGTAGGAAAGCTAGAATCTATTAAAAACTTCCTTTTTACGTGAACTTCCCCATCTTTCGATAAATAGAATTCCCAATAGCAAAAGAATTATCATGCAAGGCAGTAAGACCACCCCCATGCCCCAATTTAGATTGACATTATCAATTTGCTTAGGTAATCTTCCAGATAAAATCTCCACTGAACGTAAGTAAGTAAAGGGAATCAGATGTGCAATCCTCTGAAGAGGCTGAATGGTTTGGATGCCAAACAATAAGCCAACTATCCCAATTAAGGAAATAAAGAGGACAGGCATTTTTTGCTTAAAAAAGTATGCAATCAAGTAGACGACTTCCACAATAACGATAAAAGCCAAGAAAGTTAAGAGCAAGCTAGGAAATAACACATCTTGTATCGTTCCGATAGTTACCTCTTGATTCGTTAAGCTATAGAACGGGTATGGATAATCTAACTGTCCAAAACCACTTATCAGACTTCCCACTAGAAAAGAAAATCCGCTGATTCCGATAAACAGCACAGTTACATAACCCACTCCAACTCCAAGAGAGGATATTGCAAATGTCACTTTTGAAAAAGGATATAACTGAGCTGTATCCAGATGATTTTGATATCTTTCTGCGAACAGTTGCGTTAGCATAAAAATAATAGCAACCACAAACAAGCTTGGGATGATAGCCTTTAAAATCCAGACAATCTGATCAATCCCGTAGGTCGGATAAACTAAATTGTGCGCTTTTATGTTCAAGGGATATAGGGCTTGGTAAGTCTTTCGTTCGCGGTCAACCGCCATTTTTAAGTCAGAGCTAGAAGTCGGTTGCTTTGATAAAATTTCATAACTCTTCTCTTCATCTTGCCACTGCAAATAGTAGGCTTCTTTCCAGCGTCCTTCTTTTAACAAAGCCAGAATTTCTTTCTTTTGAGTCAAAAGATTTTTTTGCAATTCTAAATTACTTTCAGCAATCTGGTATTCCTCCGAGCTGGTGTCAGATATTTGGGAGAGTTTCTCTTCATATCCATTGATGACTCTCTCACGGTCTACAAGACTAGTTTCCAACTCTCTCTCCAAGCTGACGGAGTTTGCAGTCTGACTATTAAAATAAAAGGTAACACCGAGTCCAGATACAAATAAAGCTAAGATAATCCAGTTTAAGCGACTTTTGAAAACTTTTTTCAATAAAAATAGACTAACATCTTTCATAAACTAAACCTCTTCTATCTGCCCCTGATGAATGGTTACTACTCTATCGCAGACATCAACCAACTCTTCCTTATAGTGGGAACTTAAAAGAACCAGCTGTTCTTGTCTATCGATTTCTGTCAGCCTATCAAAAAACTTCTGTCGATAATACTCATCTAAGCCATTTGTAATCTCATCCATAAGCCAGCATTTCGCCTGACTGAGGAAATACATGGCAATCACCAATCGTTGCTTCATGCCTAAGGAATACTTGCGAATGGGAAGGCTGATGTAATCAGACATTTCCCAGTAGGCGATTTCATCCCTCAAGTTCAGGTCTGACTTCCAGATATTTTTTATAAGGCGAAGATAGTCCATCCCACTTAAGTTTCCATCCAGCCATTCAACACTTTCATAATAAAATAAAGAAGGAGGGACTGCGATATTTCCACTACTTATGGGAATTAAGTTGCTAATGGCGCGGAACAGAGTCGTCTTTCCAGAGCCATTGATAGCAAGAACGCCATAAATCCTACCTTTTTCAAAGGTGAAATCTACATCTTGTAAAATGATTTGTCGCGTTTTTAAGGTAACATGAGTAAGCCTTAACATATCAAACCCTCCTTTTTCTCACTCTTTAACGATTAAAAGTCTCCGCTGTAGTAGTTTATAACCTCATAACGATAGAAATTCCAGCCAGAACCTACTTTATACTCTGAATAGCTGTAATAACGAGACCACGACGGGATGTTAAAAGATTAATGGTCGTGATAGTTGGTACTACATTCCCAAACCGTATTCCAATCATACCAATAGCTTTTAAGAACGCTCACAGCAGATACACTGGACTGAAAAAGACCAATAATCATAAACTAATTAAACGGTTTTTGCTAATTTTTAATGATTTTATATCATCAATATTGAATACGCTTTCATTATATCGTTTTTATCATTATTATGCAACAGATTTTTAGTTTATTTTACTAATATATAGTATTTATCCTTCCTATCGAACGCTTTCGATTTTCCAACTTTTCCAACCTTTAAACCTAGTAGCTCCTTGTTGGTCAGTTCGATATACTTTGCTATTGATACCTTCCAGTCGTGTCAAGGTTTCCTGATGGGGGAGTTTCGTTCGATTGTTCTTTCCAACTGAAATGAGAGTCATCTCTGGTTTGAGCTGTTCTAGAAAGGCTGGACTTGATGAGTTTTTAGAGCCATGTTGACTAGCTTTCAAAACATCCACCTCTAGGTCAGGATAATGCTTCAGCAAGTCCCTCTCTCCTTTCTCCTCCAAATTTCCTGTGAAGAGAAAGTACTTATCCAAGAGTTTTCCATACAAAACCAGGGAATCTTCATGACCTCCGTCATCAATTTTCCTTGGAGATAGGACTTCTAACTGACTTCCGAAAATTGGCAAATTCTCTCCCATTGTCACACTGCGCACCTTGGTTTGAGTTGCCTGTAGTTCTGAAACAAATTCCTTTTGTTTCAGACTGCCTTTTGATACTAAAATCTCCCTTACATGGAAAGCCTTGGTCACCTCTAACAAATCTCCGACATGTTCCTTGTCCGTATTTGTCAAAATTAGCTGGTCAATCTTGGCTACTCCTCTACTTTTTAGATAAGGAATCAAGGTTCGCTGGGCATTGCTGGTCGTCGCCTTTTCTTGCCATTTTTCGATTTTCTTGCTAGATTCTGCCTTGCCACCGACATCTATGAGAATGATTTTACCAGTTACATCCCGTAGGAAAATACTTTCCCCTTGCCCAACATCCAGCATGGTGATTTCATTTTCCAGTGGATGCTTGGTCAAGAAAAAGAGACCTGTAATCAATAAGCTCAACACTGCTAGCCTTTTAATGTTTTTCCTCAAATCATAGACCAAAGCCAAGGAAATTAACAATAAGATTAAAATCCATGCATTGGGTTGTCCAAAGACTAGAGGTCTACTTGCCACGTGCGACACCAAGCGAATAATGCTTTCCAACCATTCAAAGATAAAATTCAGCTGAATGACTGGATAGAGAAAGGAAAGGGCAAATAAGATAGACAAGAGCGGTAAGAAGACCAAGTCAAATAGAAAGGAAAAGACAAAGGTCAAAAGAATGGACCAAGGTTGAAATTCCGCAAAATAGAAGGACAGAATGGGCAATATTCCAAAGGAAATGACTAGACTTTCTCTGGCAATAGCCTTAAGCCCCTCCCCTTCTTTGCTGGTCATGGTCAAGATAAAAGCATAGGCGCAGGACAAGACACCTCCTGCTGTCAAGAAAAAGTTGGGTATGATGATAAAGAGGACAAGGACCGTCAAGGCAAAATTATCCAAGCCCTTAACACCATGTTGAGCCAGTAGCTTCTGCAATAGACTCCGAATAACTGATGCTGAAAATCCTGTCAGCCCTGCATAGATAAGGGAAAAGGGATAAGTCAGCCATTTCAACTTTTCTTGGGTCAAGCCTAATCGCAAGAGAAGTTTCTTAAATCCATCCATGAAAAAGCCTACCTGCATCCCCGACAAGGCAAAGAGGTGGATAATTCCTAAACTAGAATAAAGCTCATTCATCTCCTCAAAGTCGGTGTCCAGATGTCCTAATAGAAGTCCTGTCATGTAATTGCGCATAGGGTCTGGAAAGTGCGTCTTAATCCAAACCACAGCCTTTCGGCGTAAACTGGATAGATTTTCTCCTATATCCCAACTGCTAACCTGTTTAAGGGACTGTATTTTTTTGATATTGAGAGTCTGGAAAATTCCCTGAGTCTTCAGATAAGCCTGGTAGTCAAAACCACCAAAATTTCTCTGCCCTTCTGGCTCCGAAAGCTTCCCTTCTAGTTCCAAATCATGAAGGGCTGTTAAAGCTTGAAATTGTTCTTTCTCCTCCTCGGACTGGAGTTTATAATAGACTTGAAAAATGCGTCCATCATGCTTACCACGAAAGGACAGACTGTCACCATTAACCTTAATAGTGTCAGGCAAAATCCGTACCCTTTCAACGGAATCCACCAAATTTTGACTAGCTTGACTCTGTTGCCAATTTTGAAACAGAAACCAAAAGCCAAAGATTCCACAAAGTACTAGAACTTTGCTAGCGGGTTTCCACGGAAATTGAATAAAAAGACAGACTAGCAGAAAAACAAAGCCCAACAAAGCAAGATAGGATGCAGAAAAAATGGCGTAGTAAAGCCATAGCAATAGAAAACTCAGGTAAATTAGGGGAATAGAGAAATTCTTAATCCACTGTAACATAATCTTTTAACTTTTCTATGGTCTTGGCACCAATTCCAGAGACCTTCTTGAGTTCATCAACCGACTTAAATTTCCCATTTGCCTCACGATGATCGATAATGTCCTGAGCTCGTTTTCCTCCCAGTCCCTTGACCTGCTTGAGTTCTTCCAGACTTGCCTTGTTGAGATTGACCTTCTTTTCTTTGCTTGTTGAAGAAGTCGTCCCAGAACCTGCCTGTTGACTAGCTAATTCTTCTCCCTTAGTTGGAACGTAAACCAAAGCCTCATCACTAACTTTCTGAGCTAGATTAAGCGACTTGCTGTCTGCTTGCTCTGTCAAGCCACCAGCCTTCTGAACAGCATCATTGACCCGACTACCTACAGGCAAATCATAAATCCCTGGCGATTTAACAGCCCCCTTCACATCTACTGTGATTAGGTCTTGTTCAAGGGGTTCTTCCTTTTCTTCCTTCTTCACATCCTTTTCGGTCGATGAATCCTTGGAAGCAGCTGCAACTTCTGCCAGCAAATTCGTTTCTTTGACAGGTGTGTGTGGAGCTGGTTTTAGCAGGAAAAATCCGCCGATAAGCAAGCCTAGACTAGTACAGATGACGATGATTTTATACTCTTTTATTTTCTCGATAATTGCTTCCATATTTTCTCCTCTCTTAGATTATTCGTAAGAGAAAGAAAAAACAGTCGAAAATTTCTTCTCAACTGCTTATTTATTTGCAAAATAGTCTTCCTTAGTCAAGACATAATAAACTCTTGTGATAATTCGCCCTGGTTCTTTATTATCCATTCTGGCATAGGGTTCTTCGTGGGAAAAACGCATACCTGATTTCTCCATGACCTTTCCAGATGCAGGATTGTCCTTATCGTGAAGGGCAACCAACTTATTCATTCCAATCTTCTCAAAAGCCAGCTCAATCACAGCACGATTGGCTTCTGTCGTCAATCCTTGATTCCAATACTTTTTATTGATAATGTAGCCAATAGCTGCCTTCTTAAGAACAGGATCAATCTTGTGCAAGTCAATGGTTCCAATAAACTGACCATTGCTTTTTAGTTCTATTCCCCACCGTCCCAAGGGATTGGCCAAGTAGAACTGAGCAATGTTATTCTTGGTTTCTTCCAAGCTTTGATTGGTTGGAAAAGTGTAGCGCGTATTTTCTCTGTCCGAGGCATACTCAAACATTTCTTCCGCATCATCCAAGGTTACAGGTCTAAGCAATAAACGCTCAGTCTCGACTATGAGATACTGAGCTAGTTTTAAAAAGATTGATTCCATACGTTTCTACCATTCAAAAGTATTTTCTACCAGTCTAGCATAAAAAAGAAGTTACAACAAGTTTTTCTTGCTTTTTAAAGCGGTTTCATATAGAATAAAATCATCACCTTATTTTATAGATAATTGTGATAAATCATTTACAACCCGTCAATAGAAAGGGAGTTTTTCTCTATGTTAATCGGAATTCCAAAAGAAATTAAGAATAATGAAAACCGTGTTGCCCTCACACCTGCTGGTGTCCACAGCTTAGTCGGTCGTGGTCATCGCGTCCTTATCGAAACAAATGCTGGTCTAGGTTCAGGATTTACTGATGCTGACTATCAAAAGCAAGGAGCTGAGATTGTCGCTACTGCTGGTGAAGCCTGGGCTGCAGAGTTAGTCGTGAAAGTAAAAGAACCATTAACTTCTGAATATGAGTACTTGCGTGACGACCTGCTTCTCTTCACCTACTTGCACATGGCCGCTGCTCCAGAATTAGCAGATGCTATGTTGGAAGCAAAAACAACAGGTATTGCCTATGAAACTGTTCGTGATTCCCAAGGTCAGTTACCACTCCTCGTACCTATGAGTGAGGTTGCAGGCCGTATGGCAGTCCAAATCGGTGCTCATTTCCTAACTAAGCAAGCAGGAGGTTTTGGCGTTCTACTGGGTGGTGTACCGGGTGTACCTAAAGGGAAAGTAACCATCATCGGTGGCGGTGTCGTAGGGACCCATGCTGCCCGCATCGCTTTAGGATTGGGAGCGCAAGTGACCATCCTTGATATCAGTGCTAAACGTCTCTCCGTTTTAGAGGAGGTCTTTGGTCATCAAATTCAAACCCTTATGTCCAATTCGCTCAACATCGAAGCCAGTGTGAGAGATGCGGATGTGGTGATCGGAGCGGTTCTCATCCCAGGTGCCAAAGCACCAAAATTGGTGACAGATGAGATGGTCAAGCAAATGCGTCCAGGATCAGTCATCGTTGACGTTGCTGTTGACCAAGGTGGTGTTATCGAGACAGCTGACCGTGTGACAACGCACGATGAGCCTGTCTATGAAAAACACGGTGTGCTCCACTATGCCGTTGCTAACATCCCCGGTGCGGTAGCCCGTACTTCAACCATTGCCTTAACCAATGTCACTCTTCCTTATATCGAAGCTTTGGCTGGTAAAGGTTTTGTACAAGCAATCTCTGAGGATGAGGGCTTGCGTCAAGGTGTTACCACTTATCAAGGTTACTTAACCAGTCTTCCAGTAGCCCAAGGACTCGATAAAAAACATACTCCAATCGATGAACTAGTATAAAAAATCTAATTATCAGATAAAAGAAAGAGCAATTCCACCTGAACTGCTCTTTTTTGCTATTCTGTTTCTTCTTGGTTTTCTTCACGCTCTTCATTTTTAATTGGAGCTGGTTCATAAGCTCGGATAATCTGAGCGACAACAGGATGGCGAACCACATCCTTGGCTGAAAAATGAACAAAGTCAATCTGATGGATGTTCTTGAGTTTTTCTTGAGCATCAATCAGACCAGACTTGACGTTACGTGGAAGGTCAATCTGACTGATATCTCCATTGACAATCATCTTAGAATTAAAACCTAAACGAGTCAAAAACATCTTCATCTGCATAATGGTCGTATTTTGCGCCTCATCGAGAATCACAAAAGCATCATCCAAGGTCCGTCCACGCATATAGGCAAGGGGCGCAATCTCGATAATTTCACGCTCCATGAGACGAGTCGTTTGGTCTTTGCCGAGAATCTGATACAAGGCATCATAAACGGGTCGAAGGTAAGGATCTACCTTCTCCTTAAGATCACCCGGAAGAAATCCAAGACTCTCTCCTGCTTCCACCGCTGGACGAGTTAGGATAATTCGCTTGACTTGCCCACGTTTAAGGGCAGTCACTGCCAAAGTAACTGCAAGAAAGGTCTTCCCTGTCCCTGCTGGCCCAATTCCAAAGGTCACATCATGCTGTTTAACACTGTCCACATAAAGTTTTTGACCCAGGGTTTTGACACGGATAGTCTTCCCAGTATTATCCTTGATGATTTCTTCTTCGTAAAGGGCGACAAACTTGTCGATTTCATCGTTTTTGACCATGCTAATAGCCGTTACCACATCTGGCGTACCAACTGTCATCCCACGATTTACCAAGACCATCAAAGCCTGAATAACTTGACGGGCTTCCTCACAGGCAGTCTCTTCTCCCAAAACCTGCACAATCTCCGTACGAGCATGAATCACCACATCAAGCTCTTCTTCCATCAAACGAAGATGGCGTTCATTGGAACCAAAAAGATGAAACAAGTCATCTGGATGACTCAGTTGAATGTCTATTGAATGTTCCTTCAAATAAAGAACCTCTCTAATCCTTTTATTTCTTTTTATTATAGCAAAGGGGTGGAGAAATTACTAGCCCAAACCCAATGAATCATGCTAGTGTTCTAAGTATTCTTGCCAGATAGCGTCAAAGTCTCCTAGGTTGAAAGAGAAACTGGCATGTTCTTCCAAAAAGCGACTCACCTCATCAAAATCATCTGTGTGTTTTGGGAAGGCTGACTCTTCAAAAGCGAGGTCTGCCAAGATTGCTTTGGGACTGTTACTTTTAGGATTGCGCTCAGTCATGAGCCAAGTGTAAAATGATTTTCTCAATTCTTTCTCCTATCAAGACTTTTTTTGATGAAACTTTTCTGATTTTTAAAAATTACTGGACTTAGCCTCTGACACATAATGGTTTATAAAATCCGTTTTCGCATCTGTATAGGCGTCTCGATTGTGTTCAAATTGTTTCCACAAACTGAGTTTTAATTCCTGATACGCTTGGGCGATATCTGGATGCTGGCAGAGATAATCTCTAAAATAAATCTCGTTATGATCTCCCGTCATTCGCAAATGTAAATGAAAAACTTTCTCAGCAAATCCCTGCTCTGTATATCCTTTATTTAGCGAAATCCTGTTAGGACTCTCCGACATCACTAGCCACCCATTCTTCACCAATAAATTCCTAACTCTTGCTAAATCCTCTATTCTACCTACTTCTAACAGAATATCAACGATATTTTTGGCCCAAATATTAGGGATAGCAGTGCTACCGATATGTTCTATTCTTTTAATAACATTTGCACCCAATATTTTTTTCAGACTTGTTTTCTCCAATTCATACCAGTCTTTCCACTCTGACTTGTGCTCTACTAGAAAAATAGGAAAAAGTTGCCAGAGTTCCTCCAAACTCATTTCTTCAAATTTCTTTATCATGTCTATAAGACCTAGATCAACTCTGTCCCAAACTGGTCTTGCTTGATTTTGCCAGCCTTCATCAAGCCACCAAGTGCTTTCTTGAACTGACCTTTAGAAATGCCAAAGGTTGCTTTGATCTCGTCTGGAGATGACTTGTCATTCAAGGTCATGAAACCGCCATTGCTTTCCAAATAAGTCAAAATCATCTGGGCATCATTTTCCAACATTTCAAAAGAACGTGGTTTGAGAGAGAGGTTCAGAGTGCGATCCACTTCGCGAAAACCAATGACACGCGCATCTAATACTTGCCCCAAACGTGGCTCTGCGTAACGCTCGCTAGGATGGATAAAACCAAGCATGTTATTTTCTGGCAGGTAAACAAAAGTTCCTGATAGCTTGAGGCGGTACACAATGGCTGGCCAGTTTTGGTTCTGCATGTTGTTGTAGGCAGGACGAGCCAGACGTTGGAAGTCTTCTTGATAGGCCAAGAGTCCCCAGATACGGTCTTTCTTGTCCACTTCAAGACGGATGTAAAGTTGGTCGCCCTTCTTAGGCCAGAGTTCCTTAAGCTCAGGGAGAATATCTAGTGATACTACGATTTCCTTATCGGGCAGGCCTGTATTCACAAAGACACCCAAGTCCTTACGAACTTCCGTTACAGTTCCCCAACCAAATTGGTCCTGAGTGGCAGTCACTTCTATGGTTGTCAGGCGGAGTTTTTGCTTCATATCCGTGTAGGCAAAACCTTTGACCGTATCCCCTACTGTATGTTGACCTTCTTCCTTAGCAAGAGCATAGGTTTGACCATCCTTTTGCACAAAGTAAAAACGGTCGTTTTCATCGATGATCAGTCCAACGATAAAACTTGCAAGATTTGTATTCATATTTCCTTCTTTCGAATAAAACTCAGCCAGCAATGCCAACTGAGTTTTTCTGTTTATTTTTAGACTTCCAAAAGTTCTTTTTCTTTGTTGGCAGTCATGTCATCGATGTGTTTGACAGCATCGTCTGTTACTTTTTGAATGTCTTTTTCAAGAGTCTTCAATTCGTCTTCAGTGATTTCTTTTGCTTTTTCTTGTTTCTTAGCTTCGTCCATAGCATCGCGACGGATATTGCGGACAGCCACTTTAGCATTTTCTCCGACCTTCTTCACTTCTTTAGCAAGGTCACGACGAGTTTCTTCTGTAAGAGCAGGGATAACCAAACGAATAACAGAACCGTCGTTAGCTGGTGTGATACCAAGATCAGAAGCGTTCAAGGCACGTTCGATGTCTTTCAACGAAGACTTGTCAAATGGTGTGACCAACAAAACACGCGCTTCTGGAATCGTAATTGAAGCGATTTGGTTAAGAGGAGTTTCAACTCCATAGTATTCTACATGTACACGGTCAAGCAAGCTTGCATTGGCACGGCCAGCACGGATACCACCAAATTCACGAGCAAGTGATTGGTGAGACTGGGTCATTCTCTCTTTAGCTTTTTCAATAATTGCGTTAGCCATAATCTTTCTTATTCCTTTTCTTCGATATTATTTGAAACTGTTGTTCCTATATTTTCACCAAATACGACACGTTTGATGTTGCCTGGTTGGTTCATGTTAAAGACAACCAAGTCAATATCGTTGTCCATTGAGAGGGTTGAAGCTGTTGAGTCCATGATACGAAGACCTTTGTTAATGACATCACGGTGGGTCAATTCTTCAAATTTAACGGCCGTCTTGTCCTTCTTAGGATCGGCATTGTAAACACCGTCTACACCATTTTTAGCCATAAGGATAGCATCCGCTTCGATTTCAGCTGCACGAAGAGCCGCTGTTGTATCTGTTGAGAAGTATGGTGAACCAATTCCAGCACCAAAGATAACGATACGGCCTTTTTCAAGGTGACGAAGGGCACGTCCACGTACATAAGGCTCTGCCACTTGTTGCATAGCAATCGCTGTTTGCACACGTGTATCAACCCCAACTTGTTGCAATGAATCTGCCATCACAAGAGCATTCATAACAGTCCCAAGCATTCCTGTGTAATCTGCCTGAACGCGGTCCATTCCTGCTTCTGCAGCAGGTTCTCCACGCCAGAGATTTCCTCCACCAATAACAAGGGCAATTTCGATACCTAAGCTATGAACTTCTTGAATCTCTTTTGCGATTGTTTGAACTGTTTGGATATCAATCCCTACGCCACGTTCTCCGGCAAGGGCTTCACCTGATAACTTGATTAAAATACGTTTATACTTGGGATTCGCCATTTTCACTCTCCTTCTTTTATCCTACCTATTTTATCACAATTTCTAAGATTTTTATAGTATCATGAGCAATTCTTTCAAAAAAATTAGACTGTTAAAAATTCCTCTAAGTCAGCAAGGGCACGCTCTGCAATTTTTTCATAACGAGCCTTCTTATCACGGATACGTTCGCCTTCCAACTCCTTGATGATTCCAAAATTGACATTCATTGGTTGGAAATGTTTGCTGTCGGCATGGGTGATGTAATGAGCTAAGCTTCCAATCGCTGTTGTTTCTGGGAAAATAGCCTCGCTTTCTCCCTTGAAGAGACGAGCCGCGTTAATTCCCGCAACCAAGCCTGAAGCAGCTGACTCTACATAGCCTTCCACACCCGTCATTTGACCAGCAAAGAAGAGGTTTGGCTGTTTCTTAGAACGATAGGTTTGCTCAAGAAGATTTGGTGAATCCATGTAAGAATTGCGGTGCATAACACCATAACGAACAAACTCCGCATTTTCAAGACCTGGAATCATTTGGAAGACACGCTTTTGTTCCCCCCATTTGAGGTGGGTCTGGAAACCAACGATATTATAGAGACTACCTGCTGCATTGTCCTGACGAAGTTGCACAACCGCATAAGGTGTTTTAAATTCTCCATCACGAGGTCCTGTGTAGTCGTCCGGATACTCAAGACCCACTGGTTTCATAGGACCATAAAGCATGGTTTTAATACCTCGTTTGGCCATAACTTCGATAGGCATACAGCCTTCAAAATACTTTTCTTTTTCAAAGGAATTGAGCGGAGCTTCTTCCGCATTGACCAAGGCTTCATGGAAATCCATAAATTCTTGCTTGGTCATTGGAGCGTTGAGATAAGCGGCTTCTCCCTTATCATAACGAGACTTGAGATAGACCTTGCTCATATCGATAGTGTTGACGTCGATAATAGGGGCTGCCGCATCGTAGAAATAGAAACCATCGCCATCATTAAGAGCATGAATCTTTTCAGCCAAGGCATCGCTAGTCAAAGGACCAGTAGCGATAACTGTAATAACATCTGTCGGCAATTCTGTAATTTCATCACGAACCACTTCAATCAAGGGATGGTTGGCCACTTTTTCGGTCACCATTTGAGAGAAACCATCACGGTCCACCGCAAGAGCACCACCTGCAGGAACACGTGTAGCTTCAGCAGATTCCAAGATAACAGAACCCAAGCGACGCATTTCTTCCTTGAGAAGCCCAACAGCATTAGTTAGAGCATCCCCACGAAGAGAATTGGAACAAACCAACTCAGCAAAATTGTCTGTTTTGTGCTGGGGTGTTGACTTGACCCCACGCATTTCATAGAGTTTAACTGGAATACCACGTTCTGCAATTTGGTACGCTGCTTCTGACCCTGCCAAACCAGCACCGATAACATTGATATAAGATTGAGACACGACACTAATACCTCTTTGGGAGTGTGAAGACAAGGTTCACATTGAAAAAGCCAATCGGACTTACTTCGCTTTCGAGTTTCTTGGCTCAGGCTGAAAGAGTCCACAGGACTTACTTCGCTTTCGAGTTTCTTGGCTCAGGTTGAAAAAGTCCACAGGACTTACTTCGCTTTCGAATTTCCTGGCTCAGGCTGAAAAAGTCCACAGGACTTTCCTCGCTCTCGAATTTCTTGGCTCAGGCTGAAAAAGTCCACAGGACTTTCCTCGCTCTCGAATTTCTTGGCTCAGGCTGAAAAAGTCCACAGGACTTTCCTCGCTCTCGAATTTCTTGGCTCAGGCTGAAAAAGTCCCCCGGACTTTTTCACTCCCACAAATCTTTCTATTTTTTTCTTCTACTAGTATAACAAAAAAAGGGAAGAAGGCAAACTTCCCTGTTTAGTCATTTTCTTGATTTTCTTCCCATTCGTGGTAGGCAGCATAAAGCTGGCTTTTATTCCACTGGTAAATCTTAGCGACTTCCTTGATAGCTTGGTTTTTCTTCATGCCTTGCTGGATGCGGACTTGGATTTCTAAGAACAAGTCCTCCTTGTCTTTTTCCTCCACATCCTGACTGGCACCTTCAACAATGAGAAGGCATTCTCCCTTAAGTGGCGTTTCAGAGATGCTTTCCAGCAATTCAGAAATTGTACCTCTTTGGTATTCTTCATAGATTTTGGTCAATTCTCTGACCAAGACGACCGAGCGGTTGCCATAAACTGCTAGCATATTTTCCAACGTATCTGCTACACGATGAGGGGATTCATAGAAAATTTGTGTTTCAGGATAGTCTTTTTTCGAGTCGAAAAATTGCTTTTGCTGGCCTGATTTTCTCGGTAAAAAGCCGTAAAAGATATGTGGCTGTGGCGCTAAACCACTGGCAATCAAAGCAGAAATTCCTGCAGAGGCACCTGGAACTGTGACAACAGCAATATCTTCCTCAATGGCTGCCTTAACCAAATCATGACCAGGGTCTGAGATGCTAGGCAGACCCGCATCAGAAACCTGAGCAATACTTTGTCCTGCTTTCAGGAAACTAATCAAATCAGGAATCTTTTCCTTGGCATTGTGCTCATGAAAACTAATCTGCTTAGTAGAAATATCAAAATGCTTGAGCAAAAGCCCAGTATTGCGCGTGTCCTCAGCAGCAATCCAGTCCACCTCTTTCAAGGTCTGGATAGCTCGAAAGGTCATATCGTCTAGATTGCCAATCGGCGTTGCCACTAGATACAGCTTGCCATAGGGAGACTGCCCCTTAAAACTTTTTTGAATCTGCATGCCTACTCCCTGTATAACAACTCGTCACAGAACATACATTCCTCGTCCTTCTCTCGACGTTGTCCATAAAAATCATTACATACGTGAAATCCATCCCGGTAAATACGACGGACACTTTCACGAACATGCTTAGCCTTGACAGGAGCATCTGCTTCCACCTCACCCAAGCGTTCGCGCAACTTACTATTTTCCAAGCGAAGAGCTGTATTTTCCTCTACCAGGCTCTTGAGATTTTTCTTGATGGCTTCCACATCGGCCAAGGTTACCAATAACTGTTGGGAAAAATCATCCAGCGCGTCAAATAATTCTTTTTTGTCCATAAAACAGCCCTTTCCTTTCTTTATCGTTCATTTTTGAGTTCATATTTCTTTCAAGACCAGATATTCCATGGCATTTTGAAAGCTGACATTAGCTTGCCACATTTTTCTAGCTTCTAGCAAATCTTGTAGAATCACTCTAACTCTTGCTTGCAGGAGGTCCTGCCCACAGAGGACTTCAAGAATCCGTAAAACCTGATCTTGTTTTTCCTTATCATCTGCCAAGTTGGCTAATTTAGCAACCTGCAGATAACTTTCTTTTTTCTTAGCCACTAACCAAGTCAGCAGGCGTTCACTTTCATCGACGAAGGTCCAAAAGCCTGCCTGATTAGCCAACTTTTCTGCTTCAGCTCGTGATTGACTAAACTGGGCTAAGAGAGTTGCTTTTTTCTTAACCAGCCCCATTTGTTCTAAGAGCAAGATGAGTTTTTCTTCTTGCTTTTTAAAGTGGAAAATCTGGGTCCGACTTCGGATTGTCGGTAAGATCTTTTCCTCATCGCTGGTCAAGAAGAAAATGTAAACCTCACTCTGGGGTTCTTCGATGACCTTGAGCAAAGAATTGGCTGCATTAGGGTGCATTTTCTCAGCTTGATCGATAATAAAGACCTGCTGCTGGCTTTCAATCCCTGCTTGAGAAAACTGCCCCACCAATTCTCGAATGCGTTCTGTCTTAATGACCTGATTAACTGGTTTAATCAAAGTGACATCGGGAAATTCTCCCTGTTCAATCAGTTTACAATTTCGGCATTTCTCACATGGTAAAACACCTACTTTATCTGTACAAAAGAGGCTCTTAGCTAAAAATTGCGCCATTTCCAAGCTTCCAAAGAAACCTGAAAAGAGGTAGGCATGATTGAGCTGGTCTTGTTCTAGGATACGGACAAATCGGTCAAACTGATCTGGTTGCCAGGCCTTTAGTTGATCTTGTTTCATTTAGCCAATCCCATTCTATCAAACAAGACAGTCTTGGTAGTTTCCACAACTTGCTCCAAAGGAAAACTAGCATCAATCTTGACAATACGACTTCCTTCTTTGTCCAGAAGAGAAAGGTAACCTTGACGGACTTTTTTATGCAAGTCCAACCCTTCCAAGTCCAAACGATTGACCTCACGATTGCTATTAGCAGCAATGCGAGCCAGTCCTTCTTCCACCTCGATGTCAAAATAGAGTGTCAAATCAGGTTTAAGGCCATCTGTCGCAAACTGATTGAGCCAATCAATGGCGTCAATATCCAAGCCACGACCAAATCCCTGATATGCAATGGAACTATCTATGAAGCGGTCCATAATGATCAACTTGCCAGCTTCAAGGGCAGGGAGAACTTTTTCCACCAAGTGCTGTCTGCGACTGGCAATATAGAGCAAAAGCTCTGTTTTAGCATCCATCTGAGTATGACTTGGATCCAAAATTACTTCCCGAATCTTCTCCCCAATCAAGACTCCGCCTGGCTCACGGGTCGTCAGCACCTCTACTCCGTTTTCCTCTAAAATCGGGAGCAGAGCCTCCAAAACACTGGTCTTTCCTGCTCCCTCTGGTCCCTCAAGAGAGACTAAAAATCCTTTTGACATGTCTAACTCATTTCTTTTTTACTACTTCTATTCTATCAAAAAAATAGGGGTTTGTGACAATCTTTTTGTCTTCTCATTTCAACCACCATAAAAGAGGCAGACAAAGCCACCTCTTATTTACCTAATTCTTGTGTTCGTTTGTAGGCTTGACCAACTGCATCCATGACTGTTCCTCGAAAAGCATGCGCTTCTAGACTCGCTACACCAGCGATAGTCGAACCGCCTGGGCTGCAGACTTGGTCTTTCAATACTCCAGGATGCTCTTGGCTTTCTAGGACCAATTGACCAGCTCCTACCACAGTTTGAGCCGCCATTTTCAATGCTGTCTCTCGTGGCAATCCAGTCTGAACACCTGCATCTGCCAAGGCCTCAATAAAGAGATAGACAAAGGCTGGTCCACAGCCTGCAAGACCTGTCGCTGCGTCGATTAAGCCTTCTCCTAGTTCAACCAATAGACCAGCCTTATTTAAAAGCTGACAAAAGAGCTCACTGTCCTCAACCCTGCAATTAGGAGACAAGGCATAACTAATCACTCCTTGTCCGATAGAAGCAGGGGTATTTGGCATCATACGAATAATTCGGTGTTGACTTGGGATAAGACTTGCTAGTTTTTCTAAAGTCAATCCAGCTGCCATGGAGATCAAAAGAAGACTCTCTCGTTTTTCAAGAATGGTCTGGTATTGAGAAAGCAGTTCAGAAAACTGAGCAGGCTTAACTCCTAGAAAAATCACATCTGCTTCTGCAAAAATTTCTTCATTGCTGGAAGCCTGACCACCAAAGTTGGCGATGAAAGCATCCACCTTGGCTTGACTACGATTGGCAAGAAGAATGTCATCACCCGTCTTGGCCTGCAAAACAGCCTTGGTCAAACTAGCTCCCATATTTCCCAAACCGATAAATCCAATCTTCATCTCTTACTCCCTTATCTGTCCGTCACCAGTAACCACATACTTGTAGCTAGTCAACTCCTTCAAGCCCATTGGACCACGCGCGTGCAATTTCTGAGTAGAAATCCCCATTTCACAACCAAGACCAAATTGGCCACCATCTGTGAAACGAGTTGAGGCATTGACATAGACAGCTGCAGAGTCCACTTGATCTGTAAAGTATGCTGCAGCTTCAGCGTTTTCCGTCACAATGGCATCCGAATGATGGGTACTGTGAGCTTCAATGTGCGCAACCGCTTCTTCTAAACTGCTCACAACCTTAACAGCTAGAACATAGTCCAAAAATTCGGTGTCAAAGTCTTGATCCTCAGCTGCTTGGCCTGAAAGAAACTGACTTGCATTTTCATCCAAGCGGAATTGAATTGGTTCCAACCCAGCTTCTTTTCGATTCTCAACCAGCACTTGCTCCAAGCGAGGAAGGAAGCTTGCTGCCTTGTCTTCATGAACAAGTAGAACCTCCATGGCATTACAAACAGAAGGACGACTGGTTTTAGCATTGTTGATGATAGACAGTGCCTTGTCTTCGTCTGCATCCTTATCCACATAGACATGGACAATCCCAGTCCCTGTCTCGATAACAGGTACAATCGCATTCTCAACCACGGCATTGATCAAGCCAGCCCCTCCACGAGGAATGAGAAGGTCTAGATAGCCCTTGGCCTTCATCATGGCATAGCTACTTTCACGGCTGGTATCTTCCACCAGTTGAATCACATCTGGGTGAATAGTAGTCGTTTCCAAGCCCTTCTTCAAGGCTGTGACAATGGCATGGGCAGTTTGATAGGCATCCTTCCCACTACGAAGAACAACCGCATTTCCACTCTTGAGAGCCAAAGCAGCTGCGTCTGACGTCACATTTGGACGACTTTCATAGATAATACCGATAACACCCATAGCCACACGTTTTTTGGTGATAACCAAACCATTTTCAAGATGACTTGTTTCTAAAACTTCACCTATTGGATCTGGTAAGGCAACCACTTCACGAATCCCAGTTGCCATCGCTTCTATACGACCTGCATCCAAATAAAGACGATCCAGCATCACATCTGAGATTCTACCCTTAGCAGCTTCCATATCGAGGGCATTAGCCGCTAAAATTTCCTCTGTAGCAGCCACTAAGTGATTAGCCATGGCTAACAAGGCTTGGTTTTTTACCTCTTCACTAGCTGTGTTGATCGATTTTTTAACAGCCTGTACCTGTTCAAATTGTTCTTGTGTACTTACCATAGTTTACCTCTAAAATTCTGTAAAGAGAAGTTGGATTTCAGGTGTAATGGAAATCCAGTCATCACGGTGAATCAAGACACCCTTGGCTTTTTGAGAACGCAACATATCCTCCAAAGCAGATGCACCAAATTGCACACGCCCTTTTCCAAGTGATTTTCCACTTTCCTTGTCAAATACTGTCACGATATCACCATAAGAAAAGGCGCCTTCTGCTTCAACAATACCAGATAAGAGAAGACTCTTGCCATGTTGAGAGAGAGCTTCTGCAGCCCCTTTATCAACCCAAATAGAACCTTGACTCTGAGCATAAAAGGCCAGCCATTGTTTCTGGGTACGAAGTCCCTTCTCTTGCGCAACAAAGTAGGAACCATCCTTGGTCTCCTCAGCTGCTTCAATCATGGCATCTGACTTCAAGGATGAGCAGATATAAACAGGAACTCCTGATTCCGTCGCGATAGTTGCAGCTTTGATTTTGGTTAACATGCCACCTGTACCATTAGACGAACCTGCTCCACCGGCCATATCAATAATCTCACGATTGATAGTATCGATTTTCTCCAAGCGTTTGGCTCTTGGATATGAATTAGGATTTCCAGTATAAAGACCGTCTACGTCTGTCAAGAGGACCAAAAGGTCAGCTTGGACCATGGCAGCTACCTGCGCACTCAGAGTGTCATTGTCCCCAACCTTGAGCTCATCAATAACGACACTGTCATTCTCATTGATGATAGGAATCGCGCCACGGTTGAGTAAAACCGACAAAGCCTGATGAGCATTTTTATAACGGCGCTTATCCACAAAGTCATCCTGGGTCAGCAAGATTTGTGCAGAAACGATTTGGCGCAAGAGAAGATTGGTCGTGTATTCTTCCAACAAAAGCCCTTGCCCTACCGCTGCTGAAGCCTGTTTATCAGCAATCTTAGTCGGACGCTTTTTAAATCCTAAGGCACCAAAACCTGCAGCAATGGCACCCGACGACACCAAAATCAATTCATGACCAGCTTCGTGCAACATAGCCAACTGCTGGGTAATAGCCTTTACCTTACTACGTGATAAACTTCCATCCTCATTTGTCAGAGAAGAAGTCCCCACCTTAAAGACAATCCGTTTGTATTTCATAGTCTCACTCCGATTCTTCATATTTATCCATTATAACATGAATGGCAGGAAATAGAAAAGAGTTGATAGGAAAAAGGTCGAGACAAGTCATCTCAACCTTTTATCACGTCTAATTCTTTCTCAATCTCTCCAAGGTTTCCTTAAAAAGCTCTGGGATATCTGCTGTAAATTCCAAAATCTCACCTGTTCTCGGATGAGTAAAACCTAAAGTCTTGGCATGAAGAAACTGTCCATTTCCTTTCAAAGTCTTGCGAGGACCATAGACTTCATCACCAGCGACTGGATGACCAATATAAGCCATGTGGACACGGATTTGATGAGTGCGGCCTGTTTCCAGCTGCAGCTCCACTAAGCTATAATCACCAAAGCGTTCCAAAACGTGGAAACGGGTCACTGCAGGTTTCCCTTTAGCAGTCACAGCCTGTTTCTTACGGTCTTTTTCACTACGGCCAATCGGTGCTTCAATTACACCGCGATCATTGGGCAAATTTCCATGAACAATCGCCCAATATTTACGAAGAGACTTTTTATCCTTGAGTTCTTGGGCAAGTGCTAGATGCGCCTCATCGTTTTTAGCAATCATAAGAAGACCTGACGTATCCTTATCAATACGGTGAACAATTCCTGGACGCAGAACCCCATTGATACCCGACAAGTCCTTAATATGATACATAAGGGCATTTACCAGGGTCCCACTAGTATGACCAGCACTTGGATGCACCACCATCCCCTGAGGTTTGTTAACGACGGCCACATCCTCATCTTGGTAGATGATTTCTAGCGGAAGATTCTCAGCTACATACTCTAAAACCTCTGGTTCTGGCACATGGTAAGTGACGACATCGCCCTCTTGGACAGTGTATTTAGCTTTCTTGACTTGACCATTGACCAAGACCTGGCCTGATTTGATTTGTTCATTCGCGAGACTGCGTGATAATTCTGTCAAATCCGACAAAGCCTTATCCAAACGCAGGCCACCAGTTTCAATTTTAATTTCCATTTATTTCCTCTTTTAACATTGCAATCAATAAAATAATCACTCCAACCGTCAGATAGCTATCTGCCACATTGAAAATTGCAAAATTGATAAAGTCAAGGTGGAACATATCCACAACAAAGCCCTGACTCACCCTGTCAATAAAGTTTCCAAGTCCACCTGCAATAATCAAGGTCAAACCCAAGACCATCCAGAATGAGTCCTCCATGTGTTTATGTAGATACCAAATGGCACCAATCACGACAACCAGAGTAATGACAGCGAATAACAACTGCTGATCTTGTAAGATAGAAAAGGCTGCCCCTCGATTTTGCAGGTAGGTCAAGCTAACGAAATTGGGAATCCAAGATCGTACTTCACCCAATGGAATTTGCTGGACGATGTAGGATTTTACCAACTGATCAAGCCCAATCAAAAGCAGTACAATGACTGCCACTATTCCTCTTTTTTTCATGATTTCCTCTTCTGATTAAAATATTCTTGCATGACTTCTACAAAGAGAGTCCCAGCTTGACTCAGCTCCACTTCTTCACGTTTAACATAAACCATGCGATTATCTAGGTTATCCTTGAGACGAATAACTGTGATACCATTAACACTATCACTATCTAAAAATCCAGAACCTGTCGCATAGGCGTCCGTCCGCTCCAAAATACCATTCAAGGTAGCACGGTCTGTCACATTGAACATCTGTGAGCTCGCACTGGTATCAACAAAATTCTCTGAATAATAAAGGTACTCGTCTTTCTCTTGAGTAAAACGAACCGTTGGTAAATCAGCTAAATCCTCCATAACCAATTCCTCTTTCTGAGCCAAAGGATGCCCTTCACGAAGATAAATGTGGGTATGGAAGGGAATCAACTCAATAACCTCCAGACCTAGCTTTTCAACCCGTTGCATAATCCCCTTTTTATTTTGATTGTTGAGGTAGATAATCCCAATCTCACTATGTCCTTGCGCTACTTCGTCTAAGATTTGAACAGTAGTTGATTCAAAAATACGGAAATTCTTATAGTCAGGATAGCGCTCTGAAAAGGCCGTAATAGTTGGTGGCAAGAAGTCATAGTGCTGACTAGCAATGGAAAATTCATCTTTTTCTTCTTCAGGATTGGCATACTGATTTTGAAAAATATCAAATCCTTTAACCAATTCTTGAGCTTTTTCATAAAATTCCATACCACGACGAGTCAAGAAAGTCCCTGAGCTGGTCCGACGGAAAATCTTAAAGCCCAACTCTTTTTCCAAATCACGAACAGAAATAGACAAACTCGGCTGACTAACATACATCTTTTCAGCAGCTTCACGAAAAGTACCGCTATTCGCAATAGCCACAACATAACGTAATTGTTGAATGTTCATCTTCTACCCCCAACTTCTTTATCTTTTCATTATACCATATTTTAGAAGTTTTCCATCGAAGAAAAATAATGTCACTCATAAAATTCATCTACACTAAGAACGAAAAAATCATGGGTTCCAAAACAAAAAAAGAGGCTCTCCGAAATCTCGGAAAGCCTTATTTAATGCTACTTCTAGCTTCCTCGCCTTTATATTTCAAGGCTCGGGATAAAAAGGTTCACTGGACCTTTTTATTTAGCGATTGGGTAAACAGAAACTTGTTTTTTATCGCGTCCTTTACGTTCAAAGCGTACTACGCCTTCAACTTTAGCGAACAAAGTATCGTCTCCACCACGTCCAACGTTTACACCTGGGTAGATGTGTGTACCACGTTGACGGTAAAGGATTGATCCACCTGTTACAGTTTGTCCATCAGCTGCTTTAGCTCCAAGACGTTTCGCTTGTGAATCACGTCCGTTTGATGTAGAACCTCCACCTTTTTTGTGGGCGAAAAGTTGCAAGTTGTTAAGAGTCATTTTTAACATAATGTTTTCCTCCGTGTTAGTTTTCTGTGATAACTCTGGTTTGGACGAACTCAGAAGAGTTCTCCGATAAGTTTGCCATACCTAAGAAAAATGATTCAAAGAATAACTGGGTCATTTCTCTCTGGTGTGAAGGAAGATCTTTTGGTATTTCAACCATCAGATAGCCACCTTCATCTTCGTTTAATTCTAGGATTGGTTCATAGCCTGCAAATTTCTCAATAGAATTGATAAAGTTAATGGCAAGCGTAGAAACCGATGCACACACGACATCTAAGCCGTATTCGCCACTCTCGGCGTGTCCAGTAATTTCCGCACTCCTCAGCTCGCCATCTTCGGCTCTCTCAAAGACTGCTTGTATCATGTGTTCTCCTTAAAATTAAGCGTTGATTGCGTTGATGACAACTTTTGTATATGGTTGACGGTGACCTTGTTTACGGTGGCTACCTTTTTTAGGTTTGTACTTGTAAGTAACAACTTTCTTTTGTTTTCCTTGTTTTTCAACAGTTCCAACTACAGTAGCTCCAGCAACAAGTGGAGTTCCGACAACAGTGTTTTCACCACCAACAAGAACAACTTCGTTAAAAGTAACTTCTTGACCAGCTTCAACGTTCAATTTTTCAACGTAAACTGCTTGACCAACTTCAACTTTAACTTGTTTTCCGCCAGTTTTGATAATTGCGTATGTGCTCATTATGCACCTCCTATGATTTTTATGGGTTTCCCCGAATTTTTTGTGAAGACTCGCCTAGCATCGTGGGACAAACCACTTAAAAGAAGAGCTCTAAGTATAACAAAGAATAAACTAGGAATTGAGCCGAAGACATAACTTATGTTAGGCAAGGCGACAATGACGAAGTTTAAATTTGTTATACGACGAGCAACGATGTTCGTGCGGTTGCACAGGATTGTGCATAGTCAACTCTTTAAGTATAGCATATCTCCTATTTTCTTACAAGTAATAACACCTAAAATCAAGCTTTTTCTTTTACTTTTTTTCGCCAAGAGGCAAAAAGCATGCTAATGTAAAAAATGCTCATCATAATAGGAACACCAAGAATGGTCTTTTCATGATAGAAAATCGTCAAATAGGCTGAAAAGACAACGCCAAGGACAAAACTACTAAGCAGGCTAACAAATATGAATCCTTCACGTAAAAATGGTGTGTGCTTGGTCCTAAAATAATCTCCAAAAGCTAGCATGGTCCGTTTGATATTCCCTGTCATAAAAGCGTTATTATAGGCAATACCCGACACTTCTCCAAAAGCAGTTGTCACCAATCCCATACAGAAGGCCAAGGGCGGTACTAGATAGATATTATCTACAGTCTGCGGCACAAAACCAATAATGATTGATAAGATTGCTAAAGGAAGCAATGACAGAATGGGCTTTTTCACAATTCTCAATTTTTCCTTATAAACAGTTAATAAAAAGACCCCCATCATAAAAGCTAGCAAGGTCATTACTTTCGCACTGGCATCTGACACATTCTGTTGAATGAGTCCCACTGAAAGAAAGACTACATTCCCAGTTTGTCCAGCTACAAGAGTATTCCCTCGCACAATAAACGTATAGGCATCTACATATCCTGCACAAAACGTCAAAAAAAGCGCTAGCCTCTTAGACTGACGTGATATTTTTCTTATAGGTAATAACCTCATTTTCCCTCCCATTTCATTTACTCATCTCATTATTGTACCACTTTCTTTGGAAAAGACCTAGTAGCTTATTTGAAATTTTTTCCCCTCTGTTGGATAGTCCTGTCTATCTATGTTATAATGAAAGAAGGATTTGAAATCGGAAAAGGAGTAACTATGCTTAAATTAGGTGTCATCGGAACAGGGGCTATCAGTCACCACTTCATAGAAGCAGCCCATATCAGTGGAGAATACCAGCTGGTCGCAGTCTATTCTAGAAAACTAGAAACTGCGGCAACCTTTGCTTCTCGCTATCAAGATATCCAACTCTTTAATCAATTAGAGGACTTCTTCAAGAGCTCCTTTGATGTTGTCTATATTGCTAGTCCAAACTCCTTGCATTTTGCTCAGGCAAAAGTTGCATTATCTGCTGGAAAACACGTCATTCTTGAAAAGCCAGCTGTCACTCAACCACAAGAATGGCTGGATTTGGTTCAAACAGCTGAGAAAAATCACTGTTTTATCTTCGAAGCAGCTCGTAATTACCACGAAGAAGCTTTTACTACTATCAAAAACTTTTTAGCAGACAAGCAAATTTTAGGGGCAGATTTCAACTATGCCAAGTATTCTTCCAAAATGCCGGACTTGTTAGCTGAACAGACACCAAATGTCTTTTCAGACCGTTTTGCTGGTGGAGCGCTTATGGATTTGGGGATCTATCCTCTCTACGCTGCCGTTCGTCTCTTTGGAAAAGCTCAAGACGCGACCTATCAGGCTCAACAACTTGACAATAGCATGGACCTGAATGGAGACGGAATCCTCTTATACCCTGACTTTCAAATTCATATAAAAGCTGGGAAAAACATCACTTCCAATCTTCCTTGCGAAATTTATACGACAGATGGAACCTTGACCCTCAACACCATCGAGCATATCCGCTCAGCTATTTTTACAGACCACCAAGGAAATCAAGTCCAGCTCCCTATCCAACAGGCTCCTCATACGATGACTGAGGAAGTCGCTGCATTTGCACACATGATCCAGCAACCAGATCTGAATCTCTACCAAACTTGGCTGGAAGATGCAAGTTCAGTTCATAAGCTACTATATACTATGCGCCAGACTGCTGGCATTAGATTTGAGGCAGAAAAATGAAAAACAAACTACCAACTGAATGGCAAGAACTAAGTGACCAACTCGGTTTCCAAGAATTCACTCCCATTCAAACCCAACTATTTGAGCCCCTTCTTGCTGGAGAAAACCTCCTAGGAGTGAGCCCAACAGGAACTGGTAAGACCCTAGCTTACCTTCTACCAAGTCTTCTCAGACTACAAAAGAAAAAAGCGCAGCAACTCTTGATTCTAGCACCAAATACGGAGCTTGCTGGACAGATTTTTGACGTATGTAAAACGTGGTCAGAAGCTATCGGCTTGACTGCCCAACTCTTCTTATCAGGTTCGAGTCAGAAACGCCAGATTGAACGTCTAAAAAAAGGACCAGAAATTCTGATTGGAACTCCTGGCCGTATCTTTGAACTCATTAAATTAAAAAAAATCAAGATGATGAATGTGGAAACCATCATTCTAGATGAATTTGACCAATTGCTCGATGATTCTCAGATACACTTTGTCGAGAAAATTACTCACTATGCACCTCGTGACCACCAACTTGTCTATATGAGTGCGACGACCAAGTTTAACAAAGAAAAAATTGCGCCTAACACACGTACCATTGATCTTTCTGACCAAAAATTGGACAACATCCAACACTTCTACATGCAGGTAGATCAACGTCACAGAGTGGATATGCTACGAAAACTGGCTCATGTGGAGGATTTCCGCGGTCTGGTCTTCTTTAACAGCCTATCAGACCTTGGAAGCGCAGAGGAAAAATTACAGTATCGGGATATCTTGGCTGTTTCCCTCGCTAGTGATGTCAATGTTAAATTTAGAAAAGTTATCTTAGAAAAGTTTAAAGACAAGCAACTAACCCTACTTCTCGCAACAGACCTTCTGGCACGTGGAATTGATATCGATAGTCTAGAATGCGTCGTAAACTTTGATGTCCCAAGAGATATCGAAACCTACACTCACCGTGCTGGACGTACTGGCCGTATGGGCAAGGAAGGTTATGTTATTACTCTCGTCACTCATCCAGAAGAAATCAAAAAACTTAAGAAGTTTACAAGTGTCCGTGAAATTGTCCTAAAAAATCAAGAACTCTATATTAAATAAGCTTGGCGAGAGCCAACCTCTGATTTAAAATAAAATCCTCAGAATACGAGTTTCTAAGGACCTTATCTCAAGACTGAGCCTAGGACAATAGTCCCTTATCTCCAAAAAAGCAACGTATTTGCCGTTGCTTTTTTGTGGTTGAGAACTATTTTGTATCAGGCTCTTTTTGCTTACTAAAAATTAAAGAATTCCATAGCCTGTTTGAAAAGCAAATCAGTATACTCTGGGTCTTCTTGGGCAATAGTAACCTGATCTTGAATCATTTCCAAGTCATCTGTTATCATTCCATCTGCTCCCAAATGAACTGATTTATCAAAGGACTCTGAACTATTGATGGTCCAAACGTACAATTTCTGATCGGTATTCCAAAGCTTGTTGACAAAATTTTCATCTAAAGTTGAATACTCCATGGTATAACCTGTAGCCTTGGTTCTTGGAAAAATACTATTATAAGGTAGGATGAAATAGATTGGAATTTGAGAATCGTAGGCTAAAACCTGATCAATCACATGGTAGTCCAAGGATTGCATTTGGTGACCATTCTGCTTAAGAACCGTTCCATATTTTTCCATAAAGCGTTTCATCATATCAGGGCTATCTTTTCGACTGGTTTTAATCTCAATAAGAAGTTTTTGATGCAATTCATTGGCTTTATTGAGGTAGTCATCAAAACTGGACACCTTGCTATGATAACCATTTTCTGAAATATCGAGTTTGGTTAATTCTTTCAAAGTTAGATCCTGTGGATTGGCATTAACACCTGTCAGATTCTTGATATTGGCATCATGCATCATGACAAACTGGCCATCTTTCGTTTCCTGAACATCTGTCTCAACAAAGTCTGGACTTAGTTGGGCTGTCTTTTCTAAAGATTGAACTGTATTCTGCACACCATTCTTATTGGATACTCCCCTGTGAGAGATAATTAAAGGTTTATTGGCCACTGGAGCTTCCAAATAAACATAACCCTCAAGAGCGAAAAAGATACAAGCACAGCCCATCACTCCCCATCTCATCCAGTGATCTTTCTTTCTCCTTGGTGTGATCTCTAGTTCTTCTCCTGTTAGGAAGGAAACAAACTTAATGAGAAAATAAGTCAAGGCTATGTAGTGGAAATTCTTAATCAAGACAAAGTTGATAATTCCCAGCACAAGAGATTCCTTATGAGTCAGACCATCCATCAGCACTTGACTTGCTAGGATTGGAATCAACAGAAGAATGAAAAATAGGTAGGTTTTGACGACAATCCAAAGCAAGTTCCAAGTATAAAACCAGGAGTGCTTTCTTGTCTTCTCTAGACTGTATCTGACAGCTTCTTTGACTGTTCTCTTTTCAAATAAAAGCTGAGGTAGGGCAAACATGAAACGCACTGAAATGTAAAATAGCAGTAAAGCCAGAATAGTAACCACTATACCTACTAGCCAATACTTGTCTTCCACATAATCAACGATAAAGTCCGGAATGACAATTTTATTGAGGTAATAAATCTTTAAAATCTTTCGAATCAATGGAAAGAGCATCATGACATAAAAGAAGATAAAGGCTATCTTTGCAAGCGTGACTTGCTTCATAAACAAGAAACTTTGGTGAAAGACCTTGCGACTGTACTCTAGCAAGGTTCTCTTTTCATGACATAATAAATGCCGAGCACCGATAAAGAGGAGTCCTATTTGAAAATAGGCAATCAGTAAATTAACAATTACCAGAACAAATAAAGCAAGACTAATAAAGGGTGAACCCGTTATAATGGCAAAAATATTGTTATAGGAAAGAAAGAGATAGCCTGTCTGACGGAGCAAAAGTCCAGCAATCCAAGAATTTGCTGGTAACCAGACAAACTCAATCATCATGAAAGCCAAGAAAAATAGAAAGAGTATTTTATCTAGATTAAAGTATATCTGCTTAAAACCTAGATTTTTAGGTTTTTCAGGTTTCATAGTCACTCCTAGTCAAATAATTGAGACAAGTCCAAGCCTCCAAAAGGATTGTTTGATAGGCTACTTTCTGTCTCTAACAATTCTCTAGCTTGATCCGACTCTAGAAAGGACTCGTAAACACGCGCCGTCATCCGTGCATCCTCTAGACTATTATGAGACTGACCTTGAAATCCAAGAAATGAGGCAACAGTTTGCAATTTGAGATTGGCAATACCATGTAAATCTGAACTACGACGTTCAAAAGCTTCATCATACAAATCTACCTTATACTGCTGGCTGTAGTCTAAACCATGCTCTGCTAGAATAGGCAAATCACTTTTAGCAGCATTGTAACCTACCATCGGTAAAGAACCTACAAATTCTTGGAATTCTTTTATGGCTTTCTCCACTGGAGGAGCATCTTTTAAGGTCTCAGCTGTAATCCCAGTCAAACCATTGATAAAACTTTTTAGAGGCACATTGGTATGAACATAGGAATCATAGGCATCTATTTCCTGACCATCTCTAAAACGCACTGCCGATACTTGAATCAAGTGTGTTTGTCCTTCGTGCTGATTAAATTCTAAATCGAAAGCAATGTAATCTTCTAATCGTTCCATTCTATACCTCTCCTATACTGTTATTTTATACTCTTCGAAAATCAAATTCAAACCACGTCAACGTCGCCTTGCCGTACTCAAGTACAGCCTGCGGCTAGTTTCCTAGTTTGCTCTTTGATTTTCATTGAGTATTACTTGAGCAACTATACTATTTAGATTAGAAATAAAAGAAGCCATCAGGTTAGCATTTAACCTAAACAGCTCCTTGATTATCCTCCAAATAAACGAGCAAAAAAACCTTTCTTAGTTGATTGGACTTCTTCTTTTGCTTGGTCCAGCTCTAGCTTAAGATTTTCTTGATCCTTCATAGCTTGAAGGGTCAATTGTTGCTGCTGATCGAGTTGTTTGTCTTTCTCAGCAATCTGACGGTCTTTGATACGCATCTGCTCGTCTTTTTCTGATAACTGACGATCCTTGGCTTTTAATTGTTCATAGAGACGAAGAATTTCAGCATTCTTCTCATCAACCAGAATCTCCATCAGTTCACGTTGCTTGACATCTTCACTGACAGGCTCATCTTCAAAAATCGTTTTTTTATAGATTTCTTCTAGCTTAATCAAGCCACTTCTGGTAACTACTGTTACCCCTTTGTCATTTTTATCTGTGTCTTCTTCTGGTAATTCTTTGACACGGTTATTGATTGCTTGGCGAGATAATCCTAAGACCTCTGCAATCTCACTGACGGTCATTTCAATACTCATAATATCCTCTGAAACGTTTTCTAGCTTTTCTTTACTTAAATCTTATCATAAGCTAGAAAAACTGTCAAATTTTCGCTTAATTTAAGGCCTTCAAAAAGGCTAATAAGACTTGGGCAGAGCGACGTCCAGCTTCGATAATAAACTCATCAAAAGAGATGTTTGCTTCATGGTTGGCATTGTCACTCATAGCTCGGATGACTAAAACCGGGAGATTAAGAGCATGCGCTGCCTGAGCAATAGCTGCTCCCTCCATCTCAACGGCTAAAACTTCTGGGAAATGGGACTTAATCGCTTCTATCTTGTCATTTCCTGCAACAAAACTATCTCCTGTAGCAATTAAACCAAGGTGCCATTTTTGGTCCAATTGAGATAAACTCTCTTGGATTTTGGCTACAAAGGTTTTATCTGATTCGAAATAAAGTGGTTGTTGCGCCATTTGCCCATAAGCATAACCAAAAGCTGTGACATCCACGTCATGATAGGCTAATTTATCGGCAATCACAACATCCCCAACAGCGATGCCTTCTGCTACTGCCCCAGCTGATCCGGTATTAATTAGAACATCCACTTGGAAATGATCAGCCAAAACCGCCACACTCATAGCAGACATGACCTTACCAATTCCACTTTCTACAAGAACGACTTCATGAGAGGCAATGGTTCCTGTGTGATAGGTATTGTCTAAAACAACTTGCTCCTGGGCATTTTCTAGATGCTGGACCAGATACGCCAGTTCTTCTGGCATAGCCGCAATAATTCCTATTTTCATTTCAATTCCTTTTCTATTACAAAAGTTTCATTGCTAACACAAGCAAAATCAAGAGAAATATGACTGCGAATAAAATTTTATTTAACTTAGAATTGAAGACATTTCTCTTGGTATTTTCAATGCGACGGCTTTTATGAATAGACGGTTCGACCTGAATCTTCAAGGTTTCCTGGCTAAAACCATGTTCCTTAGGATTGGCATAACCAAAACGGGAAGAAGAGGTTGGTAAAATTTTTGTCTCCTCATCATCTAGCAAAGGAGGACCTGAAATTTTTTCGCCTCTGTTAGCTCTTTCAATCATTTCATCCGTTAATAAAGGTTTACCCATACTGACCTCCTCTATTTTTTGTGCAATTCCCAATACTGAACAGCCATAATTGTCTTGGCATCGCAGATATGACCTGATTGGATCAATTCCTTGGCTTCTTCTAAGCTCACTTCAAGGACTTCCAAGGTTTCATCCTCATCCTGCGGACGCGGATTTTCCACTTTCGTCAAATCGCTTGCTAGGTATAGTTTTAACTTTTCATTACAAAAGCCAATGGCTGAGTAAAAATCGTATAAGAGTTCTAATTTCCCTGTATGGGCTGTTTCTTCCTCTAATTCACGTAGGGCTGCTGCTACAGGGTCTGTATTTTCTCCTACTTCCAACTTTCCGGCTGGAATTTCGTAAGAGACAGCCTCGATGGCCTTGCGGTACTGCTTGACCAAGATAAGTTTTTTCTCATCCGTTACAGCTAAAACACAGACAGCTCCATTATGGAAAATCAAATCCCGTTGAGCAGTTCCTTTACCTTCTGGTAATTCAACCTGATCTTGGACTAGTTTAAATATTGGTCCTTGATAGATTTCTTTTCGGCTAAGCGTTTTTTCTTCAAATTCCATGATAGGCTCCTACTGATTCTTAGGATGATGAGGAAGGCGTGTTGCATATTCGTCTTTGTTGACCTGACGACCACGACCAATAGCAATAGCATCCGCTGGCACGTCTTTAGTAATCGTTGAACCAGCACCAACGAGGGAATTGTCACCTAACTCAACTGGCGCAATAATGGTTGAATTTGAACCAACAAAGACATTGTTACCAATGACTGTTTTGTATTTGTTTTTGCCGTCATAGTTGACTGTAATGGTTCCAGCACCAAAATTAACCTTGCTACCCACTTCACAATTTCCGATATAAGTCAAATGACCAGCCTTAGTATTCTCACCGATTGAAGAGCCTTTCACCTCAACAAAGTTCCCAATGTGGACTTGGGTAGCTAGGCTTGAACCTGGACGAATGTGGGCATAAGGACCGACTGTCACACCGTCTGCAACACTACTTTCCTCAATCATAGAGTTGGTAATAACAGCTCCTGCTCCGATAGTGCTATCCACTATATACGTTCCATTTGTCAAAACAGTCTCAGCACCAATTTTCGTTTGCCCTTTCAAGGTAACATTGGCTTCGATTTGAACTTCAGGAGCAATCTCAACATCAATATCGATATAAGTTGCTTCTGGGTTGACAAAGCTGACCCCATTGACCATGTGTTTATGATTGATGCGACGACGCATAACCGACTCAGCAGTCGCAAGAGCCACACGGTCGTTTACTCCAAGACTCTCATCAAAATCTTTTAACGTATAAGCTCCGACTTTTTCACCAGCCTCACGGAAAATACCAATGACATCTGTAATATAGTATTCGCCTTGAGCGTTATTGGTATTGATATTTTTCAAAGCCTCAAACAAACGCTCGTTATCAAAAACATATGTTCCAGTGTTGATTTCCTTGATTTGTTTTTCAAAATCTGTAGCATCCTTTTGCTCCACAATGCGAAGAACCTCAGCATTGTCATTACGCACAATTCGTCCATAGCCAAAAGGATTTTCTGTTTCAGCAGTCAAGATAGTCGCCACATTTTTATGATTGATGTGGAAATCAATCAAGTTTTTCAAGCTTTCACCTGTGATTAAAGGAGTATCTCCTGCAATGACCAAGGTGTGCCCTGACAAACCTTCTAGGATAGGCTCTGTCATCATAACTGCATGACCAGTCCCTAACTGTTCAGAT
Organism: Streptococcus mitis; assembly: GCF_003942765.1. Lineage (GTDB taxonomy): Bacteria > Bacillota > Bacilli > Lactobacillales > Streptococcaceae > Streptococcus > Streptococcus mitis_BE. The sequence continues at coordinate 291,578 of NZ_RJNW01000001.1, forward strand.
TGAGTTACAAATTCTGTCTGTCCAGCCAAGACCTCTTCAACCAATTCTGCCTTGTGTCCGACAACTGTGACTGTCTTTTCAGGTTGGATAGCTCCCACACTACGGAAAACATGTTCTAGCATAGAAATACCCGCAACCTTGTGCAAAACTTTTGGCAAATCCGATTTCATGCGAGTTCCTTTACCCGCTGCTAAAATAATGGCATAATTTGACATAATCTTCTCTTTTCTCTAGAAATTCCCTTTTATTATACCATATTTCAAATCATTCCGCGCTATTGAATGAAAAAATGCTCTAAAGTCCTCTATTAACCCATTTTTTGAGTATTTTTTTTTGATTTTTTTTCATTTATAAGGTAAAATTATAAGATATGAGAAAGAAAATTAATCCGCTTATTTTGTTTGGTTTTTTTGGGATTATGATTTTAATTTTAATCCTAAATCGCCCTCGTTTTGAGGACCATCCTGTAAAAACAAAGTCAAATATCGCGCAAGTAGAATCGCAAGCGCTACATAATATAGATAAACCGGTGATTGATGTTTCTGGTTGGCAACGACCTGAGGAAATTAATTACGATACTCTCTCCCAAAACATTTCAGGAGCTATTGTTCGCGTCCATAGTGGCGCTCAGTCTTCAAAAGAGAATGATGCTTCCTTTGTTAATGGGGTAGACAAGGCCTTTAAAACCCATATTACCGAGTTTCAAAAACGAAATGTCCCAGTTGGGGTCTATGCCTATGTAGCTGGAAAAAGTATCCAAGAAATGGAAAAGGCTGCTGAAAGTTTTTATAATTCCGCATCGCCATACAGCCCTAGCTACTATTGGCTAGATGTGGAAGAAAAAACCATGTCCAATATGAACGAAGGTGTTGAAGCCTTTCGTGCAAAACTAGAATCACTAGGTGCTAAAAATATCGGAATCTACGTTGGGGTCTATTTCATGGAAGAACACAGTATTGATACTGACAAGTTTACGTCTGTGTGGATTCCTTCCTATGGTTCTGACTCAGGATTTTACGAGGCAACTCCTAAGACTGATATAGATTATGACATTCACCAGTACACTTCTAAAGGAAAAATTGCTGGCTTTGACCACGATTTGGATATCAACGTCATCTCTTCTTTAAAAAATAAAGAAGAAACCTTTAGAAAACTCTTTTTAAAACCTTAAAAGCATTTGTTTCTCATTTGCTTTTTCTTTTTGTTTTAGATTGTGATACAATATAGTAAGGATTTTTTGAAATAGAAATAGTTGGAGGAAAAATATGCTCTCATGGTTAGCACGCGTTATTAAAGGGATTGTCATTGCTCTGGGATTTATCTTACCAGGAATTTCCGGAGGGGTTTTAGCAGCAATCTTAGGTATTTATGAACGAATGATTGGCTTTCTGGCTCATCCCTTTAAAGACTTTAAAGAAAATGTTTTGTACTTTATTCCAGTTGCCATTGGTATGCTTCTGGGAATCGGCTTATTTTCCTATCCGATTGAATACCTGCTTGAAAATTATCAGGTCTTTGTCTTATGGAGCTTTGCAGGAGCTATCATTGGTACAGTTCCTAGCCTCCTCAAAGAATCAACTCGAGAATCTGACCGAGACAAGATTGATTTAGCTTGGTTCTGGACAACCTTTATCATTTCTGGATTAGGACTCTATGCCTTAAATTTTGTCGTTGGAACCTTGAGCGCCAACTTTCTTAATTTCGTCCTAGCAGGTGCACTGCTGGCTCTTGGCGTATTAGTTCCTGGCCTCAGTCCATCAAATCTACTTTTGATTTTGGGTCTCTATGCTCCTATGTTGACTGGTTTTAAAACCTTTGACCTCTTGGGAACCTTCTTCCCGATTGGAATCGGGGCAGGTGCAACTCTCATTATTTTTTCAAAATTGATGGATTATGCCTTAAACAACTACCACTCACGCGTCTATCATTTCATCATCGGTATCGTCCTATCAAGTACCCTTTTGATCTTGATTCCAAATGCAGGAAACGCTGAAAGTATCCAATACACTGGTATTTCTCTTGTTGGGTATGTCATCATCGCCTTCTTCTTTGCACTGGGAATCTGGCTTGGTATTTGGATGAGCCAATTGGAGGATAAATATAAATAATGGCAAAAAAAGTTAAAGTCAAAAAAACATTGGTGGAACAAATCCTGTCTAAAGCAGGTATCCCACATCAGGGGATTCAAATCAATGCCCTGGAAGGAGAACTTCCTCAAGATTATGAACGAGATCAGATTTTCAAAACCTTGGCTCTTTTGGGGGATAAAACAGGACCGATTATCGGAATTGTCCCTATCACTCAACACTTGTCGGAAAAGAAACTAGCCAAAATTTCTGGCAATAAAAAAGTGAGCATGATTCCACAAAAGGACTTGGAAAAAACAACTGGTTACATTCATGGAGCAAATAATCCTGTCGGAATTCGTCAGAAACACAATTATCCCATTTTTATCGATAAGATTGCTCTAGACTTGGATCAAATGATTGTCTCTGCAGGCGAAGTTGGTCACAGCATTATCGTCGCACCGCAAGACTTGGCTAGCTTTGTAAAAGCTGACTTTGTAGATATCTTGGAGGGCAACTAAGAATGAAACTCTACTTTGTCCGCCACGGCCGTACCCTCTGGAACCAAGAAGGACGCTTTCAAGGCGCTAGTGGAGATTCTCCCCTTCTTCCTGAATCCATTGACATCCTCAAAAAACTAGGCCATTATCTCAAGGATATTCCTTTTGATCAGATTTATTCAAGTGATTTACCTCGAGCGGTCAAATCTGCTGAAATTATCCAAAGTCAACTCCAGGCGCCCTGTCCTTTAGAAAGTGTCCCTAATCTCCGTGAATGGCAACTGGGGAAGTTAGAAGGTTTGAAAATTGCAACCTTGGAAGCTATTTACCCGCAACAAATCAAAGCTTTCCGATCTAATCTTGCTCAATTTGACACTCAAATGTTCGGAGCCGAATCCCTCTATAGTACTACAAAACGGACCATCCAATTTATCAAATCATTAAAAGATAGTCCTGCTGAGCGTATTCTAATTGTCGGTCACGGCGCCAATCTTACTGCCAGTCTTCGTACTCTTCTAGGTTATAAAGAGCCACTTCTTCGTAAAGATGGCGGTCTAGCAAATGCCAGCCTAACCATTCTAGAAACACATGATTTTGAAACATTCACTCTCGATACTTGGAATGATACTTCCTATCAATAACAGAACTTGATTTTAGCGTCAAGTTCTTTTTAGTTTTGAAAGATTATCCGTGAATTTCTTGGCTATTTATGATAAAATGGGAGTATCGCAAAAAATGACTCATCGTATTCAATTTTGAGTAAAACTAGGAGGATCCCATGTCAACAGAACATATGGAAGAACTAAATGACCAGCAGATCGTTCGCCGTGAAAAAATGGCTGCGCTCCGTGAACAAGGAATCGATCCTTTCGGAAAACGTTTTGAACGTACTGCAAATTCACAAGAATTAAAAGATAAATATGCTGACCTCGATAAAGAACAATTACACGATAAAAACGAAACAGCTACTATCGCTGGACGCTTGGTAACCAAACGTGGTAAAGGTAAAGTTGGATTTGCCCACCTTCAAGACCGCGAAGGCCAAATCCAAATCTACGTTCGTAAAGATGCTGTCGGTGAAGAAAACTACGAAATCTTCAAAAAAGCAGACTTAGGAGATTTCCTTGGTGTCGAAGGTGAAGTGATGCGTACAGATATGGGAGAACTCTCTATCAAGGCAACTCACATTACACACTTGTCTAAGGCCCTTCGTCCACTTCCAGAGAAATTTCACGGTTTGACAGACGTTGAAACCATTTACCGTAAACGTTACCTGGACTTGATTTCTAACCGTGAAAGCTTCGAGCGTTTTGTCACTCGTTCAAAAATCATCTCTGAAATCCGTCGTTACCTAGACCAAAAAGGTTTCCTTGAAGTGGAAACACCTGTTCTCCACAACGAGGCTGGTGGTGCTGCTGCTCGTCCATTTATCACTCACCACAATGCCCAAAATATTGATATGGTTCTTCGTATTGCGACTGAGCTTCACTTAAAACGCCTTATCGTTGGTGGTATGGAACGCGTTTATGAAATTGGCCGTATCTTCCGTAACGAAGGAATGGATGCTACTCATAACCCTGAATTTACTTCTATCGAAGTATACCAAGCTTATGCTGACTTCCAAGACATCATGGACTTGACGGAAGGCATTATCCAACATGCTGCTAAATCAGTCAAAGGCGATGGTCCTGTTAACTATCAAGGTACTGAAATCAAGATCAACGAACCATTTAAACGTGTTCATATGGTGGATGCTATCAAGGAAATTACTGGTGTAGATTTCTGGCAAGATATGACTTTGGAAGAAGCTAAAGCTATCGCTGCTGAGAAGAAAGTTCCAGTTGAGAAACATTACACTGAAGTTGGCCACATCATCAATGCTTTCTTTGAAGAGTTTGTTGAAGAAACCTTGATCCAACCGACCTTTGTCTATGGACATCCAGTAGCTGTATCTCCACTAGCTAAGAAGAATCCTGAAGACGAACGCTTTACTGACCGTTTCGAACTCTTCATCATGACCAAAGAGTACGGAAATGCCTTTACTGAATTGAATGATCCAATCGACCAACTTAGCCGTTTTGAAGCCCAAGCTAAAGCTAAAGAACTTGGTGACGATGAGGCAACAGGTATCGACTACGATTACATTGAAGCTCTTGAATATGGTATGCCACCAACAGGTGGTTTGGGAATCGGTATCGACCGTCTCTGCATGCTCCTAACTGATACAACTACTATCCGTGATGTATTGCTCTTCCCAACAATGAAATAACCTCTTATCCTCTGGTACTTGCCAGAGGATTTTTCGATACAAAAAGAGACTGAGGAAAAACTCAATCTCTACTTTTCACTTCTTTTGTTGCCACATCTTCTCCAAACCATTTCTGGCTGATTTCCTGGAACTTTCCTTCTTTGTATAGTTCAATAAAGGCTTGGTTTAATACTGTTAATAATCTTTTATCAGCTGGTCTAACTCCAACAGCAAAAGATTCACTTTCAAATCCAGCTGAAAAGACATTGTAATCATTTAATATCCCCTCAGACTGGAGGTAATAATTAGCATACACTCGGTCAATCAACAAAGCATCAATCCGATCATTTTTCAAATCAATTAAGGCTTCATTGAAACTCTGGTATTGATTGCCCTTCTGGTCTTTAACACGATTTTTCAGTAAGTCTGGCTGAGCTTCAAAGTCTAAATAACCAGAGGAACCTGCTTGAGCTCCCAAGGTCTTATCCTTCATATCCTCTACTGAACGAATTTGCTTGCTTTTCTTCGTAACTAGTACTTGCTGATTTTCCATATAAGGAATACTAAAGGCAACTTTTTCTCGGCGTTCATCAGTCGCAGAATAGCCATTCCAAATGGCATCTATGGTTCCATTTTGCAGTTCCGTCTCCTTCATATCCCAGTCGATTGGCTGGAATTGCACCTTGACACCTAATTTTTCAGAAACTGCTTGCGCCAAATCAATATCAAAGCCTGTATATTGGCCATTCTTTTCTTCAAATCCCATGGGTACAAAGGTATTGTCAAAACCAATGGTTATACTCCCCTGCTCTTGATACTTATCCCAGTTATCCTGCTTTGGATCATTGGCTTTCTGAGTACAAGCCGTTAAAAAGAGAGTCAGGAGAGAAACCAATACTAAAGCAATTTTCTTATTAGTCATTGGCACCTCCTACTTGGGTTCAACCTTGAGAATCTGATCTGCGATATTTTCAGCAAACTGAAAATCATGGGTAACCACAATCTGGGTCATGCCAAGTTCCCTATTTTGCAAGATCAGTTTTTCCACTTCCAAGCGTAATTCAGGATCTAGGGCAGAAGTTGGTTCATCGTAGCCAATGATTTCTGGGTCAATCATCATAGCACGCGCCAAGGCCACTCTTTGCTTTTGCCCACCTGATAGTGAGAAGGGATAAGCATCTGCATGTCCTGCCAGTCCTAATTGTTCCAAAAGACCTCGCGCCTTCTGCTCAGCCTCATCCTGCTTCATTCCCATCGTTTTCACAGGCGATAAGGTCAAATTGTCTAGAACTGATAAATGAGGGAACAGTTGAAAATCTTGGAATACAAATCCCAGTAGATTGCGCTTCTCCAGTTCATCCAATTCTAAAGGTTTTCCATTATAAAAAATTTCCCCTGAATCAATGGTTTCAAGGCCCGCAAGCATGCGTAAGAGAGTCGTCTTACCTCCACCCGAAGGCCCAACGATAGCTAGGATTTGCTTTTCAGGAATCTTTAGACTGAAATTGGACAAAATTTGCTTTTCACCAAACCCTTTATTGATATTTCGTAATTCTAACATTCCAGCCTCCTATCTATAGTAACTGTACTTCTTCTCAACTTTTTTGGAAATGATTGTCACAATCCCAATCAAAATCAAGTAAATGGCTCCTGCCAAGAACATGGGAACAAGACTGGCATCACGGTTGGCAGCTGTTCGACTAGCCAAGATAAGGTCTGAAATGCCTAGAGCATAGACCAGGGAAGTATCCTTAACCAAACTCATAACCTCATTAAATGCACTAGGAAGAACAATCTTAGTCACCTGAGGCAAGATAATATAGCGGACTGTGTCAAAAGAACCAAACTTCAAAACCTTAGCAGCCTCATATTGGCCTTTAGGAATGGTATCAATCCCTCCACGGAAGATTTCAGCAAAGTAAGCCGCATAATTCAAAACAAAGGCAATAATGGCCGCAGGAAGACGATCCAAACGGATCCCAATGCTTGGGAGCACATAATAGATAAAGATCAATTGCAAGAGCAAGGGTGTGCCTCGCATGATCCAGATATAAATGTTAATCAGATGATGGAGGGGCTTCCAATGGACTTGCAAGGCAAAGGCAATCAAAACGCCCAAGGGAATAGAAAAAATCAAGACCAGTGCAAAAACCTGCAAAGTCATGCTTGCACCGCTCAATAAACTCGGTAATATCTCAAACAAATAAGACATACTGCACCTCCTAAAAATAATTGTTCCCATTATAGCATAAATAAACAAGATATCCAAGAATTTTTGTAAAAAAATTCTCTTTAAAAAATAAAAACTATATCTATCAAAAAAGAAAGGACGAAATGTGTCCTTTCTCGATCTTAGCTTTCCTTTAACTAAAGATCCATAACATCATCCATAGCAAGACTCATGAACCCCCAGATAAACAAACCAAGGACTAAATAAGCATAGAGTGGCAGGGAAGCAAAGATAAAAGGTGATAGTAAAATCATACCCAAGGTATCTCCAAAATTTGTACAAATACAATACAATCCAAAAGAAAGATAAAGGATAAAAATAATAAACCAAAAGTAAAATCTCTTGCGTGCTTTTTCTTTTCGAAACATTTCTTCCACCTCCCATTCTATAGTTCTATTATATTACTAAGACTTTTATTTGTAAAAGTACTATCAAAAAGAAAGGACTTTTTAATTTCTTTATATCGTTGCAAATTACGATAAGCTAATTCTACGCAAACCAATAAAGATAATCCTCCAACTGATATCAAAAATAACGGAAAGAATGGTGCATAAATTACCAACATAATAAAAGTTACAAAGATTTCTTCCATTTTCTTCTATATCATAATTAAAAATATAAACAATCGTGTAGGTATAGAGTGCTAAGGCAGAAATAGCCACACCTAACCAAATATGTGCCTAAATCAATCCTTTTCTAGTCATCTTTCTCCCCAGCTCACTATAGAGCCTCTCTATTCCTTTACCAATCGTTTCTGATCGTCCTTATTGTGGCTTTGTTGATACAAAGTCGAGTTTATTTAAAATTCTCTCATCAACTCTCACTGGTATAACAAATTGCTTATCCATATAGTCCCCATATTTTTAACATTACTATACTCTCTTATAGCTACATTGACAAGTTAAGGTTCAAAACCAGCTAAATCGATTACTTCTTATTTATCACTTTTTCAATTGTTGCCAGGACTCCATTAGTCCCTTCCATGAAATCACGAATACTCACACCAGAAGCCCCTCTTTAACTTGCCTGATAAAACTATAAAAACGTTTGAAAATTTGCTCAAGTGCCATCACTTCCTTTTTGGCTCTACATCACCTACTAAGTGAGCAAAAAATTCTGTAAAGATAGACATAATTTTTGCCAAATCTGTTTATTTCAGTAAATCATTAATAGTTACATCATCTCAGAGATTAGCAATAAATTCCAACTGCTTTTCAATTTTTTTACTTCTACAATTTCGTTTTCTACTGTATCCATTAAAATTAAGGAATCACGATAATATAAAGATAAAAGGATATCTGGCTCTCTCTTCTTATCCTATATCTGTCTTATTCAGTCGACATTTAAATTTCTTCAACTTTTCAGCATTATATCCATATACAATAGTAGCATAATGACCATTTGTTGCAGTATCTAAGCTATATATTAAAGTAAATTTCACTTTTTTAGAAGAGTGGTGGACTTTTTACCAAAAAAAATCTAAGGGAGCTATATCAGCTCTCTTAATAGTAGCATGAATGATTTTAAATAGGCATTTTAGATTTATATCGATATAAAATACATTCAAAGCTTTCTAATCAAACTTGATCTTTCAAAGTCAAAATCAGAATGATTTAAGTTAATCTTAAACCTGCCTCTTGATTACACAGTGAACCTTGAGTATATCGAATATAATTCTGCATGACGAGCAAAACTGCCAAAAATCGTAAAAACTATTGAAGATTTAAATCTGAAAACAAATACACAACTTGAAGAATCCATTGATAGGCACCTCACCTACCACATCTTTAGGCATACTCTCATAAGCAGAATAGCGTAACTCTAAAAGCAATTATGGCAAGAGTAGGACGTTCTGATTCTAGGACAATAAACAAAATCTACACACGTTACAAAGAAGATGGATGGCAATATCCTCAATTTGCTAGATAATTTATAGTTTTGCCCCAAAAATGCCCCAAAACAAAAATAAAAGCCTACTGCTCAAGCTAGAAAGCTTGATACAATAGGCTTTTTATAGATTGATTATTTAACAGCGTCTTTAAGAGCTTTACCAGCTTTGAATGCTGGAACTTTAGAAGCTGCAATTTTGATTTCTTTACCAGTTTGTGGGTTGCGACCTTTACGTGCAGCACGCTCACGAACTTCAAAGTTACCAAAACCGATCAATTGAACTTTTTCACCAGCTGCAAGGTACTCAGTTACTGCTGCGAATACAGCTTCAACTGCTGCTGCTGAGTCTTTCTTAGTCAATTCTGTAGCTTCTGCTACTTTAGCGATCAAATCTTGTTTGTTTGCCATGTTAATGATTCCTCCAATATAATTTCTAATTAACAAATATAATCATATCCTAAAATCCCTTTTTGGTCAAGTTAAAAACTCTATTTCTTCCCATTTTATTTATTTTTTAGGAGTGGTAACGTACTAAAATAGCCCAAGCATTCTCACCCGTGTGAGTTTGAATAATAGAGCCCGTTTCCAAAACTGAAATTGGCTTTTCAACATAAGCTTGTAAGCTTTCTTTCATCTCTTTTGCCCAATCAGCACTACCAGAATATGAAATTCCAATCTCTGCTACAGAACGTTCAGAGAGCGATGTTATTAACTCATCTAACCATTTTTTAAAGGTTTTAGCTCCACGACCTTTAACGATTGGCTGCAATTCATGGTCTTTCATCTGCATGACAACACGGATATTGAGAAGGGAGCTCAACAATCCAGTTACACGCCCAATTCGTCCACCTTTAACAAGATTTTCCAAAGTCGAAACGCCAATATAGAGTTCTGTGTGGTTTTTAACCTCTTCTACATGAGATAAGATTTCCTCCAACTCCTTGCCTTCTTGCGCTAATTTTGCAGCCTCAACAACTTGGAATTTCAAGGCTTGGTCAGTGAAGGAACTATCAATAACTGTCACATCGGCAGTAGATAAGCTAGCACCTTGACGTGCCGCTTCTACAGTACCAGAAAGGGCATGAGACATATGAATAGCAAGAATCTGGCTACCATCTTTACATAGGTCTTCAAAAACTTCAGCAAAGACACCTACAGGTGGCTGACTTGTTTTCGGAAGATTTTTACTTTCTTGCATCAACTGAAGAAATTTACCTTCTTCTTTCAAATCCGCATCAGAATAGACAACATTATCAATCATTACAGATAACGGAACAACAGTGATATCTAATTGTTTTACTAGTTCAGGTTCAATAGTAACAGATGAATCGGTTACAATCTTAATTTTTGTCATAGTATCAATCTTTCTATTTTAGGATTCAGATTGGTTTTCTTACTTTTAATTATATCAAAAAAAGATTAAAAATCCTAATGGAGTCATTCAAATTTTCCTTAAAAATTTGATATAATCTACTTATAAGAAAAGAGGTCCCTATGATTAAAAAAATTTATCCCATTTTAACCATTTTACTAGGTGCTGCTATCTATGCTTTTGGGTTGACTTATTTTGTAGTTCCTCATCATCTCTTTGAAGGAGGGGCGACAGGTATTACCCTCATCACCTTTTATCTTTTTAAAATCCCTGTTTCTCTCATGAACTTGCTGATTAACATTCCCCTTTTCATCCTAGCTTGGAAAATATTTGGAGCCAAATCCCTCTATTCCAGTTTACTAGGGACCTTAGCTCTGTCCGCCTGGTTGGCTTTTTTTGAGCGTATTCCCCTTCATATTGATCTGCAAGGTGATTTACTAATCACTGCCCTTATAGCTGGGATTCTATTGGGAATTGGTCTTGGAATTATCTTTAATGCTGGAGGTACAACTGGTGGTACTGATATTCTAGCTCGTATTCTCAATAAATACACTCATATATCCATGGGTAAACTGCTCTTTATCTTAGATTTTTGTATTCTCATGCTCATTCTCCTCATCTTCAAGGACTTGAGATTGGTTTCCTACACGCTCTTATTTGATTTTATCGTTTCTCGTGTTATTGATTTGATTGGAGAAGGTGGCTATGCTGGTAAAGGTTTTATGATTATCACAAAACGTCCTGACCAACTTGCTAAGGCGATTAATGATGACCTAGGTAGAGGCGTTACTTTCATCTCAGGTCAAGGTTATTATAGTCAAGAAGATTTGAAGATTATCTACTGTATTGTCGGAAGAAATGAAATTGTGAAAATGAAGGAAATGATTCATCGAATTGATCCTCAAGCCTTTATAACTATTACAGAAGCCCATGAAATCCTAGGAGAAGGTTTCACATATATAAAAGAGTAAGCAAAAAGCTGGGAAGTTCCAGCTTTTTCTTTATTCAGAAAGTGTAGAATGACGATAGCCATAAGTAAAGTAAATCACAAGTCCAACTACAAGAGCAATGCCAAACGCAATCCATGTTTCTATACTATATTGAAGCATAAAGGAAAGACAGATTAGAATCGAGAGAATCGGTAACAAGGGAACTAGGGGAGTTTTGAATTCTCCTTCTTTAGGCATTCCCTTATTCTTTCTAAGTTTTATAATTCCATAAGCCAATAAAATAAGATAAGCCAGCGTACAAATATTTAGAAAGGCTGCAATACTAGCCAGTGGAAACACTCCTGCTGCAATTGCAGAAGCAACTCCAGTTAAGATGGTCGCATTTTTAGGAACACGACTTGTTTTGCTTAATTGCTTAAAACTTCGAGGTAAAAGACCATCACGTGCTAAACTGTAAATCATACGCGATAAGGCATAAGTCATAGAAATACACACTGTTATTAGGGTTAAAATGGCCACTAATGACACATAATTAGCTGCCCAACCAATTCCTATACTTCGCAATGAAAATGCTACAGCATCATCCACATTGAGTTGGCTGTAGTGAACAATCCCTGTCAATACTAATGTAACCAGAGCATAGAGAATCGTTACGATTGTCAAAGACAAAACAATACCTCGTGGGACATTCTTTTGTGGATTTTGAATTTCATCAACAGCCATCGAAATAGATTCAAATCCTAGGAAACCAAAGAACATCAAAGATGCTCCTGCCATTATTCCAGTACTTCCACCATAAATTTGACCAAAACCAAAGGGAGCAAAGTTGGACCAATTTTCTGGTTTAATATACCAGATACCAACTAGAATAAACAAAGCGAGAGCAGAGAATTTCAAGATGACTAGAAGCGAATTAAAACGCAAAGCCGCCTTGGAATTTAATAAAACTAGACCGGTTACCAGTGTCAATACCAAAATAGGTAAAAGGTCTATATAGGTACCCTGCTCAGGGTTAAAGGTCCCATTCAAGGCTTGAGGCATTGAAATACTATAGTTACTGAGCAAGCCTTTAAAATAAGCTGCCCAGCCAGAGGCCACACCAGAAACTGCTGTCATGAACTCCATGATGGTCAACCAACCAGCAATCCAAGCTGGTAATTCACCCAAAATTGCATACAAATAACTATAAGCACCACCAGTTGCAGGAACACGAGAGGCAAACTCTGCGAAAAAGAGGGCGGATAAAGAAACACACAGGGCAGAAATCACTATAGATACAACCAGTGACGGACCAGCAAGCGTTGCTGCTGCGGTTCCTGTAATGGTAAAAATCCCAGTTCCTACCATGGCACCGATTCCTAATAAAATCAAATCCCATAATTTTAAATGACGGTGCATTTCAGTACGTCCCAAGCTAACATCTTTTGTTCTAAAAATATTCATACTTCATCTCCATTAAATATGATTGTTTTATTTTATCATATAAAAGGGATTTTGTGAATATTTATAAGATAATTTTTCAAAAAAATCCGAACAGAATAAATCCTGCTCAGATTCTACATATTCTTAGCCAACTGATCCTTCCATTTCATAGCTAATCAAACGGTTCAGCTCAACTGCATATTCCATTGGAAGTTCTTTTGTAAAGGGTTCTACAAATCCCATTACAATCATCTCAGTTGCCTCAGATTCTGACAATCCACGGCTCATGAGGTAATAGAGTTGCTCTTCTGAAATCTTAGATACCTTAGCTTCGTGTTCCAAAGCGACTTGTGAGTTGTGAATTTCATTAAACGGAATGGTATCTGATGCTGATAAGTCATCCATGATAATGGTATCACACTCGATGTGAGAAACAGATTTCTTAGAGTTCTTGTTGAAGGTTACTTGTCCACGGTAGTCAACCTTTCCTCCACCTTTAGCGATGGATTTAGACACGATAGACGAGCTTGTATGTGGAGCGTTGTGGATCATCTTAGCTCCAGTATCCTGGTGTTGCCCAGCATTGGCAAAAGCGATAGAGAGCATAGTACCACGCGCCCCTTCTCCATCAAGGTAAACTGATGGATATTTCATAGTAGTCTTGGCACCCAAGTTACCATCAATCCACTCAACAGTGGCATCCTTTTGAGCCTTCGCACGTTTTGTAACCAAGTTATAGACGTTATCAGACCAGTTTTGGATAGTCGTATAACGCATATAAGCTCCGTCTAAGGCAAAGATTTCTACGATGGCAGCATGCAAGCTGTTACTTGAATAAGTTGGCGCTGTACATCCTTCTACATAATGAACACTTGCTCCCTCATCAACGATAATCAAGGTACGTTCAAACTGACCAGTATTTTCGTTGTTGATACGGAAGTAAGTTTGAAGTGGAATATCTACCTTGACCCCTTTTGGTACGTAGATAAAGGTTCCACCAGACCATACTGCTGAGTTAAGGGCAGCCAATTTGTTATCTGTTGGCGGTACCAACTTAGCAAAGTATTGTTTAAACAAATCTGGGTATTCCTTGAGGGCAGAATCCGTATCTGTAAAGATAATCCCCAATTTTTGGAACTCTTCCTTCATGTTGTGGTAAACAACTTCTGATTCATACTGGGCAGAGGCACCAGCTAGATATGCACGCTCAGCTTCAGGAATCCCGATACGTTCAAAGGTTTCTTTAATCTTTTCAGGAACCTCATCCCATGAACGGGCTGGTTTATCAGATGGTTTTTGATAATAAATCAGGTCATCAAAATCAATCTCTGACAAATCTGCTCCCCAAGTTTGCATGGGCATTTTTTTGAAGGTTTCATAAGACTTCAAACGGAATTCTAGCATCCACTCAGGTTCTCCCTTAGCAGCTGATAGTTCACGAATGACATCTTCATTCAATCCTTTTCCTGTCGATAGGACAGGCTCTACATCATCATGGAAACCAAATTTATATTCACCAAGATCAATTGGTTTTGGTTCTACTCTTTCTTCAGCCATAATATCCTTTCTTTCATTCTTCATTTCTACTGATTCATAAGACAAAAGAAACTTGTCTTACTAATTTTCTTGATTTTCAATTGTTTTCTTTAGGGCGTTCCAAGCTAGGGTTGCACACTTAATTCGTTGAGGGAATTTGGCAACACCTGACAAGAAAGCTGCATCGCCTAGTTGGTCTTGGCGTTCATCTTTTTGTCCTTGAACCATTTCAGAAAAAATAGTCGCAAGTTCTAAAATTTCTTGCTTGGTCTTACCCAAAACAGCATCTGTCATCATGCTTGCAGAGGCAGTTGAGATAGTACAACCTGAGTTTAGAAAAGCGATATCTTCCAAACGGTCATCTACATCAAACTTGACAGAGAGGTTGATGACATCTCCACAGGTCGGATTGTTGAGACTGATTTGCTCAGCATCTTCCAACTTCCCTTGGTGATGTGGATTTTTCGAATGGTCCGCTACCACTGCCATATAAAGACTATCTAGTTTAGAAAGTGCCATTGAAAAACTCCTTTGTCTTTTGTAAGGCATCGACTAGCTTGTCGCAATCTACCTTGGTATTGTAGATATAAAAACTTGCACGAGCTGTTGCTGGAACATCCAAATACTGGAGCAAGGGTTGAGCACAGTGGTGACCTGCTCGAACAGCCACTCCTTCATAATCCAAAGCAGTAGCAAGGTCGTGCGGATGAAGGTCGCCTAGGTTAAAAGCAATGACACCTGAACGTTGAGCCAAGTCCTGTGAACCATAAATGGTCAGTCCTTCAATCGCCTGCAGTTTTGGAAAGACGTATGAGATTAATTCCTGTTCATGGGCTTCAATGGCATCCATACCAATCTTTTCCAGATAATCCACTGCAGTAGCAAGTCCGATTGCACCTGCCATATTGGGAGTTCCTGCCTCGAATTTCCAAGGCAATTCCTTCCAACTAGCAGATTGTTCATAAACGAAATCAATCATTTCACCGCCAAATTCTACTGGTGACATTTGCTCCAGATACTTTTCTTTGCCATAAAGAACACCGATACCAGTCGGACCAGCCATCTTGTGACCTGAAAAGGCAAAGAAGTCCACATCCAAGTCCTGGACATCAATCTTCATATGAGGCGTAGATTGAGCACCATCCACCACCATGATGGCTCCAACTTGGTGGGCCAATTGAGTGATTTCTTTGATTGGATTGACCACACCAAGAACATTTGAGGCGTGAGCAAGGGAGACAAACTTAACTCTATCAGTCAATTTAGCTCGCAAATCATCCATATCCAGAGCTCCATTCTTGAGATAGACATAAACAAGCTCTGCCCCAGTCTTGCGGCAGGCTTCCTGCCAAGGAATGATATTGGAATGGTGTTCCATGACAGAAATCAAAACCTGATCTCCTTCAGTCAAGACTTCCTCTGCAAAGCGCGCCACCCAGTTCAGGCTTGTTGTCGTTCCTCTAGTAAAGAGAACTTCCTTTGTTGAGCCTGCATTGATAAACTTACCAATGGTTTCACGAGCCGCCTCATAAGAAGCAGTCGCTCTCTCTGCCAAGGTATGAACACCACGGTGAACATTGGCATTGTCCTTCTCATAATAGTGGTTGATTGTTTCAAGAACTGCTAGTGGTTTTTGTGTCGTCGCAGCATTGTCCAAATAGACCAAAGGTTCATCGTTGACGATCTGGTCTAAAATCGGAAAATCCTTGCGAATCGCTTCTACATCTAACATAGGCTACCCCTTAGCGTTTTGACAATTTTTCTTCGATAGTTGCTATCATTTCATCACGAACTTCCTTGACTGGAATCTCAACGATAACAGAGCCAAGGAAACCACGAACAACCAAACGCTCTGCCGTTGCTTTGTCCAAGCCACGGCTCATGAGGTAATACATATCTTCTGGATCTACCTGACCGATAGAAGCTGCATGACCTGCAGTAACGTCATTTTCATCAATCAAAAGAATTGGATTGGCATCTGAACGCGCTTGGTCTGAAAGCATAAGAACACGGCTCTCTTGTTGCGCATCTGCTCCCTTGGCCCCCTTGATAATGTGCCCGATACCGTTGAAAGTTAAAGTTGCTTTTTCAAGGATAACACCATGTTGCAGGATATTTCCGATTGAGTTGCAACCATAGTTAGTCACTCGAGTATCAATTCCTTGTACCTGACGACCACTTGAAAGAGCAACAACCTTAAGGTCTGCATGGCTACCATTTCCAATCAAATCGCTATCAAAGTCCGCAACGACATTTCCTTCGTTCATGACACCGATAGCCCAGTCAATACTTGCATCGTTGCCCAATTTACCTCGGCGGCTAATGTAGGCAGTGACATTCTCACCGAGACGGTCGATCGCAGCAAACTTCACTTGCGCGCCTGAACGAGCAATCACTTCTACTGTGATGTTGGCAGTCGCCTTAGCACTACCCTCACCACGTGATTCTAAACGTTCTAGATAACTAATCTTAGAGTTTTTACCAGCGATAATCATAATATGCTTGTTAAACGGCACATCGCTATCGCTGTCTTGATAGAAAATTCCTTCGATTGGTTCAGCAATTTCCACGTTATCAGGGATGTAGAGAACAGCACCACTGTTGAAATAAGCTGTATGGTAGGCTGCCAACTTGTCATCGTCATACTTAACAGATGACATGAAGAATTCTTCAATCAGCTCTGGATTTTCTTCTAAAGCTGAATGGAAATCTGTGAAGACAACACCCTGTTCAGCTAACTCAACTGGAGTTTGCTCAAAAACAGTCTGAGTTCCTACTTGCACCAACTTCAAGTGATTATCTAGAGCTGTGAAATCTGGAACATTTGCTGATGGCTCACTTTCTGTAATCGTTCCATCACCCAGATTCCAACGGTGGAATTTGACACGCTCAATAACTGGTAACTCTAAACTTTCCATCTTATCAAAAGCTTTTTGACGGAGGTCAGCCAACCAGCTTGGTTCAGCGTGCATTTCTGAAAAAAGTTTAATATTTTCTTTAGTCATTTACTTCTCCTAAAAGATACGAGGGAATTACAATTCTTCCTTGTAATCGTAGCCAAGTTCTTCAGCTAGTTTTGCGTATCCTTCACGTTCCAAACGCGCAGCCAATTCTGGACCACCTGAAAGGACAACACGACCTTCCATCATGACGTGTACCACATCAGGTGTGATGTAGTTCAAAAGACGTTGATAGTGAGTGATAATCATAGCACCAAAGCCTTCACCACGCATAGCATTAACACCTTTAGAAACAACTTTAAGTGCATCAATATCAAGACCAGAGTCAATCTCATCCAAAAGGGCAAAAGTTGGTTCCAACATCAAAAGTTGAAGAATCTCATTACGTTTTTTCTCACCACCAGAGAAACCTTCGTTGAGGTAACGCTCAGCCATTTCTTCTTTCATGTTGAGCAATTCCATCTTCTCGTCAAGTTTAGTGATAAACTCACGAACTGAAATCTTCTCTTCGTCTTCTTTACCAGCATTCATGGCTGCACGAAGAAACTCAGCATTAGTAATACCAGGAATTTCTGATGGGTATTGCATAGCAAGGAAAAGTCCCATACGAGCACGCTCGTCCACTTCTAACTCAAGAATATTTACGCCATCAAACAAGACTTCCCCTTTGGTCACTTCATAGTTTGGATTTCCCATAATAGCGGCAGAAAGAGTTGATTTACCAGTACCATTTGGTCCCATGATAGCGGCAATTTCTCCTGTTTTCAGGGTCAGGTTAACCCCTTTTAAAATTTCTTTTCCTTCAATCTCAACGTGAAGATCTTTGATCTCTAATACTGACATGATAATTCCTTTCTTTTTCAAGGCCTTTACAGTGCTTACTGGAAACATAGTTGATTTCCCTAGAAAATACGGTAAAAGGTCAATAAATATACTTTTATAGTATAACAAAAAAAAGCCTAAAAGGCTTTGATTTTGTCTAGAAGCTGAGGACTAGTCTTTTCCTTTCAAATGCTGGTCAATGACATCTACAATCTTGCCAATCAAGTAACTAACTCGAAAATTTCTAAAGAGCAAAATGGCCCAAAAGGCTGCCATAATATAACGACCAGTCATCCAAGCTTCATTGAAAAAATAGGTCTCAGCAGCTGTAAACAGCGCTATGATAATAAATTGTTGTCTATTCATAAACTTATTGTATCATGAAATCTTTCTTTAGTCTTCCTCTACCTTCATTTTATCAGCCAAAAATTCAAATCCTTCTGGAATCAGGCTTTCTTCTGCTTCTTTTTCAGTTTGAGAAGATTTGGCTTTGGCTGAAAAGGCTGCGCGAACTTCTTTCCATTCCTCCATGGAAATGGCTAAAATTTCGGGTGAAAAACCTGCTACCTGACTGAGGATGTTACCAAACATAGTGTTGAGATTGTCTCGTTTCATGGTTTGACCAGCATTGAAGTTAGACTCAAAAGCAAGAATAGCATGGTGTTCATTGGCTGCAACCGGTTGAGAACCAACTAGCAGAGCCTTATCAGGACCTCCAAGACTTTCAATCACCTCTCCCCAGGCATTCTGCAAGCGAATCAGATTTTGACGTGCTAAATCAGGATTTTCGACAGCCTCTTGTAAGATAGATTGAACTTTATTGCGATCCACACGATAGACTGTCTTACCCGCCGCTGGACGGCTAGGTACTGGACTGGTTGGCTTAGCTACAGTTCCTACATTTGCGAGTTCTTGTTTGAGACGGGCAACTTCCTGTCTCAATGCAGAAATTTCATGTTCAACTGCCCCAGAAAGAGCTGGTTCAGGCTTAATCTCTGCTAAACGGATAGTCATCATCTCAGCATAAATCTTAGGCTGCAAACTAGACTTAATATCTGCTAAACTGACTGTCGCTAAGCGAATCATTTCAAACAGATTTTCTTGAGGAAGTGCCAAATTTTCTACAAAGACTGGACTATGATGAGTGTTTTCTCCACCTGTTTGAACAATTAACAAGTCTCTTAAATAGTGTAAAAGGTCGGTCACAAAACGAGTCATGCTCTTACCATTGTCAAATAGAAGATTTAAGCATGCTAGGGCCTTTGGAACATCCTGTTGAGACAAGGCAGCAACATAATCATCCAAGGCTGATAGACTAATGGTACCAGTAATTTCTTCAGAAATGGCAGTCGTCAGCTCATTTCCCTGGGTCAAACTCAGGGCTTGATCCAAAATAGACAAGGCGTCTCGCATTCCACCTTCAGCCCGTCTAGCAATGATTTCCACAGCCTCTGGTTCAGAACTGATATTTTCTTTTTCTAAGATATAGTGGATATGTTCCTTAATATCCTGTGTTTTAATTGATTTAAATTCAAAACGTTGCACACGGGATAAAATAGTGGCAGGAATCTTGTGCAATTCAGTAGTGGCCAAAATAAAGACAACATTCTGTGTTGGCTCTTCCAGCGTCTTTAAGAGAGCATTAAAAGCCCCTGTAGACAGCATGTGAACCTCGTCTATGATATAGACCTTATAACGGGCAAGACTAGGGGCATAAGTAGATTTATCACGAATTTCACGGATTTCATCCACCCCATTATTAGAGGCTGCATCCATTTCAATGACATCTTCTAAACTACCGTCCGTCACTGCCTGACAAATATAGCAGTTATTACATGGTTCACCACCCACTTGATTGGGACAGTTCATAGCCTTGGCAAAAATCTTAGCCACACTGGTTTTTCCCGTTCCACGAGGACCAGAAAAAAGATAAGCATGACTTATTTTCTCTTGCTCTACCGCTTGTTTAAGAGTCTTAGCCACAACTTCTTGACCAACCAATTGGGAGAAGTTTTGACTTCTATATTTTCGATAAAGTGCTTGATACATTAGGCTTTCTCCCCAAACATTGTAAAGTCCCATTCTGTCTTTTCAAGCAAAATAGCGACAAATTGTTCCAAATAATCTCGATCCATAGCATCATAATCATCAAACTCTGAAGAATCAAGATCCAGAACTCCAAGTAATTGACCATTCTTTATCATCGGCACAACAATTTCACTTTTAGCTCGACTATCACAAGAAATATAGTTAGGATAAGTTGTTACATCACCAACCAGAACAGTTTCCTGAAAATGAGCTGCCTCCCCACAAACACCTTTTCCCAGTGCAATACGGATGCAGGAAACACCGCCTTGGAAAGGACCTAAAACCAATTCCTTTCCATCGAACAGATAAAAGCCTGCAAATACGGTATTAGGAAAGCGTGATTTTAGAAGAGCACTGGCGTTGGAAAGATTAGCCAAAACATTGGTTTCACCATCCAATAAAAAAGAGAGTTCTTCATTTAACATTTGATAACATGATTGTTTTTCTGATTCTAACATAGAACTATTATATCAAAAAAGGTTTACAGACAAAAGAAAAATCCCTTGTTTAGTAAACAAAGGATTTTATGAATTTTCAATTTGATTAAAGTTCGATATCACCGAACAAGTCAGCCATTGAGAATCCTGTTTGTGTTTCTGGAAGTTCGAAATCACGTTTTTCTTGACGTTTTGGACGACGTGGACGAGCAGCACGTTTTTCTTCTTTTTGTCCTTCTTCTTGAGCTGGACGCTCTTCAAGAGCTTTGATAGAAAGTGATACGCGCTCTGCATCTGCGTTAACTTCAAGAACTTTAACTTGAACCTCTTGACCAACTTTAAGAGCTTCTTTTGGATTTTCAATACGTTTGTGTGAAATTTGTGATACGTGAACAAGTCCATCGATACCTGGCAATACTTCAACAAATGCACCGAAGTCAGTCAAACGTTTAACTGTTCCTTCTACTACATCACCTTTAGCCAATTTTTGCTCAACGCCATCCCATGGTCCAGGTGTTGTTGCTTTAAGTGAAAGTGATACACGTCCTTCTTCTTCGTTAAGATCAAGGATTTTCACTTCAATTTCTTCACCAACTGTTACAACTGATTTTGGTGATACGTTACGTTCGTGTGACAATTCAGTCAAGTGAACCAATCCGTCAACACCACCAAGGTCGATGAAAGCACCGAAGCTTGTGATACGTGCAACTTTACCAGTTACAACATCACCAACAGCCAATTTACCGAATACTTCAGCGCGAGCTGCTGCAGTAGCTGCTTCAACAACTTCACGACGTGAAAGGATGAAGCGGTTTTCTTTAGCGTCAACTTCTTTGATCTTAGCATCAAATTCTTGACCTACAAAACGCTCAGTGTTACGTACGAAACGAGTATCCAACATTGAAGCTGGGATAAATCCACGAACACCTTCAAATTCTACTGAAAGCCCACCTTTAACGGCACGAGTTCCTTTAACAGTAACAACTTCTTCTTCGCGACCAACAAGTTTGTCCCATGCTTTGCGAGCTTCAAGGCGTTTTTTAGATACAAGGTATGTAACTGTATCAGTATCTTTACCAACCACTTGACGAAGTACAAGAACATCCAATACTTCTCCTACTTTAACAAAGTCATTGATATCTGCATCGCGATCGTTTGTCAATTCGCGAAGAGTCAAGACACCTTCAACACCAGTTCCAGAGATTGCAACGTTAGCTTGAGTCGCATCAACTGTCAATACTTCAGCACTAACAACATCACCAGTCTCAACTTGGCTAACGCTATTTAGCAAATCTTCAAATTCGTTCATCTAAAAAATCCTCCAACAATCAAGTTTTTCTTAAACTTGACATACTTATAATTTTTTTCCTAAGCACCCGCAAGGACATGTTCATATCGTTCACGTCTTTCAATTATAAAAATAAAATACCCTAAGATATTTTGCTTTTTATCTTGATCATTACCTAAGAACTGGGGTAGCTGGATTCGAACCAACGCATGAGGGAGTCAAAGTCCCTTGCCTTACCGCTTGGCTATACCCCATTGATGAAATGGAGAGAGAGGGATTCGAACCCCCGAACCCGAAGGAGCGGATTTACAGTCCGCCGCGTTTAGCCTCTTCGCTATCTCTCCTACAATTAACATAGACTATTATATCATGAAAATTTCAAAAAAACAAGACTTATTTTGCTAAATTATAATTTTCAATCAAAATTTCCACAGCTTTTTCCAATTTTTTATAAAAACTATCGACATTTCCATTCTTTATGATGGCAAATTGTCCATCTAATTCGGCAATTTCTCCGATAACTTTTTTACCAATAGTCAACGTATAACCTTCAAAACTGTCTTTTCCTACCTTAACTTTGGCATCTGCTACTTGAATTTCGATTTTTTTATCTTTCTTACTCATTCCATACCTCTCTTCACTTTTTCTATTTTACATGAAAATCCTAAAACTAGCAAGAAAAAACTCTATATCAGGCTTGTCTGATATAGAGTTTTACGCTTTATTTAATGTGTTTTTCTAATTCTTTTTGGTACTTACCATTTGATTCCAATTTTTCTTTTTGCCATTTTTTCAGTGCTTCTTCATATTCTTTTGTTGTAACGATATCTTTTTGCAATTTCATTCCTTTAAAGATATATGGGTCACCTTTAATACCAACTTGTGAGTATGGTTTTGAGAATGGCACGACATTACTTACAACTGGAGAACCACCAGATGAGGCTGTAGGCATCAATAATGAACTATCTGTCAACCAAGCTTGAGCCTTGGCATATTTTTCATAGCGTTCTTCAAGATTCGTAGTTTCTGAATCGGCATCATCCAATAATTTCTTATACTGGTCCAAACCAAGTTTCGCTACAACATCCTTATCTTTCCCTTTAGTAATACCAAGGTGTTTCATAGCAGAACCTGATTTAGGATCCATGATATTCAAGTAAGATGCTGGGTCTTGATAGCTTGGAGCCCATCCTGTACTGTTCAAATCATAATCTTTTTGAGAAGGAACACGCGCTTGAGAAGTGATTGTTTCCTTTTCATTATCTGTCATTTGAAGAACGTCGATGACAACATTTTCAGCACCAAGAGTTGATTCAATTGACTGTTTGAAAGAGTTGCTTTGTTGAACGGCGATGGTATCTGTTTGTTCAACTGGGACATCCAAGTGAATTGGGAATGTTACCCCTTTAGATTCCAAGTCTTTCTTAGCTTTTTCGAATGCAGCTTTAGCCTTGTCAGGGTTGTAGATAGAATCCTTACCGTCAACTAGCTCAACACCTTTCCACTGGTCACCATAGTTCACCAACTCTGCTTGAGCGATTTGACCAAAGTTTTTACCACCTGCTTGTACAAAGTTATCTGGAACGAGACTGTTACGAATAATCTTGTCCGCACCGTCTTCACCATTTAGCTGGGCAGCATAAGAATGGCGGTTGAAGGCAAAGTTGATAGCCTGACGGAAGTCCTTATTAAGCATAGCTTCTTTTGTAGAAGTCTTTTGCTCTTCACTTGTTTTCGCAGTTTTATTATATGACTGACGATTTACGTTAAAGGTGAAGTAATAACTACTTGAATCCTGTGGGCTATAAGTGATTTTATCTCCGTATTGTTCCAAAGTAGAAGCAAAGTTTGAGCTACTTGGGAAGAGACGGGCTGTCGTATAGGCACCTGAAGAGAAGCTACGAATCAACGATTCCTGATCAGAACCATCGTAGTAAGTCAATTTGATCTTCTCGATTTTTACCTTTTCTTTATCCCAATAATTTGGATTTTTCTCGTATTCAATCAACGATTTAGAAGTCAAGGTCTTCAAGATATAAGGACCGTTGTAGAGAATCCCTGCTGGAGTAACTGCTCCATAATCTTTACCTGATGCCTTCAAAAACTCTTCATTTACAGGCAACATTGTTGCTGTGGTAACTTTAGAATTCCAGAAGCTTTCTGGTTTGTTTAGAGTATATTCAACTGTGTAATCGTCCAAAGCTTTGACACCAACTGTAGAGAAATCATTCGTCTCACCCGTCATGTAGGCATCCAAGCCCTTGATTGAATTTTGGATGAGAGAAACACCGTCTGACTTGCCGTCAGCTACGTGTTTTAGACCTGTCACAAAATCATGAGCTGTTACTTCTGCGTATTCTTCACCTTCTGATGTGTACCATTTAACTCCTTTACGAAGTTTATAGGTATAAGTCAAACCATCTTTTGAGACAGACCAATCTTCAGCCAAGGAAGGAATAACATTTCCGTATTGGTCGTTTTCCATCAAGCCATCAACCACGTTCCCGATGACATCTGTTGTCGATGTACGTGTCGCTATACTATAGTCCAAAGATGCTGGATCTACTGCATAGACATATGAAAATGTTGTCGGTGCATCTGCTTCTTTATCAGCTTTTCCACAAGCCGCTAATAGAGCTGTTGTGCTCAGGACCACTCCTGCTGTTAAGAGCCACTTTTTAGATTTCATAAAAAATCTCCTTTAGTTAATTTTAATCTACTTTTACAATCCAACCTTCTGGCGCTTCAATATCGCCAAACTGAATTCCTGTCAACTCATCATAGAGTTTGCGAGTCACAGGACCTACTTCTGTTTCACTATAGAAAACATGGAAATCATCACCGTGCTGAATTCCACCAATTGGAGAAATAACTGCTGCTGTACCACAGGCACCTGCTTCTACAAAACGGTCAAGCTTATCAATCGGGACATCCCCCTCAATAGGAGTTAAGCCCAAGCGATGTTCTGCCAAGTAAAGCAAAGAGTACTTGGTAATAGATGGCAAGATAGATGGACTCAATGGTGTTACAAATTCATTATCAGCTGTAATTCCAAAGAAGTTAGCTGAACCGACTTCTTCAATCTTTGTATGAGTTGATGGGTCTAGATAGATAACATCTGAGAAATGACGTGACTTGGCCAATTTCCCTGGCAAGAGACTTGCAGCATAGTTCCCACCAACTTTAGCTGCACCTGTACCATTTGGAGCCGCACGATCGTATTCATCCTGAATCAAGAAGTTGGTTGGAACCAATCCACCCTTAAAGTAATTTCCAACTGGCATAGCAAAGATGGTGAAAATATACTCTTCTGCTGGTTTAACCCCAATAATATCTCCGACACCAATCAAAAGAGGGCGAAGATATAAGGTTCCACCTGTTCCATATGGTGGTACGTATTCTTCATTGGCGCGGACAACTGCCTTACAAGCTTCTACAAACATGTCTGTCGGAACTTGTGGCATCAAGAGACGATTACAAGTACGTTGCAGACGTTTAGCATTTTCGTCAGGACGGAAAAGTTGAATACTGCTATCCTTAGTACGGTAAGCTTTCAAACCTTCAAAGGCTTGTTGACCATAGTGAAGACTTGGAGAAGACTCTGAAATATGCAAGGTTGCATCTTCTGTAAGTTCTCCTTGATTCCATTGTCCATTTTTAAAATGAGCAATATAGCGATAAGGTAATTTCATATAGGAAAAACCGAGATTTTCCCAATCAATCGTTACTGTCATATTCCACTCCTTATTCTAAAAACCTATTTCTTATATTCTACACTTTTTTTCTAAAATAGCAAGTATATTTTGTAATTTTCAGAAAATTTCTTCAATAAAAAGAATCAGCTCTGAGAACCGATTCTTCATTTCACTTATTTGGCTTCTGTAAATACTTCTTTAAGATAAGCGTCAAAAACTTCTTCATCTGAAATCGTATCAGAAATGAAGCTTCCGTTGCTAGTGCGTTCTGACAAGTTCAAGTCTTGCAATCGGCTTTCATAGATTGTTCCTTTGTTGGATTGAACAAGCAGAGTTTGGTCGTTCTCTTCCACTTCTGTACTGAAGAGATCACCAACGAAGCCTTGTTCTGCAACTGCACCTGCCAAGAAGACACGATGCGGTTTGTTTTTCAACTCACGCAAGACTTGTAAGCCGCGTTTGGCACGGCTGGTTGCCGGAATTTCGTCAATAGAAACACGTTTCAAACTTCCACGTTGGGTCAAGAGGTAGAAGGATGAGGTGTTACAGATAAAGGCGGATTGGAGGACATCATCTCCTTTCAGGTTCATAGCTTTGACACCTGCAGCCTTAGCACCGACAACTGGTACCTCTTCGATATTGAAACGAAGGGCATAACCATTTTGGCTAATCAAGAGAACATCATCCAGTTTAATCGGAGCCACTGCTACAATCTGGTCTGTCTCGTCTTTGAGCTTAGCATACTTGACAGACTTAGATTTATAGGTCCGCCATGGAGTGAACTCTTTTCGCTCTACACGCTTGATTTGACCGAGACGAGTCGCAGCAAAGTAGGTTGTGCCTTCATCAAACTGATCCACGACTTCCACATAGCGGATTTCTTCGTTAGTTTCAAAGTTTGTGATGGTTTGGCTCAGATGCTCTCCGATATCCTTCCAGCGAATATCTGCCAATTCATGAATTGGTCGATAAATGACATTTCCAAGAGTCGTGAACATCAAAAGATGCTGGGTTGTCTTGGCAGATTGAACAAAGATTAAACGGTCATCATCACGTTTGCCAATTTCTTCCAAGGTGGAGGCTGCAAAGGAACGTGGGCTGGTACGCTTGATGTAACCTGCCTTGGTCACGCTGACGTAGGTATCTTCCTCGGCGATAAGACTAGCTGTATCAATCTCAATTACTTTTGCTGTATCTTCTAAAGTACTCAAACGTGGAGTCGCAAATTTCTTCTTGACCTCACGAAGCTCTTTCTTCATGAGATTGTACATGGTACGTTCATCACCGATAATAGCCGCAAGCATGGCAATCTTTTCACGAAGTTCTGCTTCTTCTTCCTGCAAGACAACTACGTCTGTATTGGTCAAACGGTACAGTTGCAAGGTTACGATAGCCTCAGCCTGTTCTTCCGTAAAATCATAGCTTACCTTAAGATTTTCCTTAGCGTCCGCCTTATTCTCAGAAGCACGGATAAGCGCAATGACTTCATCCAAAATCGAAATCACGCGAATCAAACCTTCGACGATATGGAGACGTTTCTCAGCCTTTTCCTTATCAAAGCGTGAACGCGCCAAAATCACTTCGCGACGGTGGGCGATGTAGCTAGACAAGATTGGGACAATACCGACCTGACGAGGGGTGAAATTGTCAATCGCCACCATGTTAAAGTTGTAGTTGATTTGCAGGTCAGTATATTTAAAGAGATAGTTGAGAACAAGCTCCGTATTGGCATCTTTTTTGAGCTCAATAGCAATTCGAAGACCATCACGGTCAGACTCATCCCGAACCTCAGCAATACCAGCCACCTTGTTATTGACACGTACATCATCGATTTTCTTGACCAGATTGGCCTTGTTGATTTCATAAGGAATCTCAGTAATAACGATTTGTTCCTTACCACCTTTTAGCTTTTCAATCTCAGTCTTGGAACGAACAACCACGCGCCCTTTCCCAGTTTCATAGGCCTTCTTGATTTCATCACGACCCTGAATGATTCCTCCAGTCGGAAAATCTGGTCCAGGCAAGAATTCCATGAGTTTATCAACCTTGGCAGTTGGGTGGTCAATCATGTAAACCGCCGCATCGATGACCTCAGCCAAATTATGGGGAGGAATGTCTGTGGCATAACCAGCCGAAATCCCAGTCGAACCATTGACCAAGAGATTTGGAAAGGCTGCTGGCAAGACTGTCGGCTCTTTCTCGGTATCGTCAAAGTTCCAAGCAAAAGGAACAGTCTTTTTATCAATATCCTGAAGAAGATAGCCTGCAATCTCAGACAAACGCGCCTCTGTATAACGCATAGCTGCAGGCGGATCTCCGTCCATAGAACCGTTATTACCGTGCATTTCGACTAGAATCTCACGATTTTTCCAGTCCTGTGACATACGAACCATGGCATCATAGATAGAACTATCACCATGTGGGTGGAAATTCCCCATGATATTACCGACAGACTTGGCCGACTTGCGGTAGCTCTTGTCAAAGGTATTGCCATCCTTATTCATAGAATAAAGAATACGACGTTGCACCGGCTTCAAGCCATCACGAATGTCTGGCAAGGCTCGGTCTTGAATAATATACTTGGAGTAGCGACCAAAGCGCTCTCCCATGATGTCCTCCAGGGACATGTTTTGAATGTTAGACATATAGGATACAGAGCCCGTAAAATACCAAGTGAAAATAGAAAATTCTTTAAGTAAGCAAGCTCACAAGAGAATTTATCTTTTTCACCTAGCATTTAGGGCGTGTTCAACTCCTTTCAAAGAATGTAGAGTAGTTTTTATACAGTGAAGAGTATTTTACGGGAATTAGTCCCATGTTCAGTTACCGTAAGAAACCAAACAATCCTTTCTGTAGTTTAAAGTTTTGAAAATTTTTATCAGGTTAAAACATTTTAGTTTACTTAAATTTAGCTAGTAGGTACTTGTTCAACTTTTCTTTGTACAAAAAATAAATATATGGAAGGAAGAAATGAAATAACAACGGTCCCAATAAGCAAAGCATTAAATACATTTTGATGTCCATGAAAGACTTCATTCCAATACATAGTATTAAGAAGATGGAAGACTAAACCAATTAAGTAGCAAAAGCTAATAACTATCATCTTCCACCTTAATAGAGAATAGATAGAAGACAATCGAAGAGCATGGTAAATTACTGCTGTAATGAGCATTGGAAAACAAAAAGAGATTAGAAAGAAATAGAATCTTAAAACATCATCAAAAAGCTCTGTGCGATCTATTGAAATAAGCCAAATATTACACAAGGTTATAACAATCGGGAAAAATAATCCATACACCCTTTTATTTAACTTATTTCTTTTAAGAGCTAGAAATATAGAAGACACCAACACTAAAATTTGGACTCCTGGGAATCCCATGAAAAATAAAGCAAATACATAATCTAGCATACTAGCTCAACCTTTCCTCAGCATACTCAATCATCTTCTCAGCTACTTTCTTATAATAGTCAAAGCCCATCTTTTGAGCAAGGATTTGAGCTTCTCTGTGGAAAAGGTCCATCGTAGCAAACAATGAATGAGTAAGTTTCTCTACACTTGAAAAATCCAGCAGATTTGAGAATTCCTTCTCTTTCTCAGCAGACATATAGTTAAAGAGACACTTGTAGTTCTTGCCAACATCGACCGTTCCCTTATCTGCTGCCACTTGCCAAGCTAAAAGCTTGAGCAATTCTTGTTGGCAGATTCCATAGAGATGGTCCGTCGCATAGATGACTTGATGGCGACAGATTCCTTTAACCACGTAAGCTGACACCCACCAAAATTCATTGCAGGCTTTTTTAAAATCCGTCTCACTAGCTGGATGTATCCAGAAACGCTGAGGACTGGGAGAATAGGATTCAAACAAGCCCTTATCATCTACTAAAACTGTGAAGCAAGCCTCGCTATCCACCCACTCGTTGATGTCTTCTTTAGGACAGAGGGTTAGATCAATGCGATTACCATCTTCAAAAAGCATGAGATAAAGACGGCGATGTCCCAGAGTAACCTCTTGCTCAATGATACGTTTGCCAAACCGGTCCAACCAAGAAAGGTCTCTCGTCAGATTATCTAAATCGTCCACGACATAAACAACATCATAATCTTGAAACTCATCTTTTAGTGCTTTTGTATCAGTTCGTGAACCAGACATGGCGACAGCTTCTACTTGTATATTTTCGGGCACCTGTAAAATCAATCTCAGCATTTGCTCTTGATTTCTGTATTTTCTGCACCTATCTTTAATTAAGTTATTTTTCATAACTGTCTAGCTCCTCTTGTTTCTGAAGGATTCGTATTCTTTTCTTCTCAAGTTCTCCTACTATCAATTGGAAAGTCGAACCAATTCCTAAAACGATTAAAATAAAATAAAGTAAAGTAATATCGTTTCTACGATATGTTTTAAAAATTCTCCATAACACAAATAGATTCACTAACGAAAGGAGGAAAAGTAAACTGGCATTGAAGCGAAGTATTATAGCGAACTTACTCTTAAAATACCTATAATGTTTTCCAATCCTATAGAGGGTATATAGTGAGAAAACAATCATCAAAGGGGTGAAAGCAAGTGCATAAAATAAGATAAACCCTATTCCTGAGTATGGTTTACTTTCCATGGGTAGATCTAATAGACAGATACCAATAGTGAGGATGTTCAATATAAATAAGGATACTGTGCGAGCACACTCTTTTCTACCTTTACTGGTCATTAAGTCATATATAATTCCAAAAATAGCCAAGAGAATGAGGAAAAAAGGTATCATTAATAACGTAATCAATCCTGCACCTCCAATAGTTTTAGCGTTTGTTTCCCTAAAAAAGATAATCATCACCTTTACTTGAACTTTATAACTCCCCTGTCTGGTAAAGGCTGTACCCTTCGTAATAATATGAAGCATCCACACCCTTAAAGAAACGGGCCTGAGTGAGGTCATCCGTCAGATTATCGAGGAGGAGATACTTAAGTTCTCCAGTCTACACTCCACTACGCTTCATGGCATTCAGGTATTCATCCTTATCAATGGCGTTCCAATCTACCACTTTCTCCGCTTCTGACGAAGCATACAATCTAGCCAAATCCGCATGGCACGTCCATTCCCCTCACGGAAAGGATGGCAATATTCATATCCGCGTACTTATCAATCACTTAATCAAAATTGTCATGAGGAAGTTTGTCAGGATACTGTAAGGATTGCTCTAAAAAATACGGGTGGCAAATTGAAAGTTATCCTTTGCACTATTGACATCACGGAATTTTCCAGCGAAATCATAGATGACCGAAAAGAGATAATGGTGAATAGCGGACAGCCCTGAAAAAGTGCCAACTTCCATCTTGAACAAAGCTCCTGTCTGAAAAAGCAGGGTGGCTTGTTTTTTTGTCAGTTTTTCTTCTACATCTGCCCACTGGGCTGAGTTTGTAATGCCTAGTTTATTTTCCCATACCATGTTTGTTCCCATTTCTATTCTTTTAGAAGTTCAAAACTTCGCCTTATGTTACAAAAGCTCGTCTATCTGTGAGGGACTTCTTCAGAAGAAAGCTACTTTTCCTCAGCTACTGCTTCTTGCTTGCTTTTCTTTGGTGTCAATTTTTTATAGCGACTACGGATAGCGTTGAGATAGTCACGGAGATCAGCATACTGCGTCTTATCTGGATAAGCATAGGCGTTGATTGCAGTAAAATCCACAAGGAAATCATAGATTTCTTGCAGTTTCGCACGAACTTCCTTATTTTGACTAGGTAGCTTTCCTTTTTGCTCAGCCAGGCGCTCCTTATAGGCTTTTTCAAACTGAGCCTACGCCTTTGTTAAGGTTTCTACATGAGTTTTCAAATGCAGGGTTGAAAGGGCAGTTTGGTAGTCAGTATCTTTTAGCTCCTTTAGCAAATGGTTAATAGCTTCTGTCTCTTTTTCGTAGCTCATACTCATTAGCCCAGCATAATTTTTGAAAAGTTTGTTGAGTTTGTTGTAAGCTTCCTTGCTACCTGCCTCTTTGACACGAGAGAAGGCCTTGACCAAGCTAGTCAAGGTAGAAAGCGCATCATCGCGCTCACGATCAGAGGCTTCCAGACTAGCCACCGTTTGACTAGCCTTGAAACGGTGCAAACCAGCTTGCAAGGTCTCAAGAAGTTTTTCCATATCCCCAAGCTTCGTTGCATAAACCTGCTCAGACTTATTGGATTTTGTAAAAGCCCCTAACTCGTCCTTACTCTCAGATAGAAGTTGGAAGAATTCGTTGTTTTCTAAATTGCGTACAGTTAAACTTGTGATTCCATATTCTTTTTTCATAAAACTCCTCCTTCTTCATTTGTTTTTTAATCTTTTGCCGCAAAACCGCTCAGAACACATGTAAACGTTCGGGTTTTGCTCTAAAAATTCAAATCACACATGTGTGATTTAGTTTTTTACTCCTAGACAAGAAATTCTTCATGTGGAATTTCTTGTCTAGGGGTGGGGAAGGTGTTTTCTCAAAATTTTCGACATTATTATATCTCAATTCTATTTTTTTCAACAATGCTTTTGCTCCCATTGTCTAATTCATTCAGTTTGTGATTTGTTTTATCTAAAGAATAATTCAATCTTTTAAGTAAGGCTTCATACTGATCTGCTAAAGAAATATGCTTAATAGTTTCTTTCCAAATTTCTGTATCGTCATCATTTTCCGGAATCCAGCCTGATTTTTCTATTTGTTTAAATTTTTTAGAAGTTACATAGGAACTCACGAACTTATTTTGACTTTCAATTTCTGAATATAAATCTATAATAAATTCAAAAATAGCATAAAGTTGATCAACGCCATTATAATGTTGCTCAATGGCAGTAAATTTTTCGTCAAACGTAAAATGTTGTTCTTTTTTCTTCACCGGATAATAATTTTTATACCCATCAGAAAAAAATTTTTGAAGATTCTTTTTATAATTTCCGATAAGAAAATATTCTTGCAATATTCTTTTTATTTCATCTACTTCCTTCTCAACATTAAAATCACTATTGAGGGGAAGACTTTTTGTTTTTTCTTGTTCTAGTTGTTGAATAACCTTGTTCTTCTCAGGAGCACTCTGAATAAGTTTGTCAATTTTTTATTCCAAGTGATCAATTTTATCTCTAGTTTGCTCATGCATTTTGTTATTTACTGCAATATCAGCTTGTGTAAGATTGGAAGTATCCTTTACTGTATCATATAAGTATTTTTCCAATTCATCCATCAGATTATTTGAAAAGTCCTTAACATCAGTTCGTCCTTCAAATTTTTCTGAGAGATGCTCTTTGAATTCTGAGTAACTTTTAAATTTACTATCTAAGCTATAACAAATTTTTATTAGCTCCTCACAAACTTGATACTTCTCCCAAAGGCTAATCACATCCTCATAGTAAGGATTTTCAATGTGTCTATCTGTAAGCTGCTTTTTAAAATCTTTTATGGCTTTTTCTATTTTCTTTCTATCTTTTTTATCTTTAATATCCAACTTTGTCATTAAAGATGAAAGAGCAGAATCTGCAACTTTACCAAAAAGATAAGACGTAATACTTTCTATCATCACTTTCTCCAATCAAAACGCCCCACTCTCTTCCAGCGTAAACTTGACATTGTCTTCAATCCACTTACGTCGTGGTTCGACCTTGTCTCCCATGAGGACATTGACTCGACGTTCTGCGCGTGCTAGATCTTCAATCGTGACACGAATGAGAGTTCGAGTTTCTGGATTCATGGTTGTCTCCCAGAGTTGGTCTGCATTCATCTCACCAAGCCCCTTGTAGCGTTGGAGGGTAGCTCCTTTGCCAAATTGTTTGCGGAGTTCCTCTAGCTCACCATCCGTCCATGCGTAGGCCACTTCTTCTTTCTTGCCTTTTCCTTTGGACATCTTGTAAAGAGGTGGAAGGGCGATATAAACATGTCCTGCCTCAACTAGCGGACGCATGTAGCGATAAAAGAATGTTAAAAGAAGAGTCTGGATATGGGCACCGTCAGTATCCGCATCGGTCATGATAATGATCTTGTCATAGTTGGCATCCTCAATAGAAAAATCTGCGCCAACACCCGCACCAATGGTATAAATCATGGTATTGATCTCTTCATTTTTGAGGATATCCGCCATCTTGGCCTTGGCTGTATTGATAACCTTACCACGAAGAGGCAAGATAGCCTGAAACTTGCGGTCACGACCTTGTTTGGCAGATCCACCGGCAGAGTCACCCTCGACCAGATAGAGTTCGTTCTTAGCTGGATTTTTAGACTGGGCTGGGGTCAATTTTCCAGACAACAATCCCTTATCTTTCTTATTCTTCTTCCCATTTCGGCTCTCATCACGCGCCTTACGTGCCGCTTCGCGAGCATCACGAGCCTTTATAGCCTTGCGAATAAGATTAGAAGCCAATTCTCCATTTTCCATGAGGAAGAAGGTCAACTTATCAGCCACTATTCCATCCACAACTGGGCGAGCTAGTGGACTTCCTAGTTTGTCCTTGGTCTGTCCTTCAAACTGGAGATGTTCTTCAGGAACCAAGATAGAAAGAACGGCTGCTAGTCCCTCACGATAGTCTGAACCTTCAAGGTTTTTATCTTTTTCCTTGAGAAGCCCCGTCTTACGCGCATAGTCATTCATGACCTTAGTGATAGCAGATTTGAGTCCAGTCTCATGTGTTCCACCGTCCTTGGTGCGAACGTTATTGACAAAGGACAGAATGTTATCTGAAAATCCGTCATTGTACTGGAGAGCTACTTCCACTTGAAAACCATTGTCTTCACCTTCAAAGTATAGAACTGGTGTCAAGGTCTCCTTGTCTTCGTTCAGGTAAGAAACAAAGTCTTGTACCCCATTTTCATAGTGGTATTCAATCGCTTCATCTGTTCGCTTGTCCGTCAAAGACAAGGTCACATTTTTCAAGAGAAAGGCTGATTCATTAAGACGCTCTGAGATGGTATTGTACTTGAAGTCTGTCGTAGAGAAGATCGTTGCATCAGGCATAAACGTAACCTTGGTACCTGTTTTAGACTTGGGCGCTGTACCGATTTTCTTCAGAGTCGTGACAGGTTTTCCACCATTTTCAAAACGTTGCTTATAGATTGACCCATCACGGGTAATTTCAACTTCCAGCCAACTTGAAAGAGCGTTAACAACGGAAGAACCCACCCCGTGGAGTCCACCTGATGTCTTATAACCACCTTGACCGAATTTCCCTCCGGCGTGAAGGATGGTAAAGATAACCTCAACAGTTGGGATTCCCATTGCGTGCATACCTGTCGGCATCCCACGTCCGTGGTCTTGAACCGTTAAACTGCCATCTTTATTGATGGTCACATCAATACGGTCACCAAATCCAGACAAGGCCTCATCGACAGCATTATCGACGATTTCCCAGACTAGGTGGTGGAGCCCAGCACCATCGGTCGATCCGATATACATCCCTGGACGTTTTCGAACCGCATCCAACCCTTCTAGCACCTGAATGGCATCATCATTATAATTGTTAATATTGATTTCCTTTTTTGACACAAGGAACCTCCTATTCGTTCATCTTTACTATTCTACAGGTTTTCTAAGGATTTTGCAAAATTTTTCTTTCTCCGCTGTGACAATTTCAGAAGAGATTCTCTGCCTTTCTTCTCCATTTCATGATATAATAGGAGTATGATTACAATAGTTTTATTAATCCTAGCCTATCTGCTGGGTTCGATTCCGTCTGGTCTCTGGATTGGACAAGTATTCTTTCAAATCAATCTGCGTGAACATGGTTCTGGAAATACCGGAACAACCAATACTTTCCGCATTTTAGGAAAGAAAGCAGGTATGGCGACCTTTGTCATTGACTTTTTCAAAGGAACTCTAGCAACACTTCTTCCAATTATTTTTCATCTGCAAGGCGTTTCGCCTCTCACCTTTGGACTTTTGGCTGTAATCGGCCATACCTTCCCTATCTTTGCAGGATTTAAGGGTGGCAAGGCTGTCGCAACCAGTGCGGGAGTGATTTTCGGATTTGCGCCTGTCTTCTGTCTCTACCTTGCAGTTGTTTTCTTTGGGACCCTCTATTTGGGTAGTATGATTTCACTGTCTAGTGTCACAGCATCTATCGCGGCTGTTATCGGAGTTCTACTCTTTCCACTTTTTGGTTTTATCCTGAGTCACTATAACCCTCTCTTCATCGCTATTATCCTAGCTCTTGCTAGTTTGATTATCATTCGTCATAAGGATAATATCACACGTATCAAAAATAAAACTGAAAATTTAGTCCCTTGGGGACTAAACCTAACTCATCAACATCCTAAAAAATAAAACGCCAGTTTGAACAGAACTGACGTTTTTTGTATGCTTATTTTGATTTGATATAGTTAATACCATCTGCTTTTGGTGCAACTGCTTTTCCAAAGAAGGCTGCCAAGACAAGAATTGTCAAAACATAAGGTGCGATTTGAAGATAAACAGTAGGCACTCCTTGTAGGAACGGCAATTGAGATCCGATAACAGCCAAACTTTGTGAAAGTCCAAAGAAAAGACTAGAAAGCATGGCTCCGATTGGATTCCATTTTCCGAAGATCATCGCAGCAAGGGCGATAAATCCAGGTCCAACAATAGTTGTCACTGAGAAGTTAACTGAGATTGATTGAGCATAAATCGCTCCGCCAATTCCACCTAGGAAACCTGAAATAATAACTCCTAAATATCTCATCTTGTATACATTGATTCCCAAAGTGTCCGCTGCTTGAGGGTGTTCACCGACAGAGCGAAGACGAAGACCAAAGCGAGTCTTGAAGAGGATAAACCAAGCAAGGAAGGAGAAGGCAATCGCTAGATAACCAAGTAGACTAGTTGACTTGAAGAAGATATCTCCGATAACTGGGATATTTGCCAAGACTGGGAAGTCAAAGCGTCCAAAAGTCTGACTTAGGTTGTCAGTTTGTCCTTTGTTATAAAGAACTTTCACTAAGAAAACAGCCAAGGCTGGCGCCATCAAGTTCAATACCGTACCGCTGACAACATGGTCTGCACGGAAATGAACCGTCGCTGCTGCGTGGATGATAGAGAAGAGGCCTCCAACCAATCCTGCAACTAGCAAAGATAGCCATGGAGTTGCTGCTCCAAATTGTTCTGCAAATTCAAGGTTAAAGACAACTCCAGAAAAGGCACCCATAACCATAATTCCTTCAAGGCCGACGTTTACTACACCACCACGTTCAGAGAAAACACCACCAATACTTGTAAAGATGAGGGGCGCTGAGTAAATCAGCATAGAAGACACCAAGAGGGTGAGCAAGGTTGTAATAGACATCTTTACTTACCTCCTTTAACTTGTTTTTTAGGTTTGACAAAGCGTTCGATAAGGTAATGAACACTGACAAAGAAGATAATAGACGCTGTTACAATGCTGACAAGCTCAGATGGTACCTGCGCCGCATTCATACCAGGGGCTCCAACTTGGAGAACACCAAATAGGAAAGCTGCAAAGAGAATACCAATTGGTGAATTTGCCGCAAGCAGACTAACCGCCATCCCGTTAAATCCGACAGCTAATGATGCCCCTTGAACATAGACGTTCTGGAAGGTTCCAAGTCCTTCAACGGCTCCACCAAGACCAGCCAAGGCACCTGAAATAATCATTGAGAGGATAATCGTTCTTTTTGCAGAAATACCAGCGTATTCTGATGCATGAGGATTAAGACCAACTGCACGAATTTCAAAACCAAGAGTTGTTTTCTTGAGCATGAACCAAATAACTGCAACTGCAATGATGGCAAAGAAAATACCAATATTCATCCGCGAGTTACCAGTCAACTCAGCCAACCAAGGTGTCTGGTAGGTTGCATTAGCCCCAACACGAATCGTAGAATCTGTACTTTGCATGAAGTCTTTAGGAAAGGCATGGATAAAGGCATTTCCTACATACAAGACAATGTAGTTCATCATGATGGTTACGATAACCTCTGATGTCCCTAGATAGGCTCTAAGAATACCTGGAATCGCTCCGACAATCCCACCAGCAATCAGGGCAATCACGATGGTTGCTAGAATCATCAAGGGACGGGGCATATCTGGATGCGACAGGGCAAACCAACCACTGAGAATCCAACCTGCCAAAGCCTGACCAGGAAGTCCGACGTTAAAGAAACCAGCGCGACTGGCAACGGCAAAACCAAGACCAATCAAGATTAAAGGACCCATAGCACGGAAGATTTCACCAATCCCACGCAGACTGCCAAATGCTGTATAGAACAATTCTTCGTAGCCCCAAATAGCATCATAACCGAAGATCCACATGACAATGGCTCCAAGTAAAATTCCTAGGAAGACAGAAATCAAGGGAACCGAAATTTGTTGTAATTTTTTAGACATCACTCTTCTCCTTTCCCAAGTTTCCACCAGCCATCAAGACACCAAGTTCTTGTTTATTGGTTGTTTCTGGTGATACAATACCTTGAATCTTACCATCGTGGATAACGGCAATACGGTCTGAGACGTTTAAAATCTCATCCAATTCAAAGCTGACAACAAGGACAGCCTTGCCATTATCACGCTCTTCAATCAAGCGCTTGTGGATATATTCAATGGCACCGACATCCAACCCACGAGTTGGCTGGCTGACGATAAGGAGATCAGGATCTCGATCAATTTCACGAGCAATAATTGCTTTTTGTTGATTTCCTCCTGAGAGTGCAGCTGCAGGCACAAATTCACTGGCAGCACGAACATCAAATTCTTCCATTAGCTTTTTAGCATAAGAAGTAATATTTGAATAGTTCAAAATTCCATTTTTACTATGTGGTTCTTTATAGTAGGTTTGAAGGGCAATATTTTCAGATATCATCATTTTCAAAATCAAGCCATCACGGTGACGGTCTTCTGGAACGTGCCCAACACTTAGTTCTGTAATCTGCCGTGGGTGTAAGCCTACAATTGAATCTCCTTTTAGCTCAATGCTACCAGATTCAACCTTGCGAAGACCTGTAATGGCTTGAATCAGTTCAGACTGACCATTCCCATCAATCCCCGCAATACCAACAATCTCTCCAGCACGAACATCCAAGGACAGATTTTTAACAGCTGGAACACCACGGTTTTCATTGACCACTAAATCTTTGATAGACAAGATCACTTCTTTTGGTTGAGAGGCTTGTTTCTCAGTTTTAAAGGAAACAGAACGTCCTACCATCATTTCCGCCAAATCAGCATTGGTAGCTCCTGCAATTTCGACAGTTTCAATTGATTTCCCACGACGGATAACTGTAACGCGGTCAGAAACTGCGCGAATCTCGTCCAACTTGTGGGTAATCAATATAATTGATTTTCCTTCTTTGACAAGATTTTTCAAAATAGCCATCAACTCATCAATTTCTGATGGAGTCAAAACGGCCGTTGGTTCATCAAAGATAAGGATATCAGCCCCCCGATAAAGGGTTTTTAAAATCTCTACACGTTGTTGGGCTCCAACTGAGATGTCTGCCACCTTGGCAGAAGGGTCAACAGCTAAGCCATAACGTTCAGAAAGAGCCTTGATTTCTTTGCTAGCTCCAGCAATATCTAGCACACCATTTTTAGTTAATTCACTTCCTAAAATGATGTTTTCAGCCACTGTGAAGGCTTCTACCAACATAAAGTGCTGGTGAACCATCCCGATTCCCAAGCTAGCTGCTTTAGATGGTGAGTCGAGGTTGACAACTTGACCGTTGACCACAATTTCACCACTGGTTGGTTCAAGAAGCCCTGCTAACATATTCATTAGCGTGGACTTACCGGCCCCATTTTCTCCTAAAAGTGCATGAATTTCACCTTTTCGTAGGTGAAGGTTGATTTTGTCGTTGGCAACAAATTCACCAAACACCTTGGTAATATCACGCATCTCAATGACATTTTCGTGTGCCATGTGCTCTTCCTTTCAGAGTCTTATTTTATTTCAATAAAACTTGCTAGTTTGTCTAGTAGCAAGCTTTACTGAGACAAAATGATTTTGTCTCAACTCTTAAAAAAGCGGCCGAGGGCCGCTTCCTAAGAAATGACTTCCATCCATTATTTTGCAGGAACTTTTACGCTTCCATCAAGGATTTTAGCTTTTGCATCTTCAACAGCTTTTTTACCTTCTTCTGAAAGGTTTGTTACTGCCAAGTCAACCCCTTTATCTTTCAATGAGTAAACGATTACTTGACCGCCAGGGAACTCACCTTTTTCTGCTTTGTTAGAAATATCTTTTACAGTTGTGCCAACTTGTTTCAAAGTAGATACAAGAACAAAGTTTGATTCTTTACCATCTTTAGAAGTGTATTTACCTTCTACTTCTTGGTCACGGTCAACACCGATAACCCAAACTTTTTCACTTTCAGGACGGCTCTCGTTGAGTGATTTTGCTTCTGCAAAGACACCTGCACCTGTACCACCAGCTACTTGGTAAACAACGTCTGCACCAGCTGCGTATTGTGCCGCTGCA
Organism: Streptococcus mitis; assembly: GCF_003942765.1. Classification (GTDB taxonomy): domain Bacteria; phylum Bacillota; class Bacilli; order Lactobacillales; family Streptococcaceae; genus Streptococcus; species Streptococcus mitis_BE. The sequence continues at coordinate 331,488 of NZ_RJNW01000001.1, forward strand.
ATTGTTTTACCTTTGGCATTATCATTAAATGAACCAGCATAGTCAACTTGTACTTTGATAGATGGGTCTACTGACTCAACACCTGCCTTGAAACCAGCTTCAAAACGAGAGATAACTTCAGACTCCATACCACCTACAAAACCAACTTGTTTTGTCTTAGTTGTTTTAGCTGCTGCAACACCTGCGAGATAAGCAGATTCATTGTCAGCGAAAGTTACGCTAGCAACATTCTTTTGATCTTTAATCACATCATCAATCAAGACATAGTTGATATCTGAGTGTTCTTTAGCTGCTTCTTCAACCGCATTGTGAAGGGCAAAACCAACACCGAAGATTAGATTGTAACTTCCAGCCGCTTGTTGCAAGTTGTTAGCGTAGTCAGCTTCACTTGTTGATTGGAAATAAGTAAAGCCTTTATCTTTTGAAAGATTGTGTTCTTTACCCCAGTCTTGCAAACCTTCCCAAGCTGATTGGTTGAATGATTTGTCATCAACACCACCAGTGTCAGTGACGATTGCTGCTTTTGTCTTCACATCAGAAGATGAAGCCGCGTTACGAGAAGAGCGGTTACCACATGCAGCAAGTCCAACTGCTGCCACTGCAACTAGACCAAGGCCTAGCCATTGTTTCTTGTTCATTACTGAACCTCCTAAATAAGATGTGCAACGATGTTGCAAGTATGGATTGGTTGGCCACAAGGACCGTGCCACTCAGAGAGCGACTCAGACTAGTTTAAGTCTGTAAAAGAGTATGGAAGTAATTCCCCGACCGTCATCTCGACCGTCGATTTATCTTTTGCGACTAAGGTCACTTTTAGATCTTGTTCAAAAAATTCAGCCATCACTTGGCGACAAGCGCCACATGGTGAAATTGGTTTTTCAGTCTGACCATAGACAATCAATTCTGAAAATTCTATTTGGCCTTCAGAAACTGCTTTAAAAATCGCTGTACGTTCTCCACAGTTAGTCAAAGAATAACTAGCATTCTCAATATTGACACCTGTATAAATACTACCATCTTTCGCTACTAAAACAGCTCCGACTGGAAAATGAGAATAGGGCACATAGGCTTTCTTGCTAGTTTCAATTGCTAGTTCAATCAACTCAGTAGTCGCCATCAGCCAATTCTCCTTTTAAAATGGCTACCCCAGCTGAAGTTCCGATACGGGTCGCCCCTGCTTCTACAAATGCAAGAGCATCTGCATAAGAACGAGCTCCCCCAGCAGCCTTGACACCCATATCAGGACCAACTGTTTCACGCATTAATCTAACATCTGCTACCGTCGCACCACCAGTTGAAAAGCCAGTAGATGTTTTAACAAAATCAGCTCCAGCTTTTTGAGCTAATTGGCAGGCTACAACTTTTTCTTGGTCTGTCAGAAGGCAAGCTTCAATAATGACTTTCACTAACTTGTCACCACTTGCTTCTACTACTGCGAGAATATCCGACTCAACCAAATCAAGATTACCTGTTTTGAGAGCTCCAACATTGATCACCATATCAATCTCATCTGCACCATTTTGGATAGCTTCCTTGGTTTCAAAAGCTTTCACAGTTGAAGTTGTTGCTCCCAGGGGGAAACCTACTACTGTGCAGACCTTGACATCTGTGCCTTCAAGCCCTTTTTTAGTATGTTCAACCCAGGTCGGATTAACGCAAACACTGGCAAAATCATACTCTCTAGCTTCAGACAACAAACAATCAATTTGATTTACTGTCGCATCTTGTTTCAAAAGTGTATGATCGATATATTTATTTAATTTCATATTCGGATTCTCCTGCAGTTTATGAGATTATTTCTATAATTTCTCGTAAACTTTGCACGCTATCATTTATTTTAACATATTTTTGAAAATCTGTAACTAGCTGAGGAGAAATTTTTCCATTTGTGTATACTTTTGCAACAATTTCTCCCTTTTGAACGGAATCTCCAACTTTCTTTTCAAAAACAATTCCTGTTTCATAGTCTAAGGCATCAGACTTGACTGCACGGCCTGCCCCCAGTCTCATAGCATAAAGTCCAAATTCCATAGCTGGAAGAGCTGAAATGACACCCGTTTCCTGAGCAGGGATTTCCACCACATAGGCTACATTTACAGGACGATAGAGGTCTTCCAAGTCTCCACCCTGGGCTTTGACCATCTCCTCAAACTTAACCAGTGCTTGACCATTTTCAAGATGTTGGCGAACTTCTTCAACTGTTTTATTTACATTTGCCAGGCTAAGCATAATTTGAGCCAATTCACAGATGAAGTGGGTAATATCCTGGCGTCCTTGACCTTGTAAAATCTCCAGTGCTTCAAGGATCTCCAGACGATTTCCAATCGCTCGTCCCAAGGGCTGACTCATATCCGTAATGACTGCTACCGTTTTTCTACCAACTGCCTTACCAAGTTCCACCATGGTTTGAGCTAATTCACGCGCCTCGTCAACCGTTTTCATGAAGGCACCCTCACCGACAGTCACGTCTAGCAAAATAGCATCCGCCCCTGCTGCGATTTTCTTGCTCATCACCGAACTCGCAATCAAAGGAATCGTGTCAACGGTTGCGGTCACATCACGAAGGGCATATAAAAGCTTGTCGGCTTTTACCAGCTGGTCTGATTGCCCAATGACAGATACACCAATATCCTGCACTTGTGCAATGAAATCCTCTTGACTGCGCTCAACTTGATAACCCTTAATGGACTCCAATTTATCAATTGTTCCGCCTGTATGGCCGAGACCACGACCACTCATTTTTGCGACTGGAACTCCAAAACTCGCTACTAAAGGAGCTAAAATCAAGGTCACCTTGTCACCAACACCACCCGTAGAATGCTTGTCAACCTTAACCCCATCAATAGCGGATAAATCAAACTCCTGCCCTGTCTGAACCATTTTCATAGTCAAATCAGAGATTTCTCGAGTTGTCATTCCTTTAAAATAAACAGCCATAGCAAAGGCAGACATCTGATAATCAGGAACCGTTCCTGACACATAGCCTTCAACTAGCCATTCGATTTCACTTGAAGTCAGTTCTTGACCATCACGTTTTTTTTGGATTAAATCAACTGCTCTCATTCTTTCATACTTCTAAGGATATAGTATCCCTTATCTTTTTTAACGACTTCACAATTGCCAAACACATCTTCCATCTTAGACTTAGCACTTGGGGCCCCTTGTTTTTTCTGGATAACAATTGTTAAATCTCCACCAGTTTCCAAGAAATCTTTACTTTTCTCAATGATTTCATGAACCACTTGCTTGCCCGCACGGATAGGAGGATTGGAAATGACGTGGTCAAATGTGCCTTCAACTTGTTCATAGATGTTAGACTGGAAAATCGTCGCTTCTACTTTATTTCGTTCAGCATTTTGTCGCGCCAAATCCAAGGCACGATTATTAATATCGACCATGGTCGCCTGAACTCCATAAGCCTTAGCCAAGGACAAGCCCAAAGGCCCGTAACCACAGCCTACATCAAGGACAGTTTCTCCTTGGTTGACCTCAAGACACTTGAGCAAGAGTTGACTTCCAAAGTCAACCATTTTCTTGCTAAAAACACCAGCATCCGTCAAAAAAGTCATTTTTTGTCCCAACAACTCTACTCTCAACTCATGAATGTCGTGAGCAGCGTCAGGATTTTCTGCATAATACATTTTACTCATGAAACTATTTTACCATAATTTAACGAAATATTAAATCGTTTCCAAGTAATTTGACAATACGATGTAGTTTGTCATTATTGTTTTAATCGAGAGAAACTTTTTCTATAAGATACTAGATGTTTTTAGTCCCAAAATATGCTATACTAAGATATCGAATCAGAAAGACAAACTTATGACCAACGAATTGTTACATTTTGAAAAAATCAGTCGCCAAACTTGGCAATCTTTACACCGAAAGACAACACCTCCTTTGACAGAAGAGGAATTAGAATCCATCAAGAGTTTTAATGACCAGATTAGCTTACAGGATGTTACCGATGTCTATCTTCCCCTAGCCCATCTCATCCATATTTACAAGCGTACCAAGGATGACTTGGCCTTTTCAAAAGGAATTTTCCTTCAACGTGAAAGCAAATCCCAACCTTTTATCATTGGAGTTTCTGGGAGTGTTGCCGTTGGAAAATCAACAACCAGCCGCCTGCTTCAGATACTGCTATCACGTACACTTACAGATGCTAGGGTTGAGTTGGTAACAACTGACGGCTTTCTCTATCCCAACCATACCTTGATTGAGCAAGGGATTCTAAATCGGAAGGGATTTCCTGAAAGCTATGATATGGAAGCTCTTCTCAACTTCTTGGACCGCATCAAAAATGGACAAGATGTAGATATTCCTGTCTATTCTCATGAAGTCTACGACATCATACCTGAGGAAAAACAAAGCGTCAAAGCTGCTGACTTTGTGATTGTCGAGGGAATCAATGTCTTTCAAAATCCACAAAACGAGCGTCTCTATATCACTGATTTCTTTGACTTTTCCATCTATGTTGATGCTGCAGTCGATGACATCGAGAGTTGGTATCTCGACCGTTTCTTGAAAATGCTGAGCCTAGCCCAAAACGACCCTGATAGCTACTATTATCGTTTTACTCAAATGCCGATTGGAGAAGTGGAATCCTTTGCCCATCAGGTCTGGACCAGTATCAATCTCACAAATTTACAAAATTATATTGAACCGACCAGAAATCGTGCGGAAGTGATTCTTCATAAAACAAAGAACCATGAAATAGATGAAATTTACTTAAAAAAATAATTTTCCCTTGTCAAAACGTAAGTTTTCAGATATAATGGTATAGTTAGTAAATATGGAGGTAAGAACATTGGCAAACATTAAATCAGCTATCAAACGCGCTGAATTGAACGTTAAACAGAACGAAAAGAACTCAGCTCAAAAATCAGCTATGCGTACTGCTATCAAAGCTTTCGAAGCAAACCCATCTGAAGAACTTTTCCGTGCTGCTAGCTCAGCTATCGATAAAGCAGAAACTAAAGGTTTGATTCACAAAAACAAAGCAAGCCGCGACAAAGCTCGTCTTTCAGCTAAACTTGCTAAATAAGAAACAGTCCATAGAGGCTGTTTTTTTGTCCTCAAATAGGAAAAGGTAGAAAATGAAAATCGCAATTATCGGATATTCTGGTGCTGGTAAGTCAACTCTAGCCGAAAAGTTGTCTCACTGCTACTCCATCCCAAAACTGCACATGGACACACTCCAATTTCAACCCGGTTGGCAAGACAGTGACCGTGAATGGATGTTGGCCGAGATGAATAACTTTCTCACCAAGCATGAAGCTTGGGTTATTGATGGTAATTATTCTTGGTGTTTCTATGAGGAAAGAATGCAGGAAGCTGACCAAATCATCTTTCTCAATTTTTCGCCATTGACCTGTCTCTTTCGAGCATTTAAACGGTATCTCACATATCGAGGTAAGGTCAGAGAAAGTATGGCAGCTGGTTGTCAAGAACAATTTAATTGGGAGTTTATCAGATGGATTCTCTGGGATGGGCGGAGCAAATCCGCTAAAGAACGCTACAAGTGGGTTCAAGAAACCTATCCAGATAAAGTTGTTATCCTTAGGTCTCAAAAGGAGATAGATTACTTTATAAAGACTCACGAAAACAAGAAGAAAAACCAACATGGATAATGTTAGTACTATTTTGGAAGACAAATCCCCTTTTTGGGGGCTATTTTTCCAAAATATTTTCTTCATTATTTACCAATCTATCCTATCTAAAACTCTGAATTCTATAGAAATGAAAAGGGACATTCACTGTCCCTTTTATCAATTTTTAGATTTTGAATATACAATAATCACAATCGCTAGGCCTCAAATCCTATTTACTCATTTGGAACAAGTATTAGGGAAGACGGGTATTATATTTCGCTTTAATAAATAATAGGTAATGGAATGAGTGTTATAACCTTAATCTGAAAAAATAAAGGTTTCAGCTACTAAAAATGTGCAAGAAAAGCTTGATTTCATAAACTTAATCAGCTTCGTTGCTATAACCTCGTCCCCAGTCATACCTAGCCCCAAGTAATTTCCAATTGATAGCTGGCAAAGGGATGTCCCTCTTGATTTTGTAGTTGATAATCTAAATGTATCTTTTGCCCATCAACTTCATAACGGCTCGTTTGAATGATAAACTCCTGAATGCCCATAGGTGTAGGAATATAGGCTAAACTATCGCTATCCTTTAGAAAGCGCATAATGGTCTTGGGATTGGAAAATCGACTCATCACAAGTTCTTGACCATGAAATTTAATAACTACTTTTTCCTTTTCCTCATTATAAAAAAGCAGGTAGCTATAATCTCCCTTTTCATGCACTTCTACATCATAAAGCTGGTCAATCACTTCCAACTGCTCATCAAACTGAATCGTATTTCGCATCCGAATCTTCACATCAGGTCCTCTTTCTTGTCTCTTGTCCTACTATTTTACCAAAAACTCTAGCTTTTTGCTATAATGGTCATATGAACGAAAAAGTATTCCGTGACCCAGTTCACAACTACATCCATGTCAATAATCAAATCATCTATGACTTAATTAATACAAAAGAATTTCAGCGTTTACGTCGTATCAAGCAACTGGGAACTTCCAGTTATACCTTCCACGGTGGAGAACACAGTCGCTTTTCCCACTGCTTGGGGGTCTATGAGATTGCTCGTCGCATCACAGAGATTTTTGAAGAAAAATACCCTGACGAATGGAATCCTGCCGAGTCTCTCTTGACCATGACCGCTGCTCTCCTACATGATCTTGGGCATGGTGCCTACTCGCATACTTTTGAACATCTCTTTGATACAGACCACGAAGCCATTACTCAGGAGATTATCCAAAGTCCTGAGACAGAGATTCACCAAGTCCTACTACAAGTGGCGCCTGATTTCCCAGAAAAAGTGGCCAGTGTCATTGACCACACCTACCCTAACAAGCAGGTTGTGCAGCTCATTTCCAGTCAGATCGATGCGGACCGTATGGACTATCTCTTGCGCGACTCCTATTTTACAGGAGCATCTTATGGGGAATTTGATCTGACTCGCATCCTCCGAGTCATTCGTCCAGTCGAAAATGGTATCGCCTTTCAGCGCAATGGTATGCACGCCATCGAAGACTATGTCCTCAGTCGCTATCAGATGTATATGCAGGTTTATTTCCACCCAGCAACACGCGCCATGGAAGTTCTCCTACAGAATCTCCTCAAGCATGCCAAGGAACTCTATCTCGAAGACAAAGACTTCTTTGCACGAACTTCTCCACACCTCCTACCTTTCTTCGAAAAAAATGTGACCTTGACTGACTATCTGGCTCTAGATGATGGTGTGATGAATACTTACTTCCAACTCTGGATGACCAGTCCTGACAAGATTCTTGCAGACCTGTCGCAACGCTTTGTCAACCGCAAGGTCTTTAAATCCATTACCTTTTCACAAGAAGACCAAGACCAACTTGCTAGTATGAGAAAATTGGTTGAGGACATCGGCTTTGATCCCGACTACTATACTGCTATTCATAAGAATTTTGACCTCCCTTATGATATCTATCGTCCCGAATCTGAAAATCCACGGACACAGATTGAGATTTTACAAAAAAATGGAGAACTGGCCGAACTCTCTAGCCTGTCTCCTATCGTCCAATCCCTTGCTGGCAGTCGCCACGGAGATAATCGTTTTTATTTTCCGAAAGAAATGTTGGACCAAAACAGCATCTTTGCAAGTATTACCCAGCAATTTTTACACTTGATTGAGAACGATCATTTTACTCCAAATAAAAACTAGAAGAGGAAATTTATGAGTATTAAACTAATCGCCGTTGATATTGACGGAACTTTAGTCAACAGCCAAAAGGAAATCACTCCTGAAGTCTTTTCTGCTATCCAAGATGCCAAAGAAGCTGGTGTCAAAGTCGTGATTGCAACTGGCCGCCCTATCGCAGGTGTTGCCAAGCTTCTAGACGACTTGCAGTTGAGAGACGAGGGTGACTATGTTGTGACTTTCAATGGTGCCCTTGTCCAAGAAACCGCTACAGGACATGAGATTATCAGCGAATCCTTGACCTATGAGGATTATCTGGATATGGAATTCCTCAGTCGCAAGCTCGGTGTTCACATGCACGCTATTACCAAGGATGGTATCTATACTGCCAATCGCAATATCGGAAAATATACAGTGCACGAATCAACCCTCGTCAGCATGCCTATTTTCTACCGTACACCTGAAGAAATGGCCAATAAAGAAATCGTCAAGTGTATGTTCATCGATGAACCAGAAATACTCGATGCTGCCATTGAAAAAATACCAGCCGAATTTTACGAGCGCTACTCTATCAACAAATCTGCACCTTTCTACCTTGAACTCCTTAAAAAGAATGTAGACAAGGGCTCAGCTATTACTCACCTAGCTGAAAAACTAGGATTGACCAAAGATGAAACCATGGCTATCGGTGACGAAGAAAATGACCGCGCCATGCTGGAAGTCGTTGGAAGTCCCGTTGTCATGGAAAATGGAAATCCAGAAATCAAAAAAATCGCCAAATACATCACTAAAACAAATGACGAATCTGGCGTTGCCCATGCCATCCGTACTTGGGTCTTGTAACAGGATCAGAATATAAAAAAAATAGCCCAGAAGTTAGAGATAAACGTCTCACTCCTGGGCTATTTTTTAGAATACAGATTACTCTTCATCATCAAACATCAGCGCATCCAGTTCTTCTCTTTCAGCTTCAATCACTTTTTTCTCTTCCCAAAGTGGCACGAGTAAGAAATGGTTGAACGGCACAACTGTAGCCATAGCTGTCGCTCCTAATGGGATAAATCTATTGGAATTTATAATAAGTACGATGTTTAGGATAGAAAATAATAGGAATAGAAGGATTACTAATGCTAGGCGAATTTTATATTCTTTTCTTAATTGCAAGTATTCTTCTTGTGTCATCTAATCTAAACCCTCTTTCTATTAAATTCTGAATAGTTGAAGAGCATTATCATAGTAACTCCTACTGTAAATCTTTGATAAACTCCACAACTTGATGATTCTCAATCTTCACATAATAGCAACCGCTATTATTGACAAGTTTATCCCCTTCATATCTATCAATCTTTACAGCATAAAGACCACTAGGTAAGGGTTGATTGTTAAAAAACTCTTTCATTTGCGATTCAAGGTCTTTAAGATAAGCATTATATAACTGATCCTTCTTGTCTTCTGGAATGTAATATCGAAATTGAAATTCTGGTATAAAGATACCTTTTTGGAAAAGATAGTGAGCATCCATAGGATACATCCCTTGTAATGCTTGTCCTTTTCTTTGATTTTCCTCTAAAATTTCATCATAAAGATACATATTGCCAGATTTACTATTAAATTGAAAATCAATCCCATCGTACTTCAAAGCAGTCATTTTTGGATCTGTTATTGAACTATCCAATTTTTTTAAAAATTCGCTAGTACCTGGACTAATCTCAATCCCTAGATAGGCTAATTCTGGAAAAGCGCGATAAATTTGTTCATTTTGTTTGTAAGCAACTTCTGCATCCGTCTTTTTATACTTTTCGTTTTCCGAAGGACGAGTATAGTATTCAAAACGACTCTTAGCCTGATAAGTTTTACCAGCTATAGTTTCACTATAAGTACCATGGATAACAAATCCTCCCACGCTCGTATAGTTTTTTTCATATTTTTCTAACTTAAACTGTCCTGTAAGACCGTAGTTCTCATAAGAACGATGTACAGCTTGCTCAAGTTCATTCCGACTTGCATGGGCAAATAACCCCCACATATCCATCATAGCAATAATAGGACTAAGGATTATAAGCATTGCAATGGGAATAACTACGGATAAGCAACCTATTAATAAGCCTTTTTTCATCTCTTTCTCCTAAACATTCTATGCCTATTATAACATAAAAAGAGAGCGCTCTCTTTGCTCTATCTATATTTTCTTGCTTTCTTATGAGATAAAAAAGTAAGAAAAAAACACTGAATCTTCAGTGTTCTTTTTGTTTCTTTACACTTCTTAAAATGCCCCCTGCAGGAATCGAACCTGCAACTACTCCTTAGGAGGGAGTTGTTATATCCATTGAACTAAGGGAGCTAGAGAAAAACTCTGCTGAAGAAGCAGAGTTTTTTAGTCGAATTAACGACGGATTTCTTTGATACGAGCTGCTTTACCTTGAAGAGCACGCAAGTAGTACAATTTCGCACGACGTACTTTACCGTAACGAACAACTTCGATTTTTTCAACACGTGGAGTGTGGATTGGGAAGATACGCTCAACACCTACACCGTTAGAGATTTTACGAACTGTGTAGTTTTCTGAGATGCCAGCACCTTTACGTGCGATAACAACACCTTCAAAAATCTGGATACGTTCACGGTTACCTTCGACAACTTTCGCGTGTACACGAACAGTGTCACCAGGACGGAATGATGGGATATCTGTACGAAGTTGACCTTCAGTCAAGCTTTGGATTAATGGATTCATTTTATTCTCCTATCTTTGTCAATCTTGAGGAACCTTCCTCAGCGGATAAACTGTATTTTTGTGCGTCCATTACACACAAGATACAGTTTACCAAATTTCCACAAAAAAGTAAAGAAATTTATAGCAGAAGTAAGTGGTAAAATTTTTTAGAAAACCTCAAACCCTATGAGAGAGACCCCCAAGCAAGAAAAAAAACTAGGATTTCCCTTGTCCCAGTCTTGACATTCTGCTCATTATGCTTTAACATAGAGTATGTAGACTGAGTAAGTTGGGGAAATAAAATTTCTTCTTTCGGTTTTTACTTACTCGGTGCCGTAAGGATTGCAGTCCTTACGGCTTTTTTATTTGCTTAAATTTGATATCATTATAGCACGTTTTATCCCCTGGTGCAACTATTTCTAAATATCAGGGTTTAAATTTCTTCCAGGTAATTTTTCCAGTTGGCATATATTGACTTGTTTTTTTGGACTCTAAGCGTCTAACCTCCCCACCAGATAGCCCTCTTTGCTCTTGAATTTGATCATAGTCAACAATCCAAGACCCCAATAATAATTCCCGGAGTTTGTCTTTATCAGCCAAGAGTATCATTTTACTCATAGCTTCTGCTCCTTTTTCTGTCCAATATTTTCCACCTCTCTTCATACGGTAAGTAATTTTACGATGCTGACTTTCCATTATACCTATTCCAGAATGTGAAAGGCCTCTCAATTCTGCAGGCTTGGTATATTGAAAATTTTGAAGAAGGCGCCGTTTAAATTTATAGAACTGTTCTATCTCTTCCTGAGTCTCTATTAAAGCCTCTGTCGTATCTAAAACACTACGTAATAAACTTTTATCATGCCTTTGAATCGCTTGAAACGCTTTCTCTAAAAGCTCTGATGGATAAGAATTGAAAAAGCTCTTTAAACTATGATTAAGATGATATTCGTCCCAAAAATGCTCATGGCGACTTACTCTGAGTATCTTTGCCATTTCTTTAAAGACATACGGTGTATAGCCATGCCCTCCATCTGAATTAGTGACAAAAATAGTTTCTTTACTAATCTCGAAAGTATTAGTTAAATAGTCTATTACCTGCTCTCTCACTAAACGATTTTTTGGTGAAATAAATTCCTTTTTGTTTTGCAATTCAAATCTCTTACTCCCTATCTTTTTGCTTCCTGTATGTACGACAAAATGAGAAAGATCTATACGGCGATTATTTAGATTTTTATCACTTGATTTTACCATTACACCATCTCCCTCTACGTAGATGACATCTACTTTCTCTTTTATTTCGTTTGATTCTTGATAAGACTGGTAACTTTCCTGTTTCCTCAACAAATCAGCGCATAGTTTAACTGCCTTAACGACTGTAGGTTTGGTAATTACAATATTATAAGTCATTTCAATCACTTGTATCACTTTTCCATAAGACATCATAGTAGATAATTTAGCTATTTGGTACATAAATTCTCTGGAATACCTAGTATTTCTCTCTAAACCCAATTTATCATCAACAGGAATTATCCAGTTATCTCCTTTTTTCCAACGCCTTCTCCTAAAAGTAAATTCCCCAAATGTAAAAGCTACTGTTCGCTCCATTGAATGAACACAGGTATAACCTCTTCGCTTCATGATAGGTACTTGTGAATCATCATAAGATTTTATCCAATTTAAAAAATCTTTACCGCTACTCTCTAATAAATTCTCCTTGAATAAACGTTCATCTAGCACCTGCCACAACCTCCTTTAGTACAATAGAGCTATTGTACAAGTCAGGTAGAACTTTAGGCAAATTTATTTTAATTCTACAAAAAACTCCTGATATAAATCAGGAGTTAAAGATATAGGTACAAACTATTAAGTCTAACAAACAAATACAATGTTAGTAGTTTGCCATTTTTTCAAAAAAACGTCAACATTAATTATCATCTTCTTCACTCTCAGCACCTGTGATATGACGTCCTCCCTGCATACGCTGTCCTGCTTGTTGCATTTGTTGGTTCATGTAATTCATTTGATTCATGCTCTGTTGAAATTTTTGTTGAGAAGAATCAGGCTGTGCTGGTGGTTGTGATTCTGAAACTGGTGCATCTGCAGGTGGATTCGGATCTTGGATTGGTGGCTCCTTTCCTTCAGCTGAAGGAGTTGTATCGACAATAGGTGCTTCTGCATATGGAGTTGGATCTTGAATTGGGGACTCCATTCCTTCAGCTGAAGAAGTTGAATCGACAATAGGGGCTTCTGTTGTTCCTGGATCAATTGAAGGCTCAGGAATGTCAATTGGTCCAGGCTGACCAATTCCAGGAACAGCATCATTTTTCAGAGCGTTATAGGTCGCATTTTGAGCAGAGACGGCCTTATCATCTAGGTTATTTAAAACGTTACCTACTGCCCCTTTCGTATTTTGCATGGCTTCAAAAGTTTTCCATTCTGCCAAATCAACCATATTGCTTACACCACCTTTGGCCGCATTCATCAAGCCCTGGTCTTTTACAGAGTTCCAAGCACCTTGAATACCACCTCCAGTTCTGGCAAGGCTATTCCCTAGGATCTGACTTCCTTTAGACAAGGCATCTGGAGCTTTTTTAGCCATATCCATACCAAATTGACCAAGTGCCGTGCTACCATTAAAGACACCACCTGCTCCAGTCGCAAAGGCATTGCCCATCATCATAGCACCGAGCAGTTGTTGAGCTGTTTCACTATGACCGGTTGAAACTCCAAGCCAGCGCTCAATCATGGCCACTCCTTGCATTGATGCAAAGAATACTCCAACATAAACTACACAGGCTGCTATCATTTGTTCCCAACTATTAAGGCCTTCAAAGAATCCTCCAGAAAGCTTCGCCACAGCTGAGACAGAGAGAACTGGTAAATCTCGGAAAATCTCAAGCGTTACACGCATAATGATCACCTCAAAGAAGATACCTGCTCCAGCACCGCCAATTGTTCTTAATAATTCCTTATATTTTTTAGAGTTAGAAAGTGAAGTATAACCGACTAGAGGTGAAATAAGTGCTTCAATAAGAATATCAAAAATAGATTTTACGAGTTTAATGGCCATACTCGTTAAAAGAATAATCAAAATAAAATACTGAGCAAACATCCCAATCCAATTGACTTTATAACGCATATACACTGGTTCAAAAGCACTTAACCCCTTTATAATGCGATGTTCGTCAACAGTTAAAATTCCATTTTGAGTTGCATTTAATTGATGAAGAAAGAGTCCTTTTAATCCCTTTTGTTTTGCCTCAAGAGCATCTAATAGAACTGTGTCAGTCGCTCCAAATGTGGCACTAAAATCAATTCGTGAAGCAAAATCAGAGGTATCACGTTCATCTGGACTATCTGTAATATTATTAAGAGGAGTCGAGCCTTCCTGAATAGGTTTAATAAAGCCATAGTCATCCATTGGGAAAAGTTCTGTTGAAAAATCCTTATCAATTAAAACTTTCAAATCTACAACATTATTTTTCATAGGTTGAATAGCTAGAGAAGAGAAATACTTTGAATTGTCTCCTGAGGTACTCTCTACTTTCTGAACACTCTGCACATCTTCAGAAATAGCCGTAGATATTGTCGTTAAAGCCAACGGTAAAGCTGAAGATACTAGGGTCACCATCAAAAAATTTAAGATTACATTTTTATATTTAACTGGTTTTGTAAAAACTCCTGTAACAGCTGACACAACGAGTATTAAGGCAAACAGAGATGTTCCAATTACCTGAAACCAGTAAAAGAACTGACCTATAATTGTATTCTGATTACCTAGATATCCAAAAAGCCCAAAAAGCTTAAATAAATTGTTAAAAACATGTTCTAGACTAGCAGTTATAAAATACAGCCCTTTAGCCAAAGAACCCCATAAACTGGATAAAAACGCTAAATAAGCTGGTGTTGGTTCCAGGTAATTGCTCCAATACTTGTAAAATTCAACTAAAGGAGCCGAACGTTCATCTGTTATTGGAATCTTACCATGTAAGTGATCGAATCTTGACATTAAATCTGAAAAATTATCATATTTCATTATATTCTCCCTACGGTTTTTATTTATAGCATAATAGATAATGAAATATCTTGTATTAAAGGGACAAACAAAAAAAGGAGCCAGTAAGCTCCTTTAAAATACTAGTCTTTAGCTGTTCCGGTAAAAACAAACTGATCCCAACCATCACCCAACGAAAGAATTTTAATACTATTACCGTTATTACTCAAAATAATTTGATATACCGAACGTTGCTCATCTGCTGAAATTTTACCATCTTTATTGCCATTTCTATCATCACTTACCAAACCGATATAGAAAACAGCAGTATCTGTATTTTTTATCTCTCCCTTATTTTTTTCAGCTTGACCTTTAAAGTTAGAAGCTAGCTCATCCTCAGACAATACTTGATATGTTTTGATATGAGATTCAATTTCAGTTCCGTCTGAAATTGTACTCTTATTCACATCAAAATCAAACTCATTAGTTGTTTCATCAAAAAATGTTGCATTATCTGTATCAGATCGATAATACCCCAAATAACGACTTTTTAGGGTGCTAGGTGTGCCGTCTGCATTTTGTGAAGTTTTACCTGAACAAGCCGTTAAGATAGCAATACAGAGGCCAAGAACTCCTAAAATAAGCATCAATTTCTGTTTCATCATAGATGATCTCCTTTATTCCTGTTTACTTGCTTTATTATACCAAACTTTTAGCCTAAAATCACTCCTTCATAACACGATTTAACCAGCTAACTGTCAGCTCTTCGACTATTTCTTGTTTCCCACTAACTCCCAAAATGGTTATCTCATTTTTTATTAATAACTCTAAAATTTTGTTCTGCTGTTCCTTAATTTCAGTCAAACTTTTAGAAAAGGCATTGTCATATAAATTCAAGCCATCTAATTGACAAATTTTTTCCAGCTGAGCTAACATAAACGCATTGAAAGAAGGAAAATTTTGTTCCTTTTTCATCATATGTAGTTGAATAAACATATCTTCTGGTATGTTTCGAATAAGTAAATCTTTAGTCATCACATTCTACCTCCCCTTCATACTCTAGCCAACGTGAAATATGATCGCCATAACAATTCATCTTTTCGTTGAAATTATCTAATTGTTCTGTTTGTTTTTGAACTTGGTTTTGAATATGGTCTGAAGCTAATTTCATATTTTCCAAATGAGCTACATATAATTCTTGAGCTCTATTGAATTTACCAAATTCAATTTTTTCACGCAAAATCTGAAGTAAAAACTCATTAAAAGATTTTGCTTTTTTCTTTTTAGCAAGTGATTTTAAATAATCAATTTCCAGTTGAGTTAATCCACGAATTTTTAACTCACTTCGTTTTCCGTTAGTCATTTATTCTCCATCCTTTCTACTCCACCAAAAAATCATAATGCCTCTTACTTTTCAATTCAATATAATCTGCAAGTACGAAATAAAACTCATTCTCTGGTGTTCCTTTTGACCTTTCCTCCAATTCATGTAAAACTTTTAAACTATCTGGTGAACGAATTAAAAATTCTCGAAATTGTTCAATAGTATCTCTAGTATTTTCTCTATACAACTCTGTCCGACTCATTAATAATTCTTGAATCAAACTGAGTTGATTTTTAACTATTGTTTCAAAGCTTTCATCGTAATCCGTTGACCGTAAAAAGCTCTTTATTTTCATAACACCCTGAGGGGAAATGTATGTTACACCACCTTGTTTTTTGATATCAATATCCTCCAATTTTTGACGGTGATATCTAACTAAACTTTTTGTAATCCCCAACTCTTTCGCAACTTCTAACATCGTTTTCCAATTATCCATAAACACACCATTTTCCAAATTAATTTTTTATAGAGTGAAGCAGGGGGAAATTTGACCATATTTTGACTAGGCAATTTGCCTATATTTTTCCTCCCATATATCTAATAAAAGAGCATAAGGGAAACTGTTACCACATCCTGTGATAAGTTGATAGTATCAACGTTTCTAGTGTCCCCAATTTTCTCGGCTTCGCCTACTTTTACACACTTACAAATTACCCCCTCCCACATCATACACACACTAAAACACACTTATAAACATCAACTTTTCTCCTAATTTCTGTAAAATATATGGTTCTAAACTGCCTAATTTTATTACCTTTTTATATTCTTTTTAAGTTGTTTTCTCTCTTCTGCTGATAGAATTGTGACTCGTTTAGGAGCAACAGACAAGAATAAAATTACACCTGCAACTGAAGCTGGAAACAACATGGTTTTGTTTTGCTTTGAAGATGATTGAAGCTGTATGTAACAGATTGGGTAAATTAAAAACCATGCTAGGAGTGTCATTACAAAACTATATAATATTGCTTCAAAAATT
Organism: Streptococcus mitis; assembly: GCF_003942765.1. Taxonomy (GTDB): domain Bacteria; phylum Bacillota; class Bacilli; order Lactobacillales; family Streptococcaceae; genus Streptococcus; species Streptococcus mitis_BE. The sequence continues at coordinate 348,298 of NZ_RJNW01000001.1, forward strand.
CTAAAAATTAATTCCATTTTTATCTCCTTTATTTTTTTATTTTAATTTCAACTGTGTGATTTCTTCTTTCATATTTTGATACATTTCCATAATATGCTTAAAAACTATCGGATCAAAATTTTTATACTTCTCAACAATTGGCAACATTGGAAAACCATCTATTTTTTCAGAATTCAGATATTGAGTTACAATTGTTTTATCAGTTATCAATGACGCTACTCTTACTAAAGCAGGAATACTCGTTATTACTTCCTGATTCTGATAAAAAGTTATCAGAATATCGCCAACTTTTAAATTTAAATCCTCAAATTGTTCCTCTGGCACCTTGAAATAATAAGCCAATTCTTCCTGTCCTAATCCAGTCAAATAATAACCTCGAATAATTTTATGACACTCCATAATCCCCCTCCTTCACAAATCGAAATGGTGCATCGTAATATTTATAGTTAGTCGCAGTCTCTTTTTGTCTGGGCTTCTGATAATGATCTAAAAATTGACGAGCTAGACCTTTTGTTTCAAATACTACTATCACATCATCGTGACGAATAAAATCACCATTATAAAAACTGAAGATTAGCCATTTATCCATTTTTACCCTCCTTATAAAATGCCCAAGACATCAATTGATTATGATACTTTATCTTGTCTGTTATACCTTGTAAACGCCCCTCTTCATCCACCACACAAGGAATTCCCTCACGTGTAATATAATGACAAAGCGAAGAGTAGTTCAATCTCAATTTCCTTGCAATTTCTTTCCTAAATAAACCTTGATGCGCCAACTTTCTAATCTCCTTCCCATACTGACTAGGCACATTAGGTATCCCTAAATCACTCCTTTTATGAGCCACAGAATGATAAGAACGACCAAGTAACCTAGCTTGTTCTTTCACAGTTATTTTCCCACTCATTCTTTTTAAAGCATTAATTTCCCAGTCGGACCATTTATCCAATAGTTTAGTTTGAGTTCCCTCTTTTCTCAGTTGATGAACTTTTCCTCTAACTGCAGATGCAGTTCTTCCTAGATACATCGCTACGGTAATACAATTGTCGCCATCAGGATCTTCTGCAAACATTCTTACATAGTCTATTTCTTCTTGTGTCCATCGCCGACACTCTTTTTTATTCATTCTTTTCCCTCCAGTATCATAGATATAATGTAATGGCAGTCTGGCTATTAAATTTTTTCCTACTTTTATCCCACATCCTCCTCAAATAATTCTCCTTGTACGACATGTTTTAAGCCCTCCTGTACATGATAAATAGTTTGGTTGATAATCTTTCTAGGTATCTTCAAAAGATGCGTAAGGGTATCTAAATAGGCCTTTTTAGCATCTTGTTTCTTTTGCATAGTTGTTAAGATTATCATTCGAATAGAGGCTAATATTAATCCCCCTCCTCGCCCTTTTTTAACTTGTAAAAAAATTTTATGCTTCTCTACCAGTCTACGTAGAACGATTTTTAAGCTAGAACTGGCAATTCCAAGAGCAATCTGTAAGTCTTTTTGTGTCACTTTTAAAATAGTTTGATCTTGATTCGTTCTCTTTGTAATGTAAAACATAAGATCTTCTTCCCACTCGGAATAATGACTATTCTTTCTGTCAGCACGTTTCTTCTTAAACTTGTACCAACGTTGCTTCACAAAGAGATCTGAAGCCTTGAGTTCCTGATTGACCCATGCTTTACATAAAGTCATTACATAGTCACGACTAGCAGCTTCATATTTTCCTGAGTAGGCGCTTGTGATAATCTTATGATATTCAGCTGAAGAGAGTGGTTCGTCTAGATTTGCATTGAAACTAGAAAGAACTTCTTCACATTCTTCCTGATCGATTCCTGAAGAGAAGTTGGCTAAAGCCAGCGTGAAAAGAACGTTGTTTCTTCCCATCAAGGCTTTTCCACCCTTGATATTTCCCTCTCTCATCAACAATTGATACCAGGGTTCATCAATCTGTTTTACCCCTTCAGAACCTGAAATAACCGTCAAATTTGGCTTTTTACTTGGGAAGGGAAGGTCTGATTGCTTCATTGACCAATCTAACCACTCCTGAAATGAATAGGTATAGTCAGCATCAAAAAATTCAACATTATCAGTTCGAGGAATCCGAGCAATTCCAAAATGGTTACAGGTCATATCTACTGGTAAAGTTTGAGCAAAGTAATTTCTCAAATTTTGAGAGATAGCTTTAGCCACCTTTACCACTCGAAATTGGGAATGAACTGTAACATAAGCTGATTCTGAGAGGACAAAATAGGCTTGAAATCCCTTATCAGATTTTAGAATCAACGTCGGCATAAAACCTAACTCCAGAGAAGCAGTTAAAATATCTCCTGTCGTCATTTCTTCAGCTGAAGAGGTAATATCGAAGTCAATGTAAAATGTGTTAATCTGTCTTAGATTATCTTCAGAGTGGCCACGTGTAATCCGTCGACCAGCATCGCTATAGCTTCCGTAGCAATATACGTTAGGGGTCCAGTGTGTAAACTGATCCTGATTCTCCAGCAATGATTCGATAGAGGTTAAAACAACACCACGTGCCTTCACCATATTCGCTTTTGAACGATAAGCAAATACAGAGCCTCGTCTTCCTTCTTCTGCTGAAGAGATGAGCTGTAGATGGCTATTCTTAAATTTTTGTGTTCTTAATCCGTCTTTTGTGATTAAGCTAAAGCATTCTTGTAACTTCATACTTCTCCTAATATTGCTGTTTGATGACATATCTTTTTATTAAAAAGTCAGTTATAATATAATTGATTAACAAAAGAAGAAAGGTATTTACTATGTTCGAACTTATCAAATCCAGTCTCAACAATCTTTATAAAATAAATCATTATCTACTTTTTTTACTTCTAACCTATCTCTTTATCCATAAAACGATTGATGATTTACTTGACTTTCTATTACAAAACATATCTTTACCAATATTTTCATTACATCTATTCATGCATCTATACATAGTTATATTGGTCTCATTCTTTTTCATTGAAGTTTTACAAAATTTCATAGATATTAACCCTTCAATTCAACGTCTCGTATGGGACACCAATGACTTTATACAATATATTTATTTATTCATCTGTTTCCACTCCAGAAAAATAATACTTCCACCTATGGAAAATGATCTTATTGTATTTATTTTCTTTATCGCTATTTTTGCATTTATAAAAAATAATTTTATTCATCTATGTAAAGAAATGACTAAAAATTTTAAACGGTATAATAAATGGGAAATTATATCTCTTTTTGTTTTTATAGCAATTTCGTTTACTTTACAGACTAATTGGATAGCTGAAGGAATAGCGAAATTCCAAGTAGAATGGCTGATAGAATTATGCCAAAAATTGTCGTGACTAAATCATTCCAATAATCTAATTTTGGAGACTGAAAATATCCAACTCGTTTACCTGATAGGTAGTCCGCTTTATGGTTTCTAATTCTATTTAACCTGATTAAAAGTAGTCCCATAATCAAAATCATACTGATTGAATTTTCTAGTTTCCCCATCATTTCACCTCTTCATTTAAGTTCCAAAAACAATGACTACAGATAGTCTCATCATGGTCCATCCACCAGCAGCAACCCCATTTTTCATCAATACAGGGTGTTTCCCACGTGCATCCGCATTTTTGACAAATAGCTTTCGTTAATACTGCTTCTTTCACGATAATTACTCCTCATTGATTCTCATACTTTTAGGTAGCTTTTTACTCGGTAAACAGCAACCTTCAGATAAGTCCCCCTTGCTATAAAATTCAGGACTACTTGTCATTACATGGTCACTTCTTCTCCATCCTCTACGAAGTTGTTTGTAAGATAAAGAAACACGCTTCTCAATCTCTTTAAAACTAAATCCTAACTTCAAATAGGTTGTTACAATAGCATTAGCATGTTCTTTGGACTCTTCGCTTCTTGTTCTTCGCTGAAAGTTTATCTGCTTATCTTCTTCATTTAATGCTATCTGATAGGCAATAAACAACTTCCGCATTTCCATAATTTTATGTTGCCAGGCCAAGCTGTAAGGTTGTCCTGAATATCGATTCACTAGCTCTTTAACAGGATGTTTAAATTTCTTCTGGAGAGAATCAAACTCCCCAAGATCTGAGAATGGATCAATAAATCCTAATGGTTCATAATTTAATAATTGTTCTAGTAATTCCTGACGTCCTACTCGTTCCATATCAAATCCCCCATTTCTCAGCAAATAAAAAAGAGAGAGAACATTTCTGTTCTCCCTCACAGGAAAATTTGATTCAATCTAAAAACTCTTACCACTTACATAGCAGAATTCCTAAAAAAATCGCAACCAAACCACCTAGGTAGGTCAAAGTCAGGTAAGTATAAAAGACCTTCTTATTGCTTAGCAGTCTTTGCAGTTCATCATTCAAGGTCGAAAAAGTCGTTAAACCGCCACAAAAACCCGTCGCTAAAATAGCATAAACTTCCTTAGGTTCCACATGATTGTAAAATAATCCAATCAAAAAACAACCCAAAAGATTGGCTATGAGCGTTCCGAGTGGCAATTTAGAAGCTTGATTATAGCGGGAAAAGAAATACCGTACGAGCGCTCCTAAGCCACAAGCAATTACAAGATAGACGATTACCATTTCTTCCTCCCCAAATAGTAAGCCAAGAGTAGGCCTCCACCGATGCTCAAAAGCAAATACATAACCAAACTCAGATAACGCCCTGTATCCAGTAATTTTACAGCATCAAGCATGAGACTAGAAAAGGTTGTCAAACCACCACAAAAACCTGTACCCAGCGCTAAAATAACGCCTTTACTGGTTCCCTTATAGACTAAATAGCCCTTAACAAGATACACCAAGCAGAAAATGCCTAGATAGTTAACAAGAAGGGTGCCCAAGGGGAAATCTGTGCTGGCTGGTAACCAAGTGGAAACTAGGTAGCGAACCAGTCCGCCCAACATGGCAGCTAGAAAAATTCCTAGCGGATAAAATTGTTCTTTTTTCATTTGATATTTTGATCCTGGTAATCACGCGAACGTTTGAGTATGTCCGAAAAAGTTGTGACAATAGTCTCCTGATAGCGCTTGTCTTCTACACGACTTCTAACCTTTTCAAAAATAACTGCTTCTCTCTTGGTATCTAAAATCGGTTTCCCTGAAGCCTTCTTATAAGCGACAACCCCTTCAACTAAGTGCATTCGAGCTTCTAGAAGTTTAACAATTTGATCGTCGATTTGATCAATTTCTTGACGAATAATATCTAAATCCATACAGTCTCCTCCTTTATTTGAATTATTGTATCAAAAAGCCACCAAATAGGCTAGTAAAATCCCAACTCACGATAAGAAAAATGCACTGATTGATTGTATCAGCGCACGTTTATGCTTATCCTACTTTAGCAGCCAATTCTTCTGCGAATTGTTCTAAGCGTTCAATATCTTCCTCCTCGGCAGAAAGATCAACTTTAACACACTCTGAACCTTTTTCTGCTCCTGTTGACACAAAGACACGGTCAAAGTCATCAACAGCCTTACAAAATTCATCGTAGAAGGTGTCTCCTGATCCGACCACTCCGTAGATTTTGCCATTCAAGTTGAGGTCAGCTAGGTCTTCGTAGAAGTCCATCATCTCATCTGGCAATTCTCCATCACCATAAGTGTAGGTCGCAACGATAGCGATGTCTGCTTCCAAGAAGTCTGAAGCGTCAACAGTTGTACATTCATCAACATCGACATCCAAGCCCAAGTCACGTAATTTGTCTGCTACAATATCTGCAATTTCTTCGGTATTACCGGTCATACTGGCAAATACAATTTTTGCTAATGCCATATCGTCCTCCTCAATTTATCTTTCTCCATTATATCACATCTTTTTCATTTTAAAAATAAAAATTCTTGTGCTACAATGAAATGAGAAAGAATTGAGGTTATTTATGGAAATTTGCCATCAAATTTTAGAAAAAATCAAAGAATACGACACGATTATCATTCACCGTCATATGAAACCAGACCCTGATGCCTTGGGAAGTCAGGTAGGTTTAAAAGCCTTGTTGGAGCATCATTTCCCAGAAAAAACCATCAAAGCCGTTGGTTTTGATGAACCAACTCTTACTTGGATGGCTGAAATGGATCTTGTTGAAGATAGTGCCTACCAAGGCGCTCTTGTCATCGTCTGTGATACAGCTAACACTGCTCGCATCGATGATAAACGCTATAGTCAAGGTGATTTTCTCATTAAGATAGACCACCATCCAAATGATGATGTATATGGTGACCTATCTTGGGTAGATACTAGTTCAAGTAGCGCTAGTGAGATGATTACCCTATTTGCTGAAACAACCCAACTGACCTTGTCAAATCGAGCTGCGGAGTTGCTCTTTGCAGGAATTGTTGGTGATACAGGTCGATTCCTCTACCCTTCTACCACTGCACGGACCCTACGCATTGCTGCGTCTCTGAGAGAACATAAGTTTGACTTTTCGGCTCTTACTCGCAAAATGGACACTATGAGCTACAAAATTGCTAAACTTCAAGGCTACATCTACGACCATCTGGAAGTGGATGAAAATGGTGCAGCTCGCGTTATCCTGAGTCAAGAAGTCTTGAAACAATTCAATGTGACCGATGCGGAAACTGCAGCCATTGTAGGCGCACCTGGACGCATTGACAGTGTGAGTCTATGGGGAATTTTTGTGGAGCAGGCTGATGGCCACTACCGCGTTCGCTTACGCAGTAAAATCCATCCTATCAATGAAATTGCCAAGGAACATGATGGTGGAGGCCACCCTCTAGCAAGTGGTGCTAATTCCTACAGTCTAGAAGAAAACGAAATCATCTATCAAAAGTTAAAAAACTTGCTTAAAAACTGATAAAATACTTGCCAAACTTTTCAGAATCTGATAGACTAGTATGGTAACAATCTATGGCTCGCAAAGAGACCATGGCAGAAAGGAAATATTGCAAAATGAAAAAAGATATCCATCCAGAATATCGCCCAGTTGTCTTCATGGACACAACTACTGGTTACCAATTCCTTAGCGGTTCAACAAAACGCTCTAACGAAACAGTTGAGTTCGAAGGCGAAACTTACCCATTGATTCGTGTGGAAATTTCATCAGACTCACACCCATTCTACACTGGACGTCAAAAGTTCACTCAAGCAGATGGACGCGTGGATCGTTTCAACAAAAAATACGGTCTCAAATAATGATAAAAAAGAACAGTTTCGACTGTTCTTTTTTACTTCTTTTCATAAGTCAACCACTACTATTATCTCTTTATCAATTCTCAAGCTGATGCCCAGAACTGATTTAAACGAATTTAAAAAATATCGAAAAGCAGCTTGATATTGAGAATGGTCAAGATGATTGAAACTAGGTAGCCAAGGATTGTATTCCACTTAGCATTGGTAAATTCTCCCATCACTGACTTCTTAGAGGTCAGATAGATTAAGGGGAAGATTGAAAACGGAAGAGCGATGGAAAGAAAGACCTGTGAATAGACCAACAACTGATCCAAGGTTTTTTCTTGATGTCCAAATAAGACAGCGACTATGATCACAGGAATCAAAGCAAAAATACGTGTACCGATACGGATGATCCACTGAGGCAATTTCATATGCAAGAAACCTTCCATGACAATCTGTCCTGTCAAGGTACCTGTGATAGTAGAATTTTGACCACTTGCTAAGAGGGCTAGAGCAAATAAGGTTGACAGAGTTGAGCTAGCTATTGCTCCTGCTATTGTCGAATCCTGTAAAGCATTGTACATTTGAGAGAATGCTGAAATTTCAGACGCATGACCAAAAAAGAGCGATGCTCCTAAAATGAGAAGCAAGGAATTGACAACAAAGGCTAGGGATAACTGAAGATTTGAGTCCCAGGTCATAAAACGTACAGCTTTTCGAACATCCTTTGTATCCTTATGGTTGATTTTCCTTGTTTGAGATAGGGATGAATGAAGATAAAGATTATGGGGCATGACTGTCGCTCCTACGATCCCTAAAGCCAAAGTCAGTTGACTCTCATGCCCTGGCAGGGGACTTTCAAACAAAGCCGAAGTTGGTAAATAACCACCAAAGATCCCCTGCATACTTGGATTAGATAAAGCCACCAGATAAGAAAATATTCCTAATATGGTTAAGATAAGGGTTGTAACAATAGCTTCAATCTTCTTGAAGCCAAATTTCATCAACAAAAGCAAAAGAAATACATCTAAAACCGTTAGGAGGATAGCCATCATAATCGGTATTTTAAGCAAAAGATTCAAGGCAATCGCTGAACCTAAAACCTCAGCCAAGTCTGTCGCCATTAAAGCTAATTCTAAAATCACCCACAGACTATAGCGGAGCCACTTGGGAGCATGATGAGCTGTTGCCTGCGCTAAATCCATCCTAGTCACGATACCGAGCTTTCCAGCCATCTGTTGTAACTGCATAGCAATAATGGAGGAAATCAAAATAACAAATAGGAGGCTATACTTGTAGGAGGCACCACCAACCACACTGGTAATCCAATTTCCAGGATCCATATAACCAACTGCTACAAGAGCTCCAGGCCCTAAAAATGCTTTTAGATTTTGCCAAAAATGATTATTATTGGGAGTTTCAATAGATTGATTGATCTCAGAAAGAGAGAACTTTTTGTAAGAAGACATAGGAATATTCGCTTTCTAATCAAGTCTTTACCTAGTTTATTAATGGAGTTTTGAAAATAAAATGAAAATAGTTTACCTATTTCCAATTTATTCTTATTATATCACATTTTGGAACGATTCTTAAAGAAAGCATGATAGTTGAAATAAGCAACACCAGTATTGCAAAAGCCAGCGTCAAAAAACGCTGGCTTTAAAACTGTGAAAAATTTTCTCAACTAGATTGCTTCTGTGACAAAACTACGACTTTCCAATACTTTAAGCATGGCGTTAGCTGTATCTAGGGCTGTGAAGAGGGGCACCCCGTGTTCAATGGCTGAACGTCGGATTTGCTCTCCATCTTCGTCAGCAGTTCGTTTGGTTCCTACTGTATTAATGATAGCTTGAATTCTTCCTTTACGAACAAAGCTTGGAATATCCTTATCGTCATCACCAATCTTACCAACAGGTTGGGCTTGCAATCCATGACTAGCAAAGAAGGCTGCTGTCCCTTCTGTCGCGAGGATTCCATAGCCAATATTTTGGAAACGACGAGCCAAGTCCAAGGCTTCTTCTTTGGCATCATCAGCGATAGTAAAGACAACATTACCAAAGGTTGGCAAGTGTAGGTAAGAAGCTTCAAAGGCTTTATATAGAGCTTTTTCCAAAGTCGTATCAGAACCCATAACTTCCCCTGTTGACTTCATTTCAGGACCAAGTAAGCTGTCTACCTTAGCTAGTTTGGTAAAGGAGAAGACAGGTGCCTTGATATGAACTCGAGTGCTTTCAGGGTAAAGTCCATCTTGGTAGCCAAGTTCTTCAAGTTTTTGACCAAGAATGAGCTTGGTTGCTACTTGAGCCATAGGGATATTGGTCACTTTAGAAAGAAATGGAACCGTACGGCTGGCACGTGGATTGACCTCAATAACGTAGACTTTTTCATCCTTGATAACAAACTGGATGTTCATCATTCCAAGGCAGTTAAGACCGATTGCTAGGCGTTTAGTATAGTCTGCGATTGTTTCTTGCACCTTTTGCGACAAGGTTTGTGGTGGGTAAACGGCCATTGAGTCACCTGAGTGGACACCAGCACGTTCGATGTGCTCCATAATACCAGGGATAAGGACATTTTCTCCGTCTGAAATGGCATCAACTTCACACTCTTGTCCAACGATATAAGAGTCTACAAGGACTGGATGGTCAGGACTAGCCTTAACCGCTGTACGCATGTAAGAACGGAGGTCTTCTTCGTTTTCAACGATTTCCATAGCACGTCCACCTAAAACATAAGATGGGCGGACAAGAACTGGGAAGCCAATCTTGCGAGCTGCAAGAACTGCTTCTTCTTCATTGGTAGCCGTTTGTCCTGGTGGCTGTGGAATATCCAGGTCTTTAAGGGCTTGCTCAAAGAGGTCGCGATCTTCAGCACGGTCTAGGTCAGCAACCTGTGTACCAAGGATGGTCACACCTGCTTTTGCCAATGGCTCCGCAAGGTTGATAGCTGTTTGACCACCAAACTGAACGATAACCCCTTTTGGTTGCTCCAAGTCGATGACATTCATGACATCTTCGAATGTTAATGGCTCAAAGTAAAGCTTATCTGATACAGAGAAGTCTGTAGAAACGGTCTCTGGGTTTGAGTTCATGATGATGGCTTCATAACCAGCAGCTTGAATGGCCTTAACCGAGTGTACAGTTGCGTAGTCAAACTCAACCCCTTGACCGATACGGATTGGACCAGAACCTAGAACAAGTACAGATTCTTTATCAGACTTGATAGATTCATTTTCCCATCCATAGGTTGAATAGAAGTATGGTGTTTCAGAGTCAAACTCTGCCGCACAAGTATCGACCATCTTATAAACTGGAACAATCTTGTTTTCCAAACGAAGTTGGCGAACTTGGTCAGCTGTCGTTTCCCAGAGTTCAGCAATCTTACGGTCTGAGAAGCCATTCAGTTTGGCAGTTTTCAAAACGTCTAAATCTTGTGGATGTGCTCCCAGTTCTTGCTCGATTTCAAAGATATGTAAGAGTTTATCAAGATAGAAGATATCAATCTTAGTCAATTCAGCAATTTCTTCTGGTGTATAACCACGACGAATGGCTTCTGATACGTAGAAGAGACGGTCATCTTGGGCTTTGACAACTTTTTCAATCAAGGCATCATCAGAAACTGCTGCAAGCTCAGGCATTTCATTGTGGTGCACCCCAATTTCAAGGGAGCGGCAAGCCTTAAGAAGAGATTCTTCAATGTTACGACCGATTGCCATGACTTCTCCAGTGGCCTTCATCTGAGTACCAAGACGGCGCTCACCCTTTTCAAACTTGTCAAATGGGAAACGTGGAATCTTGGCAACAACGTAGTCAAGGGCAGGCTCAAACATGGCATAGGTTGAACCTGTAACTGGGTTGATAACTTCATCCAAGGTCAAACCTACTGCAATCTTAGCAGCCAACTTAGCAATCGGATATCCTGTCGCCTTAGAAGCAAGGGCTGACGAACGCGATACACGAGGGTTTACTTCGATGACATAGTACTTAAAACTGTGCGGGTCAAGGGCTAGCTGAACGTTACATCCACCTTCAATCTTGAGGGCACGAATGATGCTCAAACTCGCGTCACGTAGCATTTGGTTTTCATAATCTGACATGGTTTGGGCAGGGGCAAATACGATAGAATCCCCTGTATGAATCCCAACTGGGTCAAAGTTTTCCATGTTACAAACAACCAAAGCATTGTCAGCTGAGTCTCGCATCACTTCGTATTCAATTTCCTTGAAACCTGCAATCGAACGCTCAATCAAACATTGGGTAACAGGTGACAATTTCAAACCATTTTCAGCGATTTCACGCAATTCTTCCTCGTTGGCACACATACCACCACCAGTACCACCAAGGGTAAAGGCTGGACGAACGATGACTGGGTAGCCAATTGTTGCTGCAAAGGCAACTGCTTCTTCGACTGTGTTGACAATTTCAGATTCTGGAATTGGTTGGTTGAGCTCTTCCATCAATTGTTTAAAGAGGTCACGGTCCTCCGCTTGGTCAATAGCAGATAATTTAGTTCCCAGAAGTTCAACACCAAGCTCATCTAGGATACCATTTTTAGATAATTCCATGGCCATGTTGAGACCTGTTTGACCACCGAGTGTTGGTAGCAAGGCATCTGGACGTTCCTTACGAAGAATACGTGTCACAAACTCAAGTGTAATCGGTTCAATATAAACCTTATCAGCAATTTCCTTGTCCGTCATGATGGTTGCAGGGTTTGAGTTAACCAAAACAACCTCATAACCTTCCTCTTTTAACGACAAGCAAGCCTGGGTCCCAGCGTAGTCAAACTCAGCAGCCTGACCAATAATAATCGGACCAGAACCAATCACCATAATTTTTTGAATATCAGTACGTTTAGGCATATATAAGATATTAAGTGCGTCAAGCGGACAAAGCTAAAATAGGAGTTATGACGAAGAACTGTCAGTTCTAGGAATAACTATCTTTTTAGCACCGTCCGTAGCCCGTATTCAGTTCAGCAAATACGGAGCACCCTTCTCCTTTCTATTCGTCGCCTCTCAGGGCGACATTAAATAAGATACAAAGGACGAATAGAAAGCGATTGAATTTTAGGAAACCAAGGAAGGATTGACAATCCAAATTGGTTTCTCTAAATTCCGAGCTTTCCGTCCATGTTCAGTTACATAAATTATCCGACGAGCTTTTACTCGTTCTTAGTTTGATTGTTTAAAAGCTTCCATCATCTCGATAAACTCGTCAAATAGGTAGCTAGCGTCGTGTGGACCAGGGGCTGCGTCTGGGTGGTATTGAACAGAGAAAGCAGGTTGGTATCTGTGGCGCACACCTTCCACTGACTTGTCATTGATTTCTTCGTGGGTAATGATCAAGTGCTCTGGCAAATCCTCACGGCTAACTGCATAACCATGGTTTTGACTTGTAAAATCCACACGGCCTGTTGCAATTTCACGTACCGCATGGTTGAATCCACGGTGACCAAACTTCATCTTGTAGGTCTTAGCCCCATTTGCCATAGCAAAGAGTTGGTGCCCCATACAAATACCAAAAATTGGAATTTTTCCTTGTACACCGCGAATCATGTCTAGTGCTTGGGGAACATCTTCTGGGTTTCCTGGACCGTTTGACAACATAACTCCGTCAGGATTGAGATGGAGAATTTCTTCTGCCGTTGTCGAATAAGGAACAACCGTCACGTTACAATTACGCTTAGAAAGTTCACGTAGAATTGAGTGCTTGAGACCAAAGTCCACTAACACCACGCTCAAGCCAACTCCTGGAGCTGGATAGGATGTTTTAGTAGAAACCTGTTTGATATTGTCAGTCGGCAAGACTGTTGCTTGGAGCTGGTCCGTCACATGGTCCATACTGTCCCCAACATGGGTCAAGGTTGCACGCATCGTACCATGCTTACGGATAATCTTGGTAAGAGCACGTGTATCAATTCCTGAAATACCTGGAATTTTCTTGGCTTTCAAAAATTCATCCAAGGTCATTTGGTTGCGCCAGTTGCTTGCTCTACGTGCTTCTTCAAAAACAACGACTCCCTTACAAGTTGGAATAATGGATTCGTAATCATCACGGTTAATTCCATAATTTCCTACCAAAGGATAAGTAAAGGTCAAGATTTGTCCATTATAAGACTGGTCTGTAATGGATTCTTGGTAGCCGGTCATCCCTGTATTAAAGACAATTTCGCCTGTTACATCAATATCTGCTCCGAAGGCCTTGCCTTCAAAAACTGTGCCATCTTCTAATACTAGAAGTCTTTTTGTCATATTTTCACCTCTCGTGGACGCTCACTGGCGTCTTTTAACGTCTTGTGTTTTAGTTGGCGTGTCTACTCGCCAGTACGGATTCTAAGATTGCCATTCGAACAAAGACACCATTGGTCATTTGTTGGACAATCCGTGATTTTGGTGCTTCAACCAAGTGGTCTGCGATTTCTACATCACGATTGACTGGAGCTGGGTGCATGAGGATTGCTGTTTCTTTTAAGCGTTCGTAACGTTCTTGAGTCAAGCCATGTTGGGCATGGTAGTCTTCTTTTGAAAAGACAGCTCCACTATCATGGCGTTCATGTTGCACACGGAGAAACATCATGACATCCACCTGATCAATGATTTCATCAATAGTTACAAACTGTCCATAGTCTGCAAACTCTTGACTTCTCCATTCCTCAGGTCCAGCAAAGTAAAGTTCAGCTCCCAAGCGTTTCAAAATCTGCATATTGGATTTAGCAACGCGTGAGTGGTCCAAGTCACCTGCAATAGCAACCTTAAGACCCTCAAAGTGACCAAATTCCTCATAAATAGTCATCAAATCAAGCAAGCTCTGGCTAGGGTGTTGGCCCGAACCATCTCCACCATTGATGATGGAAGTCGTAATCGTTGGACTTGCAATTAACTCTCTGTAGTAGTCAACCTCAGGGTGGCGAATCACACAGACATCCACTCCTAAAGCAGACAGAGTCAAAATGGTATCATAAAGTGTCTCACCCTTATTGACTGAACTAGTCTTCACATCAAATTCAAGTCGCTCCAATCCCAGTTTAATCTCTGCAACTTCAAAGGACTTATGCGTCCGTGTAGAATCCTCAAAGAAAAGATTGGAAACAATCGGATGGTCTTCATAAGGAAGCTGAGCTCCGTTTTTAAACTCAATTCCTCGCTTGATCAATTTCATCACTTGATCGACAGTGAGGTCTTCCATGGACACCACATGGTTCAATGCTTGTTGATTTTCTGACATGGCTACTCCTTTAGCTTTCTAAGCTTCTTCAGTAATCAGAACTCTGTCTTGGCCATCAAGTTCTGCCATCTCTACGATGATTTCTTCAGAACGACTAGTTGGGATATTTTTTCCAACGTAATCTGGGCGGATTGGCAATTCTCTATGTCCACGATCGACTAGAACTGCTAAACTCACGCGCGCAGGACGACCATGACCGACAATATTATCAATAGCAGCACGGATAGTACGGCCTGTATAAAGCACATCGTCCACCAAGATAACTTCACGGTCTGTCACATCAACAGAAACAAAAGAAGTATCTTCTCCACTTTTAACATCATCACGGAAAGGTTTAGTATCCAATTCTACAACCGGAACTGAAAGATTTTCTAATTGCTCCAAACGTTCTTGGATTCGGTGGGCGATAAAGACACCGCGAGTTTTAATACCAGCCAAGACGATTTTATTCAAATCTTTGTTGCGTTCGATAATCTCATAAGTAATACGCGTAATCGCTCGTTTGACGGTCAATTCGTCTACAACTTCTTTTGCCTTCATGACAAACCTCCAAAAAGAAAAGTCTCCTTAAACAAGGAGACTTGAAATGTATAGCCAAGCGAGCCCTACTGCAAACAGTATAGACTTCACCCTTCTACTTTATCGCGCTCCTTGCCTGCCTCACGGGACAGGTTTAAAGGAATATTTAGTTATCAATTACTATAGCACAAAGCATGCTTAAAATCAAGCAAAAACTTTTGATGAGCCATCTTATAAATTGCTAAAATCATATAACTGTGGGTACTGGTCACACTCTGGATTTTTAGGATGGCAAATGGCTCTTCCAAAATAAATCATGGCCTGATGAGCTGCCAACCACTGCTCCGGTGGCAAGATATCCATGACCCGCTTTTCCACCTCAAGCGGTGTCGCCGATTTTTTGACAATATCATGATGCTTGCAGATACGCTCAACATGGGTGTCCACTGCAAAGGCTGGAATCCCAAAGCCCACGCTCATGACGACATTTGCTGTTTTGCGACCAACACCTGCTAGGCTTTCTAATTCCTCGCGTGTTTGAGGGACTTGACCATCAAAATCTTCTAGTAACTGTTGGGCACATTTTTTAAGGAATTTAGCCTTATTTCGATACAGTCCTAGGCGAGAAATGTGTGAGGCAATTTCACTTTCTGTTGCAACAGACATAGCTTGTGGCGTTGGAAAGGCAGCAAAGAGACCCGGTGTGGCCTTATTTACCGCTGCATCCGTTGTCTGGGCTGATAACATGACCGCAACCAAGAGTTCAAAATGATTGGTAAAATCAAGACTGGGCTTGGCATCTGGAAAAAGAGCAATGATTTCTTCTAGCACCTTTCGTGCGCGTTTTTTTGACAAGACCATTATTCGTCTCCATCAAATAGTCCTTGTAGGCCAGCAAAAGGACTGTTTTCTTCTTTCTTAACCGCTTGTTGGGCTTGGTATTCTTCTTCTGTCATGATTTGCCAGTCATTTCCTGACACAAATCCTTGACCAGCCTCTTCTTCAGCCGTCAAGACCTTGATAGGAATGTTTAGTAGGATATTGTCTGACACGCTCTCAGCAAGATCAAGTTCTCCATTTTCGATAGGTAGGACCAAATCATCATCTAAAACTTCTTGATCTAGCAGATTAGTTGCCCCTTCCATGAAAACTTCCGTTACTGGATAAGATTCAACTAACTCAACTGGCTCCATACTGCGACTTGAAGCAAGAACAATGGTATAAGATAATTGATAATCTAAGAAATACATACGATCTTCGTATTGAACCTTCCCAACTGCAAGGATATCTTTTACATCTAAAATTTCTTGATTACGTGCACGCAGGTCTGCGGCTAGGTCTAACGTTTGTTCAAAATGCAAGCCTTCAGACTGCTTACGAATTTCTTGAATATTTAATTTCATACTTCCTCCATAAAGATTTACTCTCTTGATTATACCATGAAAAGCCTACAAATCAGCACAGCAAACTTTATAATTAAAATTCGATTTTTTTAACATATTTACTATGACATTTTTGTTTTTTAGTGCTATACTATAGGCAATAATACATCAGAGCAAGGAGGATGCTAACATGGAAGACAAAGAACTCATTACTAATGCAACCCAACTCCTATCCGAGTTAAAAAAAAGTTTCCAAAGCTGCAAACAGGGTAGGGCAGATGATATTCGACTGCAAGAGCTACTAAATACTACTCTGCAAGAGCTCAAAAAAGCGGAAAAGTTGGACAACAGTATCTTAATAGATCTTGAGAAATTTTACCAACGTACCAGTCTTCTGATTGGTCTTGGTAGCCTAAAACTAAACGATCAAGCACGCTGCGCTTGGCGAAACTACGACAAATTCCATTACGAGCATATCAAACACGTACTAACTCTTTATGGACCTGTTTTCGGATTTTAGAGCATAGAATTTCCATTTTTCTGTTGACAAAATTTCCTTAAAGGTATAGGATAAAGATACTAATACTCGGAGGTAAGGGAGACATGAACAACTAAGTCTATCAAGTAAAGAAACTTTATTTAGTAGATCTTGTTTTTGTCTCTTTTTGTGTGCTCTTTTTGTACTAGATCTTCTGGTACTTTATCCTCTTTGAAAATCAAAAAACTAGAAAGCTAACCATCTGCTCCTCTTGGGTTGGATAGGGGTAGACAAGCCTAGTTTGACAGGATTTTCGACATGGATAATAGCGTTTCTGACAGTGACTTTGGGCTCTACTAGATAAAGTAGAGCTTTTTGTTATGCACTATGGACATTCTAGAAAGGACAATTATATGATAAAAATCAATCACCTGACCATCACACAAAACAAAGATCTACGAGATCTTGTATCTGATCTAAGCATGACCATCCAAGACGGGGAAAAGGTTGCTATTATTGGCGAAGAAGGAAATGGCAAATCGACCTTGCTGCGAGCTTTAATGGGAGAAGCATTGCCTGATTTCACTATCAGGGGTGACATTCAATCTGATTATCAATCACTAGCTTACATTCATCAAAAACTCCCCGAGGACCTGAAAAAGAAAACTTTACACGACTACTTCTTTTTAGATACTATTGATTTAGATTACAGTGTCCTCTATCGTTTAGCTGAGGAATTGCATTTTGATAGCGATCGTTTCGCTAGCAACCAAGAGATTGGCAGTCTATCAGGGGGCGAAGCTTTGAAAATTCAGCTCATCCATGAGTTAGCCAAACCCTTTGAGATTCTATTTTTAGATGAACCTTCAAATGACCTAGACCTTGAAACAGTTGATTGGCTAAAAGGTCAGATTCGCAAGATTAGGCAAACTGTTATTTTCATTTCCCATGATGAAGACTTTCTGTCTCAAACGGCTGATACTATTGTCCACTTGCGACTGGTAAAACACCGTAAAGAAGCGGAAACGCTAGTAGAGCATTTAGATTATGATCGTTATAGTGAGCAAAGAAAGGCTAATTTTGCCAGACAAAGCCAGCAAGCTGCTAACGACCAAAGAGCCTATGATAAAACCATGGAAAAACATCGGCGAGTCAAGCAAAATGTAGAAACTGCGCTTCGAGCTACTAAAGATAGTACTGCCGGTCGCCTATTGGCTAAAAAGATGAAAAATGTGCTCTCTCAAGAAAAACGCATTGAAAAGACAGCCCAGTTCATGACCCAAAAACCACTTGAAGAAGAACAAATCCAACTTTTCTTTTCAGACATACAACCATTACCGGCTTCTAAAGTCTTAATCCAACTGGAAAAAGAAAATTTGTCCATCGGAGACCGAATTTTGGCTCAGGAACTACAACTAACTGTCTATGGCCAAGAAAAAATCGGTATTATCGGGCCAAATGGTATTGGAAAATCAACTCTGTTAGCCAAATTAAAGCAACTTCTTAATGATAAAAGAGAGATTTCACTTGGTTTTATGCCACAAGATTACCACAAAAAACTGCAATTGGATTTATCCCCAATCTCCTATCTCAGCAAAACTGGAGAAAAAGAGGAACTACAGAAAATCCAATCTCACTTAGCCAGTCTCAATTTCAGTTATCCAGAAATGCAACATCAAATTCGCTCCTTATCTGGCGGGCAACAGGGAAAACTCCTGCTTTTGGATTTAGTCTTGCGCAAACCAAACTTTCTCCTTCTGGATGAACCCACACGAAACTTTTCTCCCACTTCTCAACCTCACATCAGGAAACTCTTTGCAACCTATCCTGGTGGTCTCATCACTGTTTCGCATGACCGTCGTTTCTTAAAAGAGGTCTGTTCGACTATCTATCGCTTGACAGAACACGGTTTGGAGGTAGTTAATTTAGAAGATTTATAAATTTTCAACATAGCAGATAGGTGGGGCAAAAACACAATTTTAGGAGAAGAGAAAGTAAATCTTCCCATAATAAAACGCATAATATCAAGTTTTTTGCACACCTGATATTATGCGTTTTTCAGATTTTAAAGGCTTTTTCCCAGCCTTCATTTTACATATGTTTTAAACGTTCAATCCGTTCTGAGATAGGTGGGTGGGTATAAAAGAGTTTTTGGAACCCTCCCCCTTTCTTAGGATCATTGATATAAAGTGCACTGCTGGCATCATCTACAGAACGACTCATTGGTTTACTATTATCCAACTTACGTAGAGCATTAATCATCCCTTGAGGATTTCGGGTCAACTCGACACTGGAAGCATCAGCTAGAAATTCCCTCTGACGAGAAATAGCTAGTTGCACCAAGGTTGCAGCGAGAGGTGCCAGCACAATAGCTAGTAGGGAAACCACTAGCATAATGATTTCTAAGCCATTTCCATCTCGGTTATCGTCACTTCGTCTGCGACCTGCGCCACCCCACCACATCATACGACCTGCCATGCTAGAAAGCATGGTGATAGCACTAGCAAGGGCAACAGCAATAGTCGAAATGCGGATATCGTAATTACGAATATGACTGACTTCATGTCCCATAACTGCTTCTAGTTCTTCACGATTCATGATAGATAGGAGACCTGACGTCGCAGCAACCGCCGCATTTTGAGGGTTAGAACCTGTCGCAAAGGCATTTAAGGCTGGATCATCAATGATGAAAACACGTGGCATAGGAATCTGAGCGACCATAGCCATATCTTCCACTACATGGTAAAGATCTGGTGCAGTTTGCTCATCAACCTCGCGCGCTCCATTCATGGACATGACAATCTCTGTGGATTGAAAAATCATGGACATGGCATAGATAAAGCCGATAATCAGTGCGATAACCAAGCCACCAAGCCCAGACCGCATAAAGAGGTAACCAACCGCATAGCCAATAAGAGCTAAGAGTAGGAAAAATACCAGCAACAAAATCCACGTTTTTCGTTTATTGCTTGCAATTTGATCAAACAACATCTTAGTCACCTAAACCGCTAAAATCAACCTTAGGAACTGCCTTTTCCTCTTCTGGTGTTTGAAGGAAATCTGCTGCTTTAAATCCAAACATTCCAGCGATAATATTGCTTGGGAAAGTTTCTAATTTTACATTGTAGTTGCTGACAACACTGTTGTAGAGTTGACGAGAGTAAGAAATTTTATTTTCTGTGTTTGTCAACTCCTCTTGCAATTTAACAAAGTTAGCACTAGCTTTCAAATCTGGATAGCTTTCTGCAACTGCAAAAATACCTGAAACCTGACGAGTGAGGGCATCACTAGCTTTCATAGCTTCTGCTGGTGAAGTCGCTGCCGCCACTTGGTTACGTAGTTCTGCCACCTTTTCAAGGGTAGAACCTTCATATTTGGCATAACCTTTTACAGTCTCAATCAAGTTTGGCAAGAGGTCATTTCGACGTTTCAACTGAACATCAATTTGGCTCCAAGCCTCCTTTGTTTGCATACGATTCTTAACCAAACCGTTATAGCTAACAATCACAAAAATAACAACAAGAGCCAAAACTCCAAGAATAATCCAAGTCATTATATAAGTCCTTTCTACTTTTAGATTAGTACCAGTATATCAAATTTTTAATGATTGTGGTAAAATAAGATGATAATAAAGAAGGAAATAACTATGAAACCAGAAACATTTTACAACCTGCTTGCCGAGCAAAATCTTCCACTTTCGGACCAGCAAAAAAAACAATTTGATCGCTATTTTGAGCTCCTGGTCGAGTGGAATGAAAAGATTAATTTGACGGCTATTACAGATAAGGAAGAAGTCTATCTGAAACACTTTTACGATTCTATTGCACCCATTCTGCAAGGCTTAATTTCAAATGAAACTATCAAACTGCTTGATATTGGAGCCGGGGCAGGATTTCCTAGTCTACCGATGAAAATTCTCTATCCTCAGTTAGATGTGACCATCATTGATTCACTCAATAAGCGCATCAACTTCCTCCAACTTTTGGCTCAAGAGCTAGATTTGAGCGGTGTTCATTTCTACCACGGTCGTGCAGAAGATTTTGCCCAAGATAAAAACTTTCGTGCCCAGTTTGATTTGGTAACTGCCCGTGCTGTAGCTCGTATGCAGATTTTATCAGAATTAACCATTCCCTACCTTAAAGTTGGTGGCAAGCTATTGGCACTCAAGGCCAGCAATGCGCCTGAGGAATTGTTAGAAGCTAAGAATGCCCTCAATCTCCTCTTCAGTAAGGTCGAAGACAATCTCAGCTACGCCCTACCTAATGGAGATCCGCGTTACATCACTGTGGTAGAAAAGAAAAAAGAAACACCAAATAAATTTCCACGTAAGGCTGGCATGCCCAATAAACGCCCACTTTAATTTTTTAGTAAAAAAATATTTACAAAGTCAGCCTCGCTCTTTTATTTTTAGGCTCGGGAAAAAATGATTTACAAAATCATTTTTTTCTGCTATACTATCCTAAGCAAAGGTTTTTAATGTCATCCCGTGAGGTGACGAAGACGCAGAAATACTTGAAACTCTTTAAAGTCTAGATTTTAGAGAAGTCTTACTCTGAGGGCCTATTGCTGTAAAATAATGGGCTCTTTTTTGATGCCCAAAAGTGAGGTTTATATGAAACAAGAATCAACTGTTGATTTGTTACTAGACGTTGACCAACGTCCTTCGGCTGGAAAAGGAATTCTCCTTAGCTTCCAACACGTTTTCGCCATGTTTGGTGCGACCATCTTGGTACCCTTGATTTTGGGAATGCCTGTATCTGTTGCCCTTTTTGCTTCAGGTGTAGGAACACTCATCTACATGATCGCAACTGGTTTTAGAGTTCCAGTTTATCTAGGATCATCATTCGCCTTTATCACAGCTATGTCCCTAGCTATGAAGGAACTAGGAGGGGATGTATCAGCTGCACAAACAGGGGTTATCCTTACAGGTTTTATCTATGTCCTTGTGGCTGCAAGTGTTCGTTTTGCGGGTACAAAATGGATTGATAAGCTCTTGCCACCAATCATCATCGGACCTATGATCATCGTTATCGGTCTTGGACTTGCAGGTTCAGCTGTTACCAATGCTGGTCTTGTAGCAGACGGGAATTGGAAAAATGCTCTTGTAGCCGTTGTTACTTTCTTGATTGCTGCCTTTATCAATACAAAGGGAAAAGGCTTCCTACGAATCATTCCATTCCTCTTTGCCATTATCGGTGGTTACCTCTTCGCACTAACACTTGGCTTGGTTGACTTTACACCAGTCCTTAAAGCTAACTGGTTTGAAATTCCTGGTTTCTACTTGCCATTTAGTACTGGTGGTGCCTTTAAAGAATACAATCTTTACTTTGGTCCTGAAACTATCGCTATCTTGCCAATCGCTATCGTAACAATTTCTGAACATATCGGAGACCATACTGTTTTGGGTCAAATCTGTGGCCGTCAATTCTTGAAAGAACCAGGTCTTCATCGTACTCTTCTTGGTGACGGTATCGCAACTTCTGTTTCTGCCTTCCTTGGTGGACCAGCCAATACAACTTACGGAGAAAATACAGGGGTTATCGGTATGACTCGTATCGCTTCTGTCTCAGTTATCCGTAACGCTGCCTTTATCGCGATTGCCCTTAGCTTCCTTGGTAAATTCACTGCCTTGATTTCAACCATTCCAAATGCTGTACTTGGTGGTATGTCAATCCTTCTCTATGGAGTTATCGCCAGCAACGGTTTGAAAGTCTTGATCAAAGAACGTGTTGATTTCGCTCAAATGCGTAACCTAATCATCGCAAGTGCTATGTTGGTACTTGGACTTGGAGGAGCTATCCTTAAACTTGGTCCAGTTACCCTTTCAGGTACTGCCCTATCAGCCATGACAGGAATCATCTTGAACTTAATCTTGCCATACGAAAATAAAGACTAAACGTCTTGACACAAAAAGTCCGCTCAGACAACTGAGTGGACTTTTCTAATTTTTAAGTCCCCCAAGCAACCAATAGATAGATCAGGCTAGAACCAAACATATCTGCTAAAGCATGCATGAGAAAGAATGGAAGGAGATTTTTAATTTTATATTTGTATAAGAAATAATAGAATAAGCCATAAACTACACCGGTTACCAAAGCCCATACTAATCCTTGATAGGTGTGGAAGGAAATACGAATAATAGTGGAATAAAGCAAAACCAACCACTTGTATTTTTCCTTCACTGAAGTTAACAAACCTAGAAAGAAAAACTCTTCATAAAATCCATTTAGCAAGGCATAGGCAATCGCTATCGGGCTGAGAGCTAAGAACTTCCCTATTATTTGCGTGAAATCTATATAGGCAAAAAGGTCTGGATTAAAGTAATTATATTTACCAGTGAGAGTTGTAACCAAGTCTCCAAACAATCCCACTAAAGCAAATATAAATGGAACCCAAAAGATAATGGACCAATTCCAGTGAATAGGAAGCTGTTTAAAATCATAATTTCGAATCAAAAGATAGAGTAAGGTCACAGCCAGTAATATAGTTTGCAGGGTAAAATTACTAAAATAAGCAGCACCTTCGCTTGCAGCCTGTCTAACTGTCCCTTCTGTACTTGATGCACCCGTTGGAAACGTATTTGCTAAAAATAGCTCGGTTGAACGAATTATAAACTGACCAAACATTATGATCGTAATAATCACAATGTCAAACCATCTCAAGTATTTTAGAGGTTTAGATGGATGTATTTTTTTTAAAATATTCATATCTTCTCCAGGTATTCTATACTCATATAAATATTTTAAGAAAAAAGGCTTAAACTTTTATAAAATTTCATTAATTCATTTAGATTCAAAAGCTTTTATTAGTAAAAACAACCCCTCTTTGAGAGTGGTTATCATCTACTTTCATTTTTTTGTTTATTTCTCTAACAATAAATCCTTCAACGAAATCAAAGTGACTGCAATTAAAATCATTGCCATACCAAGAAAATCAATGGGATAAAACTGTTCATTCATAATTAGGAAGGCAAAGAAAACCGCCGAGATTGACTCAATTGAAGCCAACAAACTTGACTTAACCGGTCCAATCAAACTGGCTCCCTTTAAGAAGGCTGTATAGGCAAAGACAGTCCCGATAAGAATAATGCCCGCAAAAGCGAGGAGAAAATCAAGACTAGTTGGGATAGCAGTCTGTAGAACTCCTGTAAAAGGAAGGGCGACCAAACCTGCTATGACCATTCCCACACCAATGACCAAGCTGCTCCCCCACTTCTTAATCAAGGCTATGGGCAAAATGATATAAAGTGCGTAAGTCAGAGCAGAAAAGAGACCCCAGAACAGGCCTGCAGGTGTCATGGATAACTGGTCCAACTGCCCATGAGTTGCGATCAGGAAGGTCCCTCCAATGGCTAATATGATAGAAACAATCTCTCCCAGTGTCGGCGCCACCTTATCCTTGATACAGCTATAAATCAAAATCCCGACAGGACAAACATACTGAAGCACTGTCGCGGTACCTGCATTGGTCTCCTGAATAGCAGTTAGATAGGCAAATTGATTGAGGAAGAGGCCAATCAGAGCAAAAATAAGAAGAGACAACAAACTCTTTCTATCCTTTAAAAAGGCCAGCATTTTCTCCTTTGCAGTAACATAAGCCAAGAGCATGAGAATTCCACCAGCGATTAAAAGACGCAAGTTGGTCAAAACCAGAGCCGAAATTCCGTGCGCCATCAGGTATTGGCCACTCGTTCCTGACAAGCCCCAAGCAATCCCAGCCACAACTGTTAATAGAATCCCTTTTAAACTGTTTGACATGTCTCTCCTTACTCTTCTTTGCGAATCAAGTCCATCACTTGATTGCGGTCTAATATCCATTGAGACCGCTCATCCTTTTCATAGGTACGATTCGATAGGAAAATAGCCGCTTCTTGCTTCTGGCGATTCCACATGATAAAGGTACCTGTATAGCCCGTATGGTCTAGCCAATCTCCTTCCAAATTCCATGCCAAAGAACGTTCCTTGTCATCCAAAGGAGAAAAATTTTGACTCAAATCTCTTGCAAAATCATCTGCTAAATAGTGTTCTAAAAAGATTTGTAAATCCTTTACAGTCGAAAACAAACCAGCACTACCAGCATGTCTGCCTAGGAGGCGAGCCTTGGGATCATGTACCAGACCTGCCTCGACACCTCTAACGGTTGGAACAGCAAGCTTAACAGACCCAAAC
Source organism: Streptococcus mitis (assembly GCF_003942765.1). Classification (GTDB taxonomy): domain Bacteria; phylum Bacillota; class Bacilli; order Lactobacillales; family Streptococcaceae; genus Streptococcus; species Streptococcus mitis_BE. The sequence continues at coordinate 373,222 of NZ_RJNW01000001.1, forward strand.
TGGGTTTCCATCATTCCCCAAGGTTCCCAGACTTGCTCCTGTAAAATCACATCCAAGTCTTGATTAAAGATTCTTTCCAAGATAAAACCTAACAGCAAAAAATGGACATCCGAATAAAGAAAGGCTGGCTGATTTCGTCTATTGAGATGAAACATCGCTTCCTTTAATTCTGAATCTGTTAAAAGATCACGATTGGGAATAAACGGATCAAGGTCTGTTGCGTGAGTCAAGAGCTGGCGAATAGTGATATCTGGATAATCACTTTCAGCTAAAAAATCTGTTACCGGTCTATCAATATCTAATTTGCCTTTTTCCCACAAGAAGGTAAAAACGGTACCAACTCCAACAACCTTGCTGACACTGGCTAGGTCGTAAACTAGTCCTGCCTCTGTCTGCAAGCCATGCTCTGGGTCACTCTGGCCTAAATAGAACTCCGTCCATTGATTGTCCTTAAAATATGCAAAAGAGGCTCCGGGATAGATCCCTGCCTCGATTTGGTCTTCTATTTTTTTAATAATCTTGGTCCACTTCATACTTCTTCAAACCACAATTCAACATTATTTCTATCTTTACCAAGGAAGAATTTTTCAGACTTAGGAATAAAATATTCGGTAGACTCAAATTTCTTGCGAAGACTTGCTATATCTAGTTCATTGACCAGGAACTTGAGCATAGATAAGTCCCAAGTAACCGAATTGTCCACAGTCAAATCCTGCCCCTCAGCTGGGATAAAACCAAGTGATGTCCCAACTTCAGATGATTCCAAGTAACTTTCGATATCAGTTGGGAGATGTAATTCCATAGAAATCTCAAATTTACTTAAAGAAATTGATTCCAAATCTGTTTGAAATTCAGGTTTTTCTCCTACTTCTACTAGACTTTCTCTATCATCTTCCGCATGAATCAAAACCAAATCATCTTCTGGAGAGTAAATTTCAAAAGCGTAGCCATTTTGACCTTTATATAAGCGATGAATCGAATCTGTTTTAGATAAGATTCCTTCAATTTCTAAGGGATTTTCCACCTTGACAATTAATCTAGCTAATTTTTTTCTTCCCTGCACCTTACGAGTACGCATACTTGGAGCTTCTTCTAAAACCAGCTTTTCTAGACCTGTTTGATCACCTAGTGACAGAAAGGCTGACTCTTCTAACAAGGCCTTCATACCAAGGGTCTCTATATAAAATGTTTCATTTAATTTTCTATTATTTACTTTTAAAGTAGGAATAATCCGTACAATCTGATTTACATTCATAAACTCCTCCAACTCTTTTATTTTAAAGGATTTTAGAATTTTTTACAAGATATTATGCTCAAATTTACCGATTTTTCGTAAAAATTTCATCTAAAAAACCGAGGATTGCCCCGGTTTCAATTTCTTATAGGTAAAGGAATTTGAAGATAGCTACTGCCGCAATTGCTGCTGCGATCGGTGCTACTACTGGTACCCAAGAGTACCACCATTTTGAATCACCTTTGTGCTCACCAAGAACTGATTTTGGAAGGAAAGCATGAAGGAGACGTGGTCCCAAGTCACGGGCTGGGTTCAAGGCAGGTCCTGTAGGGCCACCAAGTGATGTTACCAAGGCCATAACAAGGAATCCAAGTGCCAAGTGAGCAATTCCAAGACCAGATGTCATAAATGGTGCTACTTGTTCTTTAGCTTGGTCAAGTGCTGCTGTTACTTGCTCTTGAGGAATTGTTTGACCTTGAGTAGTTGCTTGAGCAACTTGAGCATTGATAGCTGCTTGTGCTTTTGATACTAGTTCAGCACCAAAGAAGTTTTTAGTCATTCCAAGAGCTGCAAAGAAAAGAACAAATGAACCAACAAACTCGTTTACAAAACCGTTAACAGTTGCTGCGAAACGTGCTTCTTTTGTACCATTATCCAAACTTGAAATGGTTGAGAAAGTACCCAAAATGTTGTTTGGATTTTCAGTTTTCAAGTAATATGGGCGGTGTGTTGCCACAACCAAGGCTTGACCAAAGATAGCACCCAAAACTTGTGCGATGATATAAGGCGCAACTTGTGCCCAAGGGAAGAGACCGCTGATCGCAAGTCCAAGAGTGAAGGCTGGGTTAATGTGGTTACCTGATACGTTACCAAACATCAAGGCTGGGATCATAACCCCCATACCATAACCAACAGCGATAACGATCCAGCCACTTTGGTGACCTTTCGTACCTTTAAGTTCAACGTTGGCAACTGCACCATTTCCAAGAATGATCAAAATAGCAGTGGCCAAAAATTCAGTGGCATATTTAATTGCCCATGTGAAATCCATTTGATAGATTCTCCTTAAAATTTTTTAGACAATCTTTATTCTATCAATTTTTATATCTTTTAGCAACAGGTTTTCTAAAAGAATATATGGGAAAGCGGTTTTATTTCTCTTATTGAAACAAAAGGATTAAGGAGGTGCATTTCCTTAATCCGAGAGTTCTTATTCTTGACGTTGTCCGAAATCAGCAATCATCTGCTCCATTTCTTGTCGACTCGGAGTTGTCAACATATAAAGGTAATCCCCTTGAAGTTCCGCAAAGGCTGCAGGCATGATTTTTTTAACCTTGAACTGATGGCTGTATTTGGCAAGCAAGTCCTCCTCAGAATAGACATAGTGAACATTCGCACGACGGGATGTAGCTAAACAATATTGAGCTTCAAAGTCCGACGCTGGGAACTCTTCGCCTGCTACAATAGCTGCATATCCACGATAGAGGTCCAAGGAATGGGCAAAGTTATAAACATCAATGGTAAAACCACCTGCAGGGCGGTTATTGTACTCAATGGCGATGTAATCATCCCCTTCACGGAAGAACTCGATATGGAAGAACCGTTCTTTCATACCAAATTCTTTGACAATTGCCTCACCATATTTACGTAATTTAGGATCCATATCCTTGAGAACGTAATAAGAATTGTCCATCTTGTAAATCATGAGATCAAGCGGTGTATAGGCGTAATCAAAAGTTGTTGAAAAGACAATCTTACCATCCTTGTCCACTAGACCATCAAAGGTGCAAATTTCGCTGGAAGTGACAAATTTTTCAAAGAAATAAATAGTTGAATGGTCCCACTCTTGCTTGAAGTGATTGATATCGTCTTCTGTTTCAAGCTTAAAGGTCGCGGCTGCTCCCACTCCATTGTCAGGTTTGGCAATCATTGGAAGGCCGATTTCATTCACAGCTTGATCCACATCTGCTTCCGTCTTGATAACAGCTCCAGGTACCACTGGGACACCTGCTTTTTTGAAGAGTTTCTTCATTTCAGACTTAAATTTCGTCTTTTTGAGATCCTCTGGTTTGGCACCAAAGACATTGAATTGTTCTCTGAGTGTTGCATCCAGCTCAAGCCAGTATTCATTATGAGACTCGATACGGTCAATTGGACCATGTTTATAAAAGAGAAAAGCAACAGCGCGCTTGACTTCGTCTATGTTCTCAAGATTATCAACGCGGAAATACTCAGTCAGGCTATTGCGCAAGGGATCATCCAGTTGCTCGTAGGGCTCTTGACCAATTCCCAAGACGGTAATGCCTTTATTGGCTAGCTCAATGGTAAACTGTTGAAAGTTTTGTGGATAATAGGGAGAAATAACAAGGTAACTCATAGGTAACTCCTTTTATAGATACAGGTGTCCAAGAAAATAGGGCATTTGTTTGCGCCACCATTCCCAGTCGTGGGCGACATCGTGTCCCCATTCAGCAAACCAGGCTGGAATTTGTTTCTGGTCAAAGGCTTCTTTAAGCTTGTAGAAAGATGGTAGACCGTCTTGTTCCCAGGCTCCAAGACCCGTACACAGCACAATCTCTGCCTGACGGTAACGGTCAATAAACCAGCCGTCATTCTGATTCCAGATATAATCTACTGGCGAGTTTTGATAAATAGCATCGTCATTGTAGTAATCGCCAACAAAGAAACGTGCGTCGTAAACACCACTAAGAGCAATCACCTTGGTAAAGACATCTGGATGTTGGAGAAAAAAGTTGACTGCATGGTAGGCGCCCATCGAGCAACCTGTCGTCATCATACCATCAAACCAACCTGTCTTATACTTGATAAAAGGAATGGCCTCATCAATCACATAGCGCTCGTAGGCACGGTGCATCTCTGCTTGGTCGTGACCATTTTTCCAAGTTGCCAACCAGCTCTCACTGTCAACACTGGATAGGGTAAAGAACTGGACACGGCCTTCCTCGATAAAAGAAGCACAGGCATCAATCATGCCGAAATCATAGTATTCGTTGTGACTACCACCTGATGAAGCAAAAACCACAACTGGAATCCCAGCGTGTCCATAACGATTAAGGTACATTTCACGATTAAGATTGCCACTCCAATGGCTAAGATGTTCAATATGCATTGGCTTTCTCCTTTTCTAACTTACCATTTCTCTGCAAAAAATCTCAGACAGTCTGGTAAATTCTCCGACCAAGGGATTTCACTATGGATGGCACCAGACTGAACTTTCAAGACAAGATTATCTAAGTGTACCCCACCTGCTATCAAATCATGGTAATAGCGAAGAGACGAATCGATATAGGCTTGTTTGATATTACCAGCCATCAGGGTCTTGTCCGTATCATCTGCTTCTTCTGTTCCAACATAGATAAAGATACGCTGGTCAGGCGATAGTTTCTTGCGCTCGATATAGCGATTAAAAGCTTCTTGATGGAGCCAGTTAGCAGATGAAAAGACCCCTAGACAACCAATCTGGTCTTGATATTCCAAACCGATAAACTGGGTAATATTGCCTCCTAGTGAAGACCCAATCATAGCCGTATGCTGGCGGTCAGCTTTAGTACGGTAGGTCTCATCGATAAATGGCTTGACCACCTCCATAACAAACTCGGCATACTCCACGCCCTTACCGCCAAATTGCTGTCCTGGGATAGGAGATTCTTGGAACTTCCAAGCCGCATACTCATTCATCCGCCCCATACCATCATTGTCAATGGCGACGACAATCATGCGACTGATATCAGGATTACGCTTAATAGCTGGGATAATCTTCCATGAATGACCAATGAAAGACTCCTTGCTATAAAAAACATTTTGCCCGTCATGAAAGTAAACAACGGGATAGGAACGATCCGTGTCTTTCTCATAATCTTTAGGCAGAAGAACACGTACACGACGTTCCTTACCTGTATAAGGAACCTTGAGTTTATGTTCTTTCATTTTTAAATAAAAGTAGGATTGATTCATTGTCAGAAAACTCTCTATATTCAAAATTTTATTTTATTATATCACAATTATAGAAAAAAAGTTAGTTTTGCTTCCACTTTTGGAATTAAAAACTAACTTTTTCATCTATTTTTCTAAATTCTTTTGGATTTTCTGATTAGAGAAGATTGTCAATCAAGTCATCGACTTCATCTTTTTCAGCCTGCGGTGTAATCTCAGTAATCATGATTCCAGCCACTGCTCGCTCTACTAATCCTTCAACATCCATACGAGCTTCATACTGCTCCGCATTCTTAATCTTAGGATTTGTTTTCGGACGATCTGGCGCAAAAATCGTACAGCAGTCTTCAAACGGTTGGATTGAAATGTCAAAGGTATCGATTTCCTGGGCGATGTCAATGATTTCCAACTTATCCATTGTCACAACTGGACGGATGATGGGAGTGTTGGTAACTGCATTGATAGCCTGCATGCTCTCCAAGGTTTGGCTGGCTACTTGACCTAGGCTTTCTCCATTGATGATAACTAAACCATTTCGTACCTCACGAATACGATCTGTAATACGCATCATAAAGCGACGAGTTAGAGTCATCAAGTAAGCTTCTGGCGCTTTAGCCTTGATTTCTTCTTGAATCTCTGTAAAAGGCACTTCGATAAACTGGATATTTCCCCCAAACTTGGTTAATTTACGGGTCAAATCTTGGGCTTTCTTGAGAGCGCCTGGACTAGTATAAGGTGGGCTGGCAAAGTGAACGGCCTCAATATCTACCCCACGCTTAAGAGCAAGATAACCTGCTACAGGTGAGTCAATCCCTCCTGACAACATGAGCATCCCTTTACCTGAAGTTCCAACTGGCAAACCACCAGCCCCACGAATAGTTTCAAAAGAAAGATAGGCTGCTTCTTCACGGATTTCCACCTGAAGATTGATGTCAGGACTTTTCATTTGAGCTTGCACATTTGGAATGGCTTCGAATACAGCTCCTCCAAGTGTTTGATTGAGTTCACGACTATCCAACTCAAAGTTGTGGTCGCTACGCTTGCTAGAAATTTTAAAGGTCATGCCATCCTTGTAGATGTCCTGCATAATCTCTTGGACAGCAGACTTCAGAACTTCTACAGATTTTTCAACCTTATAAACAGGGGAAAAGTTTTGAATTCCAAAAACTTGTTTGAGTGATTCTGCTACTGCTGTGTAATCTGCTCCATTGAGGTAAGCGTGGGCACGGTCACGATCTGCTGTTACCTTAACTTGGGGATAGATAGACAAAACGTCTGAAATATTATTGCGAAGTTTATTGATGAAACGCATACGGTTTTTGCCCTTGGTTGACAGCTCACCGTAGCGAATCATAATTTCTGAATACTGCATGAATGCTCCTATCTTACTTTTCTAGTTTGATTGTAAATCAATTTTAACTTGGTCAAAAACTGCTCAATCTGACTCATATCATTTTCAAGGTCTAGGCTTAAACGTACAGCTGACTGGGCCTTATCCTTGTCCACTCCCATGGCAATCAAAGTCCCTGCAGGCTTCCCTGCCTTGGATGAACAAGCAGAGGTCGTTGAGATGAAAATATCATAGTCTTCAAAGGCATGAACAATGACTTCACCGCGAACACCCTTGATTCCAAAAGTCAGAATATGAGGGGCAAAGTCTTCCTCATCTGAAAAGACAAAAATATCTGGATAGTCCAGAAGGGCTTGGCGAATCACTGCCTTCATCTGCCCAGTCTTGCTAGTAAAGAAACCTAGCTTTTCCATAGACAAACGGAGAGCCTTGGCTGTCGCTGCAATTCCTGCCACATTTTCAGTTGTTGAACGATAATCACGCTCCTGACCACCACCAGTCAACAGAGGCGTAATCTTCTTGCCAGACTTGATATAGACAAATCCAACACCTCGAACTCCGTGAAACTTGTGACTAGAGAAAGTCGCAAAATCCACTCGTTCTGTCAGATACTTTTCAGTCGGAATCTTGGCAAGTGCCTGAACCGCATCAACGTGGAAGGAAATAGTTGGCTTGTCTGCCAATAGTTCTGAAATAGCTTGAATAGGTTGAATCGAGCCGATTTCATTGTTCACAGCCATGACGGAAACGAGGGTCGTATCAGGTCTTATCAAATCTGATAACGCTTCAACATCTACAAATCCTTTGTTATCAACTGGAGCAAAATCTACTTCAAATCCTTGACTTTTCAACCAGAGGGCTGACTCTTTGACTGCCGGATGTTCAATGGCTGATACAATGATGTGTTTTCCAAACTGAGCCTTTTCAAAGGTCACACCCTTGATGACCCAGTTATCTCCTTCTGTCCCACCAGAAGTAAAGAAGATTTCATCGCTTTTCTTACCGATTAAATCTGCAATCTGTTGGCGAGAAGCATCTAAGATTCGTGTTGCCTGGTCTCCCAAACGATGGAGACTAGATGGATTTCCTAAAATTTTTGAAGCGACCTGCATATAAGTTTCAAGGGCTTCAGGATAGGGCTTGGTCGTCGCCGAATTATCAAAGTAAATCATGTTTTCTCACGCTTTCTAAAATCACTCCTTCTATTGTATCATGAAACGGAGTCTGCGACAAGAAAGGGCAATTCCTCTTTTTTTAAGATTTTTTTAAAGAAATGCGGTATAATAAATTTTAATTAAAGGAGAGAATATATGTCTAATTATCGTAGAACTTCAAAACCAAAAACAGAACACATCAAAAAAGGCTTTACGGTCTTTCAAAAAACTGTTGCCACTATCGGTAGTATCCTTGGCTTAATTACTGCAAGTATCACTATCATGAACGCCTTGGATAATAATAAAAATACTAAAAAAGAACCTACGACAAGCCAGACGACAACAATTGTCAAAGAAATTCAAAAGGAATCCCCTCAGGAAAACACTAGTCCCAATAAGGAAAATAACACTTCTCAAGAAAAAACACAGCAAGAGGAAACACCAAAATCTAGCGTCAAGGAAGAGAAAAAAGAAGAGCAGAAAGCAGCAACTCAGGATTCTTCTACTCCTACTCCAAGTAAACCTGCCGCTGATAATGAAAAACAGTCCAATAATACTCCAACTTCAGAAAATAAAAGTAATCAATAGCCAGTAAAATAGCTTCCCTCCAAACTTGGAAAGAAGCTATTTTTTTATTGTTGTAAAACTTTTCTTGGTTTGGTACCTTCAGCTGGACCAATGACACCTGCCATCTCAAGCTCTTCCATAAGGCGAGTCGCACGGTTAAATCCAACTGACAAACGACGCTGAATCATAGAGGCGCTGGCTTTCTGAGTTTCGATTACCAAAGCCTTGGCTTCTTCAAAGAGCGGATCACCACCAGATTCACCATCTGAAAATTCTCCGTCATTTTCAGAAACCTCACCTGGATCAAAACTCTCATCGTAGTCCGCATCTGCCTGAGCCTTAATGAAGTTTACGATGCGCTCGACATCATCATCCGAGATAAAGGATCCTTGCAGACGAACTGGATGATTTTCATCAATCGGTTTAAAGAGCATGTCTCCTCGACCAAGTAGTTTCTCAGCTCCATTTTCATCTAAAATAGTACGGGAATCTGTTCCTGATGAAACTGCGAAAGCGACACGAGAAGGAACATTGGCCTTGATCAGACCAGAGATGACATCAACGGATGGACGCTGGGTTGCAAGAATCATGTGGATACCTGCAGCACGCGCCTTCTGTCCGAGACGAATGATAGCATCTTCCACTTCCTTGCTGGCTACCATCATGAGGTCAGCCAACTCATCCACAATCACGACAATGAGCGGTAGCGGAACCTGCTTGTACTCAGACTGGGCATTGAACTCTTCTACCTTGGCATTAAAACCTGCAATATTCCGAACTCCCACCTTGGCAAAGAGTTCATAACGATTTTCCATTTCATCCACGACCTTTTGCAAAGCCTTGCTAGCCTTACGTGGATTGGTCACAACTGGAATCAAGAGGTGGGGAATGTCATTGTAAACAGACAACTCAACCATCTTAGGGTCCACCATCATAAACTTGACCTGGTCGGGTCTTGCTTTCATCAGAATGCTAGCGATAATGCCGTTAACCGCTACTGACTTCCCTGAACCCGTTGAACCTGCAACTAGCAAGTGGGGCATTTTAGAAAGGTCAAAAGCTCTTGCGGTGCCATTAACAGCCTTTCCTAAAGGAATTTCCAAGAGATTTTCTGCTTTTGTTTGAGATTGTTCCCATAGTTCGCGGAAAGATACAGTCGCAATCTCAGAGTTGGGTACTTCGATTCCGACTAGGGATTTCCCTGGGATAGGTGCTTCAATCCGGACATCCTTGGCCGCCAAGGCTAGAGCGAGGTCATCTGCGAGATTGGAGATGCGGTTGACCCTTACACCCACTGCTGGCTTGACTTCATACTTGGTCACTGATGGCCCAATTTCGGCCCGTTCAACTGTTACCTTGATACCGAAGCTAGCAAAGGTTTCTTCTAGGATTTTGATATTTTCCCGAACGATTTTCTTCTCTTTAGACTGGTCTTTTGGTTTATCTGGGGCAAAGAGTTGTATGCTTGGAAGTTTGTATTCAAGAGCCTCCTTGGCTGAAAAATCAACTTGTACATCTTCATCATCAAAAACCTCCTCATGTTCAGGGAATTCATGTTCAGCTTGAGGCAGGATGATTTCTGGTTCTACCCACTCTTCTTCCGGAACAGGTGGAACGTCAAGCACAACATCTTCTGTCAGAATTTCACCCGTTTCCATATCAACAGGAGGCATATCGAGTAAGGCTTTTTCAGCCTCTTCTTTTTCTAATCTAGCCTCTTGCTCAGCCTTTTGACGAGCTTTTTCTTCTTGTTTGACAAAGCGTTCCTCTTTTCGACGCTCATGCCCTTCCCGCCACTTGGCAAAGCCTCTACTGAAAAATTCAGCAATATCGTAAACAGACCAAGGACTGACTAGGAGAGCACCAACTAAAATCAAGATAGAACCAATAAAGTAAGTACCGATATTTGAGAAGAGAAAGGCTGTTGGCACATAGAGTCCAACACCAATCAAGCCTCCACCAGCAAAACTGGTCGTTCGAAAACCAGTCAGATCAGTCACAACCTGAGCCATGGTCCCTTTTAATACCGACTTGTCCAAACCATATTTCCAAACCAAATAGGCCTCAAAAATCAAGAGCAAACCTGCAAATATGGTGAAAAATCCAGATAGGAGCCCTTCCTGTTTTCGTATCCACTTGAAGAAGAAGAGATAGAGCAGGATACCAAATATTGCCAGATAAGCTAGGCTACCCACCAGCAAGCGAATTAAATTGTAAAGGGTGATACCTGCAGCCCCTAATTTAAAGGCTGCGAAAATCAATAAAAGGGCGATTCCCAACGAAATCAACATTCGTTGAATCGCTTCTTTTCTTTCGAGTTCTGCTTTAGACGGTCTCCGTCTTGTTTTACTTGTATTCTTGTTTGCCATTCTTCTATTATACCATATTTCACAGTCATTTCGGAAAGAGAAAAAGACTGCACCAAACGGTCCAATCTTTTTATTTTCTATCTAAGTTTTATGCTTGTGGTTTGCGTAGGTAACCATAGACTACACCACTTACGATTGCTCCTACCAAGACATAAACGAGGTAAAGGAGAGCATTTGAAGTAAGGGCGATAACGAAGATTCCTCCGTGTGGCGCCATGAGTTTGATACCAGTAAGACCAACAAGGCCGCCTGCTACTGCTGAACCAAGAATGAAGCTTGGAATCGCACGAGCTGGGTCAGCGGCACCAAATGGAATCGCTCCCTCAGTAATAAATGACAAGCCCATGATGATGTTGGTCAAACCAGAGTTGCGTTCTTCCTTAGTAAATTTATCTTTGAAAAGAAGAGTTGCGACAAAGATTGCAAGTGGTGGCACCATTCCTCCAGCCATAACTGCTGCCATAGCCACAGAACCACCTGAAGAAACAGTTGCTGCGAGCGTACCTGTACCAAAGACATAGGCAGCTTTGTTAACTGGTCCACCCATGTCGACAGCCATCATTCCTCCAAGAACAATACCAAGAAGGACAGCTGAACCTCCTCCAAGACCGCCTAGGAAGTCATTCATAGCAGTGTTGATTGCTGCCATTGGGATGTTAACAGCTAGCATAACAAATCCAGTCAAGATTGTTCCAAGAAGTGGCAAAAGAAGGATTGATTTAGCACCTTCAAGTGAACGAGGAACTTTAACGTATTTCTTGATAGCAAGAACCAAAGCACCTGCGATAAATCCACCCACAAGGGCACCTAGGAAACCAGATGAGACACCTGCAAGAGTTGACGTTGCTTCACCACCTGCTGCATAAGGGATTTTCCCAAAGGCAAACCCTTCTTTGGCAATAGCACCAGCCACGAAACCTGCTACCAAACCTGGTTTTTCAGCAATAGAATAGGCAACATAACCTGCAAAGACTGGAAGCATCAAACCAAAGGCAGCTCCACCAATTTTCATGAACATAGAAGCTAGCTCATGGTAGGAACCAAGATTGCCAAGGTTTTCATTTGGAACACCCAAAGCACCGTCAATCAAGAAGGCAAGGGCAATCATGATACCACCACCGATAACGAATGGCAACATTTGGGATACACCACTCATCAAGTGTTTGTAGAAGGCACCACCAAGGCTTTGTTTTTCGTTAGAGGCTGTTGCAGCTTTGCCTCCATTAGCAGCACGGTAGACTTCAGCATCTCCTGAAATAGCCAAGTTAATCAGCTCTTCTGTTTTACGGATACCGTCAGCAACTGGACGATTGATCAATGGTTTGCCATCGAAACGATCCATTTCAACAGCCTTGTCTGCTGCGATAATAACCGCTTTAGCCTTACGGATGTCTTCAGCAGTTAGTTGGTTACCAACACCGCTAGCACCATTGGTTTCGACCTTTATACCAACACCCATTTCAGCAGCCACTTTTTGAAGGGCTTCTTGGGCCATGTAAGTGTGGGCAATACCTGTCGTACAAGCTGTAACAGCCACGATAAAGTCACCAGAGTCATTAGCAGGTGCTTGAACAGGCTCTTCAGTTTTTTCGGAAGCTTTGTCAAAAAGTTCAATGACTTGGTCAGCTGATATTACTTGACGAAGTTTGTCTGCAAAACCGTCTTTCATCAAGTATTGAGACAATTCTGCCAAGGCTGCTAAATGAGTGTCATTAGCACCTTCTGGAGCCGCAATCATGAAGAAGAGATCAGTTGCTTGTCCATCCAAACTCTCATAATCAACACCCTTATTTGACTTAGCAAAGAGAACTGTAGCTTCTTTGACAGCAACGTTTTTGCTGTGAGGCATTGCGATTCCATCACCCAAACCAGTAGAAGTGAGTGCTTCACGCGCTAAGATGCCTTCTTTAAAGATTTCAAAATCTGTCACATAACCGTGGTCTGTCAAACTTTTAATCATCTCGTCGATGACAGCTGTTTTTTCAGTCGCCTGCAAATCCAGCAACATAACATCTTTTCTCAATAGGTCTTGAATTTTCATCGTTTTTCTACCTCAACTTTTTCATATGTTTCTTTAATAAATTCTGCTGTTGCCAAGTCATCTGAGAAGGTCGTTGCTGTTCCACAAGCAACTCCCCATTTGAAGGCTTCTACTGCGTCTTTTGATTTGACAAATTCACCTGTAAATCCAGCGACCATAGAATCACCAGCCCCCACTGAATTTTTCACTGTTCCCTTAATAGGTTTTGCAAAGTATGCTCCCTCAGATGTGACAAGAAGGGCACCATCACCTGCCATAGAGATAATCACGTTTTGAGCACCTTTAGCCAGCAATTCTCGAGCATATTTTTCAATTTCATCTAAACTTTCGAGTTTAACCCCAAAAATCGCTCCAAGTTCATGATTGTTTGGTTTGACCAAAAGTGGCTGGTAGTCCAAACTATCAATCAAGGTCTGACCTTCAAAGTCACAAACCACTTGCGCACCCGTCTGACGTGTCAAGGCAATCAAATCCTTGTAGATAACATTTCCTAGGTTTTTAGCACTTGAACCAGCAAAGACAACTGTATCTTCTGCTGTTAAACTAGACAAAATAGCTTTCAATTCTTCTAGCTGGGCTGGCTCGACATTTGGACCAGTCCCGTTGATTTCTGTCTCTTGGTCTGCTTTAATCTTGACATTGATACGAGTATCTTCTGCCACTTGGACAAAACGTGTCTCGATTTCTTCATCAGCCAGAGTATCTGTGATAAATTTACCAGTAAAGCCACCGATAAATCCCGTCGCTGTATTTGGAATATCTAAGCGCTTCAAGACACGACTGACATTGATTCCTTTCCCACCAGCAAACTTATCATCACTACCCATTCGATTGACACTACCGACTTGGACTTGGTCCAAACGAACGATATAGTCAATGGATGGATTGAGTGTGACTGTATAAATCATACTTCTATTACCTCCGTTTTCTCCTTAATAATCTGCAAGAGCTCATGCCCTTGACTTGTGATAACAATAGCTCGTTTGAGTGGTGCTACCTTGGCAAAGCAAGTTTGTCCAATTTTAGACGAATCCACCAAGACATAGGTCTGTTTGGCGTTTTCCAAAATAGCACGCTTCACAGCTCCCTCCTCCATATCAGGAGTCGTATAATAACCATCGTCCACACCATTCATCCCGATAAAAGCACGGTCAAAGTGCAATTGGTTAATCTGATTAAGAGCAACGCCCCCGATGCTAGCATCTGTTGCCATCTTGACACTTCCTCCAACCATGACAGTTGGAATCTGCTTTTCAACCAACTGTGCAGCATGGTGAATCGAGTTGGTCACGACTGTAACATTCTTATTGACCAATTCATGAATCAAAAAAGCAGTTGTTGTTCCAGCATCGATAAAGATGACATCTTGTTCCTTGATGAGAGAGGCTGCTTTCTGAGCCAGCAACTTCTTCTCTTGAAGGTTTTTGACAGATTTTTCTTGAATGGTTTCTTCTTCCTGCAAGGAATGGGGCAATTCTGCTCCACCATGCACGCGACGAAGCTTGTTTTCCGCTTCCAACTCATCCAAGTCTCTTCGAACCGTTGATTCTGACGTTTCTAACAAACTAACTAATTTCTCTAGAGAAACTACATGATGTTGATTTAACTCCTCTAAAATCAGTTGTTTCCGCTCTGTTTTTAACACTGAATCACCTCCTGTTATCGTTTACACTATTCATTCTATCACACTTTCTTTCAAAGTCAAGCATTTTTTATCATTTTCTTTCAAAATCTATCATTTTTCTTATTTCTAGAATTTTTATTGCAAGATAAGAGGCTTTATGATAGACTATTTAAGTAAGTATTGGAAGATTACTCAAGAGGCTTAAGAGGCCGTGTTGGAAACGCGGTAGGCGTGTAACAGCGTGCGTGGGTTCGAATCCCATGTCTTCCGTAGAAAAGAAAAATTATTTCTAGGATGCAACAAATGTTGTATCTTTTTTACTAATAAAACGAAATAAAGCAAGTAGCTATTATGAACTACTTGCTTTACTTTTTAAACTAATTATCAGATACTACTTTTATCTTTTTTATCTGAAGATTTATCTGTTGAGTTGCCTGTCGATTTATCACTAGATTTTCCTTTGTCGTTAGATTTTGAAACATTGCTTCTGACAACAGTATCATAACCTTCTGTATTATCAATTAACTCGGTTGCTAGAGTACGATAATCCTCTTGAGAAATAAGCCAGTTGCCATCCTTATCTTTGGTTAATTTGATTTCAGTATCAAAATCTCCAGTAGTAAATGGTGTATACGCTAAGTTAGGGTCAACATCGTTATAGATAGTAAAATCATGCCTAAACAGATGCTCAAAAATCCAGTATGAAATTAATGTTTGGTATCGTTTAATATCAACATTTGATCCCGCAGTATTGTACTTACCTAAGTTGTCAATCCCTCCAATTAGAGTAGTTAAAACGTCTCTTGTTGAAGAAGCCAAGCCCTTAGAATGCAACTTTTTAGATGTAAAAGTTACAGTAGCTGAACTCCCTGATTCGTCTAACTTAACATCTTTAATAGAGTAAGAACCAATCTCTTGGAACATTTTTCGTCTTACTTTTAAGAAACCAGTAATTGTTTCTTCTGGTGTTTCAATAGGGAAATCAGCATGCCATTGAACAGAATAGGTAGAGGCTGGTGTAAGACCATCATCTTTTACCTTTTCACTAGTTTGAACCGCAAATACTGCCTCAGTCCATTTTTCATAGGTTTCGCCGTAAATCTTTTTGAACTTAGCAATATCAGTAGTCAAAACTGCATCTAATAAAGTTTCAGCATCTTTTGTAACTTTTTCTTTGACTGATTCTTCTTTCTTATCAGTTTGTTCGGTTTTGTCAGAATTCGCCCCTGACTGACTCGGAACTGAAGAACAAGCACCTAAGACAACGGCTGACAGCGCTAAAATACCAAGCAACTTAACTTTTTTCATAATATACCTCTTTATAAAATTTACTCTTGGAGAAAGTCCCTAAGAGTGTTTATTTAGAAAATCTCAAGATTATTCTAACGGAGAATGAGGGATTCGAACCCTCGCGCCAGTTACCCGACCTAACGATTTAGCAAACCGTCCTCTTCAGCCTCTTGAGTAATTCTCCAAAAATAAAAATACTAGAACGATTGGATTTATCAAACCTAACATCACGAATAAACATCATTTTTTGTTTATTTAATTTTTAACCGCTTCCCCTTGTATTTTAAAGTAAATACTCTATCAACCAAGATAAAGTATCTAAGTCTATATTCAAAAATTTTTTAAACATCGTACTCAATTATACCCAATGTTCAAATTCAAGAATCATTTCAAAACTATGTTACATAGCCTCTTTTTCTGGATAATTGTTCTTTTTGAAAATCAAACACAACATTACAATAAATCCACAATATACAATCATTATATCATTCAGGGAGATAAAAATCGGTATATTTTTTAATTTGTTATGTCTAATTTTTGAACGTTAAGTTCATTTTTTTAGTTTTTATAAAGAACTTCAAAATAAAAAACGTTGATTTAACAACGTTTTACCAAGGAATGCAAAGGAATAATGGAGCCGGTGGGAGTCTCTGAAACATTATTAAATCAAGCTATATTTAATTTTATAACTCCTTTTATAACTCTTTAACAAAAAACGCGATCACTCACTGTTTTTATTTTTAACAAAACACCGTTTTTGACAATAATGCCCTGCCATACACCCTCCCTATTCTTCAAGAAAGCGTTTTTTTGAACAATAGGATTATGATTTTGGTTTCTAATCGTTCAAAATGCGTGTTTTTGCAAAATAGAAATACAAGTTCTAATTTTGTTAACGTCAACAAAACTGGCAACCAAGCGCTTTATAAAGTTATTTGTTGATTTCGACAAGTCAATTTCAGAGCAAAATAAAGATATTCAAGCGAAAAAGAACACTCCTAACCCTATATCTATAAATGTTTTTCAGGAATTTCAAGCGATTATCAAGCGTATTTTTGGGCAAACAAAAAACCGCAAGCCTTAGCCTGCGGTGAAAGAACATTTTAGAAAGTTTTCCTTTCATTTTATTTTTTGAAATTATTTAGTGGTGATCAAGCCATCTGGCTCAACATTGAAGCTTTCTTTTTCGGCCAAGCGACCATCTTCAAGCATGAGGTAGTAGCCTCCGCTGTAAGGGACGAATGCATTCGATACCATGTCGCCATTCTCTGAATTGAGGTAATACCACTTCTCGTAGTATTTAACCCAGCCGGTCTGCATAGCACCGTCTGCATTGAAATAGTACCATTTGCCATTGATCTTCTTCCAACCGCTATTCGCCATGTAGCCATCTTTGTCAAACCAGTACCACTTACCATCTGTATGAAGTAGCCATTGATTCTCATACATATAGCCGTTTTCGTTGAAGTAGAACCAATTCCCATCAACTGCTTCAAATTTAGCGGTTGGATATGAGCCGTCTTTACGACGCAACCACCAGCCAGTGTCATCATGCTTCCAGCCTGATTCATCCTCTTCAGGTGGCACGATATACCCCACAATCGAATCAACAGAGCGCTCGTTGTAGCGACAAGGCCCACCAACTTCAAGATAGTCCCAGTTCCCGTCTATATTCTGCTCGATTGTCTTAATGGTAGAACCGTCTGAGTCCTCATATACAAGACCAGTATGACCGTAGTTCACACCATCACCTGCTACGAAGTTCTTAACGAAGAACCAGCCAGCCTTAGGGTATTGAGCGCCATATACAACTTGTAAGCCTGCTGATTCTGCAGACCGTAGCAAGTCGATAGCGTTACCCCATAGACGAGTACCGAAATACTCGTAGATTCCATAGCACGTCACATCAGCGCACTGGTAGCCGTACATTTTATCATAGTCAACCCCAGTACCTGCATCAGCGTGAGCCATGAGGTCGTTAATCATATCTTGTTTCTTAGACATTAGCATCATCTCCTTTCCAAGCGTCGTTCATCTGCTTCACTGCTGACTCGACAAATGTATCGAGGTCACGATCAGTCATGCTGATGTTGTATTTTGTAAGTTCAGCACGGATTTTATCACGAGCTTGCTCCAGCTTTTCATCACCTTTGTAGCCTGTTTCAGCTGCTACCTGCTCTACGGCGTTGACTGCGTTCTTAGCAAGGATTTCAGCGATTTTTACAGCTTTCTCTCCGCCTTTTCGCAAAAGGTAGTCTTTTACTGCTTTCACGATATTTCCTACTGCTACTGCTAAAAAGCCTGTAGCAAAAGCGATAATAAGTTCATTAAATTGTGTCATATGTTTTTCCTTTCTTATGGTAATTGTGTAGGCCAAGGCTCATCTGTCAAGTATGAGATGGCGCTTACACGGATATCTCCGATATCTTTGTTTGTTGGGATGTCTTCGTTAAATGTGAATTGAATGAAATTTAAGTCAGATTTACCGCCTAAATACCAAATTCCATAAGGTCTCCCCTTATCGTCATAAATTGGTCCTACAAGTGAAGTTTCACTTCTAAAGCCTTCGGGAATTCCGTTAGGATAAGTAAGTTTAGCCCCTTTGTCTCCACTGCTGTTGTGTCTTACAAATCCAGGTCCACCTCGTCTACCTACTCCAAACCAACCCCATTGAAGACCTCCGAATTGATAAGTAACAAGATTGTTTACTCGTCTGATTTTAATGAACGAGTTGCCTGCTCTAGAGACACTGTTTAACGTTTTCCAACCAGTATCACCAATCAAAACACGCCAACCCGTATTGCCATTGCCGCTCTCTTTAATCCATTTAAGTGCACCATTCGTCACTGCGGTATCTACATAGGTAGTCCCGATTTCCGCAACGATACGGCCTTCTGGTGAGCCTGTACCACGGATTTCATGCCCTACGTTTTCAGGAAGCGGTAGCGTTACCCTGTTACCCCCGACAATGCCGAGGGTATTTTCAGTTAGAGTTAATTTTGGGCTTAGTTTTTGGTTCAGCACCTTCACATCATGACCAACCGCTTTAGCAAATTCCTCTAAATTACTCATGGCTATCACGCTTTCGCAGCGTTATAGGTTGCGACCAAGTCGAGATTAGCAAAATCATCAATACGACGGCCCAGGTCAGCCAGTTTTTGCACCACTGCGCCTTCAGTATCGCCACTTATGCTGGCAATCTTCTCAGCAATCTCTTTAAGCGTATCAAGATTTTCAGGGACTCCATCGCCTAGAATATCAGCCTTAACTGCTGTTTTAGCCTGCTCGATAGCCTGCATTAACGTAGCGTTGTCAATCTTTGTATTGATCAACTGCATCATTGCCTTGTTATCCGCTCCAACTGCAGAAGCGAATGCAATCAATTTACTTGTATCCATAATTTCCTATACCTTTCCTAAGTTATAAAACGTTAGCAAGTCAGGAAATTCCTGACCTACTGTGCCATCGCTACCTACAGACCTACCTGCAAGTTGTTTTTTTACTTCTTCTGCTATATCCAGCTCCTTAAGAGCATGAACTTCCTCTGTGACCAGGTTCTTATCCGATTCTGTGATTCGAATTTGAGTCGAGTCGTCACTGGGGAATGTATATCCACCAACACTTACCTCGATTCGATATAAGCCAGCAGGTAAAATCATACCTAGATTAAAACCAACTGCGCCATTTGTCACGACTGCCGTCTTGCGTAATTGCTCCGAACCTTTCATCAACGTTCTCGTCAACGTGATAGATGCCTCTTGTCCTTCAAGATGTGGAATCGGATCATGATTTTCATCAAGTAAAGAAAAGGCAAATGTGGAAGCCACATCGCCTTGTTTAACTAAAAAACCACCGTCGAACTGTTCCAAATTAGTTGTGTTTAGTTTTCGCATCTAAACCTCCTCAATTTGCCCCTTCGATTTCATCCATGCGATCATTCATGCGAACCATCTCTTTTTGAATACCACCGATTTCGTGAGTAATTGCGCTCAATTTTTCTGTCGTCCTTTCAAGATGGTTCATCAAGCGGTCTTCCCGTTTATTTGAATTTATTTTTGATTGCTCATACAAATCCATAATCTTTTTCTCTCTCTTATCAGATGTTCTGATTAAGTATCGAATTACAAATAAGAAGAGCATGATAAATAAAATCGCCCAAGCAAATTGGCTTTGAGCGATTTTTTCAGCTTCTACAATTGTCATTTCTACCCCCTGTAATCTTTAAAGTATGGAATATTCTCTCTTATCGCTTTTAACGTAAGACGCTCAAAAGAGGATGCCATCCCAGCATAGCTGATAGCTACTGGATGCCCTTGAACCATTAAATCCTGTTTGAATTTTGATGAAGATAAAAACGGGTCGTCCCTATGTTTAATCAAAGGAATCCCAAAGTGAGTTGCTATATTTTTAGTAGCAACGAAAAAGGGATCTGTGTCTCTATTTGTCCAAGCAGAATCAATCAAAATAATTTTAGAATGAGGAGCTTTAACTTTGACAGCTTTTATAATCTTCGCATAATTGCCGTAGAAAGTATCTGCTCCACTGTCGATGTCAGATTCACTTCCTAAGTAGGCCGTACCTAACTTACTATTATCGTTAATTCCCAAATTGATATAATAGAGATTTTGAGGTTCAGAATTGTTTAGCTTAGACAAGCCCATTTCATCTGTAAGCCAACTTCTTGTAGTCAATCCACCTTTGCTGAAATTGGTGCAAGTAACCCCATTTTTTCGGGCCATTATCTGCCCCCAGGACAAATTATACTTGTCGACTTTTACTCCGTCTGGATAGATCTCTCCAGATGAATAGCTATCGCCAATTAACCCAATTTTTTCAAACAATGCCACAGAAGGTTGAAACGGTTCTGTGTCAATGTTTGAAGGAAGGTCTTTGTCGCTCAGGTTTTTTTGCCACGGCGTCCATTGATTTGAACCAGAAATATACCAATAAATACGCGTATACATTGTACCGTCTTTTTGAATTAAAATCTGAAAAGTACCAGGAAATGCACTTGAGGCATAACTAATTGTTTGAACCGTCGCACCACCTGTATAGTTTACATCTGGTTTGTTGGCGACTTCTCCGTAATGTGCATAGGTTAAAATCGTATTTGGTTTCAACGTATTAAGGTCGTTATATGGTGGCACAAGGTCGTTAGAAGATGCGATTTGTCTCTCTCCGGTCATAATTTGACCATCTCGACTAATCTTGAACCATTCAGACCATTTGTTAGCACCATTTATTCGCCAAAAAATTCGGTTATACATCACACCATTCGACTGAGTCAAAATTTGTGTAGCGCCTAAATTTGAAGTCGATATGTAATTCATTGTTTGTACATTCGCACCACCGGAATAACTCGGGTCTGGCTTATTGGCAACATTTCCATAATGTGCATATAAGACTAGAGTATTCATGGGTAGTGTATTTAGGTCGTTGTATGGAGCCACGAGGTCTGCTGAACTAGAGATTTGCTTATCACCAGTCAATGCAGATTTAAATTGTTCTCGAATTGCTGCTCCTGCTGTGCTATGAATTTTTCCATTTGCGTCAGTGCGCAAATCTATTAATTCAGATGGAACACTGCCATTTCCTGCATTTGCCACAATACCATCAAGTCTTTTCCCAGTCGTTGCCAATTCTTTAGAATAGATTGCAACCGCTCCATCAATTTGTCGTAAGCGGTCTTCAAGAGTATTCGCTCCTCCTCTCGCTTTAGCCACTTCCATGTTAGTGTTGCCGTCAAATGTCGCGTCTTCATAGACTTGTTCTATACCATCATGAATAGCCTGTCGAACGTCGCGACCAAAAACTCCTTCCTTGATAATTTTTAAATATTGGTCAATTCCCATTTAAACTTTCCTTTCTAATTTTTCAATTCGTTTCACTAGATCATCTAAGTCAACTTTCTTTGAAATCAGCAAATAATCCAGTTTTTTCTTATCTTGGGCAGATAAAAGTTGGCTAGATTGTTCGTTTACGGTATTATTGACAGCTTCAAGCGCATCAGCTGTCGTGTTCGCAATATTTTTCACTGCATCCAGTTGTCTCTGTTGCTCTTTAAGCTGATTTGCTGTAACTAATTGCCGAGTTCGCTTACGGACATTGTCTAACTGCCACTCTTCTGCAGACTTAAATTTTTCCCCAATCGTCAAACTTGATCGTTCAACTTTTAATAAATCAATCTGACGCGCTACAACTCTCAAGCGTTCATCAATATTCATCACGGGGTTTATTACCGGGTAAGTATCACCTTCCTCGAATTCGTCAAAATTGGGATTAATGTGTGATAAGTTGACAGCGGATACGTTGTATTGATAACTAACTGCTTTTTGTGAAGCCAGTTGTTCTTCACCAGCCTTCTTCAATTTAACAGGATCCTCTATTTCATCAAATACAACTGTTTCCATTTTGATCCCATACTCTGCAATCAAATCCGCTCTATCAAGATAATCCTTTCCGCCATTGACCGAGCCAATACTGATACGCTTGTTTGTTTTACTATTTTGTTTGCCGTAAACTAACAAGCGCGACACAATACCTCCTGGGTCAATATGTTGCTTGAGTGTCAGCAGGTTGACTGATAATTTTATGGCAGTCTGGCTATCTTTACCAATTTTTTTCTTTAAATCTAGGTACTTTTTCCCTCCCGTTTTGCGAATTTGGATTTCTAATCCGTACTCATTCAAAATCAGATCCGTCAAAGTTGCTAGAGTTGATTTGTTTGGATCGACTTCAGCTTCCATTTTGTCGCCGGTTGCGATCAAATCTGTCAGATCTCCTGGGTAAAATTCTTTGTACGACTCTAAATTTTCATTATGAAAATCCAAAATCATTTTGACAAAATCAGATTTTTTCCCCTGGTATAACATTTGTCGTTGTTTGCTATCATTTAGAAAATCTAGTTCAGATCTAGCATTATATGCAAAAGTAAATGCACCATTTTCTGACATATCGTTTGTAACTGGAACAATTCGACCATAGAATATTTCTTTACCAGTCATCATGTTGACAACCTGGACCATTGTTTGTAATGGTTTAATTAGAGCTTTGTAACCAGCATTATTCGGCAGAAATTGAAAATTAAACTGGCCAACTTTGTTGATTTCTAATTTGACAATCGCAGACAAGAGTTTGTTCCCGCCTGCTTCAGAATCGTGTATCGGTGTAACGTTAGCACCGTTAATCAAACTAACTGCATACATCTAAATCAGCTCCTTAAACCACTTAAACGAGATCCTGCCATTACCTTCAACGTGAATTTTATTTTCCTTTTCAAGTGTGAAAAAGTCATATACTCGACTACCAGGAACAATGCTAAACTGTTGATTTCTCATAGTCAAAGTCATACTACTAGTTGAATTAATCTCTGGACGTGCCAGACTAATTCCTGTGTTGACCAATAGAATATCAAGCGCCCCCTCGACAACAAACGAAATATCTTGAAAGGCGTCTAATTCGAAATTGAAATCATCCCAAATATCACTTCCTTCAGCTTTTTGTGAAATCATAAAAGGATACGCTGTAAATGGAATTTCTAGTACACCATTTTTCCAAAGCGTCTCAAACGTAGCATTTTGTTGTACTTCGGCCAAAAAATAATATCCGGGCAGCCCTTCGTATTCAAAACGAGTTAGCCCAGTTGTTCCAAAAAGCCAGTTTACGACTTGGGTTCTAAGTGTCATCAACGATAATTTAGGAGTTGTCACTGAGCTATGAAGTTCAAATTTGCATTTTATTGTTCTTTGCTCATACAATTGTCCGCCATAAACCGAAGAGAAATCATAACTTTCATTTGAAAAAGGAATTGTGACTACCACTTTCTTTTTATCAGGAATACCTATTTCAATTCCTGACAAAATCAACCTCATATCATCAAAAGAGTTCCTGCCATTGAAATTTACAGCATATCCTCTTACCATCCAACTGCACCTCCTTGATCAAGAATAATCATTCTTTGAGCTTGCTCATTACTAATATGCCCAACAATTAACTTTGCGAATGTTTGACCATCCACTTGCAAATATACCGGTTGTGAATCTTGTTTTGGAACCTCGATAACAATTTTATCGGTTATCTGATCCATTATAAGGTTTGCCAACATACCCATTGTTTCTTTATTAAGAGGCAAGACAGCCTCTGGTCCAGCTTCTCCGCCTACCATGAGATTGTTGCCATTCATACCAAATACGGTCGGTCCGGTCATGATACCACCTTTAGCATACCATTCCACACCAATGCTTGGCACGCCTTTTTCAGCCCATTCCAAAGGGTTCATCGACCCCTCAAAAGTAAAATGTGGCATCTTCAAATGTGGCCATTTAAATTCAAAATTAAATAGTCCTTTAATTGTTTCAATTGCATTGGAAACAATATTTTTTGCACCCTCTATAGCATCAGAAATACTATTTTTGATACCATTCCAAATATTTGTGACTGTAACCCATACATTGTTAAAAACACTAGAAATAGTGTTAAAAATCGTATTTAGAGTATCGCTCACGAAAGAACTAATAGATGTCCACACAGTAGAAATCACATTGAAAAGCATGTTGAAGAAAAACTGACCAACCGAGATCATTTTAGACCAGATGGTAGTGTAGAAAGTTATTAACGTATTCCAATAAGTTTGTGCTGCATTTACTATTAAATCCCACAAATTAGAAAAGAAGTCTGCTAAGCCTTGCCAAATTTTCGTTCCAAATTCCACAATGGAATTCCAAGCATTTGATAGAAATTCAACAAAACTAGCCCACATCTGCCTCCCTGTTTCAGTTTGTGTAAAGAACCAAACCAAACCGGCTACGAGTGCCGCTATAGCACCAATTACAAGGAAGATAGGATTAATAGACAATACTGCATTAAACGCAGTAAATGCTCCGGTAGCTCCCATTGTAGCTGCAGCTTGTGCACCTTCAGCAGCCGTCAACGCTCCAGATTGTACAAAGCGAGCCAACATAAGCCCGTTACCAATTGCTAGCAGTGTATTCCGTGCGGTTTCAATCGCTTGTATTGTACCAGTAATGACCTTGTAACCTGTCCATGCGGCGGTGATTCCGACTATCGCTGATTTGAACGTGTCAACAGCTGGACCTCCTTTTTGAAACCACTCAAAGAAATCAGCGATTTTTCCTGCTCCATCAGAGGCAAGAGTTATTACTGTTTCAAACGCTGACCTAAAACTTTCTCCAATTTGAACTGTTGTAGTTATAATTGTTTGAGCAGTGCTAGGATCCATCCCCAACTTCGTCAACATATCGATGTTGTCTTTTTCACTCAAAGAGCCAAAAAGCACATCGAACATTGAACTGATAGTGGCAAATCCTAAATTTAAACCCTCTGTAAGATTTTTGAGGCTTCCTTCGGGTAGCGAAAAAACTTTTTCTAAAAATGTAACTAAAACTTGAGATAATTGAGGAAGTATATCATTGAATAAAATTAAAAAAAGTCTCGGCAAAGCAGAACCTAACTCGCCAAGAAGCTCCGTTGCCCCAGTTATAAGTCCAGGTAATAAAGCACTAAGAAGATCAGGTAAATAATTTCCTAAAATCTGAATAACTTGAGAGAGTCCCTTGACAACTCTTGGCAAAGCCTGAACCAATTTTGGTATTATATTACCTAATGCAATTCCAATTGATTCAGTTAAAGAATCGATTAACTCCCCAAAATCTTGTTCAGGATCTGACATACCTGTTAAGAAATTTTGCCAGGTCGCTTTCACCATGCCAATGGAACCAGAAATCGTTGAAGCAGCCTCTTTCGAAGTTGTTCCCGCAATCCCCATCTTCACTTGCATGACATGTATAGCTTCAGTGATATCAGCAAATGAAGAAATATCATACTTAACTCCACTGATTTTTCCAGCTTCATCAAGCAAACGCTGCATTTCTTCTTTCGTGCCACCAAAACCTAATTTCAAGTTATCTAGCATGGTGTAGTTCTGCTTAGCAAAACCTTGATAAGCATTTTGTATAGATTCCATAGAGGAACCCATTTTATTAGCGTTATCAGACATATCAATGATAGCTTGATCTGCAAGTTTAGCTGCCTTTTCAGTATCTCCTTTTACAGATTGGATTAAAGAGGCAGAGAAAGATGTTGCGGTTTCCATGTACTCATTTGCCGATAAGCCCGCAGTTTTATACGCCAATTTTGACTTACTTAACAAATCTTCTTGTGCATTTATTAGCTTGTCGTATTCAGCAGATGCATCATCAACGCTCTTGCCAACGGACTGGGCATACTCTTCAAGAGATTTTCCGCCTGCGCCGAAAAGTGTTTCTATTCCACCTACCAATTGCTCATATTCAGCATAGTTTTTAACTGCAGCGCCAGTTAAACTGCTTATAGCAGTAATCCCGACTGCTAACCCTGTCGCCATAACCTTACCAGCTTTTACAGCTAGATTCCCAATTTTTTCAAAAATTACTGACAGCTTACCATGAGCACCTTCAGCTTTTCCTGTTGTTTCATCGATTGCTTTGTTAGCAGGTTTATTATTTATACCGATTTTTCCAAACAGTTCAAATACATTCACTTTCTAACCTCCTTTCCCCGGCAATTTCAAGATAGATTCAGCCAAAGCTATAGCTTCATTATCTTTTTTAATTGTTTGTTGCTTCTTACTTTGTTTTTCAATATAACTTTTCTTAGAGTATTTTTTGATAAAATCTGCTAAAGACATATTTATTTCTTTAGATTTCCAAATATCTGTTAGCTCCTCTTTATCTTGTTCATCAAGTAAATACATAAAAAAATCCAAAGCTTCTTTTAGACTTTGAGTTTCTAAAAGTGGCTTTGGATTTCCATACCTCTTGAAGAGTATATCTCTTAGCTTATTTATTTCTAGTCCAATAGCGAAGCAATAGATTGGAAAAAATCCTTAAGTTCCGCCTTTTTTCCAAAATCAAAAAGTAGCTTCGTGTAACTTGCCATGTTCAATGACTCAATTTCTTTCTGGCTTGTACCTGTCAAATCAGCCAAGAATTTATTGACTTCATTTTTAGCATCGCCAATATGTTTTAAAATAGCAAATCCAATATCCGTTGCTAACACCATGCCGCGTTTTTGGTAGGTAAGACTCGCTTCTTCTTGTTCTTTTTTGCTAGGTTTCTTTTTCTGGTGATCAGTTAAAGGAACTACATTTTTTCCAGTTGCATATTGACGCTCAATCAGTGCAACAACTTCCTCTTTGATATCGAGTTTTCCAATAATAGATAACATAGTGAAGATATCTCCACCATTCAATTCTCGCATTTCCAATTTTTCAGACATAAAAACCTCCTAATTGATATTTGGAAAATAAATACGACAAGGCAAGCTTAAATCGTCAACTTGACCTTCATTAGCATGGGCTTCAAAAGTCATTGAGATTACAGCTTCGTCATTGTCTTTTGTTTCAAAATCCAACCCTGATGTACACAAAGCATTATCAATAATGATAATGATTGGATCATTGGTTCCTGACATCGTTCCAACAATTCCCAAGTTTTTGATATAATCAGTGTTTTCTAATTTCGCTTTACCAGAAATCACTTTATATCCAGTCGGAGCATCTACACCGTCTGAGTCTGCAATCTTCCCATTAATTGACAATCGAATGTTTTCTGCTGTCAATTCTTTGACATTAGTTTCCAGTTTTGCCGTTTGACTTTCGAGGATCTTTTGGCCTACTGCAGGAGTAAACACACCATCAATCTCAATTACTCGGTAATTCTGTTCAATTGTAACCTTATTACCTCCAGCAGTTGCACCAAGCAATTCACCTTCCCATTGGCCTTTGCTCCCTTCACCACCAGTTGCATTCCATTCTAAATTTTTATAGATTGCACCAGCATTAATCAAATAATGTTTTGGTGTATTGGCTGAGTAGCCTGTTCGCTTTACAGCAGTTTTTCCCATTTATTTTCTCCAATCTAATTTTATATAGAAACGCAAATTCCGTCGTTGTAGGTTGTCCAGATTTGTTGGTACTGTCTGCATCGATTGGAATTGCGTTCGCATGTAGCACTCCTCAAGCATTTTGTCAAAATGTCTAAAATGCATTTTGATGCTTTCAGATAATGTTTCAAGTTCGACCTGATCTAGTCCTTTGTCACAAAAAATATCCACATCCATATAACAGCCGTCTGCGTGTTGGTCAATGTTAGTCAGACTCAATGAAAAGACTGTGTAAGGATATTTGACAGTCCTAGCGCTGTTCTTGATGTAGTAACTTTCAGCGTTGAGACTTTTCAGCTCTTTCAGAATTGTTTTGATAACTTCTTTCATCTACCCTCCCAAATCTCTCAAGCAGTCCGCTAATATGTCTCTAATAGCTTTCTGGTTTTGTCTAAAGGCAGGTCTTAGGTAGGGTTGTGGTGGCATCCCATAAGTGAAATAGACCTCTCCTTTAGGCGTACGGTACACCCAACCACCTTTACGACCATTCCCATTCTCTGCAAATTCACCAGTACCAAATTCGACATAAATTGCATATTCACAGTTAGTGCCGACATAAGCTACTAGCTCACTTTCATTGACCTTATAGCTAATACTTCCTCGTAAATCGCCTGTTTCACCAACGGGGACCAGTAACACAGCTTGAGCCTCTACTAACATAGCTGCCTTAATCAAGCCTCTAATTGCAGCACGTTCAAGTTCTCTTTTGACAGTCGTTGAATTATCAACAAATTTCATCAATGGGCTCCTTTAACATAGATTTCTAGATGATGCCCGATATTTACCGGATCATCAACATAGGTCACTTCATAGGTTTTTCCATTTACTTCAATCTTGTCTTCGATTTCAGCATTGACTGTCCTGTCCTTGGTTAGAATGACATGAGTACTATCTGCAATATTGGCTAGTTTGTCGGTCGATTCACTGCCGTCCAGCATATCCATATAACCCAAAAACACAGCAACTTGCTTGTATTCAAAGATTTCTTGGCCAAGTTCATTCTCGCCATTAGAGGTAGGTTTTAGAAGATTAAATGCCATCATCATGACCACCTCAGTTTCTTGTACTTATTTAAGAATCCAAGTAGACTGACCGGATAGCCTTCTGAACTTTCTGCTGCTGTAACATCGTAGTACGTTACAGACCAACGTGCTATTGTTTCGGATTTGATACCAGCTTTATCACGCATTTTGGCATCGTAAGCAATCAACTTCTTCACACCAGCCAAAACATCCGCTGGATAGTTAATTTTCGTTGCTATGGCTCCTGAATTGATTTCTGCGATAAAATCTCCATGGATAGTAATCATGCTATCAGAAACGCTCTTGATGACGTATAGGCCGTCATTGTAATCCGTTCCGTTAATTTCGATTGTGTCTCCAGTGCGGAAAACATCCATACGCCCGTTGCTTGACTTGATTGTGTTTTCTGACAATTTCAAGTCGCGGAGTCGGAATTTAATCAACTGAAAATTGTTATTGGTCAATTTTCGAACCATCGTTTCCAAGCCGTCACAAGTTTCCCATGTGGCAGTTGCGTCAAGTTTTAGTGCTTCGTCTAGGCTAATAATCATACATACCTCCGATTAAAAAGGAGAGTAGATGACTACTCCCCTAGTTTTGATGCTTCTAAAATTTCAAGCAAGGTTTCAGTTTTTGCACTTTTAGCATACTCGATGCCAGCTGCATCCAATTGGTTTTTGATATCATCACGGGACAGATCTTCCGACTCTTTGTCTTCCACGATTTCTTCTTCAAACCCTGCCTCTAAAAGTCGGTCAGCTACCAAGTCACTATCTGTTTCCTTGATGACATTCAGTCGTTTAAATTTGCGCACAAGGGACCTCCTACGCTACTGTGTTAACAAAAATTGACTTCTGTTTAGACTTAGGAATCCAGATGTCATGGTATTTGCGGTAATCCATATCCCAAGCGTTCGCACGTTGGTTAGTAATTGGATCAAATACACGCACAGTATCTGTTTTAGACACTGCAATAGGTGCATTTTCGGCGATAACAAGCCAGTTAATAGCTTTAGCAGATGAGTCTTTTACAAAGCCACCTTTTTCTTGTCCACTAGTTTTACCGTCGTTGAACTTAAATGCAGTTTGAAGTAATGACTGCTGAGTTGGAATGATTTCGTGATCGTCAATTTTAGTAATAACAGTCGCCACTTCTCCAGCAGCTGCATTATTAACTGTCGACATACGTTTAGCAGCTTTATCGTCAAGGCCAAGATTTATCAACATGGTTTCAGACATAACAATTTTCAGTTTAGAAGTATTTCCGACAACTTCTTTTACTTTTGCAATATCTTTTAGGAGCTCTGTTAGAATGTTAGCGTCCGTAATTGTTGCTGCACGATTTTGTTCGACTTCAATAGCTTTAGAGGCGATCGCTGAGTAACGGTACGCGTCAATTTCTGGCACTACCAGAGTTCGTTGGAACTCACCCATGATAGTTCCTGCAGTTGCAACAAAGTTTGTTTCATTAACGTCCATAGCGTCCAATTGGAACTTACGTCCACGATCTTGGGTAAGTTTGTAGGTTTCCCATTTGAGTGTTACAGCACCGTCAACATAACCTGTGTTACGATCATAATCAGCAAGTCCATCCATCACAATAGATGGAAGCTTGACTTCATTACCACCGTTGTATTGGACTAACTTACTGTTAACTTCCATCCATCCTGTTGTTGATTCCTGAACGATTTGCTTATCCAGGGCAGGTTGGAAAATTTTTGAGTATTCAAGAGTATTTGTCATAATTTACTTTCTCCTTTTTTATTTTAATCCTAATGCTTGGCTAAATTCATTAGCCATAGATAGATTTGGGTCGATTTTCCCACCAGGTGGGATATCAGCTCCACCCAAAGACTTAAAACCATTATCTGGTTGTTCTGGCTCTGAAATTTGGAAGAATGTCGGGTAGTTTGTCTGCAAGTCCTTGATTTTACTGTCGAGGTCCTTAATGCTACCGTCCTCTGCCAATTCTACATCGCCTAGTTTGTACATGAGATAATCAACATCTGTTGCTTTTGCGTTGCCCAAAGCATCCTTGATAGTCTGCTTCTTTGTTGTTTCTTTTGCATCAGCTTCCAGTTGCGATACCTTCTCTTTGTACGTTTTGAGTTCGTTCTGCAGATCTTCATTGTCCTTATTAGACTTTTTCAGCGTGTCAAGCGTACTGTTAGCTTCTTTGAGCTTACTCTCTGCTTCGTCAAGCTTCGACTGCACACCTTGAACAGACTTCCCGTGCTCAACCATAATCTGATTGATAACGTCATCAGACAATCCAAGTCCTACTAAAAAATCACGTTTCATACGTTCTCCTTCTACGTCTAGTTAACGTGTGACGACCACGAGAATTTGAAATATGTTGAACAGTTTAACGCCATGCCGGGCGAGTTTTTGGGGCAAAAAGAAAACCGTACGGGAATTCCATACGGTTAGGATATAAGAAAAGCACTTAGATTCTTCTAGGTGTTTATTCTATATCGTCATCAAAAACAAATTTAGACCTATCTTTTCGATACTCTTTGATTGTTTCGTTGCATCGATCTAACAAATCCTGGTCACCTTTCGTCCAAGTAGCTTTGTACTCAGATTTTACATGCCAAAAGCCATCATCCAAACGTTCAACTCTGCTTCCTAATTGCAAACTAGGGCTAATGAGCATTAAGGTCACCTCCATTTCTTGTCGACTAATCGCCTCACTTCAATTGCTATCTCTGAATTACTTGCGTCTGAGTATGCTTCAGCTACAAATTCAGCTGCATTTTCTATGGAGTACCTACCTAGTCTTGATTCAATTATAGCATTTTCATCAGGAATTTGTAAGTTTTTTAGCGCTGTTTCTTTGATTTCTTTTGGTAGTTCGTTATTAGCAAATGCCTTTCTTATTTTAGTTTTTTGAGCCTCTGTATTTGTACCGTTCAAAGTCCCGTATCTCTTAACAATTGCTTTGTATTCTCGCAAGTGGATAACTTCGTGTTCAAGAATACCGTTAATACCATTCTTAGGGGTCCATTCACCATCTGCGACACGAACATCTATTAACTTTTGAATCGTTTCCGGTTTTTTAAAATGTTCACGATTCAACTTAATAGAAAATTCAGCTTTTCCTTTATTGAATCTTATTCCAGCGCTTGCAGTAGTATCAGCTAAGCTATCAGTAAAAGTTACCTTTTTTAAATACGGCTTGATACCTTTGTGCTTTTGCATCAATTTGTCTAGGCTTTCATTCACAGATTTCAAAGTTTCTGTTGATATATCCTTGGTTTGACTGTTATCAATATGATATTTACGATACAGGCGATTATCAATTGATTTTCTCTCATTTGTCGCCAATCTGCGTTCCAAGGTGGCTTTCTCCCACTCCTGATAATTCCGATATTCGACAACCTCGCCAGTTTCGTTATCGCGTCTTAAAAGCGGGGTTTTATCATCTTTAAGCCTTGATATTGTCCGACATCTGCAGTTGACATCCTCGCTGGCAAAACCGAACATATGCGGTTGCTTGGTCCGCAGACCGTTAATCTCAAAGTAGCCGTCTTTGTCAGCCTTGGCACCGTCCAATTCTGCGTGATTGTGTCTAGTACGACCGTCTAAAGTAGCTACCCAAACCTTATCAAAATCAATGCCAAGTTTTCTAGCTTCTACTTGTGCTTTTTCCCTGGCAACAGCCTGAACCCGTCCAGCTTCTGTTCGAGTAATCATAATAGCACGACGATAGGAACTGTAACCCTGTTCAGCCAATCTCGCAGCAGCCTTCGCATAACTATCTCCGTTCAAAAAAATACGGTTTAAATCGTCCTTGATGTTGCTTTTTAACCGTTCGACAACCCCGTCATCTAACCGTTCGGATAATTTAAAATTAGCGATAGGTGTTTCTATAATAGTCCTGAGTTCGTCTTCTTTCAGAAGAGCAAAGTTAATCCCAGCATGGCTAGTCTCATACTCATAGAATAACTCGTTATAAGCTATCTGTCCCGTATGTATTAGATTGCCTGTGATTTCATTTTTAAGTTCTTTTTTTAGCTCACTAGAGGATCGCTCCAGTTGTTCCAAAAGTGCTGTCATTTGACTCAATTTGAGTTTTTCTGACGATTTTAATTCTCCTATTCGCTGATAATCTATCAGCAAGGATTTCTTCAAGTCTTTAATCGTATC
Source organism: Streptococcus mitis (assembly GCF_003942765.1). Classification (GTDB taxonomy): domain Bacteria; phylum Bacillota; class Bacilli; order Lactobacillales; family Streptococcaceae; genus Streptococcus; species Streptococcus mitis_BE. The sequence continues at coordinate 405,916 of NZ_RJNW01000001.1, forward strand.
AATGTAGAGGTCATAGAGCCGTCTGTCCGTCGACTTATCAGCTTTCTTCAGCAGGAACTCTATTTCCCGCTGAAACCTGTTCAACTTCGTCATCTGTCACCTCCGAATTCTGATTGAAATCTCCTTTGTAACCCTGTTCCTCAAGCAAGCGATCGACTTCTTCAAAATCCACTCCTAAGATTTCACACAAAGTTTTTAGTACAGTCTTATCATCCAATCGGGTAGAAGCTGTCATGATGTTATCCACAAGAATCTTCTTAGTCTCAGCTTCAATCTTCTCAGTTGTCGCATTGTCCGTCTTGTTAACCATAACATCGCGAGTAATTTTTATAGTGATTGTAGACGCATCAAAAGCCTTTTCATGTAGCTCATTTATATTCTCTACAATAAGTTTTAGCATTCTCTTAATGACTTTACGAAGTCTGGCTTCAGTTTTATTACACTTGAGATCAAGTAAGCTATATCTCGACTTGATAACGACGTTAGTGATATTTCCATCACCTGTCTGAGAACTATCGAAGCCCATACCGAATTTGTAAATGGCCTCTTTATCAAGAGATAATTTCGTTTTACGTGCTTCAACAGGAATATTAACAGTATGAACTTCGATACCTCCATTCTCCCCAACACCAACAGTTTTTTTTGTTCTCAAATTAGTAACTAAGTTATCAAGGTTATCACCTTCAAAGCCTCTGACAGCATAAATCGGGTGATCAAAGTCAATTAAGTTATTAGATAGAGAACAGGCCATCAAATCATAATCATCGATTAAATCCTTGATAGGCGCTAAATCATTTTTCTTTTGTCGATTGTTTTCTAAACATAGGAATGGTACTTGGCCGTAACTTTTTCCAAATACCTCAATATTGTTTTTTGCGATTATGTGCGGAGAGGGATTAATTTTGATAGAATCATCTAACTTTAAATCTTCATTGTCGATTTGCACAAAATAAAAAACCTCTTCTTTTGTCCAAAACTGGACCTTGGTCACAGTTTTTTTCTTATTTTCAATCAAAATTTCATCATCGTAATAATAGATGACTTGTTCAATATTATAAAATGCATCGTAAATCGGTATTATTTTAAAAGCGTCAGCAGTTTTAAAGCTGATACGGTTGTCTGCACCTTTTTTCCAAAAAACATATTCAATAGCTTTTTGACTTGCTCCTTCAACGAGTTCTTGTAACATGAGTTGGAAATCTTCATCGATATACTCATTCAGATATTTTTGCAATTCAGTATCTTCTGTTGAAATTTCGATAGGATTCGAAAGCAAGTATTGTACTTTTTGATCCACTAACTCAGTAAAGAACTGATGAGCAATTTTTGTATTGCTTCGATTCATCTCTTCTACAATTTGACCTTCGTTGTTGAAAAAGAAAAGTCTATAATCTCTAATATCATGTAATCCATTATAGTAATCAATACTAACTCGCATATCTTTTTTTAGAGTGCTTACACGATCATCAGCAATCATTTTTTTTACTTCGGCAACTAGTTTTAGTATATCATTCGTTTCTAACATTATTCCTCCTATACAAGCCAACCCGAATTGGCTGTAATCTTCTCTGCTATGCCTGTCAAAGCATCTTGAGCATCATCATGAGAGTTTCTACCCTCCCTTTGATAGGTCATAAGGCTTTTATACAACTCCGGCCAACGGCTGCGCCACCCTTCTGGAAAATAGACATGTTCCATTAACCACGTTGCATTTGTTAAAATACGAGCCTGCTTATTTTTTGACTGATGGAACCATTTGACTGTTGTATGATTTGTACCATGATTTTCTCTCATCAATCGTTCGATGTTCCGAGCGAAACCACGACCGCCATTGTTAGATTCAATCCAGCATAGATTGACCTCGTTCTCGACTAATTTCCTCGCTAATAAAGGTTCTGTCACTTCCATCGGCTCCTTCGTGAACAAGATATCTAAGATATAAGCTTCCTTATCTATCGTTTCTCCGTAGATATAACTAGCTAGATAGTCCTTACCTGTATCAGCTGTATCAGTATAGGCGCTAATACGCTTAAATATCGGTCTATCGACATAGGTTTTAAACTCGCTGTATAATCTACCCTTAATGTCAATGGGTTCTTGTTGATAGTTAGCTGAAGCAATATCTGCACCCATAGCCTTGACTTTGCGAAAATAAGACTCTTTGCTCAGAACATCCTCACACAACATAGTGTCTGTTTCTTCATCGTAGGTCCGCATGCTGATATGCTTGACACTATATCCAGATTCGGGGAGTTTGATCAAGGCCTTGCCAGCAAGGTCTTCGGAATGCCAGCGGGTCATGATGATAATCAGTTTGCCACCTTCTTCCAAACGCGACAGCATGGTATTTGTGAACCACTCCCAATGACCCTCTAGGATATTCGCATTATTGGCTTCCAGGGCGCTCTTAATCAAGTCATCTATGATAATGACATCTGCACCAAAACCTGTTGCGGTCCCGCCTGGTGAGGTCGCCAAGTAATTGTTATACCCCTTTTCTAATGACCACAGGTTCATAGCTCCGTCACCGCGCTTGATTTTGGTATCCGGGAATATGTCAGAAAAGACTGTGATGGAATCGTCTGCCTTTTCTTCCTGAATAGCGTTTCGAACAGATTTTGAAAATACTGTCGACAGCGTATCATTGTATGAGCCTGTCATGATCTTCTTGCTATTGTCGTTTCCTAAAAGCCACTGTACGAACATGCCAGCCGTACGAGATTTTCCGTGACGCGGGCCGATATTGATGATCAACACATTGTGCTCGTCGTCAGACATGAAGTTTTGAAAACTGTCACACAACTGTTTTAGATAGATTCTTTCTGGTTTGTAGAAATCTCCTGCCATAAGTTGGCAGTAGTAAAAGAAATTACGACGCGCAAGTTCCAGCTGCGCTTGCCTCTTGAGTGCCGCTTTATCCATCAGCAATTAACTTTCTTAATTCTTCAGTTGATAGACCAGCGAATGGATTTACTTGATTAACAGCTATTTCTCCGCCGTGTGTGACTGCTTGTTTTGCCTTAAAATCATTATCTCGACGCTCTAAGTACCATTTTGACAAGTCTGTATCACCGTCTTCAATTGCTTTTGATATATTAAGTTTAGCTCGTATTTTAACACGTTGCTTAAGTAGCCCTTTTCGCTCCGAAAATTCAGGATTTTCCTTGCAGTAATCATATAGAGTTGTGGTTCCTATATCAGCTAGAAGACAGGCTTCTTCATCACTCAAACCTCTCACAAACAACTCTTCTAATTTCCGGAGTGTCCCTTGGGTTATCTTGGTCGGCCTACCACGTTTTGTTTTCTTCACCAATATCATCACCACCTTTTTGTAATCAAAAAAGCCACTCGATGAGTGACTTAATGCAAGGCGACTACTACCTTGCGTGTGTATTAGAAATCAATTTGAAGTTTTCCTTTTTTTATTTTTTGTAGTCATTTAAAACCTCTGAGGGAATCAAACCCTCTAGCTTATAACTTACCTAGGATATAAGTAGCTATGCAATCATGCAAGGTCCAGTCGCTCCGCAACCATTTGTAAGTTAATGAGTGATATACTGCCTTACCCCTAATTCTTGATACTACCATTCTAACAGATTTTTAGAACCGTGCCGTCCCAAATAGTCCCATTTTGAACTTATGACATCAGATAACTTCTTCTAAGGCTAAAATTGCCTCATTCTTCAATCTGTAATAGGTTGTACGACTCATTTTCAAGTCATAACAAATACTATCAGCCGTACCTTTATTGATATAAGTCATTCGTAGGATTGTTCTATGCTTAGGATTTGTCAGCTTGTTAATCATCCGCCCCAATTCCATTTTTCGATTGATTACAACATTGGTATCTTTCTCAATTTCGTCTTTCATCGTGATCAACTGAGCGTACACATCATCAATCTTTCTTGTCTGCCCACCTTTTACTTTAGCTTCGGCCCACTTTGGACTTGAGAGCAGGCCAGCCTCAAGTTCGTTGATTTCGTCAATACGACTCTGGATATCCATGTCAAGGTTCTGTAATTCGCTTAAAAGCTCTTTAGCCTTCACTCTCTATCTCCTTTTGTGATATAATAATATTATTGAGATTATAGCTGAGACAGAGAGTGTCTTGGCTTTTTTTATTTTAGTAGCTATTGAGTATCATCATCGTCTTTTCGTAGCTTAGATATACTTTTGCTCTTTCCTCCTCGTATCCGAATACTTTTGGAATTCTGAAGTAAATGATTGTAGCGTTGTCATGTTGTTTGACAACTGAGAAGATGTGCTTGAGCAAGTCTTTTCTAAAGGCTACGTTAGGGAAAACTACAAGCTCTCGAGCTCCTATTCCTGTTGTAGTCGCTTTATTTATTCGGCTCCCTGTGTACGGATATTTTTTAGGTCTCATTCTTGTTCTCCATCTCCTCAATCAACCAATCCAGGTTCTTGCGTGCTTTTTTTAAATCTTCGAGACCGTTTTTCTTCTGGTGTCGTAGTATGTATTTCAAACTGTTGCCTAGATAAAAACCTTTCATCTGTTCTGGTGTCATGAAATTTCTTAGAGCATCAATAGATTCCATACCATACCGTCCTTGGTAGTGGCTTGGGTTATTTACATTATCAATTATTTCCGGATTCATTACTTAACCTCCTTAAAGCGCCCATCCATAAAAATCTCTAGTGGTCTAATCCAGCACCTAACTTTTTTATCCAAAGAAACGTAAACCACACATTTCTCTAGTGTTTCTTCCCACATACCGACTTGCACCACTTTATACCTTTTTCCGGATTTGAGATGAAGCCATACAGAGTTTATTTCAGGTATCATCACTCCACCTCCCCAATAATATCCAATACTTTCAAAAGTTTATCTACTGAATTTTGAGTGATAGAAATATGATGTTCTCCTAAATTGTAAGGTGTTCTTAAAAACAAGATATTAGGGCCTAGACAGAGGCGACTAATATCATCTATGTTGATAAGCTCATCTTCAGTATGTCCTCTATAACAAGATTGTATTTTAACAAATTTTGTCATTTATTCCACCTCCTCAAAGCGCCCATCTATTTTTGGACTTATTTCTTTTGAAAATAGGATTTTTCTTTTCTTTTTTCTTCTGCTTGTGATAATCGCTATCTTTGTTGAAGATAATATCTTCATTTTCAATCAGTTCAGGAATGAAGTATTTAGATGGGTGTCGTTCAGGTCGTTCCATATTACCACCTCATATATAAATATTTCATATCAATATCTTGTCCTAAAATACAATCTCTCAATGATCTCAAATCTTCTAACGCACTGCTGACGGTCCCCCATTTGTTTTCAGGTTCATATTGCACATACTTTTCAGGATACTGTTCCAATTCTGAGATACCACGTTGAATGTTTTCAAAAATCTGAGCAACATTGTAGATAGTACCTTGTTTGAAATCCCAATCCATAGCAACCCTGAACATTTTCCCAAGATTGTAAGTTGGAGAACTATTTTCAGGTTCATCTATGCAAATATAATCTCCGCTTTCTATTTTTCCTAAGATTTCCAAATCATAACTCATTACTCCATCTCCTCCATCTTTACTTTATACATTCGCTCCCCTCGATACTTGCTCTCAAGCTGAGCCTTGCATTTAGCAGCATCTCCCTTTTTCTTAAAGAAGTGAGTTTCATCTACCATATTGTCAAAATATAGTGTTACTGTGTATGACATTTTTACCTCTTTTCCTCAACTGCTACCGTACTACCGATAAATTCTAAAAAGTAAAAAATAATTTTAAAGAATCCCTATTTTATAGGCTTTCTCTATTATTACTATTATTTTATATACTTTTTTTAAAAATATAGGTAGAAGAGTAGTATTATATATAAATATTAAATAAAAGTCAGTAATATCAAGGAGTTAGACTGCTACCGATGTGCTACCGATGTCTCATTTTATCGGTAGAATGCTACCGATCTACCCCCTCAACTGCTACCGATGACTACCGATAATTTTTAAATTGCTACCGATTAGTTTTTTTCCGAATTCTTCACTCTTACGAACCCTTTTGTACTTTTACCTCCTGCCCGGAAAACACTTTTTTTCCAATCAGAATGATTATCCATGATCATGTTAATCTTCGTTGACAGCTTCCTGTCATTCGAATTTCTCATAAATAAGTTGTACATCATTTCACGAGTCGAGACCTTATCTAGTTTTTTGATACCAGGTTCAAAGTCGCTACTATTATCAAAATATTTATTTGTGTATTGATGTTGTTGCTGAATAGACCAGTTTTGCCAATTTTCAGGGACGGGCATATCAAGATATTCAAGCACTTGTAACTCAACTTCATCACGATACATGAACTGTTCACGGTAGATATTCAATTCATCCTCTGTATTTTCATCAAACATCAAATCAGCACCAGCACGATAGATTGTAACGGCTTCGCCCCAAATTTGTTCGATTGTATCAGGCTCGATTTCCATTGGATGTTTCTTTTGCTGCTTGCTATCTGCCATAATCGGGAGAAATCGACGTTCACCGGTTTTGTCCTTCAGGTATTCTGTTTGGTTAGTAGTTCTAGCTAAAATGAAGTTTTTGGCAAACTCTTCTGTGCGTTTCATGTAGGGCTTACGATACCGTAAGCTAGTTTTTGATATAAAGGCTTTCGTTTCAGCAAAGCTCATACGATTACTGGCCACCATTTCATCATCGTTGACGATTAGACTCTTTAACATAATGTCGTAATTATCTTTATTAGAGAAATCTGTTACGGCATCCGTATACCATTCGCCACCCAATTTTTGGAGGAGGGACGTTTTCCCAACTCCTTGTCCACCGACCAGGTCCAGAACATAGTCAAACTTAACGTATGGATCATAAACTTTAGCAACTGCACCAACTAGCCACATTTGAGCGATTTTAGAAATTAAAGGGATATCTTCAGCACCGAGATATACTTGAAGCATGCGGTCAATCCGGTTTCTGCCGTCCCACTTCTCAGCTGCTCTCTCCATATACTCAATAACTGGATTGTATGATCTTTCTGAAAAGAAAGTCTCCATGCCATCAAGCATCGCTTGGTTTGAGAAAGCAACACCTAATACACTTTCAAAGTAAACCTTTACGACTGAATCAAAGTTAGAAGGGAGCTCACCTTTTTTAAAAAGAGTGTTGCCAATCTTGATATCTTTAAGGAGTTCATGTTCCTGGGAGAAATCATTGTGTTTTAAATAAATACTTAGTTGATCATCAGCTTTAAACGCTACAAGTACATTCATCGGGCTGTTCGCTTTGATGTCACCTTTTGCATTTGTGATCATTCTGTCTTGTGAATTTATACTTACTACATCACCGATTTCTCTCACCTCCTATCCTTTTTAATCATACTTTCAACAGTACGCATCACTTCCTTTTCTGATAGAGGATTTCGACTGTTAGTATTTGCCAGTCTTGCAAGTTGAATTACTACTTCATCATCAACTGCTCGATATAATAGACCACCTACGAATTTTGCTAGTTTATCATTTCGCCCACCCTCATCACCAAAGCCAAGGCAGATGGTTTCAAAGAGATCTGTAGTCTGTGTTCGTTCTCTAGTATGTGAACGTCTAACTAAGTCCCTAAGACCATCCTTACCATCATACTTATAGCCATGAGTTTCGCCATACTGTTTTTTTATAGCCTGGATTAATTCTTTTGAAGGAGTAACCATAGTACCACCTTCCTTAGACTTTTCCAGATCCCACTCATACTGCCCTTTTTCTGTTGCTGACGGAGCAACCAAAACATAATTGTTTTCATGGGCTTTGATGTCAACACCTGGTAAGAAATTAATCATTTGAGTGATAGGGGTATCCTCTCTTTTGAAGTAAAAGAGGTGTTTCCCACCGCTTGCCGTCTTAGCTTGCAGTGTCGGTTCAATCAATCCCAAATATTTCCATTTTTTAAGCGACTCAAAGCCGTTTGACTTGCCGTGCTTGTCAATATCAATGACAAAGAAGTTTGTAGTTCTGAGGGCAATATTTGCATTAGGGTAGCCGTCCCAAAAATTTTCAATCTCGGCAGGAGTCATGGCAGGCTTATCGGCAAATTCAATCAAAGGCATCTTATTCTTTGGATTGATGGGTATTACTGAAAATCCCAATTTTTGATACTGTAATGCGTATTCTTTCATCGACGGCATGGGTTTTTCTCCTCTTTGTAAATATAAACAAGTTCCTGGGCCATATAATTTGATTGATATTCATCTTCAGTCATTTTTAAATAAAATAACAACGATTGATAAGCTTCTTCAAATGTATTGAATGGTCCTAATCTTTCATCAGTTTCATCAATGACCCAAAACTTACTATTATTTAGAAAGGGAGGTCATCATCATCAAGTTCTGGTGTTGCTTCGACTTTGTTTCCAATATACTCTTCAAGATCATAATTGTAACCTGTCGATTTGTCACGTTTGGTGTATTCATCAATAACCAAGAGAAATTTTGTACCGACTGCCTTACGCTTCAAAGCCTCTTCCATAGACTTATTGTCCTCAAGGTCTGCACCACGCATTTTGTCATCTGCTAGTTCAAGAGTTTTTTGGAAAAATTTGACCGTTGTTTCAACCATATTTGTCAAGTCCATCTTCTTACCGTCTTTTACCCAATCAACAAGGGTTCCCATACCAATGAATTGTGTACGACCGTTGAATGGACTTTCTGGATCACGGACTTCAAAGGCGTAATTGATAGATTCCCATTTGCTATCAGCGATACGGGCCTCAACACTTGTTAAAATAACCTGATATTCACCACCGGGAAGATGCTGGCTTCCGTTAACTTTGTCTTTCCGTGGATCATATCCGTTAGCCTTTAATTGTTTTGCAATATCATATAAACTCATATTTTTTCTCCTTTATTTCTTAAAAAATATCATCTTCGGCAACTACTTCAACTTTTTTAGGTGCCTCTTTTTTTGTGCTCTTTGTTGATTTGGTAGCTGTCATAGTAACAGCACCGTCAATTGTCTGCAAAATCTTCAAAATTGCCTTATCGTCAATCTGGTCAGATTTGTAAGTTTTACGTTTGCGGATAACCTCTCGGTTGTAGTTGTTCCCAAGTTTTTCAGTCCGAATCATCAAGTCTGAGTTTCCATTGATGAGGTTGACATATTTCTCACGTAAACTTGGTAAAGTCTTAACTGCTTTTCCGTCGTCATTGTATTCAGTGATTTCACGGCTGATGTAGATAACATTCATTGGCAGAGCTTTAAGATCAATAACCAATTCTGTCAAAGCTTGGTTGAAATAATCATAACCTTTACCGTAGCCGATTTCTGATAGTGACTTAACATCAAATTCACCACATACAGCAATTTTGATCATGTCAATAACATCGTCAATAACATCAACTACTACTGTTTCATAAGTATGTTTCTGTGTTTGAAGAGCCAGTAAGATTTCACTAAGCTGCTCAATCACTGATTTTATGATATGACCGTTCTTGTCCTTTTCGTTGACAAGTTGGATTGCTGGAACACTATTTGCACTAGCGTTTCCATCTGTGTTCAAAATAATTGGGTTGGGAAATTCGTTAGCTAGGTAAGATTTCCCGCTCATAGTTGCTCCATAGAAAAAGAAATTTCTTGGAGTATCCACTGGAACTCGTGGTTTATTTACTGGAAGTGTAAATGCCATTAGAGAAGCCCTCCAATAATATCCTTAATCATGTCCTCAATTGATGAACGGTCACGCTTGATAGGTTCAACTTCTGAGCCATTCGGATAGGCCAATTTGTATTCTGCTTCAACTGCGACGATTTCACAGTCAAAAGCTGTCGCAAGAGCCTTGTAGGTCTTTTTGTTTTCTTCGTATTTTTTACGAGGAATCTTCAAGCAATGTTCCAAGCAACAATAGTCAGCTACAAATGCCAAGGAACCTCTGTCTTTGTAAGACTCAAGAAATTTTCCAGTTTCACGACTACGAAATACGATCATTTCAGTTTTTTTGTTCATTTTGTTTTCCTCTTTTTTTACTTTCTTTATAATAAAATTCAATTACATTTACATCATGCTGCTGCCGTGAACCAGTCACGCGCCACAACAATTGACGATAGTCATCATATTCACCAGAAGACTTATCCACCGGATCCAGCACGACAACCGTTTGATATTTATGCTGCAGACCATCAACCCCCACTCCAAGGACTTGACTGGTAGCTACGACTATTTGATTTTCTAGACCTTCTTGTATGTCTCCAGTCCATATTCCAATATTTGGATGGCGCTCACGAATAACATTCACAATCTGCTTAGATTTGCTGACAATCAACATATCGTGTGGTGCTCGTTCAATCAGTCCATCTAATTTCAATAATAGAGGTGTATCAGCATTAACTGGCTTTAGTTTTGGAAAATCGATTGCTACACCCGTTTGATTAAGATAGCGCTCAAAGGTCTTTCTTCCAAACGATTGCTTAGCCATGGCGGTCTTGCCGTCAACTGTTACAAGATTTAGCTTTCTAAATTCTGAAAGCCTATCGGTGTTCCCTGGTTCTACCTTGATTGGATAAAACTTAATCTCAAAACCGTTGTTTTCAACTGCATTTTCGATTTCTTCGATTTCTTCCCAACGAAAGAAATTTGGTAAATCTGAGATGTATTTCTCATAATCTCTGAAATCTTCCCACTTCTCTTTTGAGTAGCTGAATGGATCATAGACCATTTTTCCATGAGTCTTTTGCCAGTCAAATTTATTATTTGGGGTTGCCCAACCAAATACCGTTTTTTCAAGCGGATAGAAATTTTGTCCTTTTTTCCGGATTGGTGTCGCTGAAAGACCTATCGTGTATTTTCGCTTTATTTTGCGATATAAGGCCACTTGTTTGTCAGACGACATATTCTGCCATTCGTCTACTATCAGCACATCACAATCTAATTTATGTCCCTTTTTGACTTGATTTTGAAGATATCTATCAGTTTGAATGATAATCTCAACATCTTTATCAAAGTTCATAAACTTGACTGCATCTATCCAACCATTCAGGATAGCCAGTCGGTTATTGGTGATGATGATTTTCTTAGCTTTTTTATGTTTTGCGATAGCAAGTGCACAGATAGTTTTACCTCTGCCCCCAAGAGCCTCTAAAAAGATTCCATTTGATAAATGGTCGCTTCTTTTAACCGCTTCAGCTTGCCACTTTCTTAGCATTATCGTTATACTTACTCACCACCTTTCCAATATCTTGAATTACTTCTTCAATATCATTTCTCATTGCCCAAAATAATCCAAGTCTTGCTGCCGCTCTGACATCCTGGTGATGGCTTTTCTCGAATTTCCAAAGGCCCAAAATTTTTAAAAGGTCATCTGGGATATCAGATTTATAACCTGCATTGTTTTGCAATACGGATTTTGGAAAAATGATTTGAAATAAATCTATTGTCTCAAGAACCGAATTATCTTTTGATTTGTCATTGTCTCTAACTTCAAATTTCTCAATAACGACTACATCAGCTTGTAGGAAACGGCCCACCTCTTCAAACCACTTACGGATGTCATGGATTTTTGCAGAGGGAACTACCCAATGATTTACTAATTTTGCGTTATCGAGTAAAACTATGCCATTTGTGCTATCTACAGCCTTTGCGCTACCAGGATCGATTGCTAAAATTTTCATCAAACACCAACTTTCTCAGTCAGCACTCCTGGATAAAGGGCAGTGTTAAACCAATTTTGTTTATTTACCTTTGCAAAAGCAAACAAAGTCTTAATTTCTTTTGCTTGTTTTTCGAATCTTCGAATATCTTCTTCCGATTCAAAGATAGGTTTTTCTTTGTATTTAGCAACTGTGACCAGCTTGTATTCCGGAGTGAATACTGGCTTTTCATTTCCTTGATCAAGATTCGTTTCATCTACTTTCACAAAACGAATCGCAACATCAAATAGAAAATCTTCAGTAACAAGTACTTCAATTGATTCTGGTCCAATCACAACTGCTAGTGAATCTGTTACTCGTGTTTTATTCGTCAATTCCATTACTTAATCCTCAAACTTCTACTTTCTTGCAAGGTAGCACCCTTGACTTTCTTACCTGCATTCAGCAATTCCTTGATAGCATTTTTGTCAGGTTTTTTTGCAATTACAAAATATTTCTTAGGTAGCAGATCCTCATCCACAATGACTGAAGGTTGATTTTTTGCCAGATAAACAGTAAAAAGTAACCCCTTAACTTTGTCATGTCTGGTGATTTCAAAAGCACCTTGCAAGACAGTTTTAAGTCGTGTGATATCATTATCAATTGACTTATACCTTGCTGTCAGACGGTCAATCTCTTCTTTGAGCTGTTTCTTGTCAGCTTCTTTATTTTTGATAACCTTGACCGTATTTTCAACTTTCTCCTCGAACTGGTCCGTCCAATCAATCGAATCCAGGGTATCAGCTTTTGTTTCTTCGTCCAGCCCTTCCATGTCATTGATCTGTTTAAAGATTCCTGTTAGTGCGTATAAACTAGCCATTATTTTCTACCTCTCTGATTTTATTTGCAAGTTTTGTTAGTCCAATACCAGATTTAGTCAAATCAGCATTGGACGTGAATAAATGATTTTGATTCATTCTAGCGATTTCGTTTTTAGATAAACAAGCAAGATTTGAAATATCATAGTTTGTTTTATCTCCGTCTAGGAAGACAATCGAATGCCCCTTAGGTATCGGCCCGTGATGTTCCTCCCAGACCTTGCGGTGTTTCAAAACCCATCGATTAGGTTCTCCAATCTTTTCTTTTGGATAACCGTCTGTTGTGTAGTTGATAGTGCCGACAGGTACATAATTCGGAGGTCGATTACCTTTTTTGAACTGCCCGCTGTTTTTTGGCATATTGGGGTATTTCTTCCCCTTATTGTGGGGAGTCTGGCCTTTCTCGAATCTTCCCGTTAAACCACTATGTAGATTGTTATTTCTTCGATAATTCCTGATCTGTTTCTCATTTAGTGATAATCCAAATTTTTGGTTCATTTCATTTGCGACATCGCGAGAAATCTTATTTTTTTGGATAAAGACAAGATAATCGTGTTGCTCCTTTGTCAGCAGTTTACCTTGATAGGCTTCACCAACAAGCAAGCCTAAACGTTTACGCACACCGCCGATTTGAGTCTTGTTGTAATTCGTCCCAAATTTCTCATTTAGTAACCTGGTTACTTCAGGAGTTAATCGACCAGGGCAAATTTCACGCATGTACTCCGTGTACTCATCCTTCCAACAAAGCGATCGGGGCATTAACCTCACCTACCTTGTCTTTGAATTTTTCGGCATCTAGCGCCAACTGGCCAGCTTGAAGGATTTGACCTGAGATTGCGACCATCTGTTTTGATCTTTGGAGTTCCGTCTTTAATTCATCTGCAGTAAGATCCCTGTCGTCCAACGTTTCTAGTTGGGCAAAAAGAGTATTGGTTAAATCTGTCAATTTATTTCGAACCATTTTAAACTCCTTCTTCTACACCTTTTGCGAGTCCCACAGGTGGTTCTACATCATAAGTAAATTGCTTATCTGAATTTCTCAGATTCATGCGTGCAATATTGCTCGCCATCAGCTGACGCTCTTTTTGTTTCATTTCAGCGTGGTCATCTAGTTTATTTACTAGCGACCATAGACCGATTCCGATGATTGTTACCAGGTAAATGTATTCCATCATTTTACATTCTCCTTTTCCTTGTAGATTGCTACGATTTTTTCAAGATCAGTTATATGCTGATTCGCTTGTTGGTATTTTTCTTGAAGGTCAATCAATGCTCTGTTTAAATCCAAAGCTACGATTCTCCAGTCAGTATTTATTTCTTTGGACAACCAGTTTTTTAATCTTACTAATAGATTCATTCTTTCCTCACTTTGCTAACTGACTTTGAAAACGTAGTACGTCGTTCATGTCATATAAATATTTACCGCCTTTAGCATTTTGCTGATAGCGGAATTTCCCTGCATCTCTAAAATCTTCAATTTTCTTACGACCCCAACCGGTCTTCTCTTGGACGTCTTTAATTGAAGCCCAGTTCGTTCCTCTTGCCACTCGTAATTTAGCTTCAGTCATAGCTTTCACATTTAACTGGACAAGTTCTTCTAGCAGTTCATTTTTGAAATCTTCCCCAAACAATTCCAAAGCCATTGGCAATTTCCTCTCTTTCGTGTTATAATTTGATTAGTAATTTTTGATTAGCGCCTGACTTCTGTTAGGTGCTTTTTTTGTTTCATCTTGAAATCATGAATTCTGATTCGTGGTTTGTTGAACTTGCTCGCTCAATTTATCAAGATTTTGAGAAATCAATTTTAGATTCTCACTAATCGAGCGTGACTTTTTTTGATATGGCAATCTCAGAAATTTACCACCAGAGCTGACTACCTTAATGATTTTTTCAAGGTGGTCTTTTTCTTTTTCAAGAGCATCAATAAATTCTTCCATCCTACTACTCAAACCTTTCCGTTGAGTACCTGACTTCTGTTAGGTGCTTTTTTTGTTTTAATTATATTGTTACCGTTTTGGTGACTTTCTTGGTAAAAAAATATCTTGCAAAGGTTTATCAAAAAAGCTACGCAAGAAAAACATTTCATCTTGAGTAAAAGCGCTCTGCCCCTTCTCTTTCTGACGATATGCAGTTTCTGAAATACCAAGTTTTTGGGCCAATTCTTTCTGAGTAATGCCTTTTTCTTTTCTTAGTTGGTACAGATAAATTTGCACATTCCTACCTCCTTATCTAAGTTCATCTAATCTGACTTTCCAGCGCCCTGAGTTCAATCTCATGGCTGACTTGTCTAAATAGCTTCTCACATGCTATTTTAGCTTCTCTGTACGTTGTGTTCTCGCTGATGAAGTAATCAGCAAGTTCAATGATTTTATCTTCCAATATTGCCTCCAAAAATCAGTCCCAAGACCGATGTATTGTTTTATATAAACTGCTACATTAGCAGTAATTTTAAGAAACGAGGAATTCCTAATGGATGATTTATTACCAACAATATTAACTTCTTTTGCAACTACTATGGCTACAAAAGGGGCGGAAGCTCCCGCTCAGACTTTTAATGAAGCGTGGAAGTATTTTTTTGGTGGAGTAAACAGCTTCTTGATGAGAGCTAATTTAAAACGTGAAGTCAATGACGTGAAATACGCACAATCCTTTATAGACAAAGCTTTCAAAATCCCTAATGAACAACTACAAGAACCAAAGCTTAGTATAATCGGTCCTGCTCTAGAAGCTTCAAAGTTTTATATTGATGAAGAAGAAATCAGAGAAATGTTCGCGTCTTTATTAGCTGCATCATTTGATAGCTCAAAAAATGATATTTTACACCACTCGTATATTGAGATTATTAAACAATTATCCCCACTAGATGCTAAAAACCTCAGGTTTATTTTTGATAATAAAAAATATCCTATAGCTAAGTATTCAAGCAACACTCCTGGAACATATGCTTACAAAGATTTAAAGACAAATGTATTTTTACCAGAACACGATGTTTTATCAAATGAGTTAATCAAAATTATAGATAATAACTCATCTTCAATTTCAAATTTAGAACGTCTAGGTTTAATATTTGTTAATCGCATCAATCCATTAGCAGATGATTCTTTATATCACAATTTAGAACACAATCAATTGGTAGATTTTTATAAAGAATTACTCCACGAAGAAAACTTGGAATTAGATATTACAAAACAAAGCGTTTCGATGACACCTTTTGGTAAAAACTTTTGCTCTATTTGTATTTATTAGAAATTCTATCCATTGTATCTAAAGTAAGTTTTTGTATCTCTTTTCGTGCTTGCAATTCATTGTCAAAGAAATTCTCAAGCATTTCGGTCAATCTATTAGAATATCCTCGCAATAGCATTACCGTTACCAAAAACGAAGTAATTACTGAGACGAGAACTGCTGAAAAAACACTTTCCATTTTCCTACTCCTTTCCTTTTTTATCACATCGGTACTTCACTATCTGACGGATAGTAAAAGATACAATCACAAATCCTGCTAGGATTATCAATCCAGTTTCTTCACTCATTGCTTTTCACGGCAAATGATGGTACACTATCAAGTAGAGGTTGGGGCTTCTGCCCCTTTCTCTACTTTTTGTTTTGAAGCTTACGTTTGTGTTCTAAGATTTGTTTGTGCCACAAACGTGCTTCTCTGATTAAGCCTAGTGCCAAGATGACGGTTGTGGTGTCCTTGGTTGCTAGGCTTTTTATGATGTGTTCCATCATTTGCCTTACCTCCTTTCCCTTAAGCTTGATTATAGTATATCACCATTTTGGTGACTTGTCAACAGTTTTTTAATTAAAAAATAAAAAAAGTTGCGTTTTCGGTGACTTTTTTATATAATCTACTTATAACAACTATAGAAATTGAGGGGAATAAAATGGATTTAAAAAAATATATCGGAACACAAATTAAGACGTTTCGTAAATCGGCTGGATTTACCCAAGATGAACTTGCAAAAAGATTGAATACTACTAAACAAACTATTAGTAGATATGAAAAAGGGGATAGGAAAGCCAACCAAGATATGCTCTTTGAACTTTGCGATATTTTTGGTGTTTCAATAGACGATTTTTTCCCTTCTCAAAATGAATCTACTCAGCTCCCTACCTCTTCCCAAATCCAATCCATCTACGACCAACTAGAACCACCTAGACAGGGCAAAGTCCTGACCTATGCCGAGAGTCAACTGAACGAACAAAAAAACGAAGAAAATACGAAGAAAAACGAAGTATCGGAAGTTATCAGCTTGTACCAAGTTGAGGTAGTATCTGAGACAGCAGCAGCTTGTGGATTCAACTACGGATTTGGCTACGACGATACAGATAGAGAGACTATAGAGGTTGATGAGCAACCACCACGCCACGATATTGCGACTAAGGTTAGCGGAGACTCCATGCAACCTGACTACCAAGACGGAGATATTCTCTATTTAGCAGACAAAGGACTGACCACTTACAACGGAGACCTAGCAGTTATCGCATACGGAGACCGTTCTTACTTCAAGAAGATATATACCGAAAACGGACGCTTACGCCTAGTGTCACTCAATGACAAGTACGAAGACATCATCCTAGACTTCCCTCCAGCAGAAGACACACACATCAAGATTTATGCAGTAGTTGGAGTGTATAGAGGGGAGTAAAACCAACTGTTTCCATTTTGGAAACAACTCAAAAAAAAGCCCCATGCTCAGAAGTTTGGCGACCGAGAGCGTGAGGCTAGTACTTACAAGAAAAATTTTTCAAAAGAGATTTCCTTTTGAGGCGTTTTCTTGTACCCATTTTATCAAGAAATGAGGTAAAAATCAATGGAAATAAAGTCTTATAAAAAGAAAAACGGCGAGACGGCTTACATGTTCCGTGCTTATATCGGGAAAGTTAACGGATATAGTCAATACGCTACACGCCGTGGATTTGAAACGAAAGCAAAAGCGAGAGCAGCACTACTTCAGCTTCAGGACGATATCGAGAGTGGTGAGCAAAGCAGGAAGGAAATCACGGTTGAGGAGATTGCTGAAAAATGGCTCAAAGATTATTCTGAAACCGTACAAGAAAGCACCTATATCAAGACATCTAGAAACTTCAAGAATCACATCTATCCAGCTTTGGGTAATAGAAAAATAGCTAGTATCACTCCTCTTCAAATGCAAGATCAAGCCAATGAATGGTCTAGAAAATTAGTCTATGGTCGTAAGTTAAAGGGATTGATGAATAATGTTTTTAAATACGCAATTAGGCATGGATATATTGATACGAATCCAGTTGATAGCGTGATTACTTCGACAAGAAAGAAATCAGATAACAAGAGCGATTTTTACAACAAAGACGAACTTCAAAAATTCTTAAAACTTGTCTCCAAAACAAAGGATCTAGAGAAGATAACTCTATTTCGTCTTCTAGCCTTCACAGGAGCAAGAAAAGGGGAGATTTTGGCCCTCGAATGGAGTGACTGGACAGATAACACTCTGGACATAAACAAGGCTATTACAAGAGGTTTTGCAGGCGAAGAGATAGGCAACACCAAAACGGTCAGCAGCAATCGACTAATCAGTCTGGACAAAAAGACAAAAAGCATTTTAAAAAAATGGAAAAAGCAGAATCCAAATACCAAATACATTTTTGAAAATGAATTTAAGAAGCCAATTCCAAGCACCCTGCCCAGAAAGTGGCTTATCAAAATTGTTGAAGGTAGCGACTTGCGTCCGATTAAAATCCACGGATTCAGACATACACATGCCAGCCTTTGTTTTGACGCTGGTATGACTTTGAAGCAAGTCCAACATCGGTTAGGACATTCTGACTTGAAAACAACCATGAACGTTTATACTCACATAACTAAGCAAGCAAAAGATGACATCGGAGAACGCTTTGCGAGTTATATTGATTTTTAAGGAGGTTCGCCTCCTTTTTGTGACTCCTTTTGTGACTCCCTTTTTCGCAAAAGAATACCAAGGAATACCAAAGACAAAAATAAAAAACGTTGATTTAACAACGTTTTACCAAGGAATGCAAAAGAATGCAAAGGAATAATGGAGCCGGTGGGAGTCGAACCCACGTCCAAACACCTGCCAACATATTTGTCTACAACCATAGGTTATGTATTCGTTTAACAGTCCCTCGACACATAACTCAAGCCTAGAAACTGCGAGTCTATCAATCTCTTATCAAGCCGCTAGACAAGACTTGATCGTATCTCGCTAATAATAAGACCTGTCATTGAACACGAGCAATCCAAATCGGGTCACGCCTGCTGGTTTTTAGGCAGCTAGAGCGTAAGAAGTGTTATTTTTTGCAGTTATATTTAACTGAGCGTTTACGTCGCCACACGAGTCGCAAAATATGCCTCATAATGCCTGTCGAATCCGTAACGACCCCAAAAGACAATAAAACCATTATACCTTATCTAACACAAAAATGCAAAAAGGAAAGCAATTAACTACAAAAGATAGTCTTTCAAAGATTTTGTCAAAATCTGATAACCAGCAACACTAAGGTGCAACCCATCAGTTGTATAATCTTTCTTGAGTTTGCCTGCTTGGTCTGTCAAACTATCAAAAACTGGCACAAATTCTACCTGCATATAGGCAGAGGCAAGTTCTTTATAGGCTTGATTCCATTTCTGAATTTTTTCATTCGTGCGGATATAGACTGTCTGCTTGTACTCCTCTCCCTCATTGACTGGCAAAATAGAAAGCAATTTAATCTCAGTCAATGGATAATCGCGAGCAATAGACTGTATGATAACTTCGAGATTATTGAGAGCCTCATTCACAGGCACATCTTTTCCGATATCATTTGTCCCAATCAAAAGGACAATTTTATCTACTGCTCCACCGTACAGATGCGCATCTAGATTTTCTAATAACAGCCCTGTCTGATAACCTCGAATGCCTCGATTGACAATCGTCTTCGAAGTCCCAAATAGTTCCTGCAGAGGATAATATTCGACAATGGAATCCCCAATAAAAAGAATGTCTGGCTCTAGAACAGAAATTTGATTTAAGTGACGATACTTGATTTGGATTTTTTCTTGTTCCTTTAGGAGCCAATTTTCTAATAACTGTACTGCCACTTCATTCTCCTTTTTCTAACCAGTTTTCCAAGACTTGATAAACTCCTCCTTGGCTGTTGGCTGGCGCTAAAGCAGTAGCCACAGCTTTGGCCTTGTCATCAGCATTTTCCATCGCATAGGCAATTCCAGCCATTTCAAGCATTTCAACATCATTTTCACTGTCACCAAAAGCCATGATTTGTTGGGGCTTCAAGTCCCAGCGCTTGAGTAATTCCTCCAAGCCCCATGCTTTATGAATCCCAGCTTGGAGAATATCAATGCAACCATAGCCACTCGATACAGCCCGAACACGACCATCAAAGAGGTCGTTGATTTCTTCCAAGACCGAACTCAAACGTTCCTCACCAACAACCATACTCATCTTGAGCACACCACCAAAGAGGTCAGAGGTTAATTCATCCACAAATTGCATCCGTTGGTAGAATCTTTCAATCATTTCTGGAGTCATAAAACTTTCAAGATCTGTAAAAATCGTACCTTCTTTGACGAAACCACCCTTCATAGCCGTCACAACAAACTGATCCTGACACGCTCGACCCTTGAAATGAGCCAAAGCCTTATCGACAATGGTATCATCCCAAGTCTGAGCCTGAATCAATTCATTGTTTTCAAAAATACGAGCACCGTTTGCAACAACCAGAACCACTCGATTGACCAAGTGCTCCAGTAGTTGCCTCATGCGGTGAATTTCATTGCCCGTCGCGATGACAAAACGAATGCCCCTTTGATCCAACTGATCTAAAATCTTTTCCAAACGTGGGAGGTCAAGCTGGCCACTAGCATCCAACAAGGTCCCATCCATATCTGTCGCAATTACTTTAATCGTCATTTACTTTCCTCTAGAATCAAGCTAGTCCCACTTCAATCCCACATGTTCGTTCATTTCTTTATAGGCTGCATCAATTCGTTCCTTAGTCGCTTCATCTAACTGCTCACGATGACTACCACCCTCGATAAAGTCTTCTAGGATATAGGTTTGGTAATGATATAAGGGATATCCTTCTGGTGAAAAAGTTCCCTTTGGTGTTCTATTGACCCAAGTAGGATGAGCTTTAGCTGTTTCAATAGTTGTTTGTCCATCTTTTTTCTTGACAGTTACATCCATAAGAACACCACGCTCTGTCCACTTAGCATTTTCTACACCAGTCATTGTTTCAATACGTTGGTTAGAAATGAAGTTCCCCATTGAATAGATAATGAGTTTCTTGTCTCCATCTTTTTCAACAATTTCAGATGGTTCAACTACGTGTGGATGGCCTCCAAAGATAATATCCGCTCCCCAATCAACCATCTTGTGGTACAAAGCCTTTTGCTCTTCAGTCGGTTCTATGCGATACTCAACACCCATCTGAGGCATGATAACAGTAATATCCGCTTCCTTCTCTGCCCGTTCAATTTCAGCCTTCATCTTATCTTCGTTTAGGTCTGAAAGATAGCGGTTATAGTCTTCTTGCGAAATACTTTGCTCAATTCCATTAAATCCATAAGAATAAGCCAAAAGTGCAACCTTGATACCGTTCACTTCCTTGATAACGAGTGGAGCTTGATCACGTGACTCGTGCGTATAAACTCCAATAGGTGTCATTCCTGCCTTTTCAATTGCATCTGCCGTTGAAATAACTCCTTCAATTTGAGAATCTAAAACATGATTATGGGCTAAATCTAAAACATGATACCCAGCATCTTTAATAGCATCCATTACTTGACCAGGAGCATTAAATAAAGGATACCCCGCTAAATAATGATCTTTATTAATAGTTCCTTCAAAATCACCTATTGCCAAATCAGCCTGTTTGAGCCAAGGAGTTACGTACTCAAAATTCTCATGAAAATCATAGCTGCCATCTTCCTTTTTAGCTGACATATAGATTATATCATGGTAAAGTAAATCTCCATGAGCCATAATTCTAGCAGTTTTTTCCTCTTCCTGATCTTTAGCATTTTGATTGGTCTTATTAACTTCTTGAGAAATGGGATCCTTTTTTTGACTGGTTAAGGGGATCCCTTGGAAACTTTCAAACAACAAGACCAATCCCATTGATAAAGCAACTGCTAGCAAGAGTATCGCCACAAATCCCTTATTACTCCACTTGCGATAACTCCTAAAAAAGTTTACAAAGCCTCTCACAAAATGAAAAACTGGTCCACGTTTATGTCTATCTTGTCTTCTTTGCATCTCCATTCTCCCTACTTTCTAATGCAAGCCTTTTCTTTTTATTATATCACAGATAAGTAATTCTTTCACAATTGAATCGAACCTAGTAGGTATTTTCTATAAAAGCTAGATGCCGAAATGCTTTCATTCCTTGTCATTTTGTGATATCATGTAGAGGTAATGAAAGGAGAGAAAATGTCTGCAATAGAACGTATTACAAAAGCTGCTCACTTAATTGATATGAAAGATATTATCCGCGAGGGGAATCCTACTCTACGCGCAGTTGCTGAGGAAGTTACTTTCCCCTTGTCTGACCAGGAAATCATCCTTGGCGAAAAGATGATGCAATTCCTCAAACATTCCCAAGATCCCGTAATGGCTGAAAAAATGGGGCTCCGCGGTGGGGTTGGACTGGCTGCTCCTCAATTAGATATCTCAAAACGCATTATCGCTGTTTTGGTACCAAACATTGTTGAAGAAGGCGAAACTCCAGAGGAAGCTTACGACTTGCAAGCCATTATGTACAATCCAAAAATCGTCTCTCACTCTGTTCAAGACGCTGCTCTTGGTGAAGGAGAAGGTTGCCTCTCTGTTGACCGCAACGTACCTGGTTATGTAGTTCGCCATGCTCGCGTTACTGTTGACTACTTTGACAAGGATGGAGAAAAACACCGTATCAAGCTCAAAGGCTACAACTCCATCGTTGTTCAGCATGAAATTGACCACATTAACGGAATCATGTTTTACGATCGTATCAATGAAAAAGACCCATTTGCAGTAAAAGATGGCTTACTAATTCTAGAATAAAGAAAATCCCGTTGCAATACGGGGTTTTATGTTATAATAGAGGCATGAAAACAAATGATATTGTCTATGGCGTCCACGCCGTTACTGAAGCCCTCCTTGCAAACACAGGAAACAAACTTTACCTCCAAGAAGATCTCCGAGGTAAGAACGTTGAGAAAGTCAAGGAACTGGCTACAGAAAAGAAGGTGTCCATTTCTTGGACTTCAAAAAAATCCCTCTCTGAGATGACTGAAGGTGCTGTCCACCAAGGTTTTGTTCTACGAGTGTCTGAATTTGCCTATAGCGAGCTAGAGCATATCCTTGCAAAAACGCGCCAAGAAGAAAATCCACTTTTATTGATTCTGGATGGGTTAACCGACCCTCACAACTTAGGCTCCATCTTAAGAACCGCTGATGCGACCAATGTTTCAGGAGTCATCATTCCCAAGCACCGTGCTGTCGGAGTAACTCCTGTCGTTGCCAAAACAGCCACAGGTGCTATTGAACACGTTCCGATTGCCCGAGTAACCAATCTCAGTCAAACTTTAGATAAACTCAAGGATGAAGGCTTCTGGACCTTTGGAACGGATATGAATGGGACTCCTTGCCATAAATGGAATACAAAAGGGAAAATCGCCCTCATCATCGGAAATGAAGGAAAAGGCATTTCTAGCAACATCAAAAAACAGGTAGATGAAATGATTACCATTCCTATGAATGGACATGTTCAAAGCCTTAATGCCAGTGTTGCTGCAGCTATTCTCATGTACGAAGTTTTCCGAAATAGACTATAAAAAAAGTTTCCAGTCATCTGATTGGAAACTTTTTTATGATTAACTATGTTCGGTGATAAACTTATAAGCTTCTTGACCAGCGATAGCTCCATCTCCAACTGCTGTTGTTACTTGGCGGAGGTCTTTCAAGCGAACATCTCCAACTGCAAAGATACCGTCAACTGCAGTTTTCATGTGGTTATCTGTCACAATCCATCCAGCCTGATCTTGGATATTCAATTCTTTAACAAAATCGCTAAGAGGGTCCAATCCAACATAGATAAAGACACCACCAAAGGCTTGTTCTGTCACTTGACCTGTTTTCACATTTTCAAATACGACAGATTCTACTCGGTTTTCGCCCTTGATTTCCTTCACTACAGAATCCCAGATAAAGCTGATTTTCTCATTCGCAAAGGCGCGGTCTTGTAAAACTTTTTGAGCACGAAGTTGGTCACGACGGTGAACAATGGTAACAGTCTTTGCAAAACGAGTCAAGAAGAGGGCTTCTTCAACAGCTGAATCTCCGCCACCAACTACCAACAAATCTTGGTCACGGAAGAAAGCACCATCACACACGGCACAGTAAGAAACACCACGACTGTTCAGTTCTTCTTCTCCAGGTACTCCCAAAGGACGGTGTTTTGAACCAGTCGCTACGATAACTGTACGAGTTTCATATGTTTGGTCATCGGTCATCACTTTCTTAAAATCACCATGGTCTTCTACATTTTCAACATAACCATAAATGTGCTCAACACCAAGATTTTCAAGCGGTTCAAACATTTTTTCTGCCAATTCTGGCCCACTAATATTAGCGTATCCTGGGTAATTTTCAATATCAGATGTATTATTCATCTGACCACCTGGCAGACCACCTTCAATCAAGGCTACTTTCAGATTGCTTCGAGCAGCATACAAGGCTGCAGTCATCCCTGCAGGTCCAGCACCGATAATAATAGTATCGTACATATAGATTCCTTCTTTCTTGTTGTAACTATCTTTATTCTAACTCTTTCTTGTCAATCAAGCAAGGATTATGCCTTGAAAACAAGAATTAAACTCATAACCGCAAAGGATAACACTGGAACAACCAAGACCCCAATCATAATCATATCATAGAGATGGGCTTGGCGAGCCTTAGCTGTCTTATCAACTCCCGACATGGCTCTCAGTCCAATCCAAATCCCTAAAAAAATCAGGACGAGGATGGTAGTCAAGATTAAACTCTCGAAATATAAAGAAAATAGTTGCAGTAGCATGATTTCTCTCATTTCTATCTTTTTTAAAGAGTAAACTCAGCTAGTCCAGCTAACTGAGTTTTCCTTTATCTATTATATCAAATATAAGTCCGTTTGTAACTAGCGAAGAATTCTTTTGTCCTCTCTTCTTTAGGATGGTGGATAATCTCATCCGGTGTTCCAGACTCGATGATTTTCCCCTTATCTAAGAAGAGAATCTTATCAGCCACTTGGGCTACAAAGGACATGTCATGACTGACCAAAATCATGGTTTGACCTGACTTAGCAGCATCTGCAATAGACTTCTCTACTTCACCAACCAATTCTGGGTCAAGAGCTGAAGTTGGTTCGTCTAAGAGCAAGACATCTGGTTTCATAGCAAGCGCACGCGCTAAGGCAACCCGTTGCTTCTGTCCACCTGATAAATGGCGAGGGTAATGGTTTTCACGGTCCGAAAGCCCAACCTTAGCCAACTCTTCCTTGGCAATCTTAGTCGCTTCTTGGTCAGATAATTTCTTAACCACAACCAAGCCTTCTTTTACATTATCAAGTGCTGTTCGGCGTTCAAACAAATTAAACTGTTGGAAAACCATAGACAACTTACGGCGTAGGGCAAGGATTTCTTCTTGAGTGATTTTAGAAAAATCAACTGCGAAATTATCAATCTGAATAGAGCCACTGTCAGGTGTTTCAAGATAATTGAGACTGCGAAGGAAAGTTGATTTTCCAGCTCCTGAAGAACCAATCAAGGCTACAACTTCCCCTTTTTGAATATCCAAGTTCAGATGATCCAAGACAGTCTGTCCTGAAAAGGATTTGCTTAAATTCGAAATCTTAATCATTAACGAAGGTCTCCTTTCACATCTGTTTGCACTGTATCGGGTGCAGAAATAGCCATTTTTCTCTCGATGAAACGACCGAGGCTTTCAATTCCGATATTGACTACCCAATAAACAAGGGCTACAGAGATAAAGCGTTCAAAGTAGCGGTAATCAGCTCCACCCAGAATCTGAGCTTGGGCAAAGACTTCCACAACACCCGCACTAAAGGCTAGAGAAGTTCCCTTGGTCAAGCCGATTAGGGAATTAATCAAGGTTGGAGTCGCCACAACTGCTGCATTTGGAATAATCACTCGACGATAAACTTGTGCTCGGGTCATCCCCAGACTGCGTGCCGCCTCAATCTCACCAGGATTGACTGAGAGAATGGCTGCACGAATGGTTTCACTGGCATAGGCTGCCTCATTGAAAGCAAAGGCAACAATCGCAAAAAAAGCGGCTGGAATCGCATTAATATTGAGACCAGTACCCCATTGCTGATTGAGGGCTTTCAAAGCCAAAGGAATTCCGTAGTAGGTCAACATGAGTTGCACTAAAATCGGTGTCCCTTTTAAGAAACTAACAAAGAAGGCCTGCAAGGGATATAAAATCTTGACACGATTGATTTTCACAATAGCAAAAAGAAGTGCCAAAACCAAGCCAAAAAGAGCACCACCAATTGTCAACATAATCGTTATTGGAAGTTGTTGGACAATTCTCGGAATTCCATCAAAGACCGAACGCAAGCTAAAAAGCTTGCCATCCGGAATCAATTGCATCAAGTTTTGGTACCAATCTGATGCTAAAATCGTTGTAACATTCATAAAAACATCCTCTCCTGATAATGATTCATTCTACCATACTTCTGCCGTCAATGAAATTATTTGCTACGGTCAGATACAGACTTTGTCTACCTACTAGTTTATCATACTTTGAAACAGGGAGGCTATATATTTTATCTATCAAAGAGATAGATAAAAACTATTTCAATCCCAATTCTTCATAGGGTTTTCGATAACCGATTTGCTTAACAGTTCCATTTTCTACTAAAATGGGGCGTTTTAACAACATACCGTCACTTGCTAGCAACTCAGCCGCTTCTTGGTTTGACAGGCTTCCTACCTTATCTTTCAATCCTAATTCACGGTATTTGATTCCACTGGTGTTAAAAAATTGCTTCAACTCAAAACCTGAGGTTTCTAGCCAATTTAAAATGACTTCTTGGCTAGGTGTTTCTTCGACGATATGGACAGCTTTATAGTCCACACCGAGTTGGTTTAATTCTTGTTTTGCTTTTTTACAAGTTGAACATTTTGGATATTCGATAAATTCTAACATGTCTTTCACTTTCTATTGTTTATATCTTTAAAATCTGCGCCTTCATGCTCCAATAGCCATGCTTTCTTTTCCATTCCTGCAGCATAACCTGTCAGACGCTTGCCTGCGCCCAACACCCGATGACAAGGTACTAGGATAGACCACGGATTGCGTCCTACCGCTCCACCAATTGCTTGAGCAGAAGCCACTTGTAGGTCTTGAGCTATTTGTCCATAGGTCACTGTTTGACCATAAGGAATTTCCTGTAAATAGGACCAAACTCTCTTTTCAAAATCCGTTCCGATTGGAGCCAAGGGCAAGTTGGATAAATTCTGAGACTTGCCTTTAAAGTAATCATCTAAGCAAGCAATAACTGGGGCTAAAATGGGATGACTAACAACTTCTTCTATTGTTTCATCTCCTATCCCCCTCTCAAAATACTTCTGCTCCTGAACCCAAATTCCATACAGATATTGCTCGTCGGCAACCAAAGACAAGGTTCCTATTGGCGAAAAGTAGAGCATTTTTACGTACATCTTTTGCATTATTTCTTTAATTTTTGATAGGCCAAGCGTTCGCCATCAACAGGCACTTTACCAACCTGTTTAAAACCAAGTTTTTCAAAAATATGTTGCATAGCTTTGTTTTCAGCATGCGTATCTGAGCGAAAATCAAGATAGTCAAAACCTTCAATCAAGCCCTCTAAGAAGGTTTGAGCAACTCCTTGTCCCTTGACATCTGCTGCCACAGCAATACGGTGAAAGACTAGGTACTCTGACTCTCCAGCTTGCCATTTTCCTTCATAAATGGCTTCATAGACTGCCTCTGGACTCTTGGTCACAGCTGCATAAGCTAGTAGTTCTCCCTCTTCCAAGGCTACGTAGGCTTGACCCGAGATAATATCTTCAATAATAATATCAGCATTTGGATAGCCATTTTGCCACTGGTCACTACCAGCATCTGCTAAACATTTTTTAGCATCTTCCATCACCTGCATGATGGCATCTACTTCATTTGGAAAAGCTAAACGAATTTCCATCTTTTCTCCTCATTTCTGACTAGTTTCTCCCATCATAGCATAATTTAAGTCTTTCTACAAGCAGTTAAAACTTGACTTTCTGTTTTTGTTATTTTATAATCTAGTTATTAAAACTAGATAAAAAGGAGTTGAAAATGAAAACTACCTTTTCCTACCCAAAATGGGCAGAAATCCCAAATATTGACCTCTATCTGGACCAGGTTTTGCTCTATGTCAATCAGGTCTGCGCCCCTATCTCTCCTGATAAAGATAAGGGCCTGACAGCATCTATGGTCAATAATTATGTGAAACATGGTTACCTAACAAAGCCTGACAAGAAAAAATACCAACGCCAACAGATTGCCCGTCTAATTGCTATCACAACTCTTAAGTCTGTATTTTCTATACAAGAAATAGCACAGACACTTAATACTCTCCAAACTCAAGCAAGTTCAGACCAACTCTACGACGCTTTTGTGGACTACATGAACCAAGGAATTGACCCAGCTAACCCCATTATCCAAACCAGCTGCCAAACCGTTAAACTCTATCAGCAAACTCTAGCCTTAATCCATCATACTCAAGAAGAGGTAATCCAATGAACACTAGTCTTAAACTCAGCAAACAACTCAGTTTTGGAGAGGAGATTGCTAATAGCGTGACCCATGCCGTAGGTGCAGTCATCATGCTCATCTTACTCCCCATTTCATCCACCTATAGTTATGAGGCACACGGATTTTTATCATCTATCGGCGTTTCCATTTTCGTTATTAGTCTCTTTCTCATGTTTCTATCATCCACCATTTACCACTCTATGGCCTATGGTTCAACCCACAAATATGTCTTGAGAATCATCGACCATTCGATGATTTATGTGGCTATCGCAGGCTCATACACGCCCGTCGTCTTGACCTTAATGAATAACTGGTTTGGCTATCTGATTATTGCTATCCAGTGGGGAACGACCATCTTTGGTATTCTCTATAAAATCTTTGCTAAAAAAGTCAATGAGAAATTTAGCCTTGCTCTTTACCTGATTATGGGCTGGTTGGTTCTGGCCATCATTCCTGCCATTATCAGTCAAACAACGCCAATTTTCTGGAGTCTCATGGTAACTGGCGGACTCTGTTATACAGTTGGAGCTGGATTTTACGCCAAGAAAAAACCTTATTTCCACATGATTTGGCATCTCTTTATCCTAGCAGCATCTGCCCTTCAATACATCGCCATTGTTTATTACATGTAAAAAAGTTGAGAAATTCAATCTCAACTTTTTTCTTTACACATATTAATAAAGTACTGGTGCAAGCGCACATCATCAGTCAATTCTGGATGAAAAGAGGTCACTAACATATTTTTTTCTTGAGCAGCAACGATTTGATTGTCAACTGTTGCTAGAATTTCTACATCTACTCCAACACTACTGATAATTGGACCACGGATAAAGGTCATTGGAATCTGACCAACTCCCTTACATTCTGCTTCCGTATAGAAACTCCCTAGTTGGCGCCCATAAGCATTGCGCTCAACCACCATATCCATAGTTCCTAGATGACTCTCTTCCTGAGAAGCAATTTCCTTAGCCAGCAAAATTAAACCCGCACAGGTGCCAAAGGCTGGTAAACCAGATAGAATTGCTTCTCGGATGGGAATCAGCATGTTCTGGTCTCGTAAGAGCTTACCCATGGTTGTAGATTCCCCACCAGGTAATATCAAACCCGACAAATCACTCTGATGTTTCTGAAAATCTTCTAAATTTCTGATTTCAACACTCTCGACACCTAATCGATCTAGCACTTTTGCATGTTCTGCAAAGGCCCCTTGCAAGGCCAATATTCCGATTTTCATCTATTTTCCTCGCTCTGCCATGAGAATTTGAATTTCATTTTCATTAATACCAACCATGGCTTCTCCTAGATCTTCAGAGATTTGAGCTAGGATTTGAGGATTACGGAAGTTAGTTACCGCTTTGACAATGGCACTCGCTCGTTTAACAGGATCTCCTGACTTGAAAATACCTGAACCGACAAAGACACCCTCTGCCCCTAATTGCATCATCAAAGCAGCATCAGCTGGCGTTGCAACTCCCCCAGCTGCAAAGTTTACAACTGGCAATTTCCCATGTTCATGAACGTATTGAACCAATTCTACAGGGACTTGCAAGTCCTTAGCAGCAACATAAAGTTCGTCCTCACGTAGGTTTTGAATGCGGCGAATTTCCTGATTCATCATACGCATATGACGAACGGCTTGAACGATATCTCCTGTCCCTGGTTCTCCTTTTGTACGAATCATAGAAGCTCCTTCAGCAATACGACGCAAGGCTTCTCCCAAATCCTTAGCCCCACAGACAAAAGGAACTTGGAATTCTTTTTTGTCCACATGGAAACGGTCGTCTGCTGGAGATAAAACCTCACTCTCATCGATGTAGTCAATCTCAATAGCCTCTAAAATCTGAGCTTCAACAAAATGCCCGATTCTGACCTTGGCCATCACTGGAATACTAACCGCTTCTTGGATTTCCTTAATCATCTTTGGATCACTCATACGGGAAACACCACCAGCTGCACGAATATCAGCTGGAATTCTCTCCAAGGCCATAACAGCTGCCGCACCAGCAACCTCTGCAATACGAGCCTGTTCAGGGTTCTGAACGTCCATGATAACCCCACCCTTGAGCATCTGTGCCAAGTTTTTATTTAGTTCATAACGATTTTCAGTCATTTCTTTATCCTCATCATTTGTATTGGTAGCTACCATTTCATTTTAAGTTAGATTAAAATGAAGTACAAGATAAAAAAAATGTAATTGTTTGGGTACACATTGACTAAAAAACTATCTGGCCTTAACTTAAGGCCAGATAGCTCATTCATTTTTATTTTTCAGCTGTAAGGGCAGCCATTGTGATGTAGTTGTATGGTTTGTTGAAGTGTGGCAAGAAGAATAGGTCTGTCAATGCCAATTTATCAATTGTCACATGCTCTTGGATAGCAAGTGAGAACATGTGGATTCCCATGCTGATTGCAGAATCGTGTGAAACCATTTGTGCACCAAGAATTTCACGGCTATCTTTGTCAAAGACAATCTTGATGGCAACTTCATGGTTGTCATGCTTCATAAATTCTGGTTTTTGAAGATCGTTAAAGCCTGTTTCAGTTGCGTTGTAACCAGCAGCTTTAGCTTTTTCAAGAGTCAAACCAGTTGAAACCATGTGAAGACCGTAGATTGAGATACCGTTTGAACCTTGAACACCGATTCCTTCCAATTCATGTCCACATGCGTTATATGCACCAACGATACCAGTACGAACAGCATTTGAAGCAAGAGCGATGTAGCTAGTGTCTTTACGAGCGTTGTCATAAACAGTCGCACAGTCACCTACTGCGTAAACGCCTGGGATAGATGTTTCTTGTTTCTTGTCTACAAGGAAGGCACCGTTACGGAAGAGTTCAATCTTACCATCAGCAAGAGCAGTATTTGGACGGAAACCAACTGCAAGGATAACCATATCCACATCGAAAGTTTCTTTATCAGTAATCAAGCGTTCAACTTTACCGTCACCCTCAATTGCTTTAACAGTTTGACCAAGCGCCAAGCGGATGTTGTGGTCTTCCAAGTTCTTCGCCATCATTTGTGTGAAGTCTTTGTCATAGTAACCGTTCAAGACAGTATCAACGATATCGACAAGGACAACTTCTTTTCCAAGACGTTCAAAGGCTTCAGCAAGTTCAACACCGATATAACCACCACCAACAACGGC
Source organism: Streptococcus mitis (assembly GCF_003942765.1). Taxonomy (GTDB): domain Bacteria; phylum Bacillota; class Bacilli; order Lactobacillales; family Streptococcaceae; genus Streptococcus; species Streptococcus mitis_BE. The sequence goes on from NZ_RJNW01000001.1 coordinate 437,319, forward strand.
GATACGGTCAAGGTGTTGACTCTTATCAGACAATTTGTGAATCACTTCTTCAGCGTTTTGGTACAATTTAACGAATTGTACATTTTCAAGAGTTGCTTTAAATTCGCGGTTTCCTTTAACAATTTCAACACCTTCGATTGGTGGCAAGATTGGTGTAGAACCTGTAGCGAAAATCAATTTATCGTATGATTCTTTGTGCTCTTTCCCTTCAACTTCTGCTGTAACTACTTTGTTATCATAGTCGATTGAAAGAACTGGTGAATTCATGTATACCTTAGCACCTTTAGCTTCCAATTTTTCTTTATCAGAATAGAACAAGCCTTCAGCACCGTCAATTTGTTCACCGATCCAAAGGGCCATTCCACATCCTAGGAAAGAGATGTTAGAGTTTTGGTCGAATACAACGATTTCGTTCTCGTTTCCAAAATTATCCAACATAGTATTAATACATGCTGTACCAGCGTGGTTAGCACCAACTACAACGATTTTACTCATAGAAAAATTCCTACCTTCAATTTTAAATTTACCTTTCTAGTATAACATTTACTGTTAGCGTTTACAAGAGTTTAGCTAATTTTCCCGATTTTTTTGTAAAAAAATGTAAATAATCTGTATTTTATCAGCCTTTCTTACAATTACTCTTTATTTTCTGAGCATATTTCTTGACAAGTTTACAAATTTTATTTGTGAAAACGCTGACTTTATGGTATGCTAGTATCATGGAAAGAAAATGTAAGGGGTTAAATTTAATATAAATTTACAATGTTTCAACCTTCTTTTCATAAGAGAAAGGAGTTGGTAGCTTGCCTCTTAGTTCACATTCCGAACGGCTAATGGGGACTACTATCACTATTTCATTAGTAGATGAGCGAGCCGATAGCTTGCTCCAAAAATCCTTTGATTTGCTCAAAGAGCTTGAATACCGCTTCAATGCCAATAGTCAAGAATCGGAGTTGATGGAAATCAATTATCAAGCTGGAATAGCTCCAGTCAAAGTTCATCCTGATTTGTTTGAATTGATTTCACTTGGATTAGAGCATAGCCTAGCGCCCTCTAGTCATCTCAACATCAGCATTGGTCCCTTGATTCAAACCTGGCGTATCGGTTTTTCAGATGCCAAAGTTGCCCAGCCTCAAGAACTTGAATCAGTACTTCCTTTAATCAATCCTCATTCTATCGAGTTAGATTCTTCCACTTCCACTGTGTTTTTAAAACAAAAAGGAATGAAAATCGATCTTGGTTGTTTAGCCAAGGGTTATAGTGCGGATAAGGTTGCCCAATTTCTGAGAGAAGAGGGAGTGACATCTGCCTTGATCAATCTGGGAGGGAATATCCTGACTATTGGAAAAAATCAGGCAAGAGGAAATCAGCCTTGGCAAATCGGGATTCAAGACCCAGCCAATCCGAGGGGAAATCACTTAATGACCATCCCTGTTGTCAATAAATCTGTCGTGACTTCAGGCATTTATGAACGTCACCTGACAGTCGATGGAAAAGATTACCATCATATTTTTGACAGTCAAACAGGATATCCTGTTGAAACGAAACTAGCAAGTCTCACAATCATCTCTGATAAATCAGTTGATGGTGAAATATGGACAACTCGTTTATTTGGAGAAAGACCTGCTTCTATCCTCTGGCAAGTCGAAAGTTTGGAGGGCATCGAAGCTATCCTCATCGATAAGGAAGGTCACCTAAGCTGTTCTTCAGGAATTCCTACTCTATAGAAATAGATGTTTCAATGGAGTTTTAAAATCGTATTATGTAAAAAGAGAAAGGAAATCTCATGTTAAAACTTATTGCTATTGTTGGAACAAATTCAAAACGTTCTACAAACCGTCAATTGCTTCAATACATGCAAAAACACTTTGCTGAAAAAGCTGAAATTGAACTTGTTGAAATCAAGGATATCCCTGTCTTCAACAAACCAGCTGACAAGCAAGTACCTGTTGAAATTTTAGAAATTGCTGCTAAAATTGAAGAGGCAGATGGCGTTATTATCGGCACTCCTGAGTATGACCACTCTATTCCTGCAGTTTTGATGAGCGCTCTAGCTTGGTTGTCATACGGTATTTACCCACTTTTGAACAAACCAATCATGATTACAGGTGCTTCTTACGGTACGCTTGGTTCATCACGTGCCCAATTACAACTTCGCCAAATCTTGAATGCCCCAGAAATTAAAGCAAGTGTCCTTCCAGATGAATTCTTGCTTTCACATTCTCTTCAAGCTTTCAACCCAAGTGGAGACCTAGTAGATCTTGATGTGATCAAAAAACTGGATGCTACTTTTGACGACTACCGTATCTTTGTAAAAATCACAGAAAAATTGCGCAATGCACAAGAATTACTTCGCAAAGATGCAGAAGACTTTGACTGGGAAAATTTGTAAGATAGGAGACCAAAAAGAATGAAATTTGTTGGACTTGTAGGATCAAACTACGATCAATCATATAACCGTAAACTCTTGGAATTCATCCGTCGTCACTTCAAACTCAAATTTGAATTAGAAGTCCTTGAAATTGACGAAGTTCCAATGTTTAACCAGGACGAAAAATGGGATGAAAGTTTCCAATTACGTCTTTTGTATAACAGAATTACTCGTGCTGATGGTGTTATCATTGCTACGCCTGAGCACAACCACACAATCTCAGCTTCCCTAAAATCTGTTCTTGAATGGCTTTCATATGAAGTTCATCCATTTGAAAACAAACCAGTCATGATTGTGGGTGCTTCTTACTATGACCAAGGTACTTCACGTGCCCAAGTTCACCTTCGTAAGATTCTTGACGCTCCAGGTGTCAATGCCTACACACTTCCAGGAAATGAATTCCTTCTTGGTAAAGCTAAAGAAGCTTTTGATGTTAATGGAAATATCACAAATGAAGGAACTGTTAATTTCCTTGAAACATGTTTAGACAACTTTGTAAAATACGTGGGAGTCGTTTCAAAATTGAAAAAACCAAAACCAATTGAGCCAGAAGATTTATATTGTACAAATTCAATTGCAACTACCATCCAAGGTGTTGATCCAGATGATCCTGAATGGGTAGAAAAAGCTGCTGAACTTGTTGGAGCTGTTTCTGGAGATACTTACGTTAAATTAGACCACGGTATCTTGACAGTTAACCAAATTGACATGTTCTTGAAAGCAATGCCATTTGAATTGACATTTGCAGATGATAACAATCAATTTTTGTACTTTAATAACGCACACCAAGACCCAGATACAATGTTTGGTAAACGTGTACGTGCTCAATCAGGAAATAGATTAGGAACAGTACACGGTACATTGCCAGATTCTAGAATGAAAAACGTTGAATGGGTTGTCGGCGTATTGCGTAACGGGGATCAAGAATATGTCCGTACAATTGTGCCAGGAACACCTGAAGGTGTTATTAATACCCATAATTACCAAGCAATGTACTACCCAGATGGTTCATATGCTGGAATTAATGAGATTATCTTTAATTTCCAACCATGGCTTGATTGGTACCTCAATACAACTGGTCAACGTTTAGTCGGTGGAAATGCTGCAGCTCCTGCTGGCGGACATGGTCACGGCGATGCAGATGCTACATCTGGAGCTTCTGATTCAGGTGATGCCGGTGGTCACGGTGGTGGCGCTGACGCTACATCTGGAGCAAGTAACTAATCATTTTAGGAACCATCTTGGTTCCTTTTTTATCAAAAAAAAGACTAGCAGTTTTTGTCTGCTAGTCTTTTACTTATTATTTCATCTATCTTTGTTAAAAGAGAGAATGCTTATTATGAGTTTGGATCATCGAGACTACGACCATGTAATCCTTTTTCACGTTGAACTTGGCGTAGTTTTTCTGGTGTAACATCGTTTCCTTCTTCGTCCACAATTTTGATTCCCTCAATGTGGTGACGAACAGAGCGACGATAACCTTCGATGTACTCCTCACGTAGTTTAGCTTGTTCCACTTTTTCTTCTGGTGTCAAGCCTTCTGCTTTTTTCTTTTTAGCAAGCTCGTTGATACGATCAATTTTTTTAGGATCCATGTTTCTCTCCTTTATGATAAGATTTAATCCGTTTAACAGATTTTATTTGGTATTGATTTGGTTAAAACGTGCAAGTTTAGCTGCTTTTTGAGTTAAATGAGACAAGATTGCCAAACGATTTTGACGGACTGCTTCATTTTCAGCCATAACCATGGTATTCTCAAAGAATGCATCAATGACTGGGCTAAGCGCAAAGAGTTGTTTCAATTGCTGACTTGCAGAACCTGATAAAACGAGTGTTTCTACTGCTTCCGCCAAAGCTTTTTCTTGGTCATTTTCAAAAAGTGCTGAATCAACTGTAGCAACTCCTTCTGCCTTCTCAGCCAAGTTAAAGGCACGAGAAAGTGATTCCACAGATGTTTTGAAATCTTCTTCCTTACTTGCTTCTACAAGAGCACTTGCTGCTTCCAACATATCTGCCACGACAAAGTTTGATCCTGCAAGAACAGCTTCCTTGATATCTTTTGGAGTAGAACCCATCATCTTATCAACACGAGCCTTGATAAAGTCCATAACATCTGTCTTATTTTCATAAGTCAAGCTGTCAAATGTTAGATCATAAAGGCTATCAATCAGCTCATCCATAGCAATGTGCCAACCAAAGGCATCCAAGATACGAACCACACCTTGGGTCGCACGACGAAGGGCATAAGGGTCATTAGAACCTGATGGAATCAAACCTACTGAGAAGAAACTCAAAATCGTATCCAATTTATCTGCAATGGCAAGCACTGCACCGACCTTGCTCTCTGGAAGTTCTCCTTCAGCTGATGTAGGCATGTAGTGTTCACGAATAGCAGCCGCGACTGCTGGAGTTTCCCCAGCAAGAAGGGCATATTTCTCTCCCATAATTCCTTGGAGCTCGTCAAATTCGCCAACCATACCTGTCAACAAGTCAAACTTGTAAATGGCTGCTGCACGGGCTAGGTCAATCGTTTCATCCGCTGACAAACCAGCTTTTTCTGCCAAGAGAATAGCAATCTGACCAGTACGAATCATATGTTCACGAAGGGAACCAATTTTCTCATGGAAGGTGACATTGTTTAATTTTTCAACAAGATCTGAAATCACCAATTTTTGATCTTCACGCCAGAAGAATTCTCCGTCTTCCAAGCGGGCTACCAAGACTTTTTCATTTCCTTTGATAACATTTTCCAAATGTTCTGCGTTTCCGTTACGAACAGAAATGAAGTTTGGCAAGAGTTTACCATCTTGATCACGAACAACAAAGTACCGTTGGTGTTCCTTCATCGAAGTCACCAAGACTTCTTCTGGAACTTCAAGATATTTGGCATCAAAACTTCCCATAAAGGCTGTTGGGTATTCAACCAAGTTCAAGACTTCGTTCAACAAATCAGCATCAATTTCGATACTTACACCATGTTTTGCCTCAATTTCCTTGATTTGGTCAACAATCATTTGCTCACGTTCACGTGGATCTGCGATTACAAACTGCTTACGAAGATCTTCTTCATAGCTCAAAGCTGACTGAATCTTGGTTTCTTGTCCTAAGAAACGATGGCCACGGCTCACACGCCCTCCCTTAATATCAAGGAAATCCAAATCAAACTCTTCTTCATCTAAAAGAACAGTTAAAGTGTGAACAGGACGAATGTACTCAAAGCTATTACCAGCCCAGTGCATGCTGACAGGGAAAGTCAATGACTTCAAGACATCCACAACACCAGGAACAATGGCTTCAACTGCTTGACCAACTTCTTCCTTAGTGACATAGACATATTCTTCACCCTTGATTTCACGGAATTCGATATCTTCAACCGTCAAGCCTTTTCCACGGACAAATCCTTGAGCTGCTTTTGTGAAGTTTCCATCACTATCCAAGGCAATTTTCTTTGCTGGCCCCTTAAAATCTTCTGTCAAATCAGACTGTTTGTCTGCAAGACCAGTTACACGAACAGCCAAACGACGTGGTGTTGAGAAGGTTTGAATGGCTTCAAAAGACAGGCGGTTTTCCTTAAGGAAGGCTGCCATTTTTTCGCCTAGTTGTTTTTCACTTGGTGTGACAACATAGGCTGGTAATTCTTCAAGACCGAGTTCTACTAATAAGTTTTTTGTCATGTTTTTTCTCCGAAAAATATCTTTTTATTTTCCAGTTTGCCTTATGTGATTGGCACGCAAGCAACCAACTTCGTTGTTTCATTGCTAAAATTGGAGCCAAAAGTCTCCAATTTTGCCTAGTATCCTTAGCTTCACTAAGGATACCTTCATCACTGCGGCAACTGGTTCAGGGCTCACACTGTTCGCCCATTTTCGTAATTTGTCACTTTCTTTATTCTGCGTCTTCTGCTAAGAGTTTAGCTCTAGTTTCTTCATCTAAAAGTGGGTAACCTAGGCGTTTGCGTTCTGCGACAAAGGTTTTGGCTACGACACGGGCCAAGTTACGGATACGAGCGATATAGCCTGCACGCTCGGTTACGGATACGGCACCACGCGCATCAAGCAGGTTAAAGGTATGTGAACATTTGAGAACATAGTCATAGGCAGGGTGAACCAAACCTTCTTCCAAAGCACGACCAGCTTCTTTTTCAAACTTATCAAAGTTTTCAAGCAACATTTCTTGATCCGAAATTTCAAATGAATATTTTGAGTGTTCGTACTCAGGCTGGATGAAGATTTCTCCGTATTTTACACCATCGGCCCACTCAATATCATAGACAGAGTCAACCTCTTGGATATAAGAAGCCAAGCGTTCCAAACCATAAGTAACTTCTGCAGTCACAGGGCCAGTTGCCAATCCACCTACTTGTTGGAAGTAAGTGAACTGAGTGATTTCCATACCATCAAGCCAAACTTCCCAACCAAGACCAGCTGATCCAGTCGATGGATTTTCCCAGTTATCCTCAACGAAGCGAATATCGTGTTCCAAAGGATTAATTCCCAATTTTTCCAAAGACTCAAGGTAAAGTTCCTGGATATTTGATGGAGATGGCTTCATGACCACTTGGAATTGGTGGTGTTGGTATAAACGGTTAGGGTTTTCCCCGTAACGACCGTCAGCAGGACGACGTGATGGCTCTACATACGCTGCATTCCATGGCTCAGGTCCGATAGCACGAAGGAAAGTGTAAGGACTCATTGTTCCCGCACCTTTTTCGTTGTCATAAGCCTGCATAAGCATACAACCTTGGTCATTCCAAAATTGTTGCAAAGTAAGGATGATTTCCTGGAAAGTCAATTTTTTAGACATTGTTTACTCCTTTAGTTTTTATATTTCTTTTTCAATTAATTTCTGCTGAACAAACCAATTTAACAAGGGAAGAGTTTTATCTGTATTTGCCCATAAATGATAAGAATCGAAGACCGCTTGTACACTACCTAGATTTTCTACCAACTTATCTATTGTCAAAAAACTACGCCAGTATTCGTAAAAAATACTTGCATAGTTCTTATCATAAGTCGAAGAACCAAAATCATTCAATGAATGCCAACCATACTTCTTCTGAAAAAGTTCTACAAGAGATTGATTACAAATTTTTTCCGCTTGAAATTCCTCTTCTGTCAAGAAATACTTGCGACTAATATATTCAACCATCCCCTCTTCGAACCATATATAAGAGTCGTAACCATCAAAATCATCTAAAAAATGCTCCGACCAATGAGCTAACTCATGTCCTACAATCTGTAAGAGGAAATTTTCAGATAAAGAATGATAGTGACTTTCTATTGCTTGAGTTTGCTGAGAACACTCGTAGTCCATCAACTGATACAAATACAACTCTTTCCAAACAGCTAAATCAGGCGTCATAACCATTCGTCTATTATTTGTATAGGCTGGAACAGCACTTTCCCTAATAATCTGTGTAGCAGCATTAAAACTTGACCAAATAACGGCTTGCGGTAAATCACAAACTGCAAGTTCATTCTTTAAAAAAGATTGATAATCTTTCAACTTTTCAGTATTTCTTACTACAAAATCACGAAATGTAGCTAGTTGACTATCGTCTTTTACAAGATAAAGGTTTTCCACGTCTCTCCTTTCTTTCACATAATAGACTGAATAAGCGAAAGAACCGCGTCCGACAATCCTAGGTTGATTTAACCTAGGGGCGTCAAAAACGCGGTTCCACCCTAATTTATTACTTCATTGTTTTTGAAAATACTACAGAAAGCGCCAGCTCTTTATTTTGTCCTACTTGGCTCCCACTATCCCAAGCTCGCTTGAAGAACGCCATAAGACTTTCTTTCCTGCTGACTATTATATCAAAAATTAGAACAATGTACAATTTTTTTATGATTTTCTAGAAATCCATATCATCAACTCGTGGAGCACCAGACTGAACAGCAATTGTTTTTAAAGTTTCTCTCTCCTCATGACTCAGTTCAATTTCAAAACAATCAAGATTAGACTGAATACGAGACGCTATGACAGATTTTGGGAGTGGTAAAAATCCTTCTGCCAAGCTCCACGACAAGGCTATCTGAGCAACCGATTTTCCATGATTTGCTGCGATTTCTTGGACTTCCTTGCTATCAAACAGTTCTCCCTGACCAAAAGGTCCCCAAGCTTCCAATAAAATTCCTTTTTCTCGACAGTAATCTACGACTTCCTCTTGATACACACCTGGCGCCAAACGAACTTGATTGACCGCTGGAAGAATTTTTGCTGTTTCAAGCAAGGCATCCAAATGATGGGGAAGGAAATTACTAACTCCAATAGCACGTATTTTGCCTTCTAGGTAAAGATCCTCCATCGCTCTCCAAACTTCCGCATTTCGGATTTTCCAGTGGTTATTTTCTCTGAGTGGTTTTGGATTTGGCCAATGAATCAAATACAAATCCAAATATTCCAAGCCCAGCTTCTCTAAAGACTCTTCAAAAGCCTGACGAGCTTGCTCATAGCTATGATTTGTATTCCAGAGTTTGCTGGTTACAAAAATTTCCTCACGCGGAACGCCACTATCTTGAATGGCACGACCAACGCTTTCTTCATTTTTATAAATAGCTGCCGTATCGATATGGCGATAGCCTGCCTTTAAAGCCTCTAGTACAGCTTGATAGGCAATCTCTCCATTTTCAGCTTTCCAAGTTCCAAATCCCAGAACTGGAATTGTAACACCATTGTTTAAAGTATAAGATTTCATTATTTTTCCTTTCTATGAGAAGAAAATCCAAAGAGCCAAATTTTCAAGGAAAACTTTTCTCTTTAGATTTTGTTTATTATTGATCACGGTCATAATAGAGTTGGTGAGCTTTAAGACGAGAGTCTAACAAATCTGGTATGGTTACAAAGTCATAACCTTGACCTTTCAAATAGTCAATGACCTTTGGTAAAGCATTGACTGTTTCAGCATGGATATCATGCATTAAGATAATCGAACCATTACGAACTTGACGTTGAATCTCTGTCAAAATTGCTGCTTCATTCTTACTCTTCCAATCCAGACTATCCACATCCCACATAATAAAACTCAAATCAAGGCTATTTCGAATGTCGTCTGTAATGGCTCCATAAGGCGGACGCATAAGTTTGGAACTAGAACCCAACACTTTAGTTAGCGCATCCTCAGTATCAGTAATTTGTTTTTTAGCTTCGTCAAGCGAAAGTTTTGAAAGCACTGGATGACTCCAACTATGGTTTCCAATAACATGGCCATCCGATTTCATGCGTTTCAAAATCTCTTCATTTCCAGAAACATTCTTACCTAAAACAAAGAAAGTTGCCTTGATCCCATACTTAGAAAGTGTATCTAATGCTTGATTTGTCGTTGCAGGATTTGGTCCATCATCAAAAGTTAGAGCTACCACTTTTTGGTTTTTCTTTTCATAATAAGCCTTATAAAGTTCGGCATCCTTGTCTAATAAATAAGAGGATTGTACTACATCAAAGAAACTAGATACTGGTAAGGCAATCTCATCTAGATTTTCAACTGACTGACTTGGATAAAGGATAATCTGACTATCCTTGTAATCAAAATTCCATGCAGACAAGTCTTGATCAGAAAAGCCTTTAACAACTTGATCAATCTTTTCTTGGTCCAATTTCTTATCCTGTAAGAAAGAGGTGATTTCTTTTAACAACTGCTCTTTGGCTTTACTAGGATCTGAAAATAATTGATCAAGTGTAAAAGGCTTACCATCTTCTGTCAAATGGACTTTTGCCAGACTAGTTTTTTCAGTCTCTTCAACTTTTGACGAAGTTAAATCATAGACTTGTTTCATCACACTTCGGTTAACAATCCCTTTTAAAGTCGAATCCTGTTTCTCCGTATAATAAAAAACTAGATTTTCCTTGTCTTCCAGATTTTCCTTAATATCCTGTGTCATGATTTCTTTTACAGATGAAATCACTTGCTCCCCTTGGAGAGGATAATAGGCAATTACTTCGGCTTGTCCCTTACGAAAATGATCTTTCTGATTTCCCTCACTCAATTGATCATCTTTCTCTTTTTTGAGCGTTTCAATCCTTTGTTCAAAACTTTGCTTTGTATATATTTTGTATCCAATCATTGAACCAAGGACACAAATACTTACTGAAAAGATAGCTACTAGGGCTATTAAACCGATTCTCTTTTTATCGTGCTCAACACGATTTGCTCTACTTTTATCCATAGAAATATCATATCAAATTCAGGCTATAATTTCAATGAGAAATAAGTACTATTACTCGTTTTGAACAAAAAAATAGGCTCCATAATATCTATAGGGGGATTTACCCACTACAAATATTATAGAGCCTTTTATTATGTTAGAAACGAATCGTCTCACGTGTTTTTTCGTATGAAGTGACAAAACGGTTGGTTACACCTGGTTCTGCAACTTCCAAAGCTTGCGAAATCTTATCAAATGAAGCATGATAATCAAATTCTTTTTCAAAAATTTCTAATGATTCATTAAAAGCTTCTTGAATTCGTTCATCAAATGAGCGGTAACGGTTCGAATACTGTAGCAATTGTTCTGTCAATGTTGCATATTGAACAATATTATATGTTTCTTCTTCAAGTGCTTCCATATCATTGGTTGTAATTTCAAGCATACGGTTCACAGCTTCGATATTGACCCGAGCTTCTTCTAGTTCAGCCATCAACTCTTCAGTATGGTTACTTGCTGTAAAGAACAACTGTAAGAAATTCTGAGGAATACCTGGAAGATTGCGTTTTTCCATATATCTCTTAATCGTGTGAAGACGATTAACATAAACATTTGCCTTCTGGCGAGCATTGATATCATCTTTTTCAATCTGAGCAAGACGTTGACTAACCGCAACTTGTTCATCTTCAATTTCCTTCAAAGTCGCTTGTAAGTTTTCCAAACGATCTTCAAGGAATGAATAAGGTTCAGAATGTTCCTCTTGTTCAGAAGTTAATTCCAATACAGATTCTTCTAAAGATTCTAACTCAGCTTGTAATCTATGAACATGACTAACATCCGTTTCAGATAGTAGGTAATTGTTACTCAATCGTTGAATATCTTCCACTAAAACAGCATTACTATCTTTCATGTGTTTCAAATATGTAGGAAGGGTTGCAACTAAGCCTTCTACTACTTTTTGAGCAGCAATTTCTCGTGTAAAGATATCATAGAGTGTATTGATTTCTTCTTGAACTTGAGTATTTTCATACTCAGCATTATCCAACTCTAATTGTGCAATATTTTCGTGGTTTTTCTTCAAAGCTTCATAAAGCAATTGGAAGCGAGATTCAATATCCGTTTCAGCAAAATGATAATTAGCATCTAAAAGTTTACGGTAACCGTCTTCCAAATCTTCCAATTGATCAGGTAGCTCTTTAGATAATGTTTTTACAATTGCTGGCAGGCGATCTACTATGTGACTCAAAGCCAAGATATGATTTTCAGCATTATCCAAAATCACAGCAGCTTCTACTGGATCACCTGAAGTGTTCAAAGTAACAAACTGAGAAAACTCTGATTGGATATTTTCCAATTGTTTTTCGATTTCAGATAAACCTTGCCCATATTCTTCAGAATGATCAGCCACTCGGTGTTGCAACTCTTCAAACAAGTCCAAGGTATGAAGAACACGTCCACTATTTTTAGACTCTTGTTTCTCCAAATCTGCCAAAGCATTGCGAATTGCCGCAATATCTTCTTCAATCAAGGTAATTTGACTCTCGATTTGGTCTATTTGATGACTGGCCTTGAAAAAACGGAATGAGTTGTTATAGCCTTCTGCTTCAAAAAGATTATTTTCGATATCAGCAAAAGAGTTAAGAGATAGGTCAACCCATTTTTGGTTCCACTCACGGAAAGTCACTTGACTTTGTCCAATCAAGTGCATATTTTTTACAGCTTCAACTTCATCGTTTACTGGAAGATTGTACAGCTCTTCTTTTTTCTCTTCTAAAATTGCTAATTTACTTTCATTTCGTTTTCTTACGTAGATTGCGATAGCATAGGCAATCACTAAGAAAACTGCAACTGCAATTGCAAGATACATTACTAGACTACCAGACATATTAAACTCCTTTTTTACTTGAAACAATCGTAATGATTATATCATATTTTTTAGACCAAGGGAACTACTTCTCCCGATTTTTTAGACATCAAGTGTACTATAGACGGCATTTTCTTCGATAAATTCACGACGAGGCTCTACTCGATCCCCCATCAACATATCAAAGATTTTATCTGCCTCAGCTGCGTCATCCACAGAAACTCTGGCCATCAAGCGATGCTCGGGATCCATTGTTGTTTCCCATAACTGATGATCGTCCATTTCACCCAGACCTTTATACCTCTGAATAGTTGGTTTGGCACGACCTTCACTGTGGCGGGCTAAGGCTTCTTGGAGTTTAATTTCTTGGTCTGCTCCTGGCTGGATATATTCTTTAATCTCGCTTCCAACCTTGACACCATAGATTGGGGGTTGGGCAATATAGACATAACCAGCTTCTAGAATTGGTTTCATATAACGATAAATCAAGGTTAAAAGAAGGGTACGAATGTGGGCTCCATCGACATCGGCATCGGTCATCAAAACGAGTTTTTGGTAACGGGCTTTTGAAACATCAAATTCTGCACCAAATCCTGTTCCCATCGCTGTGAAAAGACTTCTAATTTCTTCATTAGCAAGAATCTTATCCATACTTGCCTTTTCAACGTTCAAAATTTTACCACGAATCGGAAGGATTGCCTGAAATTCACGGTTACGACCAGATTTGGCTGACCCACCAGCTGAGTCTCCTTCGACGATGAAGAGTTCTGTTTCAGCAGGATTATTAGAAGAACAGTCTGCTAGTTTACCTGGAAGGTTGGAAATTTCCAAACCAGATTTTTTACGAGTGACTTCACGCGCACGCTTGGCAGCCACACGAGCCTTAGCAGCCAAAATCCCTTTTTCCACAATACGTTTTGCAATTTGAGGATTTTCCATAAGGAAATCAGAAAAGGCATCACTGAAGAGACGATTGGTAATTTTGACCACTTCGCTATTCCCCAGTTTGGTCTTGGTCTGTCCTTCAAACTGTGGATTTGGGTGTTTAACTGAGATAACTGCAGTTAATCCTTCGCGGACATCTTCCCCTGTTAGGTTGTCTTCATTGTCTTTCAGTAACTTATTCTTACGAGCATAATCGTTGATGACACGTGTCAAGGCTGTACGGAAACCTTGTTCATGCGTTCCACCTTCATGGGTGTGGATATTATTGGCGAAACTCATGACATTTTCATGGTAACCCGTTGTGTACTGCATGGCTACTTCAACTGTGATATCATCCATCTCACCGTCAGTATAGATTGGTGTATCAAAGATAACATCCTTGTTCTCATTGATATATTCAACGTAGCTAGCAATCCCACCTTCATAGTGGTAATGCTTAGTTTGTTCTAACCCCTCACGCTTATCTGTAATAGAGATTTGAAGACCACGATTTAGAAAGGCCAATTCTTGAATACGTTTATTTAATTTATCAAAGTCAAAAGTGGTTGTTTCAGTGAAAATTTCTGGGTCCGGTGTGAAGTGAACTGTTGTTCCAGTCTTATCCGTATCTCCAACCACCTCAAGATCTGCGACAACATGACCACGACGGTATTCTTGGTAATGAATCTTACCATTTTTGTGGACATGAACGTCTAATTGAGTTGAAAGGGCGTTAACAACTGAGGACCCTACTCCGTGAAGACCACCTGAAACCTTGTAGCCGCCACCGCCAAATTTTCCTCCAGCGTGAAGGACAGTAAAGACAGTCTCAACGGCAGGTCGACCTGTTTTTTCCTGAATATCGACTGGGATACCACGCCCATCATCGACAACAGTAATCGAATCATCTGGCTCAATAAAGACTTGAATATGGCTAGCAAATCCTGCCAAGGCCTCATCAATTGAGTTATCAACAATTTCCCAGACTAGATGGTGAAGACCTTCTTTTGAGGTCGATCCGATATACATCCCTGGACGCATACGAACAGCCTCTAAGCCCTCTAAAACTTGAATTTGACTGGCATCATAATCTTGTGCCTGCAGATTTTTAATTTCTTCTGTCATCTTATTCCTTTTTCTTACATGTCTAATACTTGTCTTAAATTCACGATACTGGTAAACAAGTGGGTAGCTAGTCCTGCAGCTTGACCTGCTTCGATATCAATCGGTCGATCACCAATGACAAGCCCTGAACTAATTTGATACTTTTCTCTTAAATAAATCATGGACTCAGGATCTGGTTTTCTCTTAAAGCCTGAGTTAGAAGTCACCACTTCTGTAAAATAAGCTGCTATAGAGGTTTTTTCTAAAATTTCCAAGACCTGATCATTTCGATGAGAAACCAAAAAATGACGGCCACCTTGATTTGAGATATCTTTCAATAAATCAGAAACTCCATCAAATAAAATCGGATGTTCTAGCTCTCTGGCTTCATTTTCCTTGTACTTTTCTAAAAAATTCTCTAAGTTGGGAGCGAATGTCTCAATCGCAAAATCAGTAGAAACCTTTAAAGCTTGATAGACACTATCATGGTCTTGTGTGATGCCATACAGAGCTAAAGTTTCAACAAATGCAGCTGTTGAAGTTTCGTAATTATCCAGTAAAGTTCCACCTAAATCCCAGATATAATCGTGATATTTCATACCCTTCATTATAGCATTTTTTTATGAAAAAAGCGATGATTTCCCTGAGTTTTCCACATAAAAAATGCTCTATGATATTTATATAGGATAAATTTCTTATAGATATTATGAAACCTATTTTCTTGTAGAAAAAAGCCCCATATAATCTATAATGAAAAGTAACCAAACCATCATTAGAGAGAATCATATGGAACAATTATATTTTAACACAAAACTACTTTATATTAAAAATCCTAATATCCAATTTATGGATGTTATTAATAAGGGGGGTAACTTCTCAAAGTAAGTTCCACTTGACTGGTATTGAGACTAGCTTTTCACTAATCTTGTCTTGAAATTTTAAAATAGATTATAAAACCTTACTCAAGAAGTCTTTAGTCCGCTGTTCTTGGGTTTGTTCAAAAATCTGTTCAGGTGTTCCGTCTTCAACAACCACACCGTCTGCCATAAAGATGACACGGTCTGCCACCTCACGAGCAAATCCCATTTCATGTGTTACGATAACCATGGTCATTCCTGACTTAGCTAAGTCTTGCATAACAGCCAACACCTCACCTACCATTTCAGGGTCCAGTGCTGAGGTTGGCTCATCAAAAAGCAAAACATCTGGCTCCATGGCCAACCCACGCGCGATGGCAATCCGCTGTTGCTGGCCACCTGACAAACTCTGTGGATAAGCAGTTGCCTTATCTGGTAAACCAACTTTTTCCAAAAGTTTCTGAGCTCTCTTCTCTGCAACTTCCTTACTTTCACCTTTGGTCTTGATAGGAGACAAGGTGATATTTTCCATCACAGTCATATTAGGAAAGAGATTAAATTGTTGGAAGACCATGCCCATCTTCTCACGCATAGCAAACAGGTCATTCTTCTTGTCCGTAATATCGACTCCCTCAAAGATAACCTTCCCCTTAGTTGCTTCTTCCAACAAATTCATAGAGCGAAGCAAGGTAGATTTTCCGCTCCCCGAAGGACCGATGATAACGACAACTTCTCCTCTTTTAATCTCGAGGTTGATGCCCTTCAATACTTCATTCTTTCCAAAGGATTTATGTAAATTTTCAATTTTTATCAAGGTTTCCGTCATTATTTCTTATCTCCTTGTCCCATACGTTTCTCAAAAGCTTTCAAGGCTACTGTCAAAATAGAAGTCATAATCAAGTAATAAAAGGCTGCAAATAAAAGTGGTGTTAAAGGTAGATAGGTTGTTGTAGAAACTGTTGTAGCTCCGTTCCACAACTCCATGACACCAATAGCTGATAAAAGAGAACTATCCTTGATAATGGTGATAAATTCGTTCCCCAATGCTGGCAAGATATTTTTGATTGCTTGTGGCAAAATCACATAGCGCATCGCATTTTTAGGACGAATCCCTAAAGAATAGGCCGCCTCTAACTGACCCTTAGGAACTGCATTAATCCCAGCACGAACAGTCTCTGAAACATAAGCACCACTGTTCATAGAGATAATCAAAATCCCTGGAATCAGACGAGAAAGATCAACACCCAAAATCCCAACCTGAATAGTCGGAGCATTGATGTGCATAAGGGCAAAGGCAATCATAATCTGAACCATCATCGGTGTCCCACGGAAAATCCAAACGTACAAGTTGGCGAGCCAAACAAGCGGTTTAAACTTTGAACGTTGCCCAAAAGCCAAGACAACACCCAAAATAGTTCCCAAAAAGACAACACAGATAGAAATGAGAACCGTCACGACAGCCCCATAGTTAAAATAAGGTAAATACTTAGGTAAAAAAGAAAAATTCATAGTCACACTGCTTTCTAAAATAGAATACTGTATGATTATAACATGGAATGAATTAAAATTCAAATCTTTTGTCTAATTTATTCAAAAAATCTTTAAGCTGGTAGAATTAGCGAGAAATCTTAGTTTTTTCTAGGCAAGTTGGCCTCCTTTATGGTAAAATAGTAACGATAAGAAATGAAGGAGAATCAAAATGGAATCACATTTGGTTAGAATCATCAACCGCCTTGAAGCAATGGCTAAAGACGGCGGAAATTTAAAACGTAATTTTGAACGCGAAGGAGTTGTTGTTGCAGAAGTTGCATACAGCCACGACGAAGAAAACGGCTCAATCTTTACCCTTCGTGATGTCGAAGCTCGCGAAACTTATACGTTTGACAGCATTGACTTGATTGCAATGGAGATTTACGAACTCCTTTACTAATACAAAACAAGCTGGGTTACACCCTGCATGTCTAACCAAAATCCTTTTTGTCTCACAAATAGGATTTTTTTATTCCCTAAAATCACAAAAATTTTCCTTGTAACAACTTCTCAAAGCTGCAATCTTTTTACTTGCTTTACACCCCAATCCTGTTATAATGAGAGTATAGAAATTTGACTATTTTTGACCTTTAAACAGGTCAGGCTAAAGAAAGAAATGAGGTAGATGTATGCTTTGTCAAAACTGTAAAATCAATGACTCAACAATTCATCTTTATACCAATCTTAACGGAAAGCAAAAACAAATTGACCTTTGTCAAAACTGCTATAAGATTATCAAGACGGATCCTAACAATAGCCTCTTTAAAGGTATGACGGATCTGAACAATCGTGACTTTGATCCCTTTGGTGATTTCTTCAATGACCTAAACAATTTTAGACCTTCTAACAACACTCCTCCGACTCCCCCAACCCAATCAGGTGGAGGTTACGGTGGAAACGGCGGTTATGGTTCCCAAAATCGTGGACCTGCTCAAACTCCTCCACCAAGCCAAGAAAAAGGCCTGCTGGAAGAATTTGGTATCAACGTAACTGAAATTGCCCGTCGTGGAGATATAGATCCCGTTATTGGACGCGATGATGAGATTATCCGTGTCATTGAGATTCTCAATCGCAGAACCAAGAATAATCCTGTTCTTATCGGTGAACCAGGTGTCGGGAAAACTGCCGTTGTCGAAGGTCTAGCTCAGAAAATCGTTGATGGCGATGTTCCACATAAACTACAAGGTAAACAAGTCATCCGTCTGGATGTGGTTAGCCTAGTTCAAGGAACGGGTATTCGTGGACAATTTGAAGAACGCATGCAAAAGCTCATGGAAGAAATTCGCAAACGTGAGGATATTATCCTCTTTATCGATGAAATCCATGAAATTGTCGGTGCGGGATCTGCGGGCGATGGCAATATGGATGCAGGAAATATCCTCAAGCCAGCCCTTGCTCGTGGTGAACTGCAACTGGTCGGTGCAACTACCCTCAATGAATACCGCATCATTGAAAAAGATGCTGCCCTAGAACGCCGTATGCAGCCTGTTAAGGTCGATGAACCAACAGTGGACGAAACAATCACAATCCTCAAAGGTATTCAAAAGAAATACGAAGACTACCACCACGTTCAATATACCGATGCTGCGATTGAAGCAGCTGCAACTCTTTCCAATCGCTACATCCAAGATCGCTTCTTGCCTGACAAGGCCATCGACCTCCTAGATGAAGCGGGTTCTAAGATGAACTTGACCTTGAATTTCGTGGATCCTAAAGTAATCGATCAGCGCTTGATTGAAGCTGAAAATCTTAAATCTCAAGCTACACGAGAAGAAGATTTTGAGAAGGCCGCCTACTTCCGTGACCAGATTGCCAAGTATAAGGAAATGCAAAAGAAAAAGGTCACAGACCAGGATACTCCTATCATCAGTGAAAAAACCATTGAGCATATTATCGAGCAGAAAACCAATATCCCTGTTGGTGATTTGAAAGAGAAAGAACAATCTCAACTCATCCATCTAGCTGAAGACCTCAAGTCTCATGTTATTGGCCAAGACGATGCTGTCGATAAGATTGCCAAGGCTATTCGCCGGAATCGTGTCGGTCTCGGTACGCCTAACCGTCCAATTGGAAGCTTCCTCTTTGTCGGACCAACTGGTGTCGGTAAAACAGAACTTTCCAAACAACTAGCTATCGAACTCTTTGGTTCTGCTGACAGTATGATTCGCTTCGATATGAGTGAATATATGGAAAAACACAGCGTGGCTAAGTTGGTCGGCGCCCCTCCAGGTTATGTTGGCTACGATGAGGCTGGGCAATTAACTGAAAAAGTTCGTCGCAATCCATATTCCCTCATCCTTCTCGATGAAGTCGAAAAAGCTCACCCAGATGTTATGCATATGTTCCTCCAGGTCTTGGACGATGGTCGTTTGACAGATGGGCAAGGACGCACCGTTAGCTTCAAGGATGCCATCATCATCATGACTTCAAATGCCGGGACTGGTAAAGCCGAAGCCAGCGTTGGTTTTGGAGCTGCTAGAGAAGGACGTACCAATTCTGTTCTCGGTGAACTCGGTAACTTCTTTAGCCCAGAGTTTATGAACCGTTTTGATGGTATTATCGAATTTAAGGCTCTCAGCAAGGACAACCTCCTTCAGATTGTCGAGCTTATGCTAGCAGACGTTAACAAGCGCCTTTCTAGCAACAACATTCATTTGGATGTAACTGACAAGGTTAAGGAAAAATTGGTTGACCTCGGCTATGATCCAAAAATGGGGGCGCGCCCACTTCGTCGTACTATTCAAGACTATATTGAAGACGCAATCACTGACTACTACCTTGAAAATCCAAGCGAAAAAAACCTCAAGGCAGTGATGACCAGCAAGGGCAACATTCAAATTAAGTCTGCCAAAAAAGCTGAAGTAAAAACTTCTGAAAAAGAAGTATAAATCCTACAGAAAAGGAGTAGAAAATGAAAATTTTCTGCTCCTTTTTATTAAAATAACTATAAATTCTTGACAGCTCGGTCTTTGTCCATTAAGATAATAATAAAGATAATAAATAATGAGGAAAATCCAATGGCAAACCCAACTTTCGGAGAAAAGAAAGCAAATACAGACTATGTTTCACGCTATGGCGTATATGCAGTTATCCCTGATGCTGAACAAAAACAAATTGTTCTTGTTCAAGCACCTAATGGTGCTTGGTTCCTACCAGGTGGTGAAATTGAAGCAGGTGAAAATCATCAAGAAGCCCTAAAGCGTGAATTGATTGAAGAGCTTGGCTTTACAGCTGAAATTGGTACCTATTACGGACAAGCTGACGAATATTTCTATTCTCGTCACCGTGACACCTACTACTACAATCCAGCCTACCTCTATGAAGCGATTTCTTTCAAAGAAGTGCAAAAGCCACTAGAAGACTTTAATC
The DNA here is from genome assembly GCF_003942765.1 of Streptococcus mitis. Lineage (GTDB taxonomy): Bacteria > Bacillota > Bacilli > Lactobacillales > Streptococcaceae > Streptococcus > Streptococcus mitis_BE. The sequence goes on from NZ_RJNW01000001.1 coordinate 457,542, forward strand.
ATATTGCCTGGTTCCCTATTGATGAGGCTATTGAAAACCTCAAACGTGGTAGCCATAAATGGGCTATCGAATCTTGGAAAAAACAGCATAAGATTGGCTAAATCAAGCTACTTTATTCAAAAAGTGCTATAATAGAATTAGAAAATCGGAGGAAATGTTATGAAGCTTATCAATACAACAAACTCACACTCGCAACTTGTAAAAAGCCAGCTAGAAAGTACAGATGCAACCCTTGTTGAAGTTTATTCTGCAGGTAATACAGATGTTATTTTTACCCAAGCTCCGCTTCACTATGAAATCCTCATCTCAAACAAACACCGCGCTATTCGCGAACCTGAAATCGAAGCTATTCAAGAATTTTTCTTGAAACGTAAAATTGATAAGGACTCTATTGATGAAGCCAATATCAAAACCCTCTATTCAGAAAAATTAATTGGAATTTCGATTCCAACCAAATAAAATCTTGGAGAGATTAGAAAGTGCTTTAAACCTTATGGAACAAAATTGGGTTTATTTAGCTTTTTAAATCATCTCCAATTTTTTATCTTGAAATCCTATCATACACAATTTTATAGGTAACAAAGGAGACAAGCATGGGAGACATGATATATCGAGAGGCAAGACTTGAAGAATACGAAAAAATTGGAAAACTATTAGCTAATTCTTTTCTTGACTATCCCTTTTTAACGATTATAAGGGATGATTTGAAGAAACCTGACTCCTATCCTGCTTTTGTAGAAACATTGCAAATTCTGCTTACTAGAGTCTATATTAAAAAAGGAAACTGTTTGGTTGCGGAACAAGATGGAGAATTACTTGCAGTTGCCCTTTTGCAACAAAAGGATTTCTGTATACTATCCTATCTACGAAATGGTGGGACAAACATTTTTCGCTACATTCGACCACAAAATCTCCTTAAATACTTTGACTTTGTAAAACGTTCCAAAAAGCATTTAGAACAATCAGGGGAGTTTGATTGGTATTTGATGGCTTTAGCTGTCAATATAGAAAGTAAGGGGCGGGGAATAGGCAGTACTTTTCTGACACAAGGGATTGAACCTTATGTCAAATCAAAAGGCTGTAAACACTTGGGACTCATAACTAGTACAGCTAGAAATACCTCATTCTACAAAAAAAACGATTATGTATTACTGGACTATATGGACTTAAAATACGGGGCAAAATCAATTGGTAACTGGGCATTTTTAAAAACAATGAATAAATTATAACAGGCCAGCAATTTACAAATCCTATTTAAATAAGGATAACTTATATTTATAAAAACCAACGTTCAAAACGTTGGTTTTCTTATCTATTTGACTGCTTCTTTCAAAGTATCTACCTTATCCAAACGTTCCCATGGAAGGTCAATATCTGTACGTCCCATGTGTCCATAAGCCGCTGTTTGACGGTAAATTGGACGCTTGAGGTCTAGCATTTGGATTATCCCTGCAGGGCGAAGATCAAAGATTTGACGAGCTGCTTTTTCAAGCTTGCTTTCAGCTACTGTTCCTGTACCAAAGGTATCGATACGAACAGAAACAGGTTGCGCAACACCGATAGCGTAGGCCAGTTGCACTTCTGCCTTCTTAGCAAGACCTGCTGCAACGATATTCTTGGCAATGTAGCGAGCCGCATATGACGCAGAACGGTCCACCTTAGTCGCATCTTTACCAGAGAAAGCACCACCGCCGTGACGAGAGTAGCCACCATATGTATCTACGATAATCTTACGACCAGTCAAACCTGAGTCCCCTTGAGGTCCACCGATTACAAAACGACCAGTAGGATTGATGAAGAATTTTGTTTGCTCATCCAAGTAAGAGGCTGGAATAACCTCTTTAATGACCTTGTTAATCACATCATTATGAATTTGTTCGTTGCTGACTTCTGGATCGTGCTGAGTTGAAATAACAACTGTGTCCACACGTACTGGACGGTCATTTTCATCATACTCAACAGTAACTTGTGATTTAGCATCTGGGCGAAGATAGCTGATTTCCCCAGACTTACGAAGTTCTGACAGACGACGAACCAATTTATGACTGAGTGAGATTGGCAATGGCATGAGCTCTTCTGTTTCATCCACTGCAAATCCAAACATGAGCCCTTGGTCACCAGCGCCAATCAGGTCAAGCGGATCTTGGTCTGCATTCCCACGAACCTCCAAGGCTTCGTTAACACCTTGAGCAATGTCAGGAGATTGTTCCACCAAAGATGGATGTACTCCTACAGTCTCAGCAGAAAAACCATATTCTGTATTGGTGTAGCCAATCTCTGCAATAGTGTCACGAACCACACGGTTAATATCCACATAAGCATTTGTAGATATTTCACCAAAAACATGGACGGAACCAGTATATACAGCTGTCTCAGCAGCAACGTGCGCCTCTGGATCCTTAGCTAAAATAGCATCCAAAATCGCATCTGAAATTTGGTCTGCAATCTTATCCGGATGCCCCTCAGATACAGATTCAGACGTGAATAATTTACGTTCTGACATAAAAATGTCCCCCCTTAAAAATAGTGTTATAGAGTTACAAAGTACTGATAGGTATTTCTATAGTCTAAGAGTTACGACGCGAAAGAAATAAAAACGATACTTTTTTATTTCTGAAGCTAGTAAGGCGCATAGGGTGACCGCATTATAGCGGCAACCGTATGGAGCCGTCAGTCTTTGCAAATTACAAAGTACTGATAGGAAAACTCTTCGCGATAAATGCCTACCATCTTATCGGGACTATATAACTCTATCATTATACCATTTTTTAGCGCAATTTGCAGTCTTTAATGTAGTGTTTCTGTTTAGATAGTTCGTTCTCATAAATAAAAAAAAATTGGAGCTCAGTACTCCAACCTTTTTAATTAAAATGTTTGGCGTTTTGCTTTACGCTCTGCACGACCGCGAGCACGATTTTCAGCGCGCTTGGTCTTACGACGTTTTTCATCAACCGCCCATTTAATTTTTTTCTTATAACCTGGTTTGACTTTTTTCTTTTTCTTTTTAACCAAACCAATCATTTCGATATCAAGTTTATCTTGTTTTTTCTCACGGTTGGCACGACGATCACGGTCATAAGTATCTTGAAATTCCCCGTCTTTGACCATCTTAGGAGTAAACTTGATTCCCAATTTCTCCAACTCACGGATATCTGAGTCATCACTTGGCTGATAAAGGGTAATAGCAGTACCTGGTAGGCCATTTCGTCCAGTACGACCAACTCGGTGCACAAAGAAAGATAAATCTTGCGGAATGGCATCATTGATAACATGGCTGACACCTTCAATATCAATTCCACGCGCGGCCAAATCCGTTGCGACAATATACTCAAAATCCAAATTTTTCACCTGGTTCATGATACGTTTGCGCTCACGAGGGGCAATATCTCCATGGATTTTTGCCACCTTCAAGCCTTGAGCAGTCAGATATGAATGTAATTCATCAGCACGCGTTTTAGTGTTAACAAAAATCATTGCCAAATACGGTTGCATCAACTGAGTCAACTGGTAAATTTGAGCATTCTTATCACGTCCCTTAGTAGAAATCAACCAATTATCAATAGTATCAGAAATAACCGTTTTGGTCTTGATTTTCTCCATAACAGGATTTGATAAGTATTTTTTCAAGAATGGTTGCAGTTTTTGTGGGATAGTCGCTGAGAAGACCATGAATTGCAGGTCTTTTGGAAGGCTGCCAGCAATCCTATCAACAGTTTCTAAGAATCCCATATCCAAGGTCATATCTGCCTCATCGACCACAAAGGTCTTAGCCTTGTGAATAGCTAGGTCACCAGATTTAACTAAGTCATAAATACGGCCAGGTGTTCCGATAACAATATGAGGCTGGTTACTTGCCAATTTGTCAATCTGGCGAGCCTTATCTGTACCACCCACGTAATTAACCACACGAACTTCCACTTCTGAGTGGGCTGCAATCTGACGAGCTGCTTGGTAAATCTGAGTAGCCAACTCACGGCTCGGTGCAGTAATGACTGCTTGAACACTATCGCTGGCTTCATCTAATTGCTGGAAAATCGGCAATAGGAAAGTGTGAGTCTTACCTGAACCTGTTTTTGATTCTCCAACCAAATCTCGGCCTGCCAGGACAATGGGAATCAACTTATCTTGTACCTCTGTTGGAGTTGTAAATTTCAACTCCTCCAAGGCTTCTCTAATATAGTTTTTAAATTGAAATTTCGTAAATGACATAATACCCTCGATTCTATCTATCCTATCAATTATACCACATTTTATTCCATTTCAGTAGTCTCACTTATTTAGGCTATTTCCAGTAGCTTTTCTAATCAGAAAAAGGCTGGAATGTTATAGTTCCAACCTCTTTTCAGTTATTATTTCCAGTTTAACATAGCATTCAAGCCATAGTGATCACTCACTTGTGGATTCTTATTACCATCAAATACGACATGTAAATTTTCCACCGCTAACTCTTTGGTAGTAAAGACATAATCGATTCGAAGGGGTTCAGTGTTCCCTTTCCAGCCATCAATTTCTGGTGGAACAGTATAGCTACCGCTTTTCTCTTGAGCAACTTCAAAAGCGTCTTGTAAACCTAATGGACTAGCTAAAATAGCTTGGTAGCCTTCCTGACCAGCTGGGTTGTTGAAATCTCCAGCCAGCAAAAGTGGCTTGTTCAATTCTTTCAAGACAGCCTCAAATCGCGCCCATTCTTCTTGGAAACCTTTATCCCACCAAGAAAGGTGGACACTGGCAACTGCAAGTTCCTTACCATCTACTACCGTTTCAGCCACGGCAACACGGCGAGTATGATAGTCTGTTGGATCATCCACATCTGAAACTAAAATTTCTCTGGCTTCAATAGGTGTTTTAGACAAGATAGCCACACCTTCGTGGTAGCGATCATAACCGATATGGTTATAGGCCCAAGTCCAGTAGTAATTTTTCCCTTGCTCAGACAACTTTTCAACCAAGAGTCTAACATAGTGATCTTGGTGAATAGACTCAGCTGCTGGCAAAGCTTGATAAAGGTCATTAACCTCCACCTCTGGCGAAGTAATCTCCTGATTGATTTCTTGGAAACAAATCAAATCATAGTCTTTATCAAGAATATCTTCAAGCAAAAGCTGGAATTTTTCCTCAGCTTCTTTTTCCATCCAGCTATGAGTATTGAGTGTTAAAAATTTCATGCTTTTCTCCCAAAACAAGAGGTTGGAAAACAGCTTCCAACCTCAAGTATATTACAATTCTACTTTAGCAACTGCTGTTTTAGCTGCAAGAGAACCTGTTTTTTCTAATTTAACTGATTTAATAGCTTCAGCATTTGTGAAGACAACCACTGTAGAAGTTTCACGACCTGCTGCACGGATAGCATCCAAGTCAGCTGTGACAAGAAGATCACCCGCTGCAACTTTTTGTCCTTCAGCAACATGAACTGTAAATGGTTTTCCTTCGAGACTTACTGTGTCCAAACCAATGTGAACCAATACTTCAAGTCCTGCTTCAGTCACAAGACCAAGAGCATGTTTTGTAGGGAAGATACTTGATACAGTACCTGAAACTGGAGATACAATGTTTCCATTTGCAGGTTCTACAGCAAATCCGTCACCCATCATTTTTTGAGCAAATACTGGATCTTTTACTTGTTCCAAAGCAACAACTTGTCCGTCAGCTACTGAGTAAACTTCCTCAGTAAGACCTTTGAATTGAACAGTGTTTTGTTGCGCTTCTGTCATTTGAGTTGGAAGAGTTTCAGGAATGATTTCACCTGAATCAAGGATATCTTGGATATCAGATTTCAATACGTCTGCTTTTGGACCGTAGATAGCTTGAACTCCTTGTCCTTTCATGACAAGACCCATAGCTCCTTCTGCTTTCCATTGTTCTGCATCACCGACTTTGTCAGCATCTTTTACAGTTACACGAAGACGAGTCATACATGCATCAACATCAACGATGTTTGCACGTCCACCAAGAAGGTTGATAATGTTTACAGCTTGAGAACCTGCTGCAACTTTCACTTCGCTGCTAGCTTCTTCTGAACCTTCAGCAGTTTCGTAATTTCCGTTACGTCCTGGAGTTGCGTAGTTGAATTTTTGAATCATGAAGTTTGCGATAAAGTACATGATTACGGCAAAGAGAACAGTTACCCAGATAAAGTTAACAATATCCATACCGATACCAGCGCTAATCGCAATAGGTGTACGAGTCAAGAACTCGATTGAACCGAATGAGTGCATACGTAGGTTCACGACGTCAGCCATAGCGAAGGCCGCACCTTGAACAAGTGAGTAAACAAGATACATAGGTGTTGCTACAAACATGAACATGTATTCGATTGGTTCAGTAACCCCTGTCAAGAATGTTGCAAGAGCTGTCGCAATCATCATACCTTTATATTGATGTTTCTTATCAGCATCAACATTACGGTAGATAGCCACGATCACACCCATCAAGATACCGAATGAACCGATCATTTGTCCAACTTTGAAACGAGCTGGGTGAACAGTATCTAACAATTGTTGGTAGTGACTTGCATCAGTACCTTTGAGGTTAACAAGGTCTGTTACCCATGCAAGCCATAGTGGGTCTTGACCAAATACTTGAGTACCTTTAGCTGCACCAGTTAAAATGTCATAAGTACCACCAAGAGCTGTGTAGTTCATTGGGATAGTCAACATATGGTGAAGACCAAATGGCAAGAGCAAACGTTCCAAAGTACCATACAAGAATGGTGCAAGGATTGGAGCAGTTTCTTGTGAGTTGGCAATCCAGATACCAAAGCTATTGATACCTGTTTGAACTACTGGCCAGAAGGCAGCAAGTAGAATTGCAGCGATTGCTGAACGAAGAATAACTACAAATGGTACAAAACGTTTCCCGTTGAAGAATGAAAGTGCATCAGGAAGTTTACGGAAGTTGTAGTATTTATTGTAAGCAGTTGCCCCTACAAAACCTGAGATAATCCCTACAAACACACCCATGTTCAATGCTGGAGCTTCAAGAACACTGATGAAGTAATCAGCAACTTTGATTGAACCACCAAAGAGAGTTGTGACCATAGCATCTGGATTTTTCAACATATCTCCTGATACACCAAAGATTGTACCAGTGATACGGTTAATCAAGATGAAGGCAAGACCAGCGGCGAAAGCACCACCAGCACGTTCTTTAGCCCAGCTTCCTCCAATTGCTAGGGCAAACAAAATGTGAAGGTTACCGATAACCCCCCAACCAATTTGCTCAAGAATTCCACCAGTAACTACAAGTGGTGCAAAAGTTGGGTTAATCATTACGATAGACTTACCGATTGAAATCATCAAACCAGCAGCCGGCATAACCGCGATAACCACCATCAAAGCCTTACCGAATTTTTGCCAAAACTCGAAAGACAAGACATTTTTGAATGTATCTTTCATCATTCAAATCTCCTTTATTTTTATTTAGGCAAACGTTTTACGAAAACGTTTGCACTTAACTATGTATTAATTATACCACTTTAATTTTTTTTGTAAAGGCTTTTATAAAAAAAAGTAGACTTTTTTCTAAAATTTTTGTAGAAAAAAAGGAGATATTAAAACCTCCTCAAATATACTTCTATTTTAGATTTTCAGGAATCGGCGCATTGAAATTCCTGATCCGATTGAACCGATAAAAACTCCAATCACAAATAATAGAGCAATCATCAGTGGACTGAATATTTCTGGTGATATCATCGAAAGGTTCTGACCAACCAATGACTTATTAACCGATTGGTAAACCATTTTATAGACAATAAATACCAAAACTGACGGAAGTGTTGCTCCAAGCAAACCAATGAAGGCACCTTCAAGCAAGAAAGGGCCGCGGATATAGCCATTCTTAGCACCTACTAAACGCATGATTTGAATTTCACGGCTTCGTGAAATGATGGTGATACGTATAGTATTAGAAATCAAGAACACTGCAATGAAAATCAATAATCCCGCGATAACTAGTCCCCAGACACGAATAAATGAGGCTAACTTAAACAAGCGTTCTGTATTAGCACCACCATCTTGAACTTCTGATACACCTTCGATTTTTTTAGCCTCTTCTGCTACTGTCTTTACATCACTTGGTGTATTGGTATCAACGATATATGCATCATAGAGAGGGTTGGCATCGCCTTCAAAGATTTTCCAGTTGTCCCCCATTGTTTCTGTCAACTTTTCATATTGTTCTTCTTTACTTGAAAACGTAACACTTTTAACGGTTGACATACCTTTCAAAGCATCATATACCTTATGGTAGTCGTTATTTGTAACAGTTTGACCTTCTTTTTCAATCGTCTCACTATTATCAGCTACGTCCTTACGAATGTATACCATTACTCGAACATTATTTTCAATATCTGTAGCTAGTTTAGCCGTATTAAAGATAACAGATGCAAATATTGCAACCAAGGTCAAAGTAATCATAACTGAACTGACAGCAGCTACTGTCATCCAGCCATTTCGTTTCAAACTTTTTAACGATTCAAATAAATGACGAAAAAATCTACTAATCATCGTATCCATATTCTCCTTTAGCTTCGTCACGAACGACACGGCCATTTTCAATGGCAATGACACGGTGGCGCAAGGTATTTACAATCTGACTGTTGTGGGTAGCCATCAAGACAGTTGTACCTTGGAGATTGATGCGTTCCAGCAAGTTCATAATTTCCCATGAATTATCTGGGTCCAAGTTTCCTGTTGGTTCGTCCGCAATCAATACTTTTGGATTGTTTACAATGGCACGTGCAATTGCAATCCGTTGCTGTTCTCCCCCTGAAAGTTCATTTGGGAAAGAACGAACCTTATGCTTCAATCCAACCAAGTCTAAAACTTCCATAACACGTTTTTTGATATTACGGCGGCTCTCACCAATAACTTCCATTGCATAAGCAATATTTTCATAAACGGTTTTCTTTGGTAACAGTTTATAATCTTGGAAGACAACCCCAACACTACGACGTAGGAGAGGGACATCTTTCTTTTTAATTTTAACCAGATTAAAACCAGCAACAGTTAAGCTTCCTTTTTCGATTTTTACTTCGCGGTACAAAGCTCTAATAAATGTTGATTTCCCAGCTCCTGACGGACCTACGATATAGGCAAATTCCCCGGGTTCAACAGTGACTGAGACACCTCGCAAAGCAGTCGTTCCGTTGTCGTATTTTTTGACGACATCTCTCATTTCAATGATTGACATGTGAGTTCCTTTCTATCTTAGCTGATTCGCCACTTGAGATAAGCATCGATAAAACCATCTAGGTCTCCATCCATAACCTTATCTACCTGCGCAACTTCAAAGCTAGTTCGATGATCTTTTACCATAGTATAAGGCGTGAAAACATAAGAACGGATTTGACTTCCCCATGTGATTTCCTTTTTCTCACCTTTGAGGGAATCAACTTCCGCAGCTTTCTTTTCTTGCTCCATTTGATAGAGCTTAGCCTGCAACATCTTCATGGCACGATCTCTATTTCCATACTGAGTACGATCGACTGTTGACTGGACAACAGTCCCAGTAGGAATGTGTGTCAAACGCACACCTGTTGAAACTTTATTGACGTTCTGTCCACCAGCACCACCTGAACGGAAAGTATCCATCTTGATATCATCTTCACGGATTTCCACTTCAATGGTATCATCCAACTCTGGCATCACTTCTACAGATGTGAAAGAGGTATGGCGACGTTTAGCAGAGTCAAATGGTGAAATTCGCACCAAACGGTGTACCCCCATTTCTGACTTGAGAAGGCCATAGGCATTAGGCCCTTCAAATGATAGGGTTACTGACTTAATACCAGCTTCATCTCCTGCTTGGTAATCCAAAACTTCTACTTTAAATCCTTTAGCATTTCCATAGCGAGTGTACATACGAAGTAACATATCCCCCCAGTCCTGAGCCTCTGTACCACCGGATCCTGGATGGATTTCCAAAATCGCATTATTATGGTCATAAGGTTCTGACAAGAGCAAGGTCATCTCATAACTAGTCATCATTTTATCGAGTTCTGATAACTGTGCAACCAATTCTTCATGCACCGACTCATCTTCAGCTAAAAAATCTAATAAAATTTCAACTTCATCCTGCAACTCTTCCATTTTATGGAAGGTATTGTAGGTATTTTTTAATTCATTTAATTCTTGCGACGTTTTTTGGGCCGCGATATTATCGTTCCAAAAATCAGGTTCTGTCATCTTGTTTTCCAAGATGGCAATCTCTTCCTCTAAACCTTCGAGGTCAAAGAGACCCCCTGAAAGAAGCTAATTTTTCACGATTTGCGTCAATTTTCTGACGAATTTCTGAAATGTCCATAAATACTCCTTCTTTATATCGTTTTATTATACCATAATCTATCATTTCTTTCCATCTTTTGCTCTACTCCCTTGTTACACGTAAAAAGAAGCCTTTCGGCTTCCATTCTTACAAAATTTTAGCAGAAGTTCGAGTAATCTCTTCTACTTGAATATTTTCTGCTTCAAATTTTTCTTTTAAGGCTGGTAAATCAATTGAACCATCGATTTGAACTTCGATAATCACCTTACCATCTTTACGCGGAATATTTACTGTATGGGAGATATTCAAATTTTCTTCTACAATTAGAGAAACAATTTTTCCAAGAACACCAACTTCATTTTCTGTTACAAAGCGAACACGAATCCCTTCTTCTCCATAACCAGCAATTTCAAGAAAGGCTTGGAAAACGTCACGGTCCGTAATAACCCCATAGACTTGATGATTATCTACTACAGGAAGAATACCAATCTTGTTTTTTAACATCAGATAAGTTGCATCCTCAAGACTCGCATAGCCTGAAACGGTGACAACATCGCGAATCATGACATCTTTTACTTTTGTCTTATTCAGAAGATAGTTCATCTCATAGATAGAAAGACTGGTTGCTTTTGATGGACTTGCTTGGGCAATGGTTCCCTCAGTTACCAAACCAACTAATTGATCATTTTCGATAACAGGCAAGCGGTGCAATCCTTGCTCTCTCATCAAATCTGCTGCATGAGATACTGTTGTATCTGGACTAATATACACTACCTTTCGGGTCATAAAATCTTTAACTGCCATGAGACTTCTCCTTTTCTATTCTTATCCCTATTATACAATCTTTTTGTAAATCTATCAAACGCTTACATTTCTTTTTCAAAATTCAGAAAAGTATGAATAAGCTAGCAAAAAGAGCTCTGAAATCGAGCTCTATGAATAAAGGTAAGATACCTTTCATTCGATTTTTTCAATTATTAGAAATTCATCTTTCAGTGTAGGTGTAGATTTGTTTGCAATCTAAATATGCCGACTAAAATAATCCACTGGATAAGATAATTGCTTCGCAATCTTCATCCGCTGACTAAAAAGGTCCCCCGGACTATAATGATGATTACTTCGTAATCTTCATTTGCAACCTAAACTAGTCTCCCAGACTAGTTTAGCCACCTAGATATGCTTTTCTGACTTCTTCTGATGAAGCAAGTTCTTTTCCTGTTCCTGATAGGACGATTTTCCCTGTTTCCAGTACATAACCTCGATCAGAGATTGCGAGTGCTTTATTGGCATTTTGTTCAATCAAGAGTACGGTCGTTCCTTGTTTCTGGATATCTTGAATGATATCAAAAATCTCTTGAATAAAGATTGGGGCAAGTCCCATTGATGGTTCATCTAAAAGAAGAAGCTTTGGCGTTGACATAAGAGCGCGTCCCATGGCAAGCATTTGTTGTTCCCCCCCTGAAAGAGTGGCTGCATCTTGGTTCTTGCGTTCTTCAAGACGAGGAAAGCGTGAGAAAACCTTCTTCAAGTTAGCTTGATTTTCTTCACGATTTTTCTTCAAGAAAGCTCCCATTTCTAGATTTTCCATAACAGTCAAGCCAGGAAAGACGTGGCGTCCTTCTGGAACTTGTGAAAGGCCACCTGCTACGATTTTCTGAGCCGGCATTTTTTGGATTTCTTGACCTAAAAATTCAATTTTTCCTGAACTCGGTCTAACCAAACCAGACAAGGTACGGAGAATGGTTGTTTTACCAGCACCATTGGCACCGATAAGGGAAACAACCTCTCCTTCATTCACTTCAAAACTTACATCACGGACTGCTTGGATCATACCGTAATGTACAGAAAGATTTTCAACTTTTAACATAGACATTAGGCTTCACCTCCTAGATAAGCTTCGATAACGCGTTTATTGGTCTTAATTTCGTCTGGAGTTCCTTGAGCAATTAAACGACCATATTCAAGTACGTAGATGCGTTCTGTTACTTCCATGACCAGATTCATATCGTGTTCAATCAACATGATTGAAATTTTAAATTCATCTTTGATACGACGAATTAACTCAGTCAATTCTGCTGTTTCCTGTGGGTTCATCCCTGCTGCTGGTTCATCTAAAAAGAGAATTTTAGGTTCCGTAGCAAGGGCACGAACAATTTCCAAACGACGTTGTTGTCCGTAGGCGAGGTTTTTAGCAAGAGTCTCTGCATCACCATCTAAATCGAAGATTTTCAACAATTCCAAAGCTTTAGCCTTTAATTCTTTTTCACTCTTGTAAAAAGCTGGTAAGCGTAAGAAACTAGCAAAAACATGTTGTTTGTGATGGTTGCCAAAAGCAATCAAAACATTGTCCAAAACTGTTAAATCTTTAAAGAGACGGATATTTTGGAAAGTACGTCCAAGTCCCAAAGAGGCAATCTTATATGGTGACTTTCCATTCAAAAGGTGACCATCTAAGGTAACTGTTCCCTCACTTGGTTCATAAACACCGGTCAAAAGGTTGAAAAGGGTTGTTTTACCAGCTCCGTTTGGACCGATTAATCCAACCAATTCCCCTTCGTTCAATTCAAGAGTCACATCTCCAACAGCTGTTAGACCGCCAAAATGTTTGGTTAACTGTTTTACTTCAAGTAATGCCATTAGTTTTGTTCCTCCTTCTTAGATTTTTTAAAGAAACGTGATAGGCTCAATTCCCATGTTCCAAGGAGTCCACCTGGTCTGAAAATCATTACCAATACCAAAGCCAAAGCGTAAATAATCATACGCACACTAGCGACATCTTGGAGAAGCATATTCAAAATTCCCAGAACAATAGCTGAAACAATGGCACCTGTAATTGAACCAAGTCCACCAAATACAACAATGATCAATACGTTGATTGAGTTGATGAAAGTGTAATCTTTCGGTACAACAGAGCCGATAAATCCTGCCTGAAGTGACCCTGCAATACTTGCAGTAATAGCACCAAAGACAAAGGCGATGATTTTAATTTTAGTCGTATTAACCCCAACTGACTCAGCAGCGATTTCATCCTCACGAACAGAGAGAGTTGAACGCCCAATTGGACTACGTAAGAAGTTCAAGGTTGCAATGGTTGTAATCACGACAAAAAAGTAAACCATTTGCCAAGTTGTAAAGTTAGGAATTCCCAAGATACCTGCCGCACCATTTGTAATGCTTCCACCATTGATGATAAAGATACGGATAATTTCAGATACACCAAGAGTCGCTACTGCAAGATAGTCCCCCTTCAAGCGCAAGGTTGGAATTCCGACAAGTAAGGCAACTGCTCCTGAAAGCAAAGCACCTGCAATCATAGCTCCAAAGAAGGCACCGTAGGTTGGTGATTTAGAACCAATAATAGCAGCGGCATAGGCACCAATCGCCATGAAACCAGCATGACCAAGTGAAAATTGTCCTGAAAAACCAACGATTAAGTTAAGACCAACTGCCAGAATAATATTAATTCCAATTTGTTGTAAAATCTGTACATAGAATAGATTGAGTATACCGACTGAGACCAGTACACTAATCAAGCCATAGCCAGCTAACAAAAGGAGTAACCATAGAATATTAACTTTTAAATTTTCTTTCATCGTTTACACCTTCTCTTTCACATTTTTACCAAGGATACCAGCTGGGCGGACAATCAAGATCAACAACAAGATTCCATAAACAATGGCATCACGGAAGTCTGACATTCCAAAGGCTGTCGCAAAGGTCTCTAATAGACCAATCACAAAACCACCAAGCGCTGCACCAGGGATAATCCCGATACCACCAAGTACTGCGGCAACGAAAGACTTAAGACCTGGAGTAACCCCCATCAAAGGTTCAAGAGAGTTATAATAGAGGGCAATCAGAACACCAGCCGCACCCGCAAGAGCTGAACCTAAAGCAAAGGTAAAGCTGATAGTACGGTTTACATTGATCCCCATCAATTGCGCCGCATCGCTATCTACGGATACTGCACGCATGGCTTTTCCCATCTTCGTTTTTTGTACAATAACCTGTAACAAAATCATCAAAATCAAGGAAATGGCCAAAATCATTAACTGCACGTTTGTTAGGCTAACTGGTCCCAAATCATAACGAACTGTTTGAATCGCTTGAGGGAAGGCACGGGTATTGGCACCAACCAGATAGACCATGCCATACTCCAATAGGAAAGACACCCCAATAGCCGTAATCAAAACAGCAATACGAGTAGAGTGGCGCAAAGGTCGGTAAGCAAGAAACTCAATCACGACACCAAGGATGGCTGTCGCTATCATAGCTACAATAAGCGCTACAAAGAAATTCATTTGGAAAGAATTAATCAAGAAATAACCGATAAAGGCTCCCATCATATAAATATCACCGTGTGCGAAGTTGATGAGCTTGATAATTCCGTAAACCATGGTATATCCTAGGGCTAACAGCGCATAAACACTACCTAGAATCAAACCATTTACTAGTTGTTGGAGCATAAAATTCACTCTTTCTATATATAATTTCGAGGGTTTCCCCTCACTTTTTGATAGGTTCTTAAACATCGAAACAGGGAGTGAGTCAGAGGCTCATTCCCTATTTCAACATTTTTCTATTATGGTTTTACAACTTCTGCTGCTTCAACCTTACCATTATTCATGGTCATCATGTAAGCTGTTTTGACTGTGTTGTGGTCCGCATCGAAGCTTGTTTGACCAGTTACACCTTCAAAGTCTTTTGTTTTAGCAAGGTTGTCCTTAATCTCACCTGAGTTTTTAGCACCTTTTGCTGCGTTTGCTACAAGGTGAACTGAATCATAAGCCAAGGCTGCAAATGTTGAAGGCTCTTCATTGTACTTAGCACGGTAAGCGTCCAGGAAGGCTTTTGCTTTAGCTGAAACTTCTACAGTAGTTGAGAAGCCTGAGATAAAGTAGATGTTTGATGCTTTTTCAGGAGTTGCTTGTTGTACAAACTCTTCACCGTTGAATCCATCACCACCAACGATTGGCTTGTCAATTCCCATACCACGCGCTTGGTTTACAATTTTACCGGCTTCAGTGTAGTAACCAGGAACAATGATAGCATCAAAGTCTTTCCCTTTCATTTTTGTAAGGGCTGCTTGGAAGTCTGTGTCACCTGCTACGAAAGTTTCATCTGCAACGATTTCACCTTTGTATGCTTCACGGAAGGCTTTGGCAATCCCTTTAGCATAGTCGCTGGCGTTGTCAGTGTATAGAACAACTTTCTTAGCGTTTAATTTTTCAGTAACATAGTTTGAGATAATTTTTCCTTGGAAGCTATCTTGGAATGTTCCGATAAAGAGGTAATCTTGACCTTTAGTCAATCCATCTTGAGTCGCACTTGGCGAAATCAATGGAACACCTGCTTTTGTAGCGTTAGCTACCGCAGCTGCAGTTGCACCTGATGTCGCAGGTCCTACGATTGCTGATACTTTAGATTGGGTTACAAGGTTAGTTGTTACTGAAGCCGCCTCAGCTGTTTCAGACTTGTTATCTTTATCAACTACTTCGATTTGTTTTCCATCGATACCACCTGCGGCATTGATTTCATCAACAGCAAGTTGGGCACCTTTTTGTTCAGATGTTCCGTAAGCTGCTACGGCACCAGTTTCCTCAAAGTTAAATCCGATTTTAATTGTCTTTTCATCTACTGAGTTACCAGCAGCGTTTGACGCTCCAGACTTCACTTCTCCACAGGCTGCAAGAAGTGCGACACTTGCAAGCGCCACAAACGATAGGGCAAATTTTTTCTTCATCTTTTTTGTCTCCTTATTTCTTAAATAAATAGCATGTTAAGAATATACCGAATTATCAGAAAATTGTCAACACTTTTTTTAAACTTTTTCGATGATAACGTTTTCCTCTCGATGAAGATTGCCCACAAAGGGTGTTTCCAGCTCTTGGATATGACAAACCCTGACTTTTTTTATAAACTTTTCCTTGCCCAAGCGCCCGATCAATTGCTCCACTTCTTGAGTTGGAACATAGAGTTGTAAGTAACGATGTTTCTTGGAATGATAGGTAATATCTCCATAATCCTGCAGTTTTTTTGCATCACGATTATAGTAAAGATAGATAATCAAGCCAGATCGATTGACTTTTTCAAACATGGTAAATCCTCTTTCTAAGAAATCTCTCCCTATTATACCAAAAAAAGCAAACCCAGTCGAGTTTGCCTTCTTTAATCATTAGTTCAATGAATTGTTGGCCATGATTTCATCAATAAAGCCATATTCAAGTGTTTCTTGAGCACTCATCCAGTTATCACGTTCTGCATCTGCGTGAACTTTTTCGATTGACTGACCTGAATTTTCAGCCAAGATTTTTTCCAAGGTATTACGAGTTTTAAGCAAGTGTTCTGCAGCGATCGCCATATCGGTTTGTTGAGTACCACCACCTGTACCACCCATTGGTTGATGAATCATATACTCTGCATTTGGAAGCATGAAACGTTTGCCTTTTGCTCCACTTGATGCAATGACCGTCCCCATAGATGCTGCCATACCCATAACGATAGTTTGGACATCAGCCTTGATAAAGTTCATAGTATCAACGATTGCTAAACCAGCTGAAACGGAACCACCAGGTGTATTGACATAAAGGTAAATATCTTTTGTACTATCTTGGGCATCCAAGAAAAGCAATTGGGCAATAACAGAGTTGGCCATGTTGTCTTCAACTGGGCCTGTTAGCATAATGATGCGGTCTTTGAGAAGACGTGAGTAAATATCGTAGGAACGTTCTCCACGGCTTGTTTGTTCAATAACTACAGGAATCATTTATTTCTCCTTTTGAGTTTTAATTTTGTTGGTCAAATGACTGAAGATAAGACTATTATAATATCTTGGTCAAAAAAGGTCAAATTTTTGCTCTGTTTTCATCAGACAGAAACAAAAATTCAACCTCCTTTCGTGACTGGAAATTCTTTTCCAAGTCAATCTTCTTTTCGATTTTATTTCGTACCGAACAAGCGGTCTCCAGCATCCCCAAGACCTGGAACGATATAACCGTGTTCGTTCAAGCGTTCATCCAAGGCTGCTGTAAAGATTTCTACATCTGGATGAGCTTCTTGAAGGGCTTTTACACCTTCTGGAGCAGATACAAGGCAGACAAATTTGATATTTGACGCGCCACGTTTTTTAAGGGAGTCAACAGCTAAGATTGCTGAGCCACCTGTTGCCAACATTGGGTCTACTACAAAAATTTGACGTTGGTCAATATCTTCAGGCAATTTCACCAAGTACTCAACTGGTTGAAGCGTTTCTTCATCACGGTACATACCGATGTGACCAACCTTAGCAGCTGGAACCAAGCTCAAGAGTCCATCAACCATCCCGATACCTGCACGCAAGATTGGAACGATGGCCAATTTCTTACCTGCCAATTGTTTTTGAACTGTTTTTGTGATTGGTGTTTCGATTTCCACATCTTCTAGTGGAAGATCACGAAGTACTTCATACCCCATCAACATTGCAATCTCATCTACTAGCTCACGAAAAGCTTTTGTAGAAGTATCTGTACGACGCAAGATTGACAATTTATGTTGAATCAGTGGATGATTAATAACTTCAATTTTTCCCATTTTTGGAGTTCCTTCTTTCAATTTATTCTTCTTATTATACCAAAAAACGGTTTAAAAATCTTTCTAAACCATTTATTTTTGATAATTTTTACATTAAATCTGCCTCTTTAAGAGCTGCCTGTACTGTCTCAAGTGGTAGATGGGTCAATTCTGTCCCTTTTTCTTGATAAAGGTATTGGGCGTAGTCGTCCATTCGGTACTGGTTGATATAAACCACGCGCTTGCAACCAACCTGCAGCAATTGTTTTGTACAGTTCAGACAAGGAAAATGTGTCACATAGGCTGTAAAACCTTTGGGAACACCACGTTCAGCACCTTGAAGAATAGCATTAACCTCAGCGTGAAGGGTGCGAACACAGTGACCTTCAATAACCAAACATTCGTGATCAATACAATGCTCGGTTCCTGACACCGAACCATTGTAACCAGTGGAAATAACCTTATTATCTTTTACAAGAATCGCGCCCACTTTAGCGCGTTTACAAGTGGAACGATTGGCAATTAGTAGAGCTTGGGCTGCAAAATACTCATCCCATGCTAGTCTTTTTTCAGTCATATCTCTTCTCCTTTTTCTCTATTTTTTAAAAAATGGTAACCGTAAATCCGCAATCTTTTCAGCTGGTACCTTCATGCCATCCTTGATCCATTTTAGGAGGACAGAGACGATGGCCGAGCTCCAAAAGGAATGAAGATAAGAGCTGACACCTTTTGATTTCCCATGGTATTTTTCTAGAAATTCCTGCATGGCTTGGACAAAGATTTTTTCCAGATGGTAATCTAAGGCCAATTGAATCACTCTGGCTTCCTTTCTTGCCTCCCGGAAAAGGTGAACCCAGACCAGATAAAGGTCTGTCTTTAAATCATAATGATGCAACTGTTCCATGATGTTGTGGACACTCCGTTTAAAGACGCTCTCTAAAATTTCCTCTTTGGAATTATAATTACGATAAAAGGCCGCACGTGAAACGCCTGCACGCTTAACCAATTCAGAAATACTAATCTTAGTCAGGTCCTTTTTTTCCAAGAGTTGCAAGAGGGCCGTTTCAATGGCTTCTCTGGTTAATAAATTGGATTCTTGGTTTGATTTTCTGAGATTTTCAAGAGACTTTTCAGAGATTCTACGTTCAGACATAACATTTTCTTTCTACTTGTCACAACAGACGGATGAGGCTTTTGTTTCAAGGGCTTTCATGATATAATTGTAAAAAAAGACAGAACCTTTGTCAATGTATAACTGACAAAGATGGAGAATTTCTATGACTTGGAAGATTATTGCTGACTCTGGTTGTGATTATCGTCAGCTGGCAAGACCAGCTATTGACACGACCTTTGTGAGTGTTCCCTTAACCATTCAAGTAGCTAATCAGGTCTTTGTTGATGATGCTAGTCTTGACATTGACCAAATGATGGAAACCATGTATGCAACTGCAGAAGCTTCAAAATCAGCTTGTCCAAGCCCAGATGACTATTTGAGAGCATTTGAAGGAGCCAAAAATATTTTCCTAGTAACCATCACGGGTACTCTCTCTGGCAGTCACAATAGTGCTCAACTGGCCAAGAATATTTATCTAGAAGACCATCCTGATACTAAGATTCATGTGATTGATAGCTTGTCTGCTGGTGGAGAAGTTGACTTGCTCGTAGAAAAAATAAATAATTTGATCGACCAGGGACTATCTTTTGAAGAAGTGGTTGAAGCTATCACTGCCTATCAAGAAAAAACCAAGTTGCTCTTTGTCCTAGCCAAAGTCGATAACTTGGTGAAGAACGGCCGTTTGAGCAAGCTTATCGGTACGGTCGTTGGCCTTCTCAATATCCGTATGGTCGGAGAAGCTAGTGAAACTGGAACCCTTGAATTGCTACAAAAAGCACGAGGTTCAAAGAAATCAGTTCAAGCTGCCTATGATGAAATCATTAAAGCTGGATATGCTGGTGGCCGTATTGTCATGGCCCAACGCAATAACGAGAAATGTTGCCAACAGCTTTCAGAGCGAATTCGTGAAAATTTCCCACAGGCGGATATTAAAATTCTCCCAACCTCTGGCCTCTGCAGTTTCTATGCAGAAGATGGCGGTTTGCTGATGGGATATGAAATTGATTAATTGCATTCTTGACAAGAGATGACCATCATCTCTTGTTTTTTTGTGGTACAATAGAGCTATGAAACATTTTGATACTATTGTCATCGGTGGAGGTCCTGCTGGTATGATGGCTACAATTTCCAGTAGCTTTTATGGACAGAAAACCCTCCTCATCGAAAAAAATCGGAAACTTGGAAAAAAATTAGCTGGGACTGGTGGGGGACGTTGCAATGTGACCAACAATGGTAGCTTGGACGACCTACTAGCTGGCATTCCTGGAAACGGACGCTTTCTTTACAGTGTCTTCTCCCAATTTGATAACCATGATATCATTAACTTTTT
Source organism: Streptococcus mitis (assembly GCF_003942765.1). Classification (GTDB taxonomy): domain Bacteria; phylum Bacillota; class Bacilli; order Lactobacillales; family Streptococcaceae; genus Streptococcus; species Streptococcus mitis_BE. The sequence continues at coordinate 477,797 of NZ_RJNW01000001.1, forward strand.
TACGGAAAATGGTGTTAAACTTAAGGTCGAAGACCACGGACGCGTCTTTCCTGCTAGTGACAAGTCTCGAACCATTATCGATGCTTTGGAAAAGAAAATCACTGAGCTAGGTGGTCAAGTTGCTACTCAAACAGAGATTGTTTCGGTTAAAAAGGTGGATGACCAGTTTGTCCTTAAGTCAGCAGACCAAAGCTTCACTTGTGATAAACTGATTGTCACAACAGGTGGTAAATCCTATCCTTCCACTGGTTCGACTGGTTTTGGACATGAGATTGCCCGTCATTTTAAACATACCATTACCGAACTTGAGGCTGCTGAAAGTCCTTTGTTGACAGATTTTCCACACAAGGTGCTTCAAGGAATTTCTCTGGACGATGTAACCCTAAGCTATGGCAAGCATGTCATCACTCACGATTTGCTTTTTACCCACTTTGGTTTGTCAGGTCCTGTTGCCCTGCGTATGTCTAGTTTTGTCAAGGGTGGGGAGGTTCTCTCGCTAGATGTTTTGCCTCAACTTTCTGAGGAGAACTTCGTTTTATTTTTAGAAGAAAATCGAGAAAAATCTCTAAAAAATGTCTTAAAAACCTTACTTCCAGAACGCTTGGCCGAATTTTTTGTACAAGGATTTCCTGAAAAAGTTAAACAGCTAACTGAAAAGGAACGCGAACAACTGCTCCAGTCTATCAAAAACCTCAAAATCCCTGTGACTGGTAAAATGTCCCTTGCCAAGTCCTTTGTTACCAAAGGGGGCGTCAGTCTCAAGGAAATCAATCCCAAAACTCTAGAAAGTAAGCTGGTACCTGGACTCCACTTTGCTGGCGAGGTACTGGATATCAATGCCCACACGGGTGGGTTTAACATCACTTCTGCCCTCTGCACCGGCTGGGTGGCGGGTTCAAACCCAATCTAAATATACATTACTAAACGGAACAATCCGCCCAAAAAGAAAGGAAGTCCTTTGGAACATATTATCTTGCTAAGGGGAGTGACTCCTAATGGAAAAAATGCTATCCCTAAAATGTCTTATCTAGTAGATATCTTGACAGAAGCCGGTTTTCAACAAGTTCGAACTTATATTCAAAGTGGAAATATTATTCTTGAAAGTAACTTAGCTCTCGAAGAAATACGAGAACAGGTTCATACTCTAATAAAGGAAAAGATTGGAGCCGATCTCAAAATAATCATTAAGAATAAGGATGTTTTTAAAAACATTGTCCAAGAAAACCCGTTTGGAGAACACTATCTTTATGACCGTATACACGTGATTTTTTATCAAGAATCTATTCAAAGCCTCCCTTTAGACAAATTGAAAATTGATTACGGTGAAGAAGAAATTTGTATCGGTAACCATTGTCTTTACCTCTATCTCCCTAGAACTGCAAAACAAAAAAAGCTCAATACTAACTATCTTGAAAAGCTTTTCAATGTAGATTTGACCATGCGAAAACTAAATGTAGTAGAAAAATTATTAAGCAAGTAGTGCTTGAATTTAGTAAAAATCGGAAGAATACTCCTCCGATTTTATTTTGTCTGAGTTTGGACATAGTGGGCAATCACATCTGATGTGTACTGGGCTGTTCCAATTCCAAATTTGTCAATGTTTTCCTTAAACTCTGGGTTATAGACGTAGCCTTTACCGATATGACCGAATACCTCAATAGAGCAGTCAAATCCATAAGTACGTATGGCTTGCAAGAGTTTGCCTGCTTCTTCTTGGTTTTCAGACGCTGTTATCGGTAGACCAGCTTGAAGATTTTGTGACAAGGCTCGAAAAACTTGGTTGAAGGCAGCTGTAGCTTCGTCTTCGTGACCTTTCTGGCGCTCCAGCGCTTGGTCCATGACTTCTTGTCCATATTTCTCTACCGCCTCTTGGTGGTATTTTTGATGGTCTTGGTAGTTAAATCCAGCAAATTTCTCTTGAATGCTCATTTCTCTTTCTCCTTTTTGTTCTTGAATGGTTTTTTGCAAAGTTGAAATCAAGGTATCCAGATGTTCCCTTTCTCGAGTCAAATAGTCCAACTGCCTAGTCAAATGAGGCAATAAATCTGTCCTTTCTTCCTTTAATAGCTCTGCTATTTTTTCTAAAGAAAAACCTAGATATTTGTAATAAAGAATAACCTGAAGGCGTTCCAAATCCTCCTGACTGTAGGTTCGATAGCCGTTTTCCGACTTTAAAGGAACCAAAAGTCCTATCTTATCGTAGTGGTGCAGGGTCTTGACAGAGACGCCCGAAAACTGCGCAGCTTCTTTTATATGGTACATGATTTCCTCCTTACATTGATAGTATAACCCCTTCCCTTAGGTCAGAGTCAAGCGTTTTTGCGAAATTTTTTACTTTATCATAACATGAAAATGGTTTTCTTGACAGACCTTAGAAAACATGATAGGATAGTCAAGTCTATCAATCAAAAGAAAGGCTCATTTTGAGTACTGATGAGGCTATTTGCCAAGGGCAGTAGCTTTTTCTTTTGTAACACTAATTTTAGGAGTTTAACTATGTCTGAAAAATCGCAATGGGGTTCTAAACTAGGCTTTATCCTAGCATCTGCTGGTTCAGCCATCGGACTTGGAGCTGTTTGGAAATTCCCCTATATGACTGCTGCTAACGGTGGAGGAGGCTTTTTACTAGTCTTTCTCATTTCCACTATTCTAATCGGTTTCCCCCTTTTGCTAGCTGAATTTGCTCTCGGCCGAAGCGCTGGTGTCTCAGCAATCAAAACCTTTGGAAAACTAGGCAAGAATAGTAAGTACAACTTTATCGGTTGGATGGGTGCCTTTGCCCTCTTTATCCTCTTATCTTTCTACAGTGTTATTGGGGGATGGATTCTGGTTTATCTAGGCATTGAGTTTGGAAAATTGTTCCAACTTAGCGGAACGGGTGATTATGCTCAGTTATTTACTTCCATCATTTCAAATCCAGCCATTGCGCTTGGAGCTCAAGCTGCCTTTATCCTATTGAATATCTTTATTGTATCACGTGGGGTTCAAAAAGGGATTGAAAGAGCATCTAAGATTATGATGCCTCTGCTCTTTATCATCTTTGTTGTCATCATTGGGCGCTCTCTCAGTTTGTCAAATGCCATGGAAGGGGTTCTTTACTTCCTCAAACCAGACTTCTCTAAGCTGACAAGTGCTGGTCTCCTCTATGCTCTGGGACAATCTTTCTTTGCCCTCTCACTAGGGGTTACAGCCATGCTGACCTATGCTTCTTACTTGGATAAGAAAACCAATCTGGTCCAGTCAGGAATTTCTATTGTAGCCATGAACATCTCGGTATCCATCATGGCGGGTCTAGCCATTTTNCCAGCCATGTCAGCCTTCAATATCCAATCTGAAGGAGGACCGAGCCTGCTCTTTATCGTCTTGCCTCAACTCTTTGACAAGATGCCTTTTGGAACCATTTTCTACATCCTCTTCCTCTTGCTCTTCCTCTTTGCGACAGTCACTTCTTCCGTCGTTATGCTGGAAATCAATGTAGGCAATATCACCAATCAGGACAACAGCAAGCGTGCCATGTGGAGTGCCATTTTAGGAATTTTGACCTTTGTCTTTGGAATTCCTTCAGCCCTATCTTACGGTGTCATGGCGGATGTTCACATCTTTGGGAAGACCTTCTTTGACGCTATGGACTTCTTGGTTTCCAATCTCCTCATGCCATTTGGAGCTCTCTGCCTTTCACTTTTTACAGGCTATATCTTTAAAAAAGCTCTTGCCATGGAGGAACTCCATCTCGATGAAAGAGCATGGAAACAGGGACTGTTCCAAGTCTGGCTCTTCCTTCTTCGTTTCATCATTCCAATCATCATCATCGTGGTCTTTATCGCCCAATTTATGTAATTAAAAAGGACTTGAGTAATGAACTCAGGCCCTTTCTTTTTTATGGATGGCTAACAATCAATTCCAAATCTTGTCCTTCTAGGGTCCAAGCTTCAACATCACTTGGTAGGATAAAGTGGCTACCTTTTTGGATTGGATAGTTTTTTCCGTCAACAGTCAGTTGACCTTGACCAGCTAAGACACTGAACAAGCTGTAGTCAGCTGTCTTTTCGAAGTCAACTTTTCCAGTAATTTCCCACTTGTAAACTGCAAAGAAATCATTGGATACAAGGAGAGTGGAACGCAAATCATCTGCTTTAACAGTTACAGGGCGGCTATTTGCAGGCTCACCAATGTTTAATACATCAATAGATTTTTCAAGGTGAAGTTCACGCAAGTTACCATTATCATCCTTACGGTCAAAGTCATAGACGCGATAGGTGGTATCGCTAGATTGTTGGGTTTCAAGAATCAAGATGCCCGCACCGATAGCATGCATGGTGCCACTTGGCACATAGAAGAAATCTCCAGCTTTAACTGGTACTTTTGTCAACAAGGCATCCCAGTTTTTATCTTCAATTTGCTGACGGAGTTCTTCTTTTGACTTGGCATTGTGACCGTAAATAATCTCTGAACCTTCATCCGCAGCGATGATGTACCAGCATTCTGTTTTTCCGAGTTCGCCTTCATGCTCCAGTCCATAAGCATCGTCTGGGTGAACTTGAACGCTGAGCCAGTCGTTAGCATCCAGAATCTTAGTCAAAAGCGAAAATACAGGCTCTGGACGGTTGCCAAACAATTCACGATGTTCCGCATACAAAGTAGCAAGGTCTGTTCCCTCAAAACGACCATTGGCCACCTTTGAAACGCCATTTGGATGGGCTGAGATGGCCCAATATTCTCCGATTTTTTCACTTGGGATGTCGTAGCCAAACTCATCACGTAGCTTGGTTCCACCCCAAATTTTTTCTTGCATAACTGATTGTAAAAATAATGGTTCTGACATCATATTCTCCTGTCTGATTTTTCTCCCCTCATTATAGCAAAAAAAGAGTTCCAGTTGAACTCTTTTTCACATCTTATAAAGTAGGGAGAAGATTTTATAAAAATAGTGAACAAATGTGCTCTACTCAATGCTTGCACCATTGCTGGCAATGACATCCTTGTACCAGTAGAAGGATTTCTTCTTGCTACGTTTGAGGCTTCCATGACCAGCATTATCTCGATCTACATAGATAAAGCCATAGCGCTTGTTCATTTCGCCTGTTCCAGCTGAAACCAGATCGATACAGCCCCAAGTCGTATAACCAAGCAAGTCAACGCCATCTTGGTAAATGGCATCTCGCATGGCCTTGATATGAGCCTCTAAGTAAGCAATCCGATAGTCATCTGCTACATGACCATTCTCATCCGGTGTATCCATAGCACCTAGACCGTTTTCCACGATGAACATTGGCTTTTGGTAACGATCCCAGATAGCATTGAGGGTGATACGAAGACCAAGTGGGTCAATCTGCCATCCCCATTCTGAGGATTCAAGATAAGGATTTTTGAGAGAGGCAAAGATATTTCCAGCAGTTAATTCTTTAACTTCTGGATCACCTGAGGCTACTAGACTTGCATAGTAAGAGAAGGAAACAAAGTCAACAGTATTGTCCTTCAACAACTCTAAATCTTCTGCAGTCATTTGAATCTCGATTCGCTCACGCTCCCACTGCTTCTTGGCGTAGTTTGGGTATTCCCCACGCGCTTGAACATCAATGAAGAAGTAACTCTTGCGGTCTTCCTCCATGGCTGCCCAGTAGTCTCTTGGATGGGCTGTGTTAGGATAGTATTGCCCTGCAGCCAACATACATCCCACCTTATTTTCTGGGTCAATTTCGTGGGCAATCTTTGTCGCAAGAGCTGAAGCTACCAACTCATAGTGTGCAGCCTGATATTTAACCAGTTCTTGATTTTCTCCTTCTTCAAAACAGAGCCCAGCTCCCATAAAGGGGGCATGGAGAATCATGTTGATTTCGTTGAAGGTAAGCCAATATTTGACCAAACCCTTATAGCGGGTAAAGAGTGTGCGACAAAGTTTTTCATAGAAGTCTAACATCCGACGATTGCGCCAACCACCGTACTCTGTAATCAAGTGCATAGGACAGTCGAAATGAGTGATAGTCACCAGAGGTTGGATACCATACTTGTGGCACTCCTTAAATAAATCCTCATAAAAGGCTAGACCAGCTTCATTTGGCACTGTTTCGTCGCCCTTAGGAAAAATCCGAGTCCAAGCAATGGATAGACGATAAGTCTTAAAGCCCATTTCCGCAAAAAGGGCAATATCTTCCTTGTAATGATGGTACATATCAATAGCTTGCTTGGCTGGGTAAAAATAGCCCTCCTCAAACGAAAACATCTTTTTCTGACCTGTGATAATGGCTTCACGATCTGGACCGATGGGGACGACATCCACATTCGCCAATCCACGACCTTCTAAATTATAAGCACCCTCACACTGGTTGGCAGCTGTCGCTCCGCCCCACAAGAAACCATCCGGAAAAGTCAGTTTTTCGGTCATAACTCTACTCACTTTCTTATTTGCTTGTTCATTTACTTATATTATAACTTATTCTGTAAACCTTTTCTTATAAAATACTGTGACATACTGATACTATTCTACTATTTAAGTTTATCAGATTGTTTTTTAAAAAATTATCCTCTAGAAAAAGTAAATAGCCTCCCCTGAAACAAAAAAGAAGACTGAAAACTAGTCTCCTCTGTTCCTTTTAAATCAAAGCTGTAATAACCGTCACTAGGCCAAAAATAATACCTGGTGCATTAGCTGCTGCAAGGGGGATATCTCTTTCTTTTTTGAAAAGACCGTAGTAAACCCAGAGACTACAGTTGATGGCAGCAACCAAGGGCTGGATGAAATTTCCTTTTTGACCAGCCAGATTGTTCATGATTTGTGGGAAGTAAGACACATACATCATAACAGACATAAAGGTCGCTACCCAACCTAAAATTTTCATTTGTTTTTCAGACATTTTCAAAACCTCTTTCATTTTTACTGAATCTTATTTTAAAATATTCTTTCAAAACAATCAAGTCTTTAAAACTTTTGTTATAAAGATATAAACTATCACAATCTTGTTATAAGAAAGAGGGAACAGAAAAAAGACCGAATTGCTCCGTTCTGTTTACTCAATCAAATATTAGAAAATGAATACTCCTTTTCAATGAATCGATTGATTGATGGTAAATAAGCCGTTAGAAATTATTGACAGTATCGAAATTTTCTAGTAAAATGAATTTTGTTAATACCTAAATGGTGTGTAGTTTTCTATCAACATAGTCAGGAGAAAAGGAACTTATGCTAAAAAAATTTAATGAATTGTCACTGAAAGATAAGGCTTATCTAATTGGCGGTTTGAGCTTATTAGTCATTGTGATCTCATTTGGTCTACTCAATCGTCAAACAGTAACTGTCAGTCTTGTCTTTACACAACTATCTGCTCCCTTGATTTTGGTGATTTTTACTTGTCTAGTAATCGGGATCATTGCTGGTAGTGCTATTGGTATTAGCTATCACCATAACAAGACTCAAGATCTGAGAAGCCGCATTGCTGAAGCAGAAGCGACTATCAATATAAAAGACAGGGAGCTTGTCCAGTACGAGGAACAGGTGCAACAATTAAAACAGGAAGCCAAACAATAAGTGTAGAAATCATAACCACCCGTGAAAACGGGTGGTTTTTTGTCTCGCACCTAACGGAGCGAGACGGACTGAAAGTCGCATAAATACAAAAAAGATCGAATTGCTCCGATCTTTTTAAGTTTCACTCCAAGAATGTTTAGATAAAAAATTTGATAATAGAATTACCTACTTCATACGATAAAAATCAATCACTAGACCAGCAGGCCCTTTAACTAATAAGGACTCTGTTCCCCAATCGGTTACAGTTGGTCCGTTTAAAACCTGGATACCAAGTTCTTTCAACCGTTGGTAATTCTGGTCTACATCCTCAACCTCGATATGAAGAATGATTCCTGACTGAAAATCTTCCAAAGGAATCAAATGATTTTGGGACAACATCAGACAGTGACTGCCAATCGTAAACTGAGCAAAACTGTCATCAACATAATCGGGCTTTTTATCCAAAATACGCTCCAAGTCAGCACAGACTTGGGGAACATCTGAAACGATAATATCTAATTGATTTAAATTCATTTACTATCCTCCATAAAAAGACCGGATTGCTCCGATCTTTTTAAGTTCCACGAAGGAATTATTTAATTGCGCGTGATTGCAATCCTTCTTCTTCCAAGAAGAGGCGGAATGGTACGAGTTCTTCTGCTTCGTATTTTTCCTTGAAGTCTTTGATTGCTTCTTCTGAGTGAAGTTTTGGATCCAATTCAAGTACTTCTACTGGAAGTGGACGGTGTGGAGTGATGCGAGCATCGATCACAACAGTTTTACCTTCTTTGTTGAGTTTAACAGCTTCTGCAACAACTGCATCGATGTCTTCGATACGGTCAACTGTAAATCCTACAGCACCTTGAGCTTCAGCGATTTTCGCATAGTCAGCATTAGGGAAGTCACAACCAAACAAGTGTTTGTTTGTGTCTTCGTATTTGTCCTTGATGAAGGCATATTTACCATTTGAGAAGACAACGTTGATAACTGGAAGGTCGTATTGAACGTTTGTGATAACGTCTGGGTAGCACATGTTGAATGCACCGTCACCCATGATGTTCCATACTTGGCGATCTGGATTGTCTTTCTTAGCAGCGATACCACCAGGAAGGGCAATACCCATTGTCGCAAAGAGTGGAGATGTACGCCACATGTTCTTAGGTGTCATGTGAAGGTGACGAGTAGATGTTTGAGTAGTGTCACCTACGTCGATTGAGTAGATAGCGTCTTGATCAGCATGTTTGTTGATTGCATTGTAAACTTGATACAATTGCAATTCACCCTCAGTTTTACCTTCGATTTTGTTCATGTAATCACGCCAGTTTTGGTTGTTCTTAACGTTTGCACGCCACCATGGAGTAGATTCAACTGGGTTCACTTTGTCAAGGATAGCTTTAGCTGCTTGACCTGCATCACCAAGGATTGAAGCGTCTAGGGCATGACGTTTACCAAGTTTGTAAGGGTCGATATCCACTTGGATGAATTTTTCAGTATTCTTGAATGCTTGGTAAACTTCAGCAAATGGGAAGTTTGAACCAAGGAAAAGAACTGTGTCTGCTTCAAAGACCACTTCGTTGGCTGGCTTCCAACCAACACGGTAAGCAGAACCTGTCAAACCTTCATAGTTCCATTCAAAGGCTTCAAAGTTTTTACCAGTTGTGATGATTGGTGCTTTGATTTTACGTGACAATTCAGTAATCACTTCACCAGCTTTAACACCACCGTAACCAGCATAGATAACTGGACGTTCAGCATTGTTCAAGATTTCAACAGCTTTGTCGATTTCAACTTCGTTCAAAGCAGGAGCGATGAATGAACGTTCGTATGAACCTGAACCGTAGTATGAATTTTCGTCGATTTCTTGGAAACCGAAGTTTACTGGGATTTCAACAACAGCTGGACCTTTTTTAGAAACTGCAGCACGGCAAGCTTCGTCGATTACTTTTGGCAATTGCTCAGCGTAAGCTACACGTTTGTTGTATACAGCGATACCGTTGTACATTGGGTTTTGGTTCAATTCTTGGAAAGCATCCATGTTGAGTTCGTTAACTGGACGTGATCCAAGGATTGCTAGGAATGGAGTGTTATCCATAGCTGCATCGTAAACACCGTTAATCAAGTGAGTCGCACCTGGACCACCTGAACCAACTGCAACCCCGATTGAGCCGCCGAATTTAGCTTGCATAACCGCTGCAAGAGCACCTGTTTCTTCGTGACGAACTTGCAAGAAGCGGATATCTTTGTCTTCAGCCAAAGCATCCATCAATGAGCTGAGTGTTCCTGATGGGATACCGTAGATTGTGTCTACGCCCCATGTTTTCAATACATTAAGCATTGCTGCAGATGCAGTAATTTTCCCTTGAGTCATAATGATAACTCTCCTTCAAATATTTTTAAATCTACTAAAAAAGGTTTCATATAGTTTTTGAAAACGTTTCAGTAAATTTTTACAATACTAATTTATCACATTTATTTTGACTTTACTAAGAATCTGCTCAGAAGTTTTTATTCTCTATTACAGTACAGTTTGAAAACGTTTTTAGCTTCTGTTTTATAATAAAAAAGCGAGCAAGCCCGCTTTTAGTCTATTTTACTAAAGTTTAGTAAGAGTGAACTAGTCAGAACAGATACAGAACTAAAGGCCATGGCTAGACCAGCTAGTTCTGGATTGAGGGCCAGTCCAACACCAGAAAAGACTCCTGCTGCAATCGGAATTCCGGCGACATTGTAGATAAAGGCCCAGAAAAGATTGAGCAGAATTCGATTAAAGGTTTTCTTACTCATGTCAAAGGCACGAACCACTCCTAGGAGGTTATTAGTTGTCAACACCAAATCTGCTGACTCGATGGCAATATCTGTTCCAGCTCCCATAGCAATCCCCACATCTGCTACACTGAGGGCAGGAGCGTCATTGATACCGTCACCAACAAAGGCTACTTTTCCAGTCACTTGTAGTTTATGGATTTCATGGGCTTTTTCTTCTGGTAAGACACCTGCAATGACCTCTTCGATTCCGATCTGATCGGCAATAGCACGCGCCACACCTGCATTGTCTCCTGTTAGCATGACTGTTTTAAGGCCTCGTTTTTTCAACTGACTGATGGCTAGCTTAGCATTTTCCTTAGGGATATCTTGCAAAGCAAGCAAGCCTTTGATTTCATTGTCCACAGCCAAAAACACAACTGTCTTAGCTTCTTTTTCCAGTTCTTCTAGTTTTTCTTGATAAGTGCTAGAAATGTTCATGCCATCCAGCATTTTAGCATTTCCAAGCAGAACTTGTTTTCCATTGATTTGCCCTGAAACACCTTTTCCGTGCCAGGCTTGGAAATTTTCAACAGTTTGAAGCTCAAGTCCAGCTTCACTCGCTCGTTTCACAACGGCTTCAGCCAGTGGGTGTTGAGAAGCTTCTTCCAAGGAAGCTGCCAATCCAAGCACTTCTACTTCGTCACCGATGATATCTGTGACCACAGGTTTCCCTTCAGTTAAAGTCCCTGTTTTATCAAAGACAATGGTTTGGACTTTCTGGATTTCCTGTAGAACCGTTCCATTTTTGAGGAGAACTCCCATCTTGGCACTGCGACCTGTCCCCACCATAAGGGCTGTCGGTGTTGCAAGTCCCAATGCACAAGGGCAGGCAATAATCAGAACTGCTACTCCATAGAGAAGCGAAGACACAAAGCTCGCTCCAAGCACAACTACACTATCCCTGAGCAAGACGAACCAAACCCAAAAGGTCACAATCCCTAAAATGACAACTGCTGGGACAAAAATCCCTGAAATTTTATCCGTCAAGTCCTGAATCGGCGCACGACTTGTCTGAGCTTTCTTCACAAAATCCACAATCTGAGCCAAAACAGTCTCTGAACCAACTTTTTCTGCTCTAAAAACAAGTGTTCCACTATTATTGATGGTTGAACCAATGACGGTATCTCCAACTGTCTTGTCCACAGGCAGACTCTCACCTGTCACCATAGACTCATCAATACTAGAGATACCTTCTACTACGACACCATCAACCGCAATCTTTTCACCGGGACGCACTCGAATCAGGTCACCTACCTTGACTTGCTCCAAAGGGACTTGAACATAGTTATCCTCACGCAAGACTTCTGCAGTTTTAGCTTGCAAGTCAAGTAATTTCTCCACAGCTTGGGAAGTATTTTTCCGCATTTTCTCCTCAAAAACGGCTCCCATAAGAACGAAGAAGAAGATAAATGCAGCACTTTCAAAGTAAACGGGGAGGCCAGCGAAGAGGGCAACTAAGCTATAGAAATAGGCCACTAGGGTTCCCAGAGCAACCAAGGTATCCATGTTGGCATTGTGCTTTTTAAAACTAGCCCAAGCACTTTGGATATAAGGACCACCTGCTACTAGCATAATCGGTGTTGTGGCTAAAAAGGTGCCCCAACGCATGACTTGGTGACTAATTCCTCCTGTCGACATCCCAATCATGAGGATCACAAGAGGCACAGTAAAGATACTAGTAATCCAAAAACGCTGGAGGAGTGATAGAGATTTTCGAGTCTTCTCAACAACTGTATAACTTCCCTTTTGCATCTTCATACCACAAGAAAATTCATGTTGACCTAATTCTTGAGGTGTAAAACGAATGACTTTCTCCTCATCTACGCCGATTGGCTCTAAGATGCCTTCTTCTTCAAACAGAATTTCCTTGTAACAGTTTGAAGGAGTTGCTCGATGAAAGGTAATCTCAGCTGGAATCCCTTTTTGAAGCTGTATATGAGCTGGATGGTAGCCTTTGTCTGCCGTGATACGGATTTTTTGAACACCATTTTCAAGACTTGCTTTTACAATTTCAGTCATATCATTCTCCTATTCTACAATCATCTTGCCGTGCATCATATTCATGCCACAAGAGAAACCATACTCTCCAGCCTGCTCAGGCGTGATTTCCACTACATACTCTTCACCCATTGGCAGGTTCGCATGTACACCAAAATCTGGAAAAACAATTTGGTCCAGACAGGGTGAAGGGTCCTTGCGGTCAAAGACAATGCGGGCTGGCACTGATTTCTTGAGGATAATCAACTCAGGCGTATAGCCCCCCATGACCTCCACTCGAATCTCTTGGTAGCCGTTTTTTTGCTGGGCTTTTTGTCCAGATTTTTCAGGCTTTTTGAAAAACCAAAACAAGATAAAGGCGATAAGGGTAATACAAACAATGGTTACAATACTATTTAACATGACGTCTCCTTTACATACAATTACATTTTACTTCTGTCACAGCGCTTGATTTCTTCTCAGAAATCACAGCTTCCAAGTCTTCCAAGTCATCCTTAGTAAAATCACATTCAGCAATCAAATCAGCCAACAAGTTCTTAATCCTACGGGAACAAACCTTGTCCTTGATATCTTGGACAAGCAAGTCTCGGCTTTGGTCTAGAGTTAAAAGCGCCGAATAAACAAAGAACTTGCCTTCTTTTTTCCTTGTCAGACACTCTTTCTCAACCAAACGAGCCAAAAGAGTTTGAATGGTTGACTTGGACCAGTCGAACCGCTCCGCCAGAACCCTTATCAAATCCGTACTAGTCTGCTCTCCTTGCATCCAAATAATCTTCATGACCTGCCATTCTGCATCTGAAATCTGCATAATCACACCTCCTAAATCTACATTTGTCGATTACAATTGTTAGTATACTCCTAAAATCTACATTTGTCAACTATGAAATTAATCTTTTCTTTGAAAATTTGAATTTTAACCATTTGATAAAGGATTTTCAGTCAAATCTTACTATATAAACTATAAAAATATGCTATACTAAAGAAAAAAGAAAACAACCACTAGGGGTGCGTAAAGCTGAGATTAACAACTGTTAGACCCTTTGACTCAATCTAGGTAATGCTAGCTGATGGAAGTGGAAATGATAATGGGGACTAGCAGTCTTCTATTGCCTTCCTGAAACGGACTAGCTTGTTCTTAAGAATACAAACTTCAGTTGGTTGGGAGGTTTTAGATGACTTATTTACCCGTTGCTTTGACCATTGCAGGGACTGACCCTAGTGGCGGTGCTGGCATTATGGCTGATTTAAAGTCATTCCAAGCTAGAGATGTCTATGGAATGGCCGTTGTGACCAGTCTTGTCGCTCAAAATACCAAAGGCGTTCAATTGATCGAGCACGTTTCTCCTCAAATGTTGAAAGCCCAATTGGAGAGTGTCTTTTCGGATATCAAGCCTCAGGCTGTAAAAACTGGGATGTTGGCAACTACTGAAATTATGGAAATCATCCAGCCCTATCTTAAAAACCTGGATTGTCCCTATGTCCTTGACCCTGTTATGGTCGCAACAAGCGGTGACACCCTGATTGATACCAGTGCCAGAACTTACCTAAAAACAAACCTGCTTCCACTTGCAAGTATTATCACACCCAATCTTCCTGAGGCAGAAGAGATTGTTGGTTTTTCAATTCATGACCCCGAAGACATGCAACGTGCCGGTCGCCTGATTTTAAAAGAATTTGGTCCTCAGTCGGTTGTCATCAAAGGTGGCCATCTCGAAGGCGGTGCCAAAGATTTCCTCTTTACCAAGGATGACCAATTTGTCTGGGAAAGTCCAAGAATTCAAACCTGTCACACCCATGGTACTGGGTGTACCTTTGCTGCAGTGATTACGGCTGAACTTGCCAAGGGGAAAACCCTCTATCAAGCAGTCGATAAAGCCAAGGCCTTTATTACGAAAGCCATCCAAGATGCCCCTCAACTCGGTCATGGTTCTGGTCCAGTCAACCATACAAGCTTTAAAGATTAAAAAAACTCTCTAGTTCCCACTTTAAGGGAATTAGAGAGTTTTTATACTTTTCGAAAATCTCTTCAAACGACGTAAGCTTTATCTGCAACCTCAAAGCTGTGCTTTGAACAACCTGCGACTAGCTTCCTAATTTGCTCTTTGATTTTCATTGAGTATTAATTAGAAAATAATGTCATCCAACTTTGTTAAAAAGGCTTGCGTTTTTGCCTCTATATCTTCTGACTGCATCAAATCACGCACTACAGCTACTCCAGCTATGCCAGTTGCGGCAAGTTGGTCAATGTTCTCTGAAGTCAAGCCTCCAATAGCAACTACTGGGATGGCAACCCTTTGGCAAATTGTTTTCAAGGTTGAAATCAGGGTGATAGGTGCATTTTCCTTGGTCGTAGTCGGGAAAATGGCTCCTGTCCCCAAGTAATCTGCTCCCCCTTCTTCTGCCTCTAGGGCTCTTTTTACAGTTTTAGCTGTGACACCAAGTATTTTTTCAGAACCCAAGACTTGTCGGGCCACCGAAACTGGTAGTTCATCGTCTCCAATATGCAGACCAGCAGCATCAACTGCAAGACAGACATCCAAACGATCATCGATGATCAGGGGTACCTGATAGGCATCTGTTATTTCCTTGACTTGTTTTGCCAGTTGATAATATTGATTGGTTGTGAGATTTTTTTCTCGCAATTGGACTATGGTAACCCCTGAACGGCAAGCCGTCTCAACCTTTTCAAGAAAGCTTTCCAAGGAATCTTGGTAGCGATTGGTTACTAGATACAGTCTAAGCGCCTCTCTATTCATAAACATCTCCTTTGATAGCATCTAGCCAGTTTTCATCTCTTTTGAGGAGCGAAAGCTGATTGAGTACTTGGTATCGAAAATCTTCCAATCCCATTCCTTGAACAACTATTCTCTCAGCAGAGATATTGAGATAAGAGACTGCTAAGCAAGAAGCTTCAAAGGCAGTTTTTCCTTGGCTGAGAAAAACAGCTGTTAAGGCTCCAACCAAGTCTCCTGTCCCTGTTATCCAATCCAATTCTTCACAACCATTTCCCAATACAGCAACATGATTTTCTGAAACGATGAGGTCCTTGGGACCAGTGACTAAGAATGACATACCTGGATAGGTCTGACACCAGTCTTTCAAGACTTGAAGCAAATCCTCAGTTTCTTGATCTTTAGCACTGGCATCGACCCCAACTCCGTGATGTTTTAAGCCAACAAGACTTCGAATTTCTGACATGTTTCCTTTAAGGACCGTAGGTCTATAGTCTAAAAGGTCTTTAACTAAGCTCTTACGAATGAATGAAGCTGTTACGCCAACCGCATCTACTACCATTGGGAGACCAGCTTGAGCTGCATAAGAAGCTGCCATACGGATTGCTTTTTCCTTCTCAGCTGACAAATGCCCCAAATTGATGAAGAGTGCCTGGCTTTGCTTAGTGAAATCAAGAACCTCACGGGGATCATCTGCCATAACTGGTTTACATCCCAGAGCCAAAATCCCATTTGCTAGCATCTCACAAGAAATCTCATTGGTAATACAGTGAATGAGGGAAGTCGTTTCCAGAGGAAAAGGATTTGTCAATTCCAGCATCAGTCTATCCTTTCAGCAAAGAAATATCCCTGCACTTTTTTAAAGAATTCCTGCTTGATTAAAAATCGAAAGGCAATAAAAGAAATCGCTGTACCGATTAAGGTTGCTCCGAAAAATCGAGGAGTATAGATAAACCAGCTAAGCTTTGCAGCTGATCCTGTAAAGAGTACCATAACAGGATAGGAAACAATAGAACCAATAATACCTGTTCCCAAAATCTCTCCGAGAGCAGAATAGTGAAATTTTCGACCGTACTTATAAAAGAGACCTGCTAGAAGGGCTCCAAAAGTCGCTCCTGTGAGAGCTAAAGGCGGAATCCCTTGAGTCGTCATACGGATAAAGGCTGTCACTGTAGCCATAGCCAAAGCATAAACAGGTCCCATCATGATTCCTGCTAAAATATTGACTACACTAGACATTGGCGCCATACCTTCGATTCGGAAGATAGGTGTCAAGACCACATCAAGGGCAATCATCATGGATAAAATGGTTAATTTGTGAACTTGTAATTGGTGCTTTCTCATGTTTCTATTCTTCTCCTGTTTCTAAAGACTGTAAATCGCTCTTCCATGTCTGGTGTTGGTAAGCCATTTCCCAAAACTTGGCTTCCATATGAACACTGATGTGGAAGGCTTCTAGCATTTTTTTCTTGTCTGTCTCGTCACTTTCTCGATAGAGTTGATTGACCAGCGCTCCCTCCTCTCTGATCTGCTGCTCCAACTCATCCGTAATATAAGTTTCAATCCATTGTTGGTAGAGAGGATTTGGTGATGGTTTAAGATTAAGTGATTTGCCTATATCATGATATAACCAAGGACAAGGCAGCAAACTTGCAAAAGCGATGGCTAAGTTGGGCTCTGC
Organism: Streptococcus mitis; assembly: GCF_003942765.1. Lineage (GTDB taxonomy): Bacteria > Bacillota > Bacilli > Lactobacillales > Streptococcaceae > Streptococcus > Streptococcus mitis_BE. Next base: position 494,514 of record NZ_RJNW01000001.1, read on the forward strand.
AAATTGCCGATAAATGTGGGAGATATAATGATAGCAGGTTGGAGCGATTGAATGTTGCTCCATTTCCTGATTGCTGATTTCCAATTCCTTGAAAAATTGTTGGCGGATAAATAACTCCCCTTCTACTAAACTCTGAGCATTTTGTTTCAAGAGTCTTTTCATCTCTTGGTTTGAAGTCTTATCAGCCAAAAGGTGATAGATTTCTGAGAAAGCCTTCAGATAGTAGGCATCCTGAATCAGGTAATAGCGGAAAATGGCAGGTTCTAAATTTCCCTCTTGTAATTGTAAAATAAAGGGATGATGAAAAGAAGTCTGCCAAGCTTCCTTGGATAATTCCATCGCAATATCTGTAAATTCCATAATAACTCCTTTATAAAAATAGACTGGTTTGAAGCAATAAAAAGAAAAGCAGGTAGATGAATATTGTCCTTTGAGGAATATAAAAAGTCCGATAGCTATTCTCCACCTGTGCATGTTCGTCATATCCATGCGCCGATAGGGCTCTCAGATAAAGATGGCGCCATCTAAAGACCGTCATCAAAACCTTGCTGTAAATCAAGGGCGACCAAAAATGTAGTTCTTGACCGCGTAATAAGCAAGCTTCCTTGAGAGATTTGATTTCTTGCTGAATGAGGGGGAAGGAATTGAATACAACAACCAAGGCATAGGCCCAAGAGCGTGATAATCCCTTTTGAGCCAAGTACAAGAGAAGCTCTTTTAGGGAAATAGAGGAAACAAAAACAAGACCAATACAAACGGTCACAAAGGCCCTCGTTCCAAGCATGACTGCCTGCGAAGCATCTCCATGTAACTGAACTGCCCAGTAGTTGGCAAAGGATGGCAAAATGGCAAGCAGAATCATCCAAGCCAATACTTTAAATCGACGGTAATAGAGCATAAAGAGAATACAAAATGCGACTACCGAAAGATTTAGAGCAATCGAAGGAATGAAAGATGTTTCCAGCGATAAAATCAGCAAGAAGAGACTGATAATTGGTGTCTTAGTTGCTACTTTGACCATACTATCTCACCTCCCCTTGGGTATTGCTACTCTGAGATGTGAGTGGTTTGGTAATTGTCACTTTTTTCACATGACTGAGACCTTGACTAGTCATCTCAATCCAATAATCAACCACAGAGATCAAGGGATCCAAACGATGGCTAATGATTAGAAAACTTCTTCCTTGATTTCTGTCCTCCACAATCCACTTGCAAAAATAATGGCAAGCTCTATCATCCAAACCAGCAAAAGGTTCATCTAGCAAAATCACAGAAGCCTTACTGGTCAAGATGGTCAAGAGCTGAAGAATCTTTTGCTGTCCACCACTTAATTGATAGGGACTCTTATCGAGTGCCTGCTCCAGATCAAAATACCGTAAAGCTTGAAGAATTCGCTGATTTCTTTCAGAATCAGGTCCATCTAATTGAAGCTCTTCTCGCAGACTAGCTCGTATAAACTGCTTTTCAGCTTCCTGAACAACACCCGTCATGTCACGGTACAAACTCTTTTTCTTTTTCAGGACTGTCCCCTTCCAGGTAATGCGCCCCTTATACTTTTGAAATTGAAGAATAGACCGAAAGAGGGTGGATTTCCCGACGCCATTATCACCCAAGATACAGGAAATTCCTTGGTAAAATGTAAAATCCGCAATTGAAAAAAGGGAACGATGATCCAGCTCACAAGTCACACGGTCCATATGGAATAGTTCTGGGCTAGAAGCAACTTCCTTTGAAGCAACCTGTGTCATCTCAGAGGTAGGGATTTGAAACACTTCCCTTAGTTGTCCATCTCTTAGCTCCACCATATAGTCGATATAGGCTTCATAATCAGATAAATCATGGTCGCACAAAATAACTGTCTTCCCATTAGAGGCTAACTCTTTTAGAATCTCTAATATCTCGATTCTGCTCTTGCGGTCAATGGAAGCGAAGGGCTCATCCAAGAGATAGACCCTAGGATTCATGGCAAAGAAAACAGCTAAGGCAGCTTTTTGCTTTTCTCCACCTGATAGGTGATGGATGGGACGGTGCAAAATCGCCTTGCAGCGACATTGCTGGACCACCTCTACTATTTTAGAATCAATTTCCTGAACGGGATGCCCAATATTTTCCAAGGTAAAAATCAGCTCCTCAAACAAGTTCTCCATGGTAAATTGATGATTGGGATTTTGAAAGAGAATACCAACCGTCTGGACACGCTCGATGATAGAAAGCTGACTGATCTCGCTCCCATTTATCAGGACTTGACCGCTATAGGGAAGAGAACTGACTTGGGCAATCATTTGAAAAAGACTCGATTTTCCTGAACCACTGCTCCCAACTAACAAGGTAAAAGCTTGCTCATGAAAAGTAAAATCAAGCGGCTCAGAGAAGATTGGGGACTGAATCTCTCGTAATTCCAGCCCCATCTATGCCTTCCCTCCAGCTGCAAACTGATGATAAAGTTTGACAATGGCACGAACCAAGATAGTACAGAAGAAAAAGACGGAAATAAAACGTACTACAAGCAAGGAAAGAACAAAAGGAAGGGAGAAGGCGTAGTAACCTAACTTAATGTATTCATAGACAAAGCTAACAAGCGTAATCCCAATACTATTAGCAGTTAGAGAGAGCCAACTTTCATAGCGATTCTTGGTTACGATAAAACCAAGTTCACTTCCCAAACCTTGAACCAAGCCAGACAAAAGGGCACCTAGACCGAATTGGCTACCATAAAGGACTTCAGCAAGCGCAGCTAGCACTTCTCCAATCGTTGCGCTTCCCACTCTTGGAACAAAGATGGCCGCAATGGGCGCAGCCATACACCAGAGACCAAAGAGGATTTCATTGGCAAAGGCCTGCAAGCCAAGAGGGGCTAAAATCAGAGTGAGGACATCAAACAGATAGCCGGATCCTACAAAAACGCCACCAAAAAAGATAGACAAGAAAGCAAGTAAAATAACATCTTTTAACTGCCATTTTTTCAACATAAAAAACTCCTTTTTTAAAGAAAAGTGGGGTATTCAAGGTGAGCTACCTAAATGCTTTGTATCATCTTCATCCAGTTTCGTAAAAGAAAAAACTCTAATTACAGATAGGAATTAGAGTTCAGCTTACAAGATTAGATGGTTAGTTTCTATAAATACAAAACCATTTCACATTTCCCTTCGCCAGTCTTAACTGTATCAGGTTCAATGGGTATCATCTCAGCCTAAAGCACCCCAAATGTCTTTATTATTTAATTATATAATTATTTTAACAGACGATTTATTCTAGTTCAAGAAATTGAACTGGAAATACAGCCTTGTACTCAAAAAGACAGCAGATCTTTCTTTTGCAAAAACCAAATGTCTTGTTTGATAGATTAGCCATTTGAGCTGAATCTGGACATAGCTTTTTAGAAAAAAGAAAATCCTACTCCCTCAAAATCCAAGGAAAAATTGATAGCTATTGTTCACTCATTTCTCGAACAGTTTTTTCTATATTTTTTGCATACGATATTGCTGAAATGATTGAAACACCATCAACATTGGTCTTCATAATGTCTTTAATATGTTGCGTCTGTATCCCACCAATTGCAACTAAGGGCATTTGTGGCAATAGTTTTCTCATCAATTTAAGACCTTCATAACCTATAGCACCACCAGCATCGTCCTTTGACTGGGTATCAAATACAGGACCAACACCAACATAATCTACATATTCAACTTTTGATTGTTGAAATTCTTCCTCGTTTTTTATAGAAAGACCAATTATTTTATCTGGCATCAATTTTCTAATTTCATCAACTCCAAGGTCATCCTGTCCTACATGTACGCCATCAGCGTCAATTTCCATTGCCAAATCAATATCATCATTAACAATAAACGGAACATTGTATTTTTTACAAAGATCCTGTAGTTTAATTGCTAATTCGACTTTTTCTTTACCTTCTAAGGCTCCCTCCCCTTTTTCACGGAATTGAAATAAGGTTATACCACCTTTTAAGGCTTCCTCAACGACCGTATATAGATCTTTTCCTTGGCAAGTAGTCGTTCCACAAATAAAATATAGTTTTAGTAATTCTTTATGAAACATTTTACTTCACTCTTTTGAATTCCTTTACATCTTCATCTGTAATCTCATATAAGGCATTTATAAATTCAACTTTAAATGTTCCAGGAAGATGTCCATTTGGACGTTTTTCTGCCATTTCTCCAGCGATATTGTAAACCAACATTGCTGTTTCTAATGATTTCAATTCTTGACCTTTTTCAAGTCCGATAAAGCTTGCTACTACAGCACCTAATAAGCATCCTGTCCCAATAACTTTTGGCATCATGGCACTACCATTATGAATCGTTACAACTTCTCCATTTACCGCAATAGCATCCACTTCACCTGTTACTACAATTGGAATATTGAACTTCTCATTTGCTGCTAGAGCAATTTCGTCAATATTATCTACACCCGCACTATCTACTCCTTTAGATTCCACATTTATTCCTACTAAAGAGGCAATCTCGCCAGCATTTCCTCTAATCGCTGCTAGTTTGTAATTGTTAATTAGATCATCTGCTACTTTTTTTCTATATTCTCCTGCTCCACAGGCTACAGGATCTAAAACTGCTGGGACATTATATTTCTCTGCAATTTTCAAAGCAGCTTGGTATAATTTCCAATTTTCATCTGTCAATGTTCCTATGTTTATTAATAAACCTCCAGCATACTTTAACAAATCCTCTAAATCTGCAGGAAACTCACTCATAGCTGGTGATGCACCCAGTGCTACTAATCCATTTGCTGTGAAATTTTTTACTACATCATTGGTGATGCAAATGACCAAAGGTGCTTTTTCTTTTAATAATTTTAAACTTGTCATATTGAAATCCTTCCTTTTCACTTTATACGATCTACTGATTTCGATTTATCTCTATCTTTCGTTAAGAAATTTTTTTATTTACATTGAATAATTTACCTCATCAAATTTGTAAATATCCTAAACCTTCACTAGGCGTCATAGCCAATATCAAAAAAGGCTAATTCTAAGGCAACTGCTTGATTCCAGCGTTCCTGAAGTTCTGTCAAATCTTCTCGACCTTTCCCGAAACGATTGAGTTCGTCAACCAGAAATTGAACCCACTCTGCAAAGAAAGGACCTCTGTGGAGATTGATCCATTCCGAATGAATATAGGCTTCAGGTAGAGCCAAATCTTTAGAACCCCAGTCTAGATAGAGCCCTTCTGCAATGACCAGCATGACCAAAAGATGGGCATAGTCTGATGATGACACAGCAGAATACATAAGCTCCTGAAAGGCTTTTGTTACAGGATGCAAAGTCACTTCCTGATAATCATTCTCAGATACTTTTAACTCTTTAAAAGCCTTTTGGAAATAACCGTCTTCATCTGCTTCAAGAAAGCCTAGTTGCTTGGCAAAACGAAGCTTGGATTCAAGCTGGTCTGCGTGGGCTACGCAAGCACCCAGCATGGATAAGAAGGCATCAAAGAAGTGATAATCTTGAATCAGGTATTCTTTTAAGACCTTATTCTCAATTGTCCCCACAAAAAGTTCCTGAACAAAACGATGATTGATTGCATCCTGCCAATCCTTCTGACTGCTTTTTAATAATTCTCCAACAATCAAACCTGGCTCAAATGCATAGTCTTGTGTTTCCATATTTACTTTTCCTCTCTTTACTCGTTCGTAATCGACAAAACATCAAGAAAATCCTAGTTTTACTTGACCTTTTTAAAGAAAATCAAGGGCGTTCAAGAAGAGCTCCCTAAATGCTTTGTATCACCTTCATCCAGCTTATATAAACAAAAAAACTCCAATTACAATCAAGAATTAGAGTTTAGCTTACAAGATTAGATCGTTCATTTCGCCATACGAAAAAACGTTTCACATTTCCCTTCGCCAGTCTTAACTGTATCAGGTTCAATGGGTATCATCTCAGCTTAAAGCACCCCAAATGTCTTTATTATTTAATTACTGGACCAGTATAGCAAAAAATGAAAGCCCTAGCAAGATATTTGACTGAAAAATATATTTATATAGTTTTCAATGGTGATTTATTCTTCCTATACACTAAGAAAAACCTCCACATTCAGTGGAGGCAATATTTTTATCAATACAATTTTAAGTCGCGTGGGTCAACTGGGAAGGTTGGGTTGTATGGGTTATGACGGAGTTTAAAGTGTTTAACATCTTCAATCGTCTGAGTTCCAGATAATTGCATAACTGTCTTCAATTCTGAATTCAAGTGTTCAAAGACTTGACGTACACCAACACTACCACCGAGAGCCAAACCATAGATGACAGGGCGACCAATAGCTACCAAGTCTGCTCCTGAAGCCAAGGCTTTAAAGACGTGTTGACCACGACGAATACCTGAGTCAAAGACGATTGGCACACGTTTGTCAACTGCTTCTGCTACTTCTTGAAGTGAGTCGAAGGCAGCTGGTCCACCATCGATTTGGCGACCACCGTGGTTGGTTACCCAGATACCAGAAGCTCCTGCAGCAAGCGAACGTTCAACATCCTCACGGCATTGTGGGCCCTTGACATATACAGGAAGTCCTGAGTATTCAGCGATAAATTCTACATCACGTGGAGACAAGCGTTGTTTAGCTGATTTGTAAACAAAGTCCATTGATTTACCAGCACCTTCTGGCAGGTATTCTTCAACAATCGGCATGCCAACTGGGAAGACAAAACCATTACGCTTATCAACCTCACGATTCCCCCCTACAGTAGCATCTGCTGTCAAGACAATCGCTTTGTAGCCTTCAGCCTTTACACGGTCCATGATGTGGCGGTTAATGCCGTCATCCTTACTAAAGTAAAATTGGAACCAATGAGGTGTCCCTTGAAGAGCTTCCGTAATTTCAGGAAGGTCAACAGTAGAGTAAGAGCTGGTTGTATAAAGAGAACCAAACTCATGCACACCACGCGCAGTAGCCACTTCACCTTGTTCATTTGCCAATTTATGAGCCGCAACAGGCGCCATAATGATTGGTGAAGATAGTTTTTCACCCGCAAATTCAATCTCTGTACTTGGATTTTCAACATTGCAAAGTGTATGAGGAACAATGAGCTTGTGGTTAAAGGCACGGATGTTCTCGCGTAAAGTGAAGGTATCTTCTGCTCCACTGGCGATATAACCAAATGCTGCTTTAGGAATAACCTGTTGCGCCATTGGCTCCAAATCATAGGTATTGATGAAATCTACATGACCTTCTGCATTGCTTGTTTTGTATGACATAAAATGTCCTCCTTAATAAGTAAGCGTTTACTTTGTATATTACAAAAATATCTTAACTCTTTTTTCAAAACTTTTCAAATATTTTGTTTGGAAATTTCAGAAAGATTGTGTCTATGATAAAAAATCCTTATAACGGCAATAAAAAATAGATATTATCCAAAGGAGCTTTTAAGTGCTACAATAACTGTATTATTTCTAGATGGGAGGTTCTATTTTTGGATTGGTCCATTGTTGAACAATATCTACCACTATATCAAAAGGCATTTCTTCTGACCTTGCATATTGCAGTTTGGGGAATTTTGGGATCCTTTCTGCTCGGTTTAATCGTTAGTATCATCCGACATTATCGAATCCCTGTTTTGGCGCAAGTAGCGACAGCCTACATTGAATTGTCACGCAACACGCCCCTTTTGATTCAACTCTTCTTTCTCTACTTCGGACTTCCTAGAGTAGGGATTGTCCTATCTTCAGAAGTCTGTGCCACTCTGGGACTTGTCTTTTTAGGAGGCTCCTATATGGCAGAATCTTTCCGAAGTGGGCTGGAAGCCGTCAGTCAAACCCAGCAGGAGATTGGATTAGCAATCGGTATGACACCTGTACAGGTCTTTCGCTATGTGGTTCTTCCGCAAGCAACAGCGGTGGCCCTACCGTCTTTTAGTGCCAATGTCATTTTCCTGATCAAGGAAACCTCTGTTTTCTCAGCAGTGGCTTTGGCCGACCTCATGTACGTCACCAAGGACTTGATTGGGCTCTACTATGAGACAGACATTGCGCTTGCTATGTTGGTAGTTGCTTACCTTATCATGTTGCTACCCATCTCACTGGTCTTTAGCTGGATAGAAAGGAGGCTCCGCCATGCAGGATTCGGGAATCCAAGTACTCTTTCAGGGAAATAATCTCCTGAGAATCTTACAGGGATTGAGCGTTACGATTGGGATATCCATCCTGTCTGTCCTCTTATCCATGATGTTCGGAACAGTCATGGGAATCATCATGACCTCCCATTCTAGAATCATACGATTTTTAACACGATTGTATCTGGAATTCATCCGTATCATGCCCCAGCTGGTGCTACTCTTCATCGTTTACTTTGGCTTGGCTCGAAACTTTAATATCAATATCTCAGGTGAAACTTCAGCTATTATCGTTTTTACCCTCTGGGGAACAGCTGAAATGGGAGACTTAGTACGTGGAGCCATCACTTCTCTCCCTAAACATCAGTTTGAAAGCGGACAGGCACTCGGCTTGACTAATGTTCAACTTTACTACCACATCATCATCCCACAAGTCTTGAGAAGATTACTGCCACAAGCCATTAACCTTGTCACTCGGATGATTAAAACCACTTCATTAGTTGTTTTGATTGGGGTTGTGGAAGTGACCAAAGTTGGACAACAAATCATCGATAGCAATCGCCTGACCATCCCAACTGCTTCATTTTGGATTTATGGAACCATTCTGGTCTTGTATTTCGCAGTTTGCTTTCCTATTTCCAAACTATCCACTCACTTAGAAAAACATTGGAGGAACTAGATGTCGGAAACTATTTTAGAAATCAAGGAACTCAAAAAATCCTTCGGAGACAATCCCATCCTCCAAGGACTTTCTCTAGATATCAAAAAAGGGGAAGTTGTCGTTATCCTAGGACCATCTGGTTGTGGGAAAAGTACACTCCTTCGTTGCCTCAATGGCTTAGAAAGTATTCAAGGTGGAGATATTCTTCTGGATGGTCAGTCTATCGTTGAAAATAAAAAAGATTTTCACCTAGTTCGCCAAAAGATTGGCATGGTCTTTCAAAGTTATGAACTCTTTCCCCATCTGGATGTTCTACAAAACCTCATCCTAGGTCCTATCAAGGCTCAGGGACGTGACAAGAAAGAAGTAACTGAAGAAGCTTTGCAATTACTAGAGCGTGTCGGTTTACTGGATAAACAGCATAGCTTTGCCCGTCAATTATCTGGTGGACAGAAGCAACGGGTTGCAATTGTCCGTGCCCTCCTCATGCATCCAGAAATCATCCTTTTTGACGAAGTGACTGCTTCGCTGGATCCAGAAATGGTGCGTGAGGTGCTGGAACTTATCAATGATTTGGCCCAAGAAGGCCGTACCATGATTTTAGTAACCCATGAAATGCAGTTTGCCCAAGCTATTGCCGATCGGATTATCTTCCTCGACCAAGGGAAAATAGCTGAAGAAGGAACGGCTCAAGCCTTCTTCACAAATCCACAAACCAAACGAGCCCAGGAATTTTTAAACGTCTTTGACTTTAGCCAATTTGGCTCATATCTATAAAGGAGATACTTATGAAACTATTCAAGCCACTCTTTACTGTTTTGGCACTTGCCTTTGCCCTTATCTTTGTCACAGCTTGTAGCTCAAGTGGAAATGCTGGTTCCTCATCTGGTAAAACCACTGCCAAGGCTCGCACTATCGATGAAATCAAAAAAAGCGGTGAGCTACGAATCGCCGTATTTGGAGACAAGAAACCATTTGGTTATGTTGACAATGACGGTTCCTATCAAGGTTACGATATCGAACTTGGGAATCAACTGGCCCAAGACCTTGGTGTCAAGGTTAAATACGTTTCAGTCGACGCTGCCAACCGTGCTGAATACTTGATTTCAAACAAGGTAGATATTACTCTTGCCAACTTTACGGTGACTGACGAACGCAAGAAACAAGTTGATTTTGCCCTTCCATACATGAAAGTTTCTCTTGGAGTCGTATCGCCTAAGACCGGTCTCATCACAGACGTCAAACAACTTGAAGGCAAAACCTTGATTGTTACAAAAGGAACGACCGCTGAAACTTATTTTGAGAAAAATCACCCCGAAGTAAAACTCCAAAAATACGACCAATATAGCGATGCCTATCAAGCCCTTCTTGACGGACGTGGAGATGCCTTTTCAACTGACAATACTGAAGTTCTAGCTTGGGCACTTGAAAATAAAGGATTTGAAGTAGGAATTACTTCCCTCGGTGATCCAGATACCATCGCAGCAGCAGTTCAAAAAGGCAACCAAGAATTGCTAGACTTCATCAATAAAGATATTGAAAAATTAGGCAAGGAAAACTTCTTCCACAAGGCCTATGAAAAAACACTTCACCCAACCTACGGTGACGCTGCTAAAGCAGATGACCTAGTTGTTGAAGGTGGAAAAGTTGACTAATACTCTTCGAAAATCTCTTAAAACCACATCAGCTTCACCTTGGATTATATTTGATTTTCATTGAGTATAAGATCCAATAACATCACAAAAAGAAATCAGGTAATCCTAGTGACTACCTGATTTTCTATGTTTTAGGCGTTTTGCCAATTTTCTTGGTCTTCTTTAAATCGTTTTAGAAGGTCGAGGCCTTCTGGTGTGATGTAACCTTCTTCTTGGGCTAGGTGGATGAGTTCACTGTAGTTAGAAAGCGTCACAAGTTTGACACCTGCGTCTGAGAAGTTCTTATCTGCTTTTGGCAGTTGATAGCTAAAAATTGCCACAACACCAAGAACGTCAGCTCCTTCGCGTTTAGCTGCTGCTACGGCCTCGAGAACAGAACCGCCCGTTGAAATGAGGTCTTCAACCACTACCATCTTTTGCCCCTGAGTTACTCGGCCTTCGATTTGATTACCAGCGCCGTGGTCTTTTGGTTTGCTACGGATATAGGCAAATGGCAAATTCATCTTGTCAGCAATAATAGCTCCGTGTGGAATCCCTGCCGTTGCAGTTCCTGCAATGACTTCTACCTCTGGAAAGGCTTCTTTAATAGCTTCCACAAAGCCATTTTCAATGATAGTACGAGTTTCTGGATAGGCAAGAGTTACACGGTTATCTGTGTAAATCGGCGACTTGATACCAGATGCCCAAGTGAAAGGCTCCTCTGGTTTGAGGTAAACGGCTTGAATTTTCAAGAGGTGGCTAGCGATATCTTTAGCAAGTGTCATGGTATTCTCCTTTTATTTTTCTAATCTAGTTCTTTAATTCCAGTCCTGTGTCCATTCATCCTTGATGGCATGATAAGCTGCAACAGGATTCTCAGCTTGGATAATAGGACGTCCCACTACGATATAGTCACTACCGATTTGATAGGCATCAGCAGGTGTCATCACGCGTTTTTGATCTCCAACAGCAGATCCCTGTGGACGAATGCCCGGTGTTAGACAGATAAAATCTGGATTAGTGGCCTGCTTGATGAGTTGCACTTCCTGAGCCGAGCAAACAACACCATCTAATCCCGCTTCAGCCGTCTTCTTGGCATAATGAATCACAGACTCTTGCAGGCTGGTTTGGATATTTTGAAAATCCTGCATCTGGGCTTCTGATGTTGATGTGAGCTGAGTGACAGCTATCAATTTGGCTTGACTACCAAGACCTTCACGCGCAGCCTTCATCATCTCTACACCCCCAGCAGCATGAACATTTGTCATATCCACACCAAGCTGAGACAGGACCTTCATAGCTGATTTGACTGTATTGGGAATGTCATGCAGCTTGAGATCCAAAAAGACACTGTGCCCCAGGCCTTTCAAGTAAGACACAATCTCAGGCCCCGTTGCGTAATAAAGCTCCATCCCTACCTTAAGATAAAGGCTTTCTTCTGCTGGAAAAAGAGCTAAGAATTCCTTGACCGCCTCAAAACTAGGAAAATCAAGAGCAATGACTGGACGATGTTCTCGCATAGGTTTCTCCTTTTACCTTTGCTAGTGAGAGAGTCTGGGCAACAGAAGCCACGAAAAAAGGAACCTGCCAACAGCAAGGTTCCACGAAAAATGGGTAGTCTCCACCCTTTCACCGTCTAACCTTAGCTGCCTCTCTGGACTGCTTTAAAGGTTTTTTACTATTCTATTATTTCTACTAACACTTGTCAAGTAAAAACATGGCAACTAAAGAGCTATAGAAGAAAAGGTAAACCTAGCGACGCGATGAACGTCGGGTCGTTTGGTTTTGATTGCCCTCTTCCTCCAGCTTTTTCCTTTCCTCTTCTAGTTTATTCTGCTGTTCTTCCAGTCTTTTCTTCTCTTCCTCTTTTTGTTTCTTCTCAGCTTCCTTAGCCTCTTGTTTGGCTTTTTCCTCAGCTTCCATAATTACTTTATCCGCCACTGTGTAGCTGTAAATTCCAGCTTCCATGTCAATCACACTCGGTTCTGACAATTGTGGCTTAATCTTACTATAGTAAGGCAGTTTCTTACTCATTTCAGATAGAGGAACCAAGACCTCGTCCGAATCATTCATAGTCAATCGAATTAAATCTGATGTCACCTTGCTTGGGGCTAGTTCCACCTTTTGGATAGCAGACTTGAGTTCTGGGCTAATTTGAGCAAGTTCAGACGTAAAGGCTTTGATTTGTTCACTGTCATTAAAAAGAACTGATATATAAGTTTCTGGCAGACTCACCAAGCTTACCGCACTTGTCTCCACCTTCCCACTTGAAAGGATTGGATAATGGCTTTCTCCAGAAACATAGTAGGCCACAATATCGTATTCCTTAACCTTGATAGTAAACTTGGTTGGAAATTGATAGACAAGCTGAGCTGATTCAACCCAATAATTAGACTTGATCTGCTCTTCATATTTTGCCTTATCTAGCAGAAGGTTAATCGTATAATCCGAATCCTGAATGCCTGAAGCCTGTCGAATATCATCAGCTGTAGTTTGCACTGTTCCCTCAACACGAATATCCTTCATGGTCGCATAAGGACTAAGCAAATAAGCAGAGACAACCAATAAAATCAGACTGAGAAACAAAATCGAGATAGCCCGCCAGATATGAACTCCTGGAATTTTCGGTTTGACCGGTTTTTCCTTAACAGGCTTTTTCTCTGCCTTTTTATCCCGTTTATCCTCTTTCTCTGTCTTTTTAGACTTTGATTCTTCTTTGACTACTTCTTTTTTGACGTCTTCTGACTCTCCTACTTTTTCTTTAGCATCTTCCTTAGCTGATTTTGGGTCTTTTGGATCAGATTCACTCTCTTGGTCCTCGGTTGCATCTGACTTTTCAGATTTGGAAGCCATTCGAGATTGTCTTTCCTTTTCCTTCTCCTCAGCTAGGGCTGCTTCTTCCTCAGCCTTCTTTTTTAGATATTCTTGGTTTCGTTTCTGCCATTCTGATAACTCTTTAAATTCTTCGAGGATTTCTTTGCCCTCATTTTTCTTATCTTTTGACATTTACTTTCCTTATGATAAATCTTTTTTTAACAATTGATAAAAATCTGCTAGAGATTTCAATTCCTTAGAAGCCTTCATCTTGGCTTGATAGTCTTCCTTGTGGCTTAGTAAGTGAGAAAGCTTCTCTTCCAAACTGTCCAAGGTCAAATCGCTTTCTTGAAGCTCTTCTGCATAGCCTTTTTTTACAAAGTAAGCTGCATTTTCAATCTGGTCACCACGACTAGCTTCACGACCAAGTGGCACAATGACATGTAATTTTGCCATGGCCAAGAGCTCAAAAATCGTATTGGCACCACCACGTGTCACAACAATATCAGCCAATTCCATCAAGGGTTGATAGAGATTGGTCACATAGTCAACACGAAAAAGATTTTGGCTCAACTCGTTCAAACTAGAATCTCCAGTTAAATTGATAATATTGTAGCGCTCTGTCAGTTCTTTCTTATAGTCTGTCACCAATTGGTTAAAGACACGAGCACCTGCAGAACCACCGACAAACAATACAGTTGGCAATTTAGGATTAAAGTGGGTTTGAATATCTACCAATTCATCTGGTTCTGGATTTTTTTGGTCTGAAACCTTGGTCACTGCTCCCACATGCTCGACCTTAGACAAACTTGAAGCTTGTTCAAAGGTTGAATACATCTTAGTCGCAAATTTATAGGCGATTTTATTGGCCAAGCCCATAGATAGGTCAGATTCGTGAATAAAGACAGGCACTCCTGACACACGCGCAGCGATAACAGGCGGTACTGAGACAAAGCCTCCCTTTGAAAAAAGAGCCTGTGGACGAAGTCGCAACATGATAAAGAGCGACTGGACAATTCCCCATCCAACTTTGAAGACGTCCAGCATATTTTGCCAAGAGAAATAACGACGCAATTTTCCAGTCGCAATGGAATGGAAGGTGACATCTAGACCCGACTTGAGGATTTCTTGGTGTTCGATCCCACGCTTATCTCCGATATAGTGGACTTCCCAACCATCTTCGATGAACTTGGGCATTAACAAAAGGTTAAGGGTCACGTGTCCAACCGTCCCCCCACCTGTAAAGACAATTTTTTTCATATTATTCCTTTAACTCCGCTACTGTGTCGATAAAGAGGTCGCCACGTACTTCAAAGTTAGCATACATATCCCAGCTAGCATTGGCAGGACTGAGAAGAACCACGTCTCCTTGAGTCGCAAGTTCATAGGCCTTGCGGGTCGCATCAGCAATATCAGTCGCATCCACATAAGACACACCAGCCTTATCTGCTGCCCGTTTGACACGTTCGGCAGACTGACCCAGGATAACCATCTTCTTGAGTCCAGTAATGTCTGGAACCAATTCGTCAAACTCATTACCACGGTCCAAACCACCTGCAATCAAAATGACCTTGCTGTTGTCAAATCCTGACAAGGCTTTTTGAGTAGCCAAGATATTGGTTGATTTGCTATCATTATAGAACTTAACACCCTTGATTTCATCCACAAATTGGAGACGGTGTTTGACACCTCCAAAGGCTGAAAGAGTTTCTTTGATGGTTTGGTTATCAACACCACGAAGCTTGGCTACAGCAATAGTCGCAAGGGCATTTTCCACATTGTGGCTACCTGGAACTCCGATTTCATTCGCTGCCATGACAACTTCCCCACGGAAGTAGAGTTGACCATCTTCCAGATAAGCTCCATCAACCTTTTCAAGTGTTGAGAATGGTACAACTGTAGCTTGTGTTTTAGTAGCCAATTCTTTTGCCAAGTCTTGGTTAAAGTTCAAGACAAGGAAATCATCCGCTATCATCTTGTTTTGGATATTCCACTTGGCTGCTACATATTCCTCAAAAGAACCATGATAATCGATATGAGTTGGCATGAGGTTGGTAATAACCGCAATCTCAGGATGGAATTCTTGAACGCCCATGAGTTGGAAAGAAGAAAGTTCCATGACAAGCGTATCCTTGTCTGTCGCAGTTTGAGCCACTTGACTGGCAGGATAGCCGATATTTCCTGATAAAAGACCATGTTGGCCAGCAGCAGTCAAAACGTCCCCAATCATAGTCGTTGTGGTTGTTTTACCATTTGAACCTGTGATACCAACAATCGGTGCTTCTGAAATCAAGTAAGCCAATTCCACCTCAGTCAAGACTGGAATTCCCTTGGCCAAAGCCTTTTCAATCATGGGATTGCTGTAAGGGATACCTGGATTTTTCACCATAAGGGCAAACTCTTCATCCAAGAGTTCCAAAGGATGACCGCCTGTGATGACCTTGATTCCTTCTTCCAACAAACTTTGGGCAGCTGGATTGTCCTCAAAAGGTTTCCCATCATTTACTGTCACAATGGCACCTAGCTTGTCCAACAAACGTGCTGCAGATTCACCAGACTTGGCCAAACCTAAAACAAGGACTTTCTTATTTTTAAATTGATCTATTACTTTCATGTCTCGAACTCCATTTCTACTCTTACTATTTTACCATTTTTATGGAAATAATTCTAAACGAAAATACTCAGATTCAGCATTCTAACAAGCAAAAAGAGAGCCGAAACTCTCTTTTTATCTTCTTTTACTTTTATTAACCGACATGAGGGTAATATCTCGCAAGCTAAAGTATGCTAAGAAGAGCATGGCGATTGCGATAAAGAATTCTGTCGGTAGCTGAAAGATTTGCAGGACAGACAACATGAGCAAAATCAAGAGTGCTACGAAAGCAAAGACGACAAGGACGATATTGACTGTCCCTTTAATGCTTTCTGGTGTCGCAAATACATAGAGTAGTAATAAGAGGAGTCCTATGATTAAATAAACCATCTTTATCTCTTTCTAGCTCTTATTCAGCTGATTTTTTCTTCTTGTTAGCTTTCTCACGCTCTGCCTTGTTAAGGATTTGTTTACGCAAACGGATAGACTCAGGAGTTACTTCCATGTACTCATCATCATTCAAGAACTCAAGAGACTCTTCAAGGGTCAAGATACGAGGTGTCTTGATAACAGCTGTTTGGTCCTTAGTAGCTGAACGAACGTTAGTCATTTGTTTTGCCTTAGTGATGTTAACGGTCAAGTCGTTTTCACGAGAGTTTTCACCGATGATCATTCCTTCATAAACCTCAGTACCTGGGTTGACAAAGATTGTACCACGTTCTTCGATAGACATGATTGAGTAAGTTGTAGCCTTACCAGCATCGATAGAAACAAGGGCACCACGGTGACGACCACCAATTTCACCTGGAATCAAAGGCAAGTATTGGTCGAAGGTATGGTTCATGATACCGTAACCACGAGTCATTGACAAGAACTCAGTTGAGTATCCAATCAAACCACGCGCTGGAACAAGGAAGACCAAACGAGTTTGACCATTACCAGTTGAAATCATATCCAACATTTCACCCTTACGTTCAGAAAGACTTTGGATAACAGACCCTTGGTATTCTTCTGGAGTGTCGATTTGAACACGTTCAAATGGCTCACATTTAACTCCATCGATTTCTTTTACGATAACTTCTGGACGAGATACTTGAAGTTCATATCCCTCACGACGCATTGTTTCGATAAGGATTGACAAGTGCAATTCTCCACGTCCTGAAACAGTCCATTTATCTGGTGAATCAGTTGGGTCAACACGAAGGGAAACGTCTGTTTGCAATTCTGCCTGCAAGCGTTCTTCCACCTTACGAGAAGTTACCCATTTACCTTCTTTACCAGCAAATGGTGAGTTGTTTACCAAGAAAGTCATTTGAAGAGTTGGCTCATCGATGTGTAGGATTGGAAGAGCTTCAACTGCATCTGTCGGAGTAATGGTTTCACCGACAAAGATATCTTCCATACCTGAAACGGCAATCAAGTCACCTGCTTTGGCTTCTTGAATTTCACGACGTTCCAAACCAAAGAAACCAAAGAGTTTTGTAACACGGAAGTTTTTAGTTGTGCCATCAAGTTTAGAAAGGGTAACTTGGTCCCCAACCTTAACAGTACCACGGAAGACACGACCGATACCGATACGTCCAACAAAGTCGTTGTAGTCCAAAAGTGATACTTGGAACTGTAAAGGCTCATCTGAGTTATCTACTGGAGCTGGGATGTGGTCGATAATCGTGTCAAAGATTGGTGCCATAGTCGCTTCTTGGTCAGCTGGATCATCTGACAATGAAGAAGTTCCGTTGATCGCTGAAGCATATACCACTGGGAAGTCAAGCTGGTCGTCATCTGCACCAAGCTCGATGAAAAGTTCCAAGACTTCGTCCACTACTTCTGCTGGACGAGCTGATGGCTTATCGATTTTGTTAACAACCACGATTGGGACAAGGTCTTGTTCCAAAGCTTTTTTCAATACGAAACGAGTCTGTGGCATTGTTCCTTCGTAGGCATCTACGACCAAAACAACACCATCAACCATTTTCATGATACGTTCAACTTCTCCACCAAAGTCCGCGTGTCCTGGTGTGTCCATGATATTGATACGAGTTCCGTTATAGGCAACGGCTGTATTTTTAGCAAGAATGGTAATTCCACGCTCTTTTTCGATATCGTTTGAGTCCATAGCACGCTCTGCCAATTCAGTACGTGCATCAAGCGTTTCTGATTGTTTCAACAATTCGTCAACGAGGGTTGTTTTACCGTGGTCAACGTGGGCGATAATCGCAATGTTACGGATATCTTCTCTTAATTTTGTCATGATTTCCTCTATAATATTCAAAATTTATTTTCTAACTGAACGATTATACCATATTTTCAAGTAAATAACATAACTCAAGCAAGTGTAAATGTTTTCACTCCGCTTTTCTTTTCACGTCAAGCCTTTTCAAAGCAAGCGACTTATGATAAGATAAGCACAGTATGCGTTTAGATAATTTATTAGCCCAAGAAAAAGTTAGCCGAAAGGCCATGAAACAAGCCTTACTCAAAGGAGAAATTCTAATCGATGGTTGCCCAGCCCGCTCCCTAGCTCAGAATATCGATACAGGACTACAGGAGCTCCTCTTTCGGGGCCAAATCATTCAAGGCTATGAGCACACCTATCTGATGCTTCATAAGCCTACTGGTGTCGTTACAGCCAACAAAGACAAGAAACTTCCAACCGTCATGGACCTCCTTCCGCCTGACATCCAGTCTGATAAGCTCTATGCCGTCGGCCGACTGGACCGAGATACGACTGGCCTCCTTCTCTTGACTGACAACGGTCCCTTGGGCTTTCAGCTCCTCCATCCCCAATATCATGTCGATAAGACTTATCAAGTTGAGGTTAATGGACTTCTAACACCTGACCATATCCAAGCCTTTCAAAAGGGAATTGTCTTTTTAGATGGCACTGTCTGTAAAGCTGCAAGACTAGAGATTCTATCTGCAAGTCCTTCCCACAGCCAAACCTCTATCACCATTTCAGAAGGAAAATTTCATCAGGTTAAAAAAATGTTCCTCTCAGTTGGTGTCAAGGTTGTCTCTCTCAAACGAGTTCAGTTCGGTGACTTTACATTAGACCCAGAACTAGCAGAAGGGCAATTCCGTCCCTTGAATCCAGAGGAATTGGAAATCATTAAAAACTATTTAGAAAAAAGTGGATAAAAGAAAAAAGCTTTATCTTTAAAGCTTTTTTAATCTTCTTTATCTCATGTGTAAGATAATTCCAACAATCCAGTTAAGAGCAGAAAGAACAATACCTACTACAGCTACAATTCTTTCTGTTTTATAATCAAGTCCAGATTCTTTTTGAAGTTCGTTAGCATACAAAATACCAGCGATACCTAAAAGAATACCTCCCAAAGCAAATAATAAACTCATAACAATAGACAGAATACCCACCAAAAGTGGATTTTTTTTCTTTTCTTGCATTTTCTAAAAACTCCTTAAACTAAACACAAATGAATAATACCATAAAAATCGGCTTTATCAATTGGGTGAAAAATGTTAACACTATGTTATCCGGTTCTTGAACCGAGAAGAGTGGATAAAACAAAAAAGCTTTTAAAAATAAAGCTTTTTTTGTTAGAATCCTGATTAGTGCATCATTAAGAGGAGTCCTGCAACCCAGTTAATTACAGAAACTACAATCCCTACGATATTTAGAATTCGTTCTGTTTTATAGTCTAATTCAGATTCTTTTTGATGTGAATTAGCCAAGACTAGACCAATGATCCCCAAAACAAGACCTACGATTGGAGATAGCAAGCCAAGAACGATAGATAGGATACCTAAAACAAGGGAAGATTTCTTCTTTTCTTTCATATTATAAAACTCCTAAAATTATTACCACTAAATTATATCAAAAGAAATAGGTTTTGTCTATATAATACTATAAGTTTTTTATCATATTAATTATGGCAATCTCTCAAACTAAGTTCCACTTGTCTACCCAAAGCGGAACTTAGTTTGAGAATTTAGCTTATGTTAATTAGTCTTCACTTTTCCATTCCAAGAATCCAATCCATAAGAAAGGATATAAATCTCAGAGAAACCTTGCTTTTTCAGATAAAGTGCTGCATTTGTGACACGTTGCGCACGTTGATTTTCGTAAAGAAGGACAGGTTTCTCCTTACGAAGGGCTGCAAGACTAGTCTTCAACTGACTTGAAGGAATATTGCGTGCACCAAGGATATGTTTTCTGTGGAATTCAGCTGGCTCACGCAAATCAATCAATTGACCCGTACGAATCAAGGCTTCAAACTCCTCATTGTCTACGATTTTAGCCGCACGACGAATACGGAGATAGTTAAAGCCCATCCACGCCAACATTGCTAGTATAAGTGCCAACAAAATCCAAGTAACCATTAGTTCATTTCTCCATTTTTCTCAATATAATCCAATTCTACCTTGTGCTCTCTGCGAAGAACTGCTTCTGCCTCTAAATAGTCCAATTTATCCATCAACCCTGCATCGTAAATTCGAGAGAGCTCCAACTTCATCAGTTCAATATCATATAAGCGTTTTCCCATGTAAACGATAATACCAAATCGTTTGAGGAATTGCTGCACATCATAGAATGTTTTCATAAGACTCATTCTAGCAAAATTTTGTGTTTTTTTCAAGAAGAGACTCACACAATGCTCCTGATTTTCCTATCTTCTTTGGCGATTCTGACGCAAGTGTGGTACAATAAAAACATGAGAATTCAACAATTACACTATATTATCAAAATCGTCGAAACAGGCTCCATGAATGAGGCAGCCAAGCAACTCTTTATCACCCAACCAAGTCTTTCCAATGCTGTGAGAGATTTAGAAAATGAAATGGGTATTGAAATCTTTATCCGCAATCCCAAGGGTATCACCTTGACCCGTGATGGGATGGAGTTCCTCTCTTATGCCCGTCAAGTTGTCGAGCAAACTCAACTTCTGGAGGAACGCTATAAAAATCCTGTCGCCCACCGCGAACTTTTTAGCGTTTCCTCCCAGCACTATGCCTTTGTGGTCAATGCCTTTGTCTCTCTGCTCAAGAAAAGTGATATGGAGAAATACGAGCTCTTCCTTCGTGAAACTCGTACTTGGGAGATTATTGACGACGTCAAGAATTTCCGTAGTGAGGTCGGTGTCCTCTTCCTAAACAGCTACAACCGTGATGTTTTAACCAAAATGCTGGATGACAACCACCTGCTAGCTCACCATCTCTTTACAGCTCAGCCTCATATCTTTGTCAGCAAGACCAATCCTCTGGCCAAGAAAGACAAGGTGAAACTGGAAGATTTAGAAAACTTCCCTTACCTCAGCTATGACCAAGGAACTCATAACTCCTTCTACTTTTCAGAAGAGATTCTCTCGCAGGAATACCACAAAAAATCTATCGTAGTCAGCGACCGTGCTACCCTCTTTAATCTCTTGATTGGTTTGGATGGTTATACCATTGCGACAGGGATTTTGAACAGCAACCTCAACGGAGACAATATCGTTTCTATCCCACTGGATATTGATGACCCAATTGAGTTGGTCTATATCCAGCATGAAAAAACCAGCCTATCTAAGATGGGCGAACGCTTTATAGACTATCTACTAGAAGAAGTTCAGTTTGATAGTTGAGAAATCAGCAAGATTTTATTATAATAAGCAAAAAAACAAAAGGAGTTTAATATGAAAAAGGTTTTACTTGCTAGTGCAGTTGCCTTATCTATTTTAGGATACACTCAAACAACTGCCCAAGCTCAAGAAAATAAAGCAGAGTCAGTACGAGAAAATGTAACAATTCCTCATTCAAGTACTTCAAAAATCGAAAACCAAGAAAAATCGAAAGAGAAGGTCGAAAAAACAGACAATTCTTCTAAAATTGATGATAAAGAAGAAAAAATAGAGAAAAAAAATCCTGCTACAGAAGAGAAGAAGTCTGAAGTAAAAAAAGAAGAAAAAGTTGAAAAAGTCAAAGAAGGTTGGCAGGAAGAAAATAATAACTGGCGCTTTTACGAACACAACAAACCTGTTACTAACTGGAAAAAAATCCAAGGAAAGTGGTACTACTTCAACAACGATGGAAATCGACTAAGCAATACAACCTTTGATGGTTATGTATTCAATAAAGATGGAGTAATGGCTGAGAACGGTTGGAACTTTATCAATGGAAAGTGGTACTTTGCTAGTTCTTCAGGAAAAATTTCTCAAAATAAATGGGAAAAAATTGGTGGTGCTTGGTATTACTTTGACAAAGATGGAATCATGCTTAGTAATACTACTTTTGACAGCTACTTACTGACTAAAAGTGGTGCTATGGCCACAAACAGCTGGGCAAAAATCGACCAAAATTGGTACTATGCAACATCCTCTGGAAAAATTTCTCAGAATAAATGGGAAAAAATTAATGGTATTTGGTACTATTTTGACAAAACAGGTATTATGTTCAGTAACAAATGGCAAGGTAATTATTATCTAAAATCAAGTGGTGCCATGGCTGAAAAAGAGTGGATTTTTGATAAGACCTACAATAGCTGGTTCTACCTAAAAGAGAATGGAACATTTGCAAACCGAGAATGGATTGGAGCTTACTATCTCAAATCTGGTGGTTATATGGCCAAGAATGAGTGGATTTTTGATAAGTACTATAATTCTTGGTATTATCTAAAAGAAAACGGACAATATGTCACTAATATTTATAAAATCTCCGGAAAAGATCATATCTTTAAAAATGATGGTAGGTGGGTTAGTGAAGTTCCTGAGGGTTTTGTAAAAGGCCAATACAGTAGAACCATCTTTTTAGATCCTGGACATGGTGGAAGAGACTCAGGTGCATACTATTACAATGTCGCTGAAAAAGACCTCAACATGCAGGTGTATCGTAAATTACGCAAAAAGTTAGAAGAACTTGGCTACAAAGTTCTTACTTCACGTGATAGTGATATTGATGTAGATTTTGTTACAGAACGTTCTCGTATGGTTAACAAGACTAACTCTGATATCTTTATTAGTATTCACTTCAATGCGACTGGCAGCGCGTACTCTAGAGCTAGTGGAATTCAAACCTATTCCTATAGTGATGATCCTGATTATCCAAGTAAAATCAACCCATACTGGCATAACCATCCTGACCGTATGAGTGAGAGCAAGCGCCTCGCAGCAGCTATCCACTCTTCATTGTTAGCTGAGACTGGTGCTAAAGATGCTGGTTTATTGGAAAGAAGCTTTGCCGTTCTTCGAGAAACTGCTAAACCAGCCGTCCTCCTAGAGCTTGGTTATATAGATAATTTCGCTGAAAATCAACAGATTCGAGATAGCCACTATCAAGATAAGCTTGTAGCAGGTATCGTGAAAGGAATTCAAAAATATTACGCTGGTAAGTAAAAAAGGGTCTCGAGAAACCTCGAGGCCTTTTCTATTTGTCTTCTTTTGTATCTTTATCATGAAAGAGATAACCAATACCAATGCAAGCTAGTACGCCCGCTCCAATTACCAAGCCACTTGAAATTGGCAAAAGGTCCAAAATTGCATTTGCGATGATAAAGGCAATAATTAAACACATCAGACTAGCCTTGTAATCCTTTTTCAAAAGATTCTCTAGTGTGAAAAAGAGGAACAGCCCTACCGGAATCAATGACCAGAGGTTGACATTTAAACTTGGCCATCCAACAGAACCAAAATACACTACTGTCGCTGCTGCTACTAAAAATACAATCCCTAATAATTTTTTCATTTGTTTATCTCCAATTTCTTTTTTAGGAACTTGAGTTATCTGATAGTGACGCCTCACGTCCCTTACAAAAATCATTATAGCAGAGGTTAATTTCAAGAACAAGCTCTTTTGTCTATCTGGTCTCTATCTCGGTCTAAATGGTTCAATAGTTAAAATGAAAGAAAAAGAAGCCCTAATCAGCTTCTTCATTCTAGTGATTGCAACAGTATCTCTGAACTAAAACAATCGAAAGTTAGATTCTAAACTAGTTTTTCTAGTTCGTATTTTTCTTTTCCTTAGATTCTAGAGAAGTTTTGATTGCTTCGCGTTCAGCCTGTAGTTGAGCTAAATTCTTCTCCTCTTCCTCAAGTTTACTAGTATCTGGTTTTACACGATAATAAACATCTTCTGGTTTCGACAACATCGCTTCATACTGCTGTCCTGCAAACAGTCTATCCTCGTCATGATTACTTTTATCTGTCAGTTTTCCATCATCACCAGGTTTCATGACAACTCCACTTGGTACGGCAACTACCACAAATCCTCCTGCAACTGAATCTTTTACCCAAGCACTAATAAAAACTGTTTCTGGATTTTGACTATTTTTTCCACCTGATGCTTTCAATTCGACAATAGATTCATTCTTTTGACCATTCGACAGCCAAGAGGAACGCATTTCCCCAGACTCATTAATAACATATTCATTACCGGAAGCTGTACGCCATGTACCTTTCAAACTAGATAAATCATTATTTCTTAGTGATTCAATATCCAGTTTCGGAACAGCAGTTTCTTCTTTTAGCTTGCTAACAAGTGCTTCTGCTTCAGTAATCTTGGTGTCTAAATCAGTCAGTTGATCCTTGAGTTTATGTATCTCCTCCTCTTTAACTTTGGTATCTTTATCGCTTTTAGCCTGACTTCTGCTATCTTTAACAGAAACCGTTGATGATACTTGCTTTGAATCTTTCTTTCCATTAAATCTAAATAAGAAGATCGATGCTACTATCAAGACGACTAAAACTGAAAGTATAACTCCCATCAGCATTTGAATTTTTCGAACTTTTTTCATTATTTTCTCCTTTTTTACCCACTAATCTATATTTGTTGGCTAAACTAATCCATCGCTATGAGGGTGCTTTCTTATGTAGATAGCTGCATAAAGCGCATCTACTATTACAGCTGGCAGGGTCAAAGTAAATAAAATTCCCAATAAAACACCAAAAGCAATCTGAATATGACCTGTTAGGAGGGCGGGAATGATTGTTGCCCCCGCAAAAGCTACGGCAAAATTATTCCACCATGTTTTCTTTCTACTTCCCCCTTTTACTTGATTAAAGGCCCAGACTTTCCCCTGATTCTTTGGCAGATAATACCAAGCATAAAGACCGCATGCAAAGATAAAAAGAAGTAATATAAAGATAACATAAAATGGAGTGAGAGGGGCTTGATATATCACCTTGGCTCCTATAGGACTGCCGTCTGAAATAACCATTAACAAACCAATAAAATCTAAACCTATCACTAAGCTTAACACTGTGAGGGCTATTAAATAATATGTTAAAGTCTTCCAGGCGTTTACCAAATAGTGAATAAAAGAAATGATAATACCAAGTATATTCACAAGACCGCAAAACAAAGAAAGCCCTTTAAAGATACCTAGATTATCTTCATAACTTCCAACCAAATACATAAAACCGCTTAATGCCAAACCAATCCATGGATATAACTTAATATAAACTAAACTAACACCATCTGTAATCAAAGGCCCGTGGTATCTTTCTCTTTCTATATCAGTAATCTTTGCTTTATTTTTTCTATTTTTCTTTACCATCAACTCCACTCCTGTCGTTTGCAAGCCTTAACCAATTTCATATATATTTTATGAAGACATCCTTAGCTGCATCTGTTATAGAGAAAGGATAACTCTTAAAATAAACTGGGACATCTATAAAACATTTCCAGCATATCCTCTATAAGCTCCTAATATGAAGGATATACTTTTTGACAAATCTGTTCGACTGATACATTTCCCAACCCACTCAATACATGCAGTGACTAAATTTTAATTCCACATTTACCACCCAAATATTTCTTCAATAGACTGAATACCTGAAAAAGTCTCTTTTAACACACCTACTTTTATATCTGTATAGACTTTCCCATCAGAGATTGTGGTGAAAAAGAAGGGAGGGGTCAACTCACAATGTCCCTGATAATAGATATAACCTGCTAAGAAGCTTATCCCCTCTTTCACTGACTCATCATCTGGTTCTAAAATTCTAGTTGAAACAGTATTTAAAACTTGAAACAGACTGTGATACAAAAAGTCTTCTGGCAAAGCATCTTCAATATACTCTTCTTCTACTGGGATAAACAGTTCCATCAACACATCTTGATTTTCTTCTAACTTGGAATTAATCGTATAAAAGAAAGGTCCTCGAAGCGTATATCCTGCTTCTCTTACTTCTTCTAAAAAAGAGTTATAAGTGTCTGGCATCTCTTCTTGCGATACTGTATAATACCTTGAGATAACATTTCTATATTGTATATCTTGGTATTCTCCCACGTTTTTAAATAGCATCTGTAATCTCCTTAATTGGGATATTCATTTCAACAAAGTGCTGTCCAAATATTGGGAAAATAGACAGAAAAACTGTATCTCCCAGCATTTCTAATCCCTCATCATGAATATACTGCTTCATTTCTTCAATTTTTGGAAGGAAATGTTCATCAAATGGAGTTACCTCAGAGACACACTGCTTAATTGTAAAATGTTCTAGATATTGAAATTCATCATTTCCTTCAATTGGAATGTTTGTCGGAATATAGAACTTAAACGAGGCTTCTCCTGGCTTTCCAAAAGTGCTCAAACATGTTTCAATCGTTGTCGGACCATTTTTATAGACCCCTGTTTCAAATAATAATTTTTCACAACTTTCAATCAAATCTAGAAAAGATTCCATAGGAACTTTTTTCTCTGTATAAGCAATATTGCTGATATCTATTCTAATTAATTTCATTTTATTTCTCCTCTATAAATAAAGTTTTTCGTGCTTTTCTTTTTCCAACCGGTNAATACGCGTGCATACTCAAACCAATAGAAGGGAATACATCCAATACTTACTGCCACAAGACTAGTAACAACATATACCGCCGGTAACATAAATAAACGTGCTATAACTACTACAATTGCTGCTGAACAAACAACAATAACAGAAGGGATATGTAACATTGTCTTCCTGAACTCTCCAGATGGTAAAGTCTTAGCTTTAGGGACAATTAACAACTGGTAAATAAAGGTTAGTAGCTGAAAAATAAGGCTTAGGCTAATCAATACCATGAAGACAAACCAGTAGTCATCTCCCAAAAATATAGAACTCCAGAAAAGAAATTCAATGTGAAAAATTAACACAGACGTAGCCGGAAATATTTGCAATAATTTTGATTTGGAAAACTTTTGAAATAGCAAGAACATGAATAACAAAGCCAATAGATGATAAATGGCAATGTGAAAGATATTCATACTTACATCATGTATCTCACCTTCTATAAAAATAGACACTATAAATATCAGCAAAGTAAACATTACTTCAATTGCAAATGACTTTAAAAAATCAGAGTTTTTTATAGGTCTAGTATCCACAACTGCCATATTCAAAAACTCAATATACTTTTCTTTCATCTTATCCTCCTACAACTTCTGCCCACCATTTTTTAAGCCCTTTAGAAAATCCAGTGTGTTTATCTAGCGCATTCAAGTACTATTTGTAACATCTCACCTTATGGGACTATCTTCATAATTTCATATTGAAGTTGTACTCTGATTTGATTGATAGTAGACTCTTAGTATTCATGGTCTTACTTAACTAATTCCTTCAATTTAAGATCCTAGATATCATCAAAAAAATACAAAAACCTACTGTCCATTATACCATACCACAGATATCTTATGAAAGAGTTCTCAATTTGTTCCAATAAAAAACACTATTTCTAGTGTTTCAGATTAAAGCAAGCACAATAGCTTGCTTGATAGTTAAGGAATTAAAAATTGATTTTCATAGTCTTTTGGGAGCTTATAAGAAATTTCTCCATTACTATTACCAAATCGACTTTGATTAAAAATTGGAAATAGCTTGGAGTCGTACTTAGTTTTTATAGCAAAACGTTCATTTTCAAAACTAATAGTTGCAGCTACTGAGGGATCATCAAAAACCGTTTGTTTACCTTGGGAATGCAAGCGAACGTCTATAGTAGCTACTTCTTCAGGATATTTTTCAAATCGAACATCAAAACGAATGTCGATACCTTCCGAAGGCATGTACATTTGATTGTTACTTACACTGATACTTTGAATCTTTCCTAATTTCTGTTCCAATTCTGGGTCGTTTCTATACAGGTCTGTTTGGATAGCTAGTTTGAAATTTTCCTCATGTTCTTGTAGCCATCTGTTAAGATTACGAATCATATTTTCTTTTTCAACTTTCCTGGAGGCATCCTTGCTCTTGCGATCAAGTTTATTCATAGTTTCAGTCAATTTATCTTGCTCTCGCTTCCAATCCCACGAGGGGTCACTTGATACCTCTACTACTGATAAGTACCATCTCCTCATAGTTTCAGGAGATTTATAAGGATTGGGTTTTATAAATGTAAAAGGACCTATACCAGCATCAGGAAAGTATAATTCTACTTTCATTGACTACTTGCGATTATTATTAGCATAGGCTGTAAAGGAAATATGATAATTTCCACCTACATCTCCACCATTATCAAAGCCTCCCCTCGCAGAACCTGGTAAAAGCGTCACTGACTTTATATATTGCCCTTGACTGTCTATGTCTGCAATAATTTCTCTCTTGATAGAATCTTTATGATCATGAATAAACTTACCAGTGTTCCCAATCGGTATCCTAATTAACAAATATGACAAACCAATAATAATAAAGGGAACGGAAATCGCAAGGAATATCCACTTGTTCGATTTTAACATAAATACCTCCTGATGCTCATTAAAAATCAGTTATAAAACAGCTTTTATAGTGCTTTACCTTTCAACTCGCCTATTACTTTTCTCGATTGAATTCATAAATTCACTTTCCTTTCACTAAATAAAATGCAGCACTGATTTGAACCAATTTTTCTTTAGATTCTATACTTAGTAGGATATCGTATCTGTCATAGTAAGCATATCCAAGACTAACTGAAAGTTTTGTGTCAGAAGGAAGGTTATACTTTTCCACTATTTTTTTATATAACTCAGATTGATTTTCTGACTGGTAAATAATATCACTCAATTCAGTTTCTGCGCTCTTAAATGTTTTTTTCACATCTAAGGAAGCGAAATAATCTCTTGAAACCATTAAGTTTAGAATTTCTTCATCATATAAAGGAGTTATCTCCGCCCCATAATTTAACTTCCCATTAGAATATGTGACCGAAACAGTTTCTTTATCCTCACCAAGTGTTATTGTATAATCACCCTTAATATCAGCTTGATTAATATCTAAGTCCACTTCGTACTTTTTGACTTCAGCTTGATTTTTTATATAAACATCACTAGTGTATGACCTTAGTCCAGTAAACTCCTTCTTGTCTTGCTCTAAAAATTTAAACATAGGCTCAAACGTTTTTTCAAATTCGTACTGTTCCTTTGTTCTGTTTTTTGGAATGGTTTCACCACCCAAACTACATCCAGTCAACGATGCTGCTGTCATAAGTATAACTCCTCCTATCAGTAACCATAAAATTATTTTTATTTTTTTCATCTTTCTTTACTCCGCGATTATAATGTTCAATATTGATTCGTGATTGCGCCTTTAATCAAGCGTTTAGCGCATCAATGCCTTAATCTTAATGTATGTACTCTCACAAACAAAATAATGAACTTGACCTTCTAACATAGTCTCTCTCAGAGGTTTCTTTGTAACAGGTACAACGTTTTGCTTGCAATAAAATATTTATTCCCAGTCTACTATGAATCTCGCAAACCATTTAACAATATTTTTTTAATTTTACTTATCTTAAATTCCTGATGAAAATGTATAACACAAGCAAAAGCAACTAGATATATCATCAAACACAAAAAATCGGTTTCTCTAATATAAGTAACTAAAAAATAAATCCCTAAAATAATAAAAAGAATCTTAATAATAAAAATTGAAATCACCTTTACTAATAGTGTTCTGAGATCTTTTTCCTTCAAAACAACTGTTTTCCAACCAGTTCTCGGATCTTTTTTTCTCACCTTCGATATCATCAACATTCCGCAAACTATCAGAATTCCAATCATTGCAATACCGATATTAATAGGATACGATAATGTCCCAAATGCTGAATTTAAAGCACTTGCAATTCCTTTTAAAAGAAAGACTGCAAGTGGAGCAGCAACCATTATCCAATTGGAAGTATATTTTTGATCTTGATATTGAAATACTGCATTTTCTTCATCAAAATAAATCCATTTTGAATCCAAATAACCAATATATATTTTCATAATTAAAATTTCTCCGTTAATTTATTAATTAAAAACACTACCTAACCCCGAGAAAAATCCATTAACCGCCCTTTAAAAAATTTTTATTTATATATTCTTCAAAATGGAACCTTTTTGTAAAAAATCCGTTCGTATAAAATAGATAAGAAAAACAAACTACATAGTTCATCACTAGTAACAAGAATATACTAGGTCGTGAAAGATATAGAAACATTGAAAAAGAAAACATAACAATAAATAATAAGGTAAATAACACTATGGTTTTGTTATGTTTTTTTACTTGTTTCTTAAATCCGTTAAATTCCGCTCTTGTAAATTCAACCTTTTCAAATTCTGTATTCAAATATAGACGTCTATTATAAACAATCGCAGCAATAATCGAAAGGATAAAGGAAACAAGCAAGAGATAAATACTTAGGACCTCGTTAGATTCAACGCTTTTAAAGAGCCCAATTCCTAGAATATGGTAACCAATGATAGAAGACAAAAATATTTTGGATTCAGATACCTTATGAGCAATAGACTTTTTTAAATCACCTGTGATTAAATCTATATAATAACTATCCTCTTTATAATTGCCTAAGCTAAGCAAAGATTTATAATTATGCATAATTTTTCTCCTTATTATTAAAATACACTACCTAATCCCGAGAAAAATCCATTAACTGCATCTCCCGCACTATCCCATATTTTCTCAGCTGTATCACCAACAGATTTCATCGTATCACCTACTACTTTCTTTGTACCATCCCAAACATCACCAGCAAATTCCACGACTTTATCCCCATATTTATCATATAGATAATCAAATACCATTGACAATCCTACACCAGCAAAGAAACCAATCGGACCACCTACAACACCTAAAGCTAATTGAATCAGGAGATGCCCACCTGTCTTAATTGCTGCATCTCCAACATCTTCGCCACTGTATAACTGTGTGCCAAAATCAATCGCTGATCCCAATCCATATGGTAATGCTTTCGCAAATTTAGCGCTCCCTAAAAATCTATCTAATTTATTCACTAACGGTATTACACAATCTCCAATTTTCTCAATGCTTTCTCCAACCCTTGTAGTCAATCAGCAAGAAAGCCACATCACGTGGGTTGAAGTTGACAGCGAGGGATAGGATATATTTTTTATAAATAGCAGAGCAGATAAATAATCGAAAATATAGAATTTTCAAGGTACTAGAAAGAAAACGTTCTCGTTCTATTATACCACAATATCAAAACAATCCTCGTCCCATAGGAACAAAGCTATATTTTTGTATCATGAATTTAGGCTTATGACCACGCTAATTCATCTTACGAAATGGAACAGACAAAAAACGAGGAGTTTCTTTAATATCAAAGCAGCTCCTCGTTTTTGATTTTTATTTAAAGTATAGTGATTTCTTAAACAATCTCTAAAAATATAGCTTATTCGAATTTTGTTACACTTTTAATGGTTTTAAAGCTTTCAGCAAAAAGACAGAATTAACATTACTACATTCAATATAGATGAACTATGATAGTTACTCCTTTGTAATTCTATTTTATCTCTTTCTTAGGAACCGTGAGTGTTTTCGTCCATTCTCTATAAATTTCTGAAAAACGTTCCTCTTCCTCATCTGAATAGCCTACAAAAACGATTTTGTCAATATTTTCATGTTGAAAGAAAAGCGTTGATTCTGTTTGAAAGCCCATTGGGTACAAAATACCCATATAATCAGCGAATGCTTTTTCTCCAGTTTCCTCGTCGTCAAAGATAACTCCACGACCAATAATCATTAATTTCTGCGTTCCTTCTTGAAGATAGACAATACTACCTAACGGTAATAATTCTTTATTTTTATTATTCATTTTTTAATAACTCCTTGTGTTTTTTTAAATATTTTTTTCCATACCATTCTTCTACTGTTTTCCCTTCCCACTCGCGGTATTCTTCAGGGTATTTCCATTTGTAGTAGCCTTCTAAAAAGAAAGGAAACTCCATAAATACAATCATTGCCAAAAGAGCGATATCCGAGCCTATCCATACCAACAATAATCCTAATAAAGTTAAATGAGGCGAAACAACTATTCCAGTATTGGATAAAATTATCTTTAAAATTACAGCAATCCCTAATACTCCGGAACCATACAAGGCAATAAAACGCACCACTCTATCAACTAGAGTATTCTCACTTATCTCACCAAAAAAACGATTTTTTAAAATTCTACTCTCAGTACGAATAAATAACAAAGCAAGAATAAATAAGAGAAAATAGATACCAGCGATAGCTACTAATGTGAGAGTCGGTAAAGCTACTGTTATTCCTAATAAATTAAACTCTATACCTAACCAAATTAAATATGTTAAAATATGAAATCGATGTCTATATGGACGTATAAATGGCTCTCGAAAAATTTTTCCAACTATAATCAACACAAGCCAAATAAACGAACCAAGCAAGAAAATTTCAGGTGTCAATAGTTGCGGTTTATAAATGGGTAATGTAAGATCCTTAGGATCCGCATTGTTCAAAGAATTAGCAAAAAGTGCTAAAAGAAAGTTTCCACCAAAAACAAAGAAAATACTAAAAAGAATATTCTTAATCCTGAAACCAATACTTGGGATTCCATTATTTAATCCCTTTCCTAAATGTTCATAATACTCTTTCTTTGAATACTGAAGTGGAGCATCATCTAATAAATTTAAACTCTCCTCAAAACTTGCTTTAAATAGTGACTTTTTTGTCATAAGTTTAATTCTCAATCTTATTTTTCTACTAAATCTGAGTGCTTTTTCAAGTATCTCTTTCCATACCACTCTTCTACAGTTTTCCCTTCCCACTCGCGGTATTCTTCAGGATATTTCCATTTATAGTAAGCATAAAGGAAATAAGGAAATTCCATAAAAATAAGCATTGCAATTAAACCAATGTTTAACAAAATCCAACATATGAAGAGACCTAAAAGAGTTACGGAATGTGAGAAATTAATAGAGAAGGCTTTGAAAATATAATTAACAATCACAGCCAAGCCCAATATACCTGCTCCATAAATAGCAATACCTTTGGCAATTTTATCGAGTAAGGTAGGTGCCTTAATTTCTCCGTACATTCGATTTTTCAAACCTTTAAGTTCTATCCTAAACATCCAATAAATTAAGGTTAAAAGAAGACAAACAAGAATATAAATT
Source organism: Streptococcus mitis (assembly GCF_003942765.1). Taxonomy (GTDB): domain Bacteria; phylum Bacillota; class Bacilli; order Lactobacillales; family Streptococcaceae; genus Streptococcus; species Streptococcus mitis_BE. The sequence continues at coordinate 527,609 of NZ_RJNW01000001.1, forward strand.
TCTAATATTGTTAGAAATGGTGATGCTAAACCAATAGCAGCAAGGTCGAACTCTATAACAAACCAAATCAAAAACGTTATGACATGAAAATGAGTTCTATATGGAAGAATAAAAAATGGTTTGAAAAATTTACCAATTAGAACTAAGAGAAGCCATATAAATAACCCGATTATATAAACATGAGCCGTTAAAAAATTATGATTTGAAATGGGAAAGACTAAATCTTTTGGATCACTAGTATAAAGCATTGTTGAAAAAACTAATAATAAAAAGTTGAAGCCAATCGGGAAAATAAGTGTCAATATACCATATAAAACAGCATTTTTAAAATAGTCAAATACATTCCTTGGAGGTTTGGACATTTTTTTATCTTGTTCCTTCAATTGATACTGTAAAAAACCATCATCTAATAAATTTAAACTCTCTTCAAAACTTGCTTTAAAAATTGATTTCTTCATACTTTTCACCCAAATCCTATTTTAATAACTCCTTGTGTTTTTTTAAATATTTTTTCCCATACCACTCTTCCACAGATTTGCCTTCCCACTCGCGGTATTCTTCGGGATATTTCCATTTATAGTAGGCTTGAAGGAAATAAGGTAAACCTATGAAAGCAACTACAGCAACCAGTATAACATTACAAAAAATCCATAATAGCAAGAAACCAAATGCCTTTATTGAGCTTGACATATCTACTGTAAAGATTCCTAAAATACGCTTTATGATAATACCTGCTCCTAAAATCCCCATACCATAGAGAGAGATCATTTTTGCAATCTTATTACGGAAAGTATTTCCCGAAACCTCACCATACATGAGTCGTCTTAATCCTCTTAACTCAATATTCCATATCGCATAAGTGACAATCATAATGATTCCATAGATGCCAATCATTTCCCAAGTTGCCAGATTTGCTAATAGAATATCAAACACGATTAAATCAATTTCCAATAAGAACCAAATCATAAATGTAAAAGTATGAAACTGATAGCGGTATGGTAAAAGATAGACTCTTTTAATAAACTTTCCGAGTATGACTAAGAATAGCCAAATTAGAAGTAATATCAAAAAAACATTTACCGTTAATGACTCGTGCTTGGCTATTGGAAGAGTTAAAGTGTCACTTTCATGGAACTCCATAGATACAATAAGCAATAGAAAGTTAAAACCAATAGGAAAAATAAGGGATAAAATAAAACTTTTGATACAGAACCAAAGAGAGGCTCTCCCTTTTTTAAAATAGTTAGCCGTCTTATCATGTTGCTCTTGCTGTAACTTTCGAAGTCCATCATCTTCTAGATTAAGACTTTCTTCAAAACTTGCTTTAAAAATTGATTTCTTTTTCATTTTTTTACCCAAATCCTAATACCTTACCGATTCCACCAATTCCCTTAGAAACCTCATTTGCAAATCCTTCAATTCCTTTTCCAACATTATTGATAATATTTTTTGTTCCCTGCACTGGATCATCAAAAATTTAGGCTCAAGCCACTTAATTCCTTGAATTGCAGCTCCAACGAAGAATCCAACAGCCATCCCAACAGGTCCACCTCCTATTGCTCCTCCGATGGTTGCACCTTCTAATGGACCAACGCTAGCTATGGCTGAAAGTCCACCTTTCCCAGCAGCTTTTCCTATATCCTTAGTTTTGCTATATTCGTCTACTTCACTAGAAATCGCTGTAATCCCAAGATCAACAAACGTCATTACTGTACCTACCTTCCCCTATAGAAAAAACTTCATTAGAACTTCCAGCAAATAGATTTAACTTGCGAAGCTTCATTTCTTTGTCCAGTTAAAGAATCCATGCGATTTAAAAGACTACTTAAAGTGCTTGTACTTGTAGATTCGTCTCCAACCATTGCATAGTACATCCATCTAATACCGTGAAGACTAGCTTCAAGGCTACGAATTTCACTTTCAAGTACCTCTGAATCAAGATCCTCACCGCCAACTTCTGATTGATATTTTGATGGTAGCTTTGGAACAGCTTCACTTACCAGTTCTGTATACATGATGGCTCCCTTGAGCAAGGGAGTGATTACATTCATACCATATTGTTTACCACTATCATAGGCTGCCCCTTGCAAATCTCCTGCATTATCAAATGCTGATAATGCAGAAATTCCTTGATTGTAGAATGCTATTCTAGCTTCCCCTACCCTTGTAGTCAATCAGCAAGAAAACCACATCATGAAGGTGGAACTTGACGGCAAGAGACAGGATATTTTTTTGTAAATAGCAGAGCAGATAAGCAAGCCAAAAATATAGAATTTTCAAGGTACTAGAAAAAATATTCTTGTCCCATTATACCATATGCGTGATACCGTGAAAAGATGAGAAATACAAAAGAAAACCACCTGAAATAAATTCAGGTGGTTAATGAAATTTTACAGTTAGTTGAAGAAACTTTCAATCCAACCACTTATATTGTTTAACAATATTTCTAGCTGGCCAATAAGTCCATCCATCTCTAAAGCTTTATTCTCATACTCATTAATTTTTATGAGTAACTCGTCAATATTTTCGTCCATAGCCTTAATACTAGAATTAAAATATGAAATCAGATCACCTGTGGGTGTAACAAATTTCGTATCATGCAAATTTCCAGTCCAAGAATCATCATATTCATCTTTTTTAGAAGCTACAGCTTTTTTTTGCTTAACAAATTCACTTTTAATTTTCCGTAACTCGTCATATATTTCCTTGACTTTTTTTGCCTCTTCTAAATAACTTTCTTTTTTTGATTGAGCTGAACTAATCTGCGATTGAATTGCAGCTTCTTGAATAGCATTTGACATAATTCCTCCCCTTAAATTTACTATTTATAAATTGCATCCAATAGAAATACTAATGTCAACAAGATGGGTGCTAAAATTAATGCTGCCATACATATCCATACTTGATGCTTATACACTACTTCCATACCACTGTATCTCTCAACAAAGGACTCTTTGGGACAAGCCGGATTATACCAAACCGTCATCTTTGAGCCCTTTGGAAAAGCATCTTCCAAGACACGTGTAACAGAAACGACCGAATTTCTATAAATTGTTATCTTTTGAGCTAATAACTCCGACCTAGAAGTGGCTTGTACACTCTTCCAAGGAACTGATACGAGAATAACTCTATGGTAATCCAAATTTCTTTGATAAGTTCGCCCATCAACTTTATATTCAACAATTGGAGGACCTGCTGGTTTTGAATACTTGTATCCTACTACAACTCCCTCAACACATGCAGTAGATAAATTTTTAATCCTTAGTTCTCTTTTGTAAAAATAACGGAAAAAGAAAAGTACAGATGAGCAGAGTAATAAAAATGCAAATAGCAACAAAAAATAAAGCTTCAAATCTGTCATATAGTTCTCCTACTTCATCTGAATATCTGATATACTTAGGTTCACTTCTTCTACTTCAACAATACTAACGTCTGACATCTATACCTCATCTCTTTAACAAATAAGCAAGCACTACAATAGCATAGGTCATGATTAACAATATAGCACTACCGATGCCAAACCATTTATAAAGCTTGTTAATCCCACAGTATCGTTCCACATAAGCCCTGTTTGGTTTTTCAGGATCATACCATACCGTCATCTTCGAATAGACTGGAAAATGCGTACGCATTAAGTTATTAAACGATATAAAGGAATTACGATAAAAAGTGAGTGAATTCGCCAACATATCCTCTCTTGTAAAGTTATCAGATGCACTTATAGGCCCCCATGGAAGCGAAACCGTTTTGATTATAAAATACCGTAATGGCTTGCTATAAGTAGTTCCGTTAACCGTATATTCAACAATCGGAGGATTCCCAGCCTGAAAATTACTATAGCCCACAACTGTTCCCTTAACAGACGATTTGGCAAGACGTACCATCTTTTTATCACGAAAATAAAGATAGAAATACGTACCAGATAAAAAAATCAAGGATAAAAGAATAACGATAGTAGCAAATAAAAATAAAATGGTTTCTGTTGTCACATTCAATTCCTATCTTATTCTACACTCTTCACATCGGACATTGAAAGTGTCATCTTGGATGGTTCTGACATCGAATCAACAACCTCCAATTGCTCTGAATTAAGTGGTAACAAAATTAATGTAGTTGTGTAAGAAGGTAACTCACCACTATCCTTGATAGTATAGCTAATCTTTTGATTATCAAAAATAGTTTTGCCATCATAGGACCAGCTTAGTGAAAACTCCAAATCTTTTTTGATATCTACGTCAGTTTTATTGACGAGCATCAGTGCTGCCCTACCATCTGAGACTGCTCCTGTATAGTAGATAGCCATATTTCCCTTACTACCTAGTTCGGGGTGTTCCTTAGTCAATTTTTTTCCAAGTTCAATTAAATCAGATGTTTTACCTTCATATTGAGGTGCAACTACAAATTTCAATTCTTTCTCCTCCTTGATAATCGTCTCATTTTTACTAGTATCTTTTTCTTCTATTTTATTTCCATTAGAGCAGCCTCCAAGCATCAACAATAGAATAATAACAAATAGCTTCTTCATTTTTTCCCCTCTTTCTATTTAAAATCCAATGTTGGATAAGGTAACGTAATTTCTGCTTTCGCACCTAATATAAATGAAAAATCAGCCTTAAAGGTAACTGTATGAACATCAAGCCATCCTTGGCCTAGAAAACTATCATATTGTTTCTTAGTACTCACCATAGCTGCAGCAGAAAATCCTTCATTAGCCTCTAAACCAATATTTGCTCCAACTAGTGGATCTTTTGCCTCACTCTGTTCATTTTTGAAAAGTTTAAATCCTACATTTGTATCTACTTTTGCTCCTTTTGCTGAGAAATCAAATCCTAGCTTCGACTCATTCTCATCTGAATAAGATGCAATTTCTCCTTTCGATTCTGGGCCAGCGGCTTTAGCCTCAAAAAAGACATTATCATCTAATACACCCGCATGTAGTTTTGTTTCTCCCACTCCAAATTCAGCATTTGTTTTGAGTCCATTTTTTCCAACAGTTGAATTACCTTCAGCGTATAAAAGCCTACTTTCAGAGACTACATTGAAATAGTCACCAGCTTTTATCACTGTTTTATTAGATAATAAATTTCCGTCTACGTGTAGATTTTCCTGTCCGTTTGAAATTTTAGATTCGTATTTACTATTAATGACATTTAGATCTGTGTAAGAATAATAATCCTTTCCCCATCCTTTTGCTAATTGTCCATTAGCTAATGAGAAATAAGCGGTATCATATACATAAGGATCTTTTTTTTGTCTTTCATCAAATACAGAACTATCCCCTTCAATATACCAAGTTTCCTGTTTCAACTTTTCAAACTTTGCTTCATTATACTTTCCACTAGATGTAACATAATTATTTAAAATATTTGTAATCATTTTATCTAATTTACTGATTGAAGTCAGGATACTTTCAGCACCTTTTGATAACTCACCATCTTTAGTTTTAAAATCGTTGTTAACAGTTTCCAAATTTGTATCTATAGTAGAGAAGCCATCTGTTATGTTATTAGTATTAGTAGACTTAACAGAAATATATTCAGCAGCCTTAGATTCGTTACTAACTAAATCCTCTATATCTACAGAAACAGATTTCAAAATTTCACCAAACGAAGTTTTTATATCCTCCACTCTTGAGCTTGATACTTTACCCGTTTCATTTGATTCAAATTCTAAAAACCCCGTTTTTATATTCTCAATATAATCTTTTAAATCCTTACCTATTTGTAATAAAACATAGGTTGCATTGACAGAATTATCTTGCATAAATGCTTTGTACTTTTCTGCGCCTTGTCCTTTAAAATTCAATGATTTAGTTAAAACTGTTAAAGATTTATTTACATTGTATAATTGAGTTTCTAAATTTGTGTAAGCCTTACCCCCTAGCGTTTCAATTGAATTTATCTTAGAATTATCTAATTTCATATCTTTCCTTTCCAATTGTACCAAAAATTAATCATTTTTGCCCAATTTTATTGCTACCTGATATCCATTCTCCATGAAGTCCAATAAAAGAATCTAAAGCCATCCACTCAGATTTAATTACTTCCAAATTTTTAGCGTCTTGCGCTAAAAGTTTCTTGTAATTTTTTGTTACACTGCTTAATTTACTAATAATATCATTCAACTGTGAAATAGTTTCTAACTCAAGACCATCTGTTTCAATACTCAATATATTATCCGAAACAGCCTCTTTGGTTGATGTTAAAGTATCAATCTCTTTCTGAAATTCTTCTGGGTTAATTAATATTTGATCTGCCATTTCAGTTCTCCTTCATTTATTACTATTTACTGTACAGAACAAACTTTCATCTAAAACTTTTGAAAGTAGGTATCTAATCTCACTCAACGATTGATTTGTAACAGTAATATTATACCCGATATAGTCAATTTTTGATAGCCATAATACTACAAATAACATTGAATACAGTTTAGGTCTTTCTTTTATTAAATAACTTGGCTGTTTTTTGATTCTATCTATGTATGTAGTTAACGTTACATCATCGATTTTAGATAAATCAATTCTATTTATACCCGCAATATGAATTCCCATATCTGCACAATCGATTGACAAAGTGAGATGCAAGTCTCTGTAATGCTCTGATAAAATTTGGTAAACCAAAAATACATCTGCTGCTGAGAAGGATAGCATCCCATTATCGTTTTGGTGATTTGGATTTGAATGTATCAGTAAGTCTCTCTTTCCTTCTTCCTGAACTAATACTTCTTTTGCTACTATATCTTTCTCTGTTAGAGGAAAGAAAATAGATTTAGGGTTACAATCTTGTTTAGAAGTTGGAACTGTTTCCTTCAATAATTGACAGACTTTTTCATTTATATCTCCCAAAATAAATACTTTTGTTTCCATCGCTTCAAAAAGAACTTTCTGAACAAAATTCACTTCATCCTGAGTCACTTTTTGAATATGATTGAATAGTTCATACCTAGAAAATCGTTTATTTTGTCCTAAAAACTCCAATATGGAGAGATTAAAAATATTAGGAAATTCATTTTCCTTGGTTAAATACTCCTCTACAAATATCTTTTTCTTTTCTTCAAATTCGTCTTCAGGATTAAACAATATAAACTGATTTAACTTTTTAAAATCTTCTATAATTTTCTTAGAAGTGCTAACAAAAGATATAGTAGTATTCCCTGGATTAACTGAGATCTCTATAATTTTGCCCAATTTTTCTTGAGCAAACTTCTTTTTATAAAATGCTAAAAATAGTATAGAAGCCGGATTAATTTGATAAATTTCATGATTGATTTGATAATGCTTTAATGAAAATCCAAAATTATAACCCAACGTTGTATAAATCCTATCTTTCGGATATTCAAAAGGTTGAATCAGTACATCATACTTCTTACTCATAATCTACTCCTTTCATTATCTTCATTTTTTGATAATATTTATCATCAACCATATAAGCAATCGATTTTTCCAAAATAGGTTCAGAATATTTTACATTTGAGACATTTATGATTTTCTGATCATTTAATCTCAACTCTACAATAGCATATTTAAGTTGTTTAATAAATTTAGAAACTACATTAAGACTATTTGATAATGAAGGAATAGTAGTAATAAAACTATATAATCCTATTCTTGGACCATGATTCAAGATATATAATATTTTTTCTGATAATAGCTCATTCTCTTGAACTAACTCTTCAATTTCATCCCAAATTACTATATATGGCTGACTAAGTATCTCTCCTAAATCTATATTTTCACAAACCAAGTCGAAAACTTCTTCTATCTTATTTTTCCGGTCTAATTCTGAACTTATTACTCTTGAAAACTTATATTGCTCTTGGAATTTCGATACACTAAGAAGTGTAGTATCGATTCGAAGTTTAGAAAGGTTGTATAAGATATTTCGAATCATATTATCATTTTGCCATTCTTTCTCAAAAATATACAAAAGATTCCCCTTAGACAAATCCCAGCTTAACGGTTCGACATTTTCTAAATCCAATCCTAGTGGTAGTTGCCCTTTTTCAAGTAATCCTAATACAGCTTCTCGACTATAGAAGTCAGTCTCTGTCAACTCCTCTGGTACCATCGGGATGGCACTTGGGCGCTGGCCTGTCCAGGCTTCTTGGAGGGAAGCCACTTCCTGACGAAGGTTATTGAGGACTTGGTTTTCGTTGTCTCCAGAGACTGGGAGTGCCAGCTGGATGACATCCACGTCTTCACGCTTCATGAGAGCCCGTCCCTTGATGTCTTCCATGGTCATGGCAAGGGGTGTAGAGCCCACAATCGTCCGCACTTCACTAGCTTCATTTTGTGGTAGGCTCAACTGGTGCTTGAAGTTGGAGTAGAGTTGAGCACGAAGGTTGGACTGGCGACCCGCTGTCATCAAGAGATGTACCCCAATGCTGAGACCTTCACGAGAGATGCGCACCAAGAGCTTGAAGAGTTCTGCCTCATAGGCTTCTTCCTTGAAAGCTTCATAGCTATCTAAGAGGATGACAATAGCCGGTTCTTCCTGACCACTAGCCTGACGATAGAGTTCCAAGGTCCCAACTCCATAGTCCGCAAGCAGTTTCTTACGGCGGTTGAGTTCTTTCTCCATGATTCGTACAAACTTAGAGATCTTCTCCGTTTGGTCCAGAGACATGGTATCCGCTACCTGAGGAAGCTTAGACAATGGAGCCAAACCATTGGTCCCAAAGTCCATCAAGTACATGGTAAGGTCCTTAGGACTGAACTTACGAGCCAAGTCCATACCTGCTGACTGAAGGAAGGTTGTCTTCCCGGTACCCGGACTTCCATAGAGAAGGACATGTCCGTCCTTGGCGAGATTGATAGAGACGGCTTCCTGCTTCTGAGCCTGTGGGATATCTGCCATTCCAAGTAGAATTGAGAGTGATTTCTCTTGTGCCCAGGCTATTGCTGGTTGCACTTCTTCTAGCTCCTCTAGCGCAATGCGCTCCTTAAGTGGTGGCAACCATGGCTGTGGTACTGGAGGAATTTCTTGTTCTTCACATAGGAGATGGATATTGTGCACAATAGCATCTAGCTCTGTCGGAACTTCCTTGATTTCATCTGCATCCTCTAAGCCCGATAAGTCCTCGTTTAGGATTTCATATTGCCCCAATTCATTGATCAGGTAGATGGTATGGTCTTCAATTCCCATATCATCCTTTTCTGGCTGATAATCTGCGCCTGACCAGGCTGACTGGAAGAGCTCATAGACTTCATTATTTCCGACTTGCAGATAGGCGCGTCCCGTCTGAGTGATCTCGGCCGCATCCGGTGTATGAAGCATTTCATTGGAGTCCGAACGATCTGCTACCTTAAGGGCAATCTTAAAGCGAGAGTTGGACCAGATCTGGTCATCCACCACACCTGATGGCTTTTGAGTAGCTAGGATCAAGTGAACACCGAGGGAACGCCCGACACGCGCAATAGATACCAACTTCTTGATAAAGTCGGGCTGGTTAACCTTGAGCTCTGCGAACTCATCTGAGATGATGAAGAGATGAGGGAGGGGTTCTGTCGCTTCTCCGTTTTTAAATTTCTTCTGGTATTGGTTGATATGGTTGACTTCGAACTCTCCAAAGAGTCGTTCACGACGATGGATCTCCGCATTGATCGAAGCCAAGGCCCGCATGGATTGGACACCATCCAAGTTGGTAATGGTTCCCAAGAGGTGGGGGAGGTTTTTAAAGAGATTGGCCATCCCACCACCCTTGTAGTCAATCAGCAAGAAAGCCACATCATGTGGGTGGAAGTTGACAGCGAGGGATAGGATGTAGGATTGGATCGTTTCTGACTTCCCTGATCCAGTCGTCCCTGCGATCAAACCATGAGGTCCATGAGCTTTTTCATGTAGATTGAGCTGAACCAGGTCATCCTGACCACGCAGACCAATCGGCACAGCCAAACTCTTGTAGGGTGCGTTCTTTTTCCAACGGCTCGATACCTGCAAGTCCTCAAAGGTCTCCGCACCATACATTTCCATAAAGGTCACGGAATCTGGAATCGAACTCTTAAGGTTTTGGAGGTGATTGAGCGGTGCCAAGGTACGGGCGATCCGCTCCTTATCATAATCTCCTGGGAAATGATCCAAGCGGAAGTCCGTCTCTTTCAAGACCCCTTCTTCCATGACCAGTTGGCCAGTATTTCGGTCCTTGATATTGATCACTGTCTGGATATTCTCAGACAAGGAACTCATGACATCCTCTACAAAGATGAGAGAACAGCCTAATTCCGTTGGATCTGCGGTAAAGAATTCCATGATAATATGGTCCAAAATCAGCTTCTCATCGGTTACTAGAACCACGTAATGAGGATGGAAGAGGGTGCTCTCCTTGTGGGATGCTTCTTCCTTTTGACTACGACGTAGTTTCAAGATTTGGTTCAAACTATTGAGAACCTGGTCTCGTGTCCGTTGATTGTAGACAAAACCGCGAACATTGAGTTCTTGCAGTTTGGCATGAGGTAGCCAACGCATCCAAGACCATTGTTCTTTTTCCTCTTCTGGCAAGATCGTAATAAACTGCACATCATGATAAGAATGAAAAGTCGCTAACTGCATCACCAAAAGCTGCAGTTGTTCTAGGACGAGATTTCTAGGTCCAATATAACCAACCGGTCCATGGCTAAGGTTTGCCGGAATCGGCATATCTGGAATTTTTTTGTGACGACTATAGAGAGCGTAACCCTCTTCTTCCAGAGCATCCTTCTTACCACTGCGCTCCTGTTGACCATATTTCAAGTCATAGCTAGTCGGTATTTTCCCGAGTCCCAAACGATAGTATAAGAAGTCAAAATGTAAGGGAGTTTTTTCGTAAATCCGGTGATTGTAACTCTCAACCAAGTCCGTCAACTCTAAAATAGTTGGAAAATGATAGTGCATCCCTTCTTTTTGTTCCCGTTCTAGACGAGTCAATTCCTTTACCTTATCTTTCAGGTAAAGACGATAAAGATCGATCCGTTCCTTCTTATCAGCCTTGTACTTTTTACGATTTTTGATAAAACCACGGATAGAAAAAATCATTGTGGTTATGGACATCCCTACTGTCGCAAGAATATAGATCCCTCGAGGTTGAACCAAGGTGATCAAGACGGTTACCCCGACCATCGTAAGAGGAGGAACGATTAGCTTTAACAGTTCATCACTCGGCTTAGCTGGTTCTTGACCTGGAGGGTTAATCAAGATTTTATCTTCACTTCCACGATAAATGATTCGTGGAGAGCGGTGATAATCTGGATAATCTTCATAAAAACCATATCGAGAGGGTTCTCTCAGCGTTAGTTGTCTGCCTGCTTGAGCTGGTCCCAAAATCCATACTTCGTCTGGAAAGAGCTTTATTGTCACCGCTCCTAAACTCAACTCATCTCCAAAACCAATCAATTGCTGGTCCATTTGTTCCAGATGATTGTTTCGATAAAATACGCCTTTTAATCGAGTTAACATCCATTGATTCTGAGATTTTTGGAGTAAGAGTTCGACATCTTCATCTAGTGTGATCAACGCACCTTTATGAGAACCAATCTGAAACTCTGATAAATCCAAAAGATCATAGACCCTTGGACCCCCTTCTCGGATATAAAAGACAACCTCACCCAAACGTAGACCATCTTTCAATAATCCTGCTTCGTTCTCATACTGATAAAAGATCTTGTCACCGTCAAGCTTGAGCTGAATCGGACTCTCCTGTTGAGGAAGGTAGACTTGGGCCTTTTCTGTAGCCCCAACCAAGACCGTCTTAGCTGCACTCAGTTCTACTTCATAACGCAGACCTTGACTGTAGAAAATGATTTGTTTTTTCATAGTTTCTCTCCTTGGTCTACTTTAATTGCTAGAGGAGCTGCTAGGGCTAGTTTTCTTCTCAGATGAAGGTTTGCTTTCAGAAGGCTTTTCTTGTGAACTAGAACTAGTAGATGCATTAGAGCTAGAATCACTTGTTAATAGCTGACTTCGGCTATCCCAGTATTTCTTATATTCACTCTCCAAAGTATTCAGTTTACTTTCACGATCTTTCCCTGACAACTTACCATCTTCCCGAACCTGCTTGATTTCCTGAGTCAAAGCATAGAGAATCAAGTCACTGTCGTTAATCCGTTTGGCAATATCAAGTGCCTCTTCAAAGCGATTGCGCCCAACTTGAATCCAATAAGTCAAATAAAGCTCATCAGACTTGAGGGTTACATTATTCAGGATGACCTTCTTTTGTTCAGAAGAAAATTCCAATCCCTGAATATAAGAGAAGGCTAACTCATACTTCTGCGTATTAGGCAAGCTAGCAGGAGCAATTCCCTCTAATTCTGTAATAACCGCGCTATAATCTACTTTAATAAAAGCTGTATCCGCCTGCAACATCTTTTCTTTGAAAGGATTTTGCATGAAAATCAAATAGATAAGCGGAACGATCAACAAAACAACACTCGCTGTCAACCAAATCGTTGCCAATTTAAACACTCGGTGTCGTCTGCTTGGAACCAATACCAAATCCGCCTGTTCTTTCGCAGATTTCTCTATATAATACCGTTCCAAAATAGTAACTGCTGTTGCAATATCATCTGCCTGACACAGGTCATTTAAAAAGTCTGGCAAGGTCTCTAATTCCAAGGAACCATTGTAAAGGTCCATAAAGTCAAAATCACTAAATAGTGTTACGGTAAAACACTTAGCCTGACGTAGAAAATCTTCTGAGGATATTGATTGAGGAACCATCAGACCAGGAATTCCACGATAAGCAATCTTAGCCTGAGCATCTTTGGTAATAAATAGATTTACTGGATGCAAAAGGAAGGTCACTGGTAACTCCAAAGCTCCTTCTAGACGAAAAACGTTTAGGGCCAAACGAATTCTCTCCGAAATGGTACGACTCTTTATTTCTTCATAAGTCAAACCATGAGCTTCGACTTGATAGGAGAAGGTTACACTGTCCTCATCAGAGACCATCGATTGCTCCAAAAAGAACGGATGATGCAAATCCAACAGTAACAGTTCCCGTAAATCTTGACTCGCTACATCTGAACGCTTAAGGCTCAATTTCCAAGTTGTTTCATTTTTTTCATATACAAACGGCTGTTCGCCAAATATAAATTTTTCCTCAGTCACCTAAATCTCCTCTATCTCTACTAAATCTCCTGTCGTCATTGGATAATCAGATAGTTGTTTTCCTTCATCAATCAATAATCCTTTGTTGACAATTCTAAGTTGATATTTTTTTCTCTGTTTACCTGGAGTAAAAATCGTATCCACTTCTCGAATTAACCGTCGCACTTCAATCCGACTAGGAATGCGAATATCCACATCTTTTTCTCTCAAGCGTAGAGTAATATTGATATGTTGCTCCACTGTTTATATACCTCCTGTATATGATTCTGTTCTTACTAAGTTGTTAAGACGGACTTGCTAAAACATTATTCTATTCCTTCGGCCATAAGGCGATAACTCATCACAGCTGTAGCTACGAAAAGTGATAAAAACAATGATATATATGCTAACTCCGGAAGAAAATCACTCAAACCATCTTTTTCTAACTGACCAATATTTGTTTGAAATTTAGATGTTATTTTTGAATTTGGCTGAAACAACTGCTCTGCAGGATTTTTTTTAACTGGTCCCTGTATAGCAGAAAACAGTTGGCCCCTTTCTGTGATCAACTGTTCCTCTTGATGCTGCTGCATGTCTTGCAACTTCTTTTGGGTCGCTTCGTTAAAAAGCTCCTTTGTTTCTTCAGATTGTAGACCAAAGTTAAGTCCCTCTTTTTTCTCAAGTCGAGAATCATCAATCTGTAAACGATTATCCTTCAAATCATCTGCAGCAGCCATTGAGACTGCTGCACATGCTACTAAGGTAAGAAGTAAAAGAATTATTTTTTTCATTTCCTATTCTTTCTCAGTTTGAAATACTTGAGGCCAAAAGCTTCTTTCTTTGATAAAAATATTCATAACAAGTAATCCAGCTACGACAATCATCATTGCAATAAATGCTAAAATATTTGCCGGTTGTCCATCAAAATATCCTGAAAGGAAAGCTTCTAATATTGATAAAGCATTAAGATTTTTGATGAAGGCTGGGAAACCTGTTAGACTGGCCGTCGTCCCAATTGCATTTGATAGATAGACAAAGCTAATCATCATAAAGAAGGCAAGACCCATTCCAATTATTCGGAAATGTTTAAGTAATAAATACTGCCCTTGAATCAGTACCAAAGCAGCTAAAACAATTAGTAATACCCATGATGGTTGATATTCACGACCAACGTGAAGTTGAGCACTCGATACAATAGCAACGACTAGACCAACTATTATAGCTAAAATAGATAGTAGGCCAACTGTCATAATATCTGTATCATGCAACTTGTCTAGCTTAAATTTATCTTTGACCTTACGAACAATATTTTGCGTTGCAAATAAATAGCCTGTAAAGAGACTAACAATTTCAAGTAAGAGAATCCATGTAAATGGACGATAAACGTTGACAGTCGCTTTTACCGAGGTGGAATTTTGCGCAACAGGGTTTGATAAGAAGTTAAGCAATACTTCATTTGGTACCCCATTGTCATAGGCGTTATTCAGAACTATCACGAAGGACTCTACAAAGTTACCATTCTTAGACAATTCTTCGTTAAACTGCGTCATCAAGGAGTCAGCATCTTGAGACAACTTTTCAGTACTTGTTTGAGCATTTGACAATTCACGATTGAACTTACCTAAAGTCTCATTTACAGACTCTGCAGCTTTGACATTGCTTTGAGAGGACTCCTTCACACCCTTAGTTTCTGATAAGAGAGCCGCATAATCAGTATTTAGGGTAGCCAATTGATCATCAGTATTTTTAAAGGCAGTATTTCCTCCGTCCTGTTTCTCTTCCAATGTCTCTAGTTTCTTTTTTAACTGTTTGTACTTCTCAAATTGGTCCTTTATTTTGGTATCCAATTCTTGGTTGGTAGTCAAAACATCCTGCACATTTTTTTCTAGGATAGGCTTCAAATCAGTCAGTTTAGCTAAGGCTTTATCTACCTTATCCTTAGCACCATCTTTATCTTTATCGCTAGCAGGTGCAGTTAAGCTGTCTTCATACTTCTTCAAATTTGAACTAATAGCTTCAAACCAAATATCTGACAATGCTGTAGACACATCACTATTTTTTAACCCTCTGACGGTATCGTATGCTTTTTTTAGTGATTCTACCTTTTGGTAGGCAGAAGCTATTTTCTGAACCTTTTGTCCGTAAGTCACTGCTGCTTGCTGAACGGCTAAGACATCTATGGGAGCACTGACTGCTTGAACATCATTCAAGGAAATATCAACAGTCTCTGGCTCCGCTTTTAGAGTTGGGCTTGGAGCCCCAGTTGAACTTGGAATTGGAGTTGGAGCTGGAGCTGCCTCTGCAAGACTATAGGCTACTTTGAAAGTCCCACCAGTCTTCAAATCAATTTCTTGGCCAAACTCAACTGGTGTGCCATCATAAGTGACCGAATGAACCGTCACTCCTGTTCCAGCCTTCCATGATACCTTAGCCTTTGTTCCTGTTCGTCCAACAGCACTTGTACTAGTAATCGCCTTATTTTCCAGATTCTTCAAGTCCGCCAAAGAAATCTCGTCGCTAGGCTCTTTAATCGTTTTTAAATCTGTATAGTTTACAGAAGGAATTGTGGTTGGTGTCATACCAAAACCACTAAATTCTTTTCCACTAAAATCTTCTTTGGGTAATTCTGAGATTGCAGAAACCAGCTGCTCTTTGAGATATTCTTCAGCCTTCTCTAGGTCCTTGTTTGCAGCTTTATCCAAAAATCGACCGAGAGTGATATTATTCTTCTCACTTGTTCCATAGTAAGAAGCTAGTTTCTCATCAATGAAGTCACGAATACCTTTTTTATGATTTTCAAACTTGGTTCTTTCATTTGTTAGATTGGTCTGTAGACTACCAATCTCGTCACTGATGTCTTTAGCGACTGTTTTATAGGAAGGTCCAACTTTAGGCTGCATTACATCAGAGGATGCTGCTGTTCCATCTATATTAGCAGTCAGACTACCTTGAGCTTCAATTAATTTCTGATAATTATTAACTTGCTCCTGAACGTCTTTCCGACTCTGAGAGATGAGCTCAGTGATAACATCCGCATGGTTTTTCTTCTCAGTGTCCCTATTCTTAAGCAGAGTGCCAAGCTTTTCACCATAGGCAATCTGTGAACCGTCATAACGACCAAAAATCTGAGAATAACTTTCCAAACCTGTCTTTAAAGTACTGTTGGCGTCAACAGAGGAACTAGACATACTATAGAGAGTTGGGAAAAGATTTTTAGAGTTAATTGCTGTTCCATATAAGTTTGTACGGTAGTTTCCGATATTAGTTGATTGTATCTGTGAACTAGCTTGCACATTTTTTTGCGCCGTATAAAGATTGCTCAAAATACTCGCCATATACATGTCGACCAACTGACCATTCAAATCAGCAACAATGTCTTTCGCTAGTTTATTTGCATCATTTTCTACTTGCAAATTTCCTTGCGCATTGACCTTATAATTAATAGTTGTCTTATCAACATTGATACTGTTAATATCAAGTATTTTTTCAGAAAAGTCACTAGGAATTGTTAAAACGAGTTGGTATTTCCCACTTTCTAATCCGGTATCTGCTGCTCCACGAGGAACAACGGACCAGTTTTGTGAATTATCACGCTCGATATTTTTTACATAACTAGCCCCCAAATTATACTCTTTTGTATCCACATAGACAGGCTTATCTTCATTTACAATAGCCACATTTAATTTGGTCTGCTGATTTACTTTCGCGTTATTCTCATTGTTAATTGTCGTATTCTTTTGAACAGAAAGATTCAAAAGAACCATCATCAAGAGCAACAATAGGGCTAGCAAACTACTCCCTACATATTTATATATTCTATTCTTCTTCATTTGCCTTTTAATCATCTCCATTAAAAAAAATAGGAAGGCTCTCGCCCTCCTAAAGCCACTTATAACAAATTAATGAATTTGTGATGCAAGTTCTTGGTCGTTTTGCTCAACAATTTCAGCAACTTTATACAATTGCGCATTGATTGCATCAAGTAAAGCTGCAAACTCTTCAATTTTTGGAGATAATTCTGTAAACTGTTGATCAAAGCTCTGAAAAGCAGCACCTTTCCAGTTCTCTCTAATAATCTCTTGTTCGTTACTCAATGTGCGAAGTACTTCTCTTACTTCTTCAGCACCATTAGTATATTTTTGAGCAGAAGTACGTAGTTCCTCTGTTGTTAATTGAATTAAAGCCATATTAAACTCCTTTAAGTTATTTTATAAGTTTATTATATCAATAAATGTCACAAATTACAAGTGCTTACACCATTTTTTACTAATAAATTATCAAAAAAA
This sequence comes from Streptococcus mitis, assembly GCF_003942765.1. Lineage (GTDB taxonomy): Bacteria > Bacillota > Bacilli > Lactobacillales > Streptococcaceae > Streptococcus > Streptococcus mitis_BE. The sequence goes on from NZ_RJNW01000001.1 coordinate 544,953, forward strand.
TTCTCTTGTATTAGATTCAGGGTCTATTCGTTAAAAATCCTTTTCCTCTAACTTTCGATAAAAGCTTTTATTCTCTTGGTGTCGAGCTTCCAGTATATTCTCTATACGATTCTTATAAAGTTGATGATAGCTATCTAAATTGTTCTCTATCTCAAAGATATAAGGTTGAATTTCAGCAAAACTACTATCTCTACATGCATAGGAAAGCGCCTCTAGGAGATGATCCGTCTCCCTACTAAACTTGTGGAAATCATCATCCAAATCCATCTCCAAACGTTCTAAGTCTCGTAATTTACGATTATGTTCATCCTCTAGTTTCTGAAGTCCCTTTTTATCCATGACCAGTTTTCTCCTAGCTTTTGATTGGACTCTGTAAAGTAGGTGTTTGCAAGGTCTGTGTCAAGTAAGTTTCTGCAGCATCTGCAGCCTTTCCCTCAAATCCACCCTTAATATTGTTCACATAGGTCTTAGAAGCGTACTCTTGCATATCTGTGGCTGCTTCCTGCAACTTTTTAGCTAACTCAGCTCCTTTAGCAAGGATTGACAACTCTTTTGCAGTTACCAAGGCCCTGACTGCTTGGCGTTCTTGTTCCCTCATTCTTTCTTTGAAGGCTCTGTCGAGTTGCTCTCTTGTAATTAAAGTATCCTCATCCGTTAGGACTACCATTTTTTCCCCTCCATGTTTGCTTTACATCCGCCAATAGATTATTAAAATCTTCAGCACTATCTCTATCTATGGTCTCAAAGGAGCCACTAGCTTTGACCAAGCTCTCCCCCAGTTGCTGGATTTGTGTCAGGAAGGATGTTGCTGCTGTCTTCGTGTCACTAGCAACGCCTTCATCCCAAAAGCTTGTTGTATCAAAACCAGAAAGCAGATTCGTAACTTCTGAGCTTGACAAATATCCAACCATGTCAAACGCTGTTGACCTTGTCTCCTTTACTATATTTTGAATGTCTTCCTTAGCGTCTGAAAGTAAGGTTTTCACAGATTTAACTTTGTCTTCCATGTCAAAATTTGCTAACTGGGCTGCTGTCTGAAGTAGCTGAGCTCGAACCAAGATTCTTTGATTTCCTGAAAGATTGCCGCTTCTCAGTTGTTCCTGATAACGAGGAATAGCTTCACGATCCCACTTTATAGATTCCTGACGAGCTTCTTCGACGATCTTACTATATTCAGTTGTAAAATTCTCGTAAACGCCATAACCAATAGCTGCCTTTATTTTAAACTCACCTCTCATAATGGAATTTAAAACATTGGTTGCTACATTTTCATCAACTCCTAAAGCCCTGAGAGAATCTAAAGATGTCGCAATCAGTCGAGACAGCTTTTCACCTGCCCTGAGCAATTCTGGGTGAAAATCCTCAGACGCGGTCAACAAATGTCCTTTTCCATCCGATTGGAAAACACCAAAGTCATGGGAGCTTTCCGGATCAGTAATCTGAGTATAATGCAAGGGGACGAGGACATTGACTTTACCGACGGGTTTCTTAAGGGGTTCATCGGAGTCCCCAGGTAATTTGGCAATGGTGTGTTCTCGATTAAGCATCCCCACGATATCAAAAGGATTGACATAGTACTCGATCTTTTCGCTAATCTTTTTGATTTTCTCATTGCTGAGACCCATTTTCTTTAAACTCTTTGTCGTGTCTGGACCGTCAAAGAGGACTACTTTGCCGATTTTCTTCAGTTCTTCATCAGTGAGGCCAGCTATCCCTTGCGCAGAGACAATGGTTCCTAGGGAGTGACCTGTGATGTCCATCGTAGCAAGTGGAGCTTTTTCGCGCATCTCAGCGATTTTAACTTTCATTCCTGCCGTCGCTAACTTGGCTTGCGGGGTATGGATGTGATTGAGGGCAAACTTCGCATCGTTGTCTATCCAGTCGTTCCAATTTTCATAACTAATGGCATCACTTCCGCGGATAGCCATATAGGTTTTCGTAGTATCTTTCCCTAAGGTCGGCGTATCCGTTAAGTAGTAGGCATTAAAACCAGCTCTCTCATCAGTTAAGAGTCCTTTTTGATAGAGTTTGGTTCTGTGGGGTTCCTGCCTCATACCGTTCGTATCAGGAACTGGTACCGATGTGACTTTATAAGTATCTCTTAGATCAGGATCTGGTTGCAAGTAGACTTTACCGTCATGAGGAAGTTTTTTACCTCCGGGAGTGATTTCACCATCGTCATCTATATCTTGTGAATAATCTATTAAAGTCCAGTTTAAAGCATTATTATAGCGTGATAAAGTATTTGGCCTCCCTCTATAAGCCGACTGTGCTAAATCCGCATAAAAGTTGCTATAGTCTTTTAAATTACTATCCGTCATACTTGTCCCAACCTCCATTTTTTAACACTCTAGGGGGATTGTACATGCCAATCCGTTCTATTGAAGGTACATCATTTTTAGTTTTTAATCGAAAATCTATTGTAAAGTCAGAATCCTTTATATAATTAAAAGAACCCTTCACTGATAGATTATAACCTCCACCTTGTGGAGTTCCATTCCCTATCTGTTCAACAGTTAAACTATTCCAATCCATCTGAACAGATTCTATCTTTGCATTTTGAGATTTTACAAACTCCTTAATCTCTTCTTCATGCTCCTTCAAATAAGCCAACTGCTTAGCCCGCGGACTAAGAAATACTCCTCCGAATAGATTTGTTTCCTGAGCCATCCATACGCCTCCTCCAAATACTACAAGGGCTAAAACTAGCCAAAGTAAAGTACGTTTTTTCATCTCTTTCCTCCTATATAGCGGAATCTAAGTATATTATATCATGAATGTAAAAAAAAATACTTATAATAAGTATAGTTTTTTATTATAGATTACCCAGGTAATTTGGCAATGGTGTGTTCTCGATTAAGCATCCCCACGATATCAAAAGGATTGACATAATACTCTATCTTTTCGCTAATCTTTTGGATTTTCTCATCGCTGAGACCCATTTTCTTTAAACTCTTTGTCGTGTCTGGACCGTCAAAGAGGACTACTTTGCCGATTTTCTTCAGTTCTTCATCAGTGAGGCCAGCTATCCCTTGCGCAGAGACAATGGTTCCTAGGGAGTGACCTGTGATGTCCATCGTAGCAAGTGGAGCTTTTTCGCGCATCTCAGCGATTTTAGCTTTCATTCCTGCCGTCGCTAACTTGGCTTGCGGGGTATGGATGTGGTTGAGGGCAAACTTCGCATCGTTGTCTATCCAATCGTTCCAATTTTCATAACTAATGGCATCACTTCCGCGGATAGCCATATAGGTTTTCGTGGTATCATTAGTCAAGGTTGGTGTATCCGTTAAGTAGTAGGCATTGAAACCAGCTTTCTCATCCGTTAAAAGCCCTTTTTGATAGAGCTTGATAGGAGGCTCTTCTTGGTGAACCCCTCCGCCAGGATCACCAACTTGGAGTTTTATCTTATCTTCCACAGTATGTAACTCAGGATCTGGCTGAAAGTAGACTTTACCGTCATGAGGAAGTTTTTTGCCTCCTTTAGTGATTTCTGTTATATTCCCGTCTTTATCCCACATATATCCATCATTTGAAAAATCAAATTCTCTGAATTTTCCCGAATTATTTTGTGGCGGAAAATTACTTGGTCGAAAAGTATAGGCAGCTTGTGCTAAATCCGCATAAAAATTATCAAAGGTTTTTAAGTTACTATTACTCATATAAGAACCAACCTCCATCTCGTAAAATTCTTATAGGTTGCATTTGGATAATGACCAGCTTCTCTGGAATTTCATTTGTATTACGTTTCAGTGGGAAGCCTAATGTAAATTCAGTATCCTTATTATTATTGATTTTTCCGTCCACTGTCATCATATATCCCCCACCTTGAGGAGTACCGTTTCCTACCTGACCAACCTTTATACTATCCCAATCGAATTGAACACTTTCAACTTTAGAATTCCAAGATTTAACGAAATTCGCCATTTCCTCCTCGTGCTCTTTCAAATAAGCCAACTGCTTAGCCCGTGGGCTCAGAGCTATTCCTCCAAATAGATTTGTTTCCTGTGCCATCCATACGCCTCCTCCGAATACTACAAGGCCTAAAACTAGCCAAAGTAAGGTACGTTTTTTCATGAATGTTCTCCTAAATAAGCTGACTGTGCTAAATCCACATAAAAATTATCAAAGGTTTTTAAATTACTATTAGTCATAATAATACCATCCCCCATCCCTATAAATTCTTATAGGCTGCATTTCATAAATTCCAAATTCCTTTGGTATACTGTTTGCATCATTGTCTAAAGAAAATCCAACCATGAATTTCGTCTTATCATTATTATTTACCTTTCCTCTAAGTGTCAACATATAGCCTCCACCTTGAGGAGTTCCATTTCCTACTTGACCAACCTTCATACTATCCCAATCAAACTGAACACTTTCAACTTTAGGACTTAAAGACTTGACAAAATCAGCCATATCTTCTTCATGCTCCTTCAGATAAGCCAACTGCTTAGCCCGTGGGCTCAGAGCTATTCCTCCAAATAGATTTGTTTCCTGTGCCATCCATGCTCCTCCTCCAAAAATTACAAGGGCTAAAACTAACCAAAGCAAAGTACGTTTTTTCATGAATATTCTCCTATAACATGTGAATATAGCCATATTATATCATGAATGTAAAAAATTTTTTATCATGAACCGCCCCTCAAAGCTTAACCAAAAATCTAACGCTCTCAATATCTGTACTTTATCAGTATTTTATTTGAAAAAAATTTTCTATAAAATTCCTTTTACACTATCTTTCCAATAATTCCTATAATAGGAATCAAAGAAAAACCTACAAGATCTGATTCTAAGGTGCTATCCCATCTTTTTCATTCATTTAGACTAACTGCAATTGAATTACATCTTATTGCTTCTTTTTTCATCTAGTTTAACACTCTAGAATTAGCTTCAAGGCATGTTCCTAAAATATAAAAAAGCCCTGTCCCAAGACAAGGCTTTGAGCTTCTTCACTTTGCCGATTGCAGGGATTGAACCTGTGACCTAGGCTTTACGAGTGCCTTGCTCTACCAACTGAGCTAAACCGGCGATTACACTTACAGTATAGCACTCTGAGAATAGGTGTCAAGAAATTTTCATCTCTATTAAAAAAAGCCTGTCCTAAGACAAAGCTTTGATATTCTATTATCTACGAACCTGCACTTTCGTAGGCATCCAAGCCCCTATCCCAGAGTTTAAGGGAAATGACAAAGAAAACAAGGGAAATCAACATCAAACCTCCGATGTTAAAGATTACATCCTTGTCCTGCAAAAAATAGCTGGCAGGATAGTAGGCCGTAAAGGCAAATGGCACGATAAAGCTAATCAACCATCGAAGAAGAGAATTGTAAATGGAAATCGGGTACTTTGCAAAATCATTAAACATATAGAAAATGTAGATCATGGCGCCTGACTGCTTGGTCCAAAAAGCGATACTAGCTGTCGCGATTTTCAAAGAAGTATAAATCAGGGTTGCAAAAGGAATGCAGACTAGGAAAAGCAGGAATTTAGGAAAGCTCCAAGCAATGCTTGATACTGTTGTTCCCAATAGGATACCACCGACTAAGAGTTCCCCAAAAGCATCAATCTGAAAGGTCTCAACTAGGATGTGAAAGAGAGGATTGATGGGACGAGTCAGATACTTATCAAACTCCCCTTTTCGGACTAGGCGTTGCCCTAGTGCCCAGAGATTGTCAAAAAAGAGATGGTCCAGCCCCTTGGGAATCAAGGAAAATCCATAGATAAAAGCAATTTCTTGAAAAGTCCAACCTTCTAAGGATGGGATGTGTTGAAAGATGACATTGAGAAACAAGAGGTTCAGGCCTTGGGTCAGAAAAACTCCTAAAACCCCCACCACAAAATCCACCTTGTATTCCATGATTTGCTTGATGTATTGTCTGATAAAAATCAGATGCATGCGTTGATATTTTTTCATACTAACCTCCTTGAATGGTGATAAAGGACTGGACTCGTTTCCAAATCAACTGAGATAAGCCCACCATCACTAAGAGCCAGAAAAACTGCAAAGCAAGCGCCTGAAACATCTGACTGGCATCGTATTTCCCAACAATAATCATGACTGGAGTGTAAATCAAGGATGAAAAAGGCAAGAAGGACAGAATATCTGAAACAACCTTTGGAAAGAAAGCCAAGGGAATCAAACTTCCTGACATAAAGGCCACAATTGAAGTCTTGAGTAGATTGGAACCCCATAGATTTTTAAACACAAAAGCTGAAAACCCAAAGCAGATATTAAAGAAAAAGTTGATCAAGTAGGCTAGGGTTAAGCTAAAGAGGTAAAGGATAGTTAATCCCAGTACTTCCACAATTCCTTGTCCTGATAAGATTTTCATCAATACAATAACACTTAAAAATGGCAGTCCAACAGAGATAAAAATCAACCACTTGGATCCAAGTTCCGTAAAAAGGTAAGAAGCCGCAAAATGTACGGGTCTCAACAAGCGCATGATAATGGAACCATCCTTGACCTCCTCCCCAATCATAAAGGAGCTATCAGATCTGGTCAAAAGATTGGTCACAAAACTCATGATGATGTAGAGCGTGATATCTGCCATACTAAAGCCCTGAATCAAGGATTCTTGCGAAGAATCAAAGACAGCTTTCCAGAGATAAAAAGCCACAAAAGCACCCATGACATCGCCGATCCGATAGAGAATAAAGTTGACTCGATAGGTAATCAATTCCTGAACACCTGCATTGATAAAGGGTTTATAACGTCTCCACAATTTGACCATCTTAGAGCTCCTTTCGATAGAAGCGGCGGATAATATCTTCAATATCCGTATCCATCATCTTCAAATCGCGGATTTCAAAATCAGACAGGGTTTGCTTGATAATGTCAGCTGACTGGTAGCGAGAACTATCGAATTCAATGTTAAGACTATTCCCTTGTCTATCAATGGTCATATCCGAAAAGCCTTCATAGTGAGAAAGGAGATGACTTTGACCTGGTACCAGTTCAAAGGAGAGCGTCTTCATCTTGCCAAAGGTCTCCTTAAGTTGGCTCACCGTTCCATCAAAAATTTCCTGCCCCTTGTCAATCATGAAAATCCGATCACAGAGCTGCTCAATATCACTCAAATCATGAGTGGTCAAGAGAATAGTTGTTTCTTCCTCTTGATTGATTTGGGTAATAGCCCGACGAATATTATCCTTGACCGAAACGTCTAAACCAATGGTCGGCTCATCTAAAAAGAGAACCTTGGGATTGTGAAGCAAGGAAGCTGCAATATCCGCCCGCATCCGTTGTCCCAGTGAAAGAGTTCGCACGGGATCCTTGATAAAGTCTTTCAAACCCAAGACTTCATTCAAAAAGTCCATGCGCTTATGGAAGAGCGAGTCTGGCACATCGTAAATCTCCTTCAAGACCGTGTAGGTTTCTTGAAGCGCCAAATCCCACCATAACTGGGTACGTTGTCCAAAAACAACCCCAATATCCTTGACATAATCTTGGCGATTATCCTGCGGAATCTTGCCGTTAATCCGACAAAAACCAGATGTCGGTTTTAAAATCCCTGTCAGCATTTTGATGGTGGTTGACTTCCCAGCACCATTGGCCCCGATAAAGCCCAAAATTTGCCCTTTTGGCACCTCAAAGGTCAAATCCTTGACCGCTTCAAATGTCTGCTTTTCAGGATGAATAAAAGAGCGCAATGCCCCCTTCAAGCCCGGTTCCTTAACAGTCTTCACAAAATTTTTCTGAAGATGTTCCACTTCTATCATTGCCATATCTATCTCCCTATGGTAAGGAATAGCAACATTGTATTTTTGACTACTAACATTCTAAATCCTTACTTTCTAAACCTTCTACATTTTATTACTACAAAAGGCTTTATACCAACCTATTATAATCCAATAAAAATTAGAATGCAAGCGTTTGCCTAAAGTTTATGGAATTGAAAATGTTTCTCTTAAAATAATACTTTTAATCAAAAATTCTGGTATAGTCGTTTCCTTAAAACACCAAAAAACCCACCCAATGGGTAGGTTTCATCTGTATCATTCAGCTAGATTAAGCTTTACCTTCTGAACCGAATACGTCGATACGTTCTTCAACTGATGCTTGGATAGCTTTTACACCGTCAGCCAAGAATTTACGTGGGTCGAAGAGTTTTTTCTTGTCGTATTCTGCTTCGTTTGCTTCGTAGTCACGAGCAAATTTACGAGTTGCGTTAGCGAATGCGATTTGGCATTCAGTGTTAACGTTAACTTTCGCAACACCAAGTTTGATAGCTGCTTGGATTTGCTCATCAGGAATACCTGATCCACCGTGCAATACGATTGGGAATCCAGGAAGAGCTTCTGTCAATTTTTGCAAGTGGTCAAGGTCAAGACCTTCCCAGTTAGCTGGGTAAGGACCGTGGATGTTACCGATACCAGCTGCCAAGAAGTCGATACCAGTTTCAACCATTGCTTTAGCGTCTTCGATTGGAGCCAATTCTCCTTTACCGATGATTCCGTCTTCTTCACCACCGATAGTACCAACTTCAGCTTCTACTGAGATACCTTTAGCGTGTGCTTTTTCAACAACTTCTTTAGCCAATTTAAGGTTTTCTTCAACTGGAAGGTGTGAACCGTCAAACATGATTGAAGTGTAACCAACTTCGATACACTCAAGTGCATCTTCGTAGTGACCGTGGTCAAGGTGGATAGCTACTGGTACAGTGATACCCATTGATTCAACAAGGTTAGCGATCAAGTTGCGAGCAACTTTGTAACCACCCATGTATTTAGCAGCACCCATTGAAGTTTGGATCAAAACTGGAGCTTTTTTAGCTTCTGCTGCGCGCAAGATAGCTTGAGTCCACTCAAGGTTGTTTGTGTTAAATCCACCAACTGCATAACCGTTGTCACGAGCTGCTTGGACAAATTTTTCTGCTGAAACGATTGCCATTTTATCAGGCCTCCTGTATATTTTTATGGGTCATCCCATTTACATTGTTCATTTTATCACTTTTTGATAAAAAAATCTAGTTTTTCCCGCAGTTTCGATTGAATTTCTTCTAGCTTCATCTATGTAAACCCTTTCTATTCCTAGTCTTGGGCGGCTTTTGGAAAAGCTATGAAGAAGGTCAAACGATTCTCTTTCATCTCAAAACGATAAGGTAATTTTTCATGTTCTAATAGACTCTTAACCACAAAGAGTCCCATCCCAGACCCCTTGGCCTTGCGACTAGCATTGTCAGAAAAAGACTGGGCTAGTTTTTCTTGTTCTTCTGGACTGCAGCTATTTTCTATAAAAAGTTCCCCTTCTCTTTCTCCAATGCGAACTAAGCCGCCTGGAACAGAGTGCTTGATAGCATTACTGATGAGGTTAGACAAAATCAACTTCATAACTGATGGGTTTAGATAAGCCTTCTGATGGGTTAAACTATTGTCTATCTGGAGTTCTCTTTCTTTGGCTAGTAAGGCATAATCCTTAACGAGACTTTGCGTCATCTGGTGTAAGTCAATTTGTTCCCTATCATCTCGCAACTCCTGCACAGACGAGAGAGAAAGTATCTGGAGAACGTGGTGATTGAGCTCATCCACAATCCCCAAGGCAACTCCCAGATAGTGGTCTCTATCCTTATAGCGACCGATATTTTCTTTCATATTTTCGATTAGGATTTTCAAACTAGCCAGAGGTGTTTTCAGTTCATGAGAAGCCCCTCGCAAAAATTCGACCTTCATCTTTTCCAGTTGAAGAATAGCTTTATTCTTGTCATGCAAATCCGCAATGACTGTCAAGAGGTGTTGGTAAAGGCTATTGATTTGTTCCTTGAGATCACCAATCTCATCCTTAGAATCCACGCGCAATCGAACTTGGGCATCCAAATCCATCATTAGTCGGGTCACCCGCTTGATTTCCAAAATCGGAGCAACAATGGTTCGAGCATAGATATAGGCTACTAAGAGGGAAATCAGAAAGGATGCCAGCAAGGTATAGGGAAGAAACTGGAGACTGATTTGCTCTGCTTCCTTTTGCAAGTCCATGGAAGCTAGAAACTGGAGAGTCATAGTACCACCGTCTTGCGTTGTCACCTCACGTTCCTCAATAAAGAGAGAGGTGGTCTGACGGTCCGTATCCAGAGGAAGGCTGTCCTTGACTTCTAACTTGTCCTCTGTCATCTCACCCTTAACGGCCCCCTTGATATCACTAGTCTGGGAATACAAGTCTAAGACTTGCTCGATGCTCTGCCTATCCTTGCCTTCTAGGGACTGGGCAATGGCTGTCGCTTTCTGACCAATGGTTTCCTGACGGTGGCTCAAATAAGTAGAAGGAAAAAGAAAATAAATAGCTAAATGAAGGCAGATAACCAGAACACTAAATATCGAGAAGGTATAGATAAATATCTTTGTAAATAAACCTGTTCGTTTCATTTTCGCTCCAATTTATAACCAACATTGCGCACAGTGAGGATGCAGTCCAAGTCTAGCTTTTTCCGTAGTTCCTTGATATAAACATCAATGACACGGTCAAAGGGAACCTCATCTGTCGCTTTCCAGACGGCATCGATTATCTGAGATCGGGTCAAGGCCCTTCCTTCATTTTTCACCAGATAGTCCAGAATTTCCAACTCTTTGGCATTGATAGCTACTTCCTCACCTGCTAGACTGGCACTGTAGCTCTCAAAGTCCACCTTGGTATCTTTATAGGAGAAGACTCGTCCCGTATCATAATAGCGCTTGAAAATCGCGTCCACCCTCACTTTTAAGAGGGAGAGGGAGAAGGGCTTTTCCAGATAGCCATCTGCTAGCGAAGCAAAGGCACTCAACTTGTATTCTTCATCCTGAAAGGCAGTCAACATCAAGACAGGGACTTGGCTGGTTTTGCGAATCTCAGCTAGCACTTCCAGGCCATTGAGCTTGGGCATCTGGATATCCAGTAAAACCAAGGCTACTTCATAGCTGGAAAATTTTTCTAATGCTTCTTGCCCATCTGCCGCCTCAATGGTTTCATAACCACAATCCGTCAAATAATCACTGACCCCCTCGCGGATCATCTCTTCATCTTCTACAATTAAAATTTTCATAGAAAAACGTTTCACATTCCTTTAAATTTCTTGTAAATTATCCCAGTTTCATCCAGATAAACAGAGGACTTATCAAGATGAAATAGATAAAAATGCTACCTATATTATACCCCATTTAGAGGAGAATAGGTAGCAAGTTTTTTATTCGCTATCCAGCAAGAGTTCTTTTGGTTGTTTTCTTAGGAGATTGCTTGAAGCAAGCGCCATAACGAGAACCACTAGAACCAAGGCAAGGACAAAGACGATGATAAAGTCTGATGTCTGAATGGAAATATCTAGGCTCGACAAGGTCTTGCTAAAGCCATCTACTTCTGCACCACCACCAAGGTTAGAGGCTTGAGCAGCCTTGCTGGCTTGCTTGGCAACACCTGAAGTGACATTGGCAAGAACGGTATTTCCGATTGCACGAGCTGTATAGTTAGCTAGGAAGTAAGCAGAAACAAGAGCAGGGATTGCAATCAAGATGGATTCAGTAATGAATTGACCCAAGATACTTGCCTGTTTGAGACCGATAGAGAGGAGAATTCCCACTTCCTTGCGACGGGCATTGATCCAAAGACTAAGCAAGAGGGCAAGGAGAAGGACTGAGAAGCTCAAGCTACCCCAGAAGAGGAGGTTGGCCATCTTGTACATACCAGAGATGGATTGCTCAAGAGCTGGGTAGTTAGATGAGCTCTTAACAAGTGTATAGCTCTTCCAGTTGATACCACTGATGCCATTCAACTCTTTCATAACATCATCCAAGTTCTTGTCCGCTGTTACAAAGAAGGTTGCGTCCCCATAAATAGCTGTGTCTTCTGTGTATCCATAAAGTTTTGCAGCAGTGTGAATGTCTGTGATAGCTGTATTTTCATAGAGTTCTTGTGAGTAGGTTACTGCCGACTTATTGTGGCCATCAAAGAGTCCCTTGATTGTCACTTCAACTGTTTCCTTGGCCCCTTTTTCATTGTCTGCATCGTAGATATTGGAGTCTAGTTTGACCTTATCCCCTACTTTCCAGCCGTGTTTGGCTGCCAAGTCCTTGTGCAGGAGGATCTTGTCCTTGTCGTCGTTTGTTAGATGCTCTCCTTCGACCAGCTTATAAGAACCAGAGACAAACTTGTCTTCTTTAGAGGAGTCATTGACACCTGTAATCATCAAGCTACTTCCAAAATGTTTAGCACGGTCAGGAGTCAGATTTTTCTTGGTATCTGGCGTTTCGATGAGTTCATAGCCAGTCAAATCTCCAATGGCATTGATGCGTTTAACATAAGACTCAATAGCCTTATTTTCGGTGATTTTTTTGATATCTTCACCTTTAATATTCCCAGCACCACGTGGCGTTCCTTGATTGACGCGACGATTGATTTGCATGGAGAAGCTGTTGGTGATATTTTTAAAGGTCTCCTGAGAAGCCTTGGCAGTAGCTCCCTTGATCGACAAGCCGACCAAACTCAAGCTCGCCATGAGGAGAATAATCAGGAAGATGACAATCGATTTGAAAAACTTCCTTGTAACATAGGCAAATGCATTGTGTAACATAGGTTCCCTTTCTAGATTTTGTTCTATTTAAATGTCTTATAACTTATATAAAATAATTTTTTACTATTTCCCTTAGATTGTGCGGACGGGAGCAACTTCCTATAGGAATTTCATCCCTAATTTTTGAGCCACATATCTCAAAAATTCCGGTCTAGATAATAACTTTGTTATTATCTAGACTATCACTACTGCGGGAAATAGTTGTTAATGACTCACTTCGTTTATTATTACTATACACGTATCTGGTTACCAACTAATACTATTTTAAAGTTTAATAACTAGATTCTATATTTCAGTCAGTTTCTTATCCTTCAACTCAAGTGTAATATCTGACGCTTGTGCCACTTCTTTGCTGTGAGTTACGACGATGACACATTTACCTGTTTTCTCGGCAAGTGATTTGAGCAGTTTGATAATATCTCCAGCAGTTTTAGGATCTAGATTTCCAGTTGGCTCATCAGCAAGAATTACTGGAGCTTCTGAAACCAAACTACGAGCAATGGCAACACGTTGTTGTTGACCACCTGATAACTGGAGAACATTCCGCTTGATCTGACTTTCATCTAAACCAAGCTCAAGCAGTGTATCCTTGCTTGCCTTTTTGTTGACCAAGCGGATATTTTCCAGTGGAGAAAGATAATCTATCAAATTATAATTTTGAAAGACCAGGGAAATATGGTGCATGCGATGGTAAGAATAGCCCTTCTTACGAATGTCTTCTCCTTGGAAAAGTATGGAACCTTCAACAGGACTATCTAGACCAGCAAGTAGGGACAAGAGTGTGGATTTCCCCGCTCCTGACTCCCCAATAATACTGTAAAATTTCCCGGGTTCAAAATTATAATTGATCTGATATAGGACTGCTTCAGCAGTGTTCTTATAACGGTAGGTAACATCTTGTAATTGTAATAAAGTCATGATTTCTCCTTCTTAACTAATAGATGATAAAATTTCTTTCGGCGATTTTCTAAATAAGAATAGGAAACAAAGAGCTACAGATAAGCAACTAAGCAGAACTAGAAAAACATAGGATTCTGCAAAAGATAGGATGCTGGCTGATAAACCGCTTGCTTTAACTAGTGTGTCTTGTAAGGCTGTCTGATCTCCACTTGCTAGTAAGGTTTGGAGTAGGTAAGTTGTGATTACGTTTCCTGCAACAAATGCTGGAAGCAAGGCACCGAGAGATACCAAAACCACCTCTAAACAGAATTGTAGGAAGATTGAGCTCTTGCCTTTTCCAAGTGCCAGTAAAATCCCCACTTCGTAGACCCGTTCTCTCAACCAGAGAGATAAAACCAGAATTAAGGCTCCTGCTCCAGCTATCAACATCCCATAAAGGAAGATGGTTAGGAAGGTTTGGAAGGTTGCAACCGAGTCTTTGATTTGTTCAAAGGCCTTGTTTTCCTTTTCGACTTGATAGCCTTGATTTTCCAAAGACAAGTTTTCTACCTGCTTCATGAGTTCGTCCATTTCCTTAGGATTTTCTACATAGAAGCGAGCTGCACTGACTAGAGATTCACCATTTCCCAAAAGGCTTTGGCTACTTTCATAGTCTGTAAAGACTTGGTTTTCACTGAAGTCTGAAGACAATCCTGTAAATTTCTCTTGTTTTTTACCAGAAAAGATGCCGACAATCTCAAACTCCACTGTTTGCCCTTTGCCAGCTTCTGACTGTCCAGCATCTAAGGCAATCTTGTCATGAAGCGAAAGACCGTTCTTCTTAGCCAACTCTTCGTGGATGATGATTTTCTTTGAATCCCCTTTTTGAAGGTGTCGACCTTCTTTTAGATTGAAAGCTGAACTGGTAAAGGTGACATCCTTGGATGAATCCTCAAGAGCCGTTAAGCTAACCAAGTTCTTGTCCGCAGCTGACAAATCATCACGCTCCACGCTCTGCTCGCCACTCACTGCTTCCTTGTCTTTTAGTTTTGCGACCGTCTCGAGTTCAGGAGAAACAGTTTCCAGTCCCTTAATCTTGCTTACAGATGCTAGGTCTGACAACTTGAAAGTCTGCCCATTCTCTATCTTCTTAATAGAAAAAGAGGTATTGAGTGATTTGTAAAGATTGGTTTCAACTGTTTTGTTGGACTTCATCAAAGTCAAACAGGCTGAAATTCCAGCCAATAGGACCAATAAAATCAGAAATAAAATAAAACTTCTCAGTCGTTTTCTGCTGACATAAGCCCAAGCTCTTTGGATTGGATTCATTTGTCACCTCCATATTTGTAAGACTATTATAAAATCCAAATATGAAATGTTTATGAAATACAAAAAAAGAGCAAAAATTTTTTGCTCTACTTGAATTTGATGAAAACAAAAGGCTCTATTATATTTGAAAAAATATTTGCAAGGAGAAGTCGCGAAGGAACATGTTATAGTCAAAGCACTATTTTTTCTTTTTCGGATTTAAATCTTCAAAAGAGTTACTATTTTTACTAACAGCCTCGCTGATTGCTTTTTGTCCTAAACCATTAATTGAGCTATCCATTTGTGCTGCTAAAGTCGTTACAGCTGTCTTATTTGTCATAGCAAGAATCCCTATCTCCTCATCGTACTTATCTACAATATCTTTTTTACCTGATATTATCGGAGGAGCACAAAAGGCTTTGATAGCTGCCCTTTCCAATGTTTTTTTGATTTCTCGTCTGGCCGATTCTGACATAGGTCCAATCAAAGCATCTATGACTAAATCCACTAGCATTTTTTCTGCTCCCTTTCTAACTCATATAGTTCTCTTCTTCGACTATAACTCTCTTCTAACTCTTTTTCTAAGCGAGAACGCTCTTTTCGGTACTGAGTCTGCAATTCTTCATCTTTTGCCTCTATTTTAGCATATTGACGAAAATACTCACTCCTGGTCTCAACTGCATAAGATTCTAAGAGTATCAGAAATTGGTGGCGCTCTCTCTCATCTCCAGAATTCTTTCTACTAAAATCATAAGCAATGTTTTCAAATTCCTCATATAATCTGGTCAACTGAGAACGATTATGATCTAAACTCTCATAAGATTCTCCTATTTTCTTCTTAGCAGTTCTATAGTCATCCTCCAAAGACCAAAGTCCCTCTTCTTGCTTTTTTATTTTAATTTGAATTTCTTCTAGTTTGTCCATTGATTAATATCCCTTGCCAAGCTTTCATCTCCTTCAACTGCTTGTTCAACACCCTTCTGAATATTCGTTTCCAAATCTGTAAAAGCTTTTACAATCGCAGCTGATTTACTTACTTTTTTATCAAAATGTCTCTGAGTCTCCCCCACAATACTATCATACGTTACCCCAGCTTCCGCATAGACATTCTCTATCTCATCATAAGTTAATTCTGTGACGAACCAAGGAACTTCCTTACTTTTATCGAAGAGTGTTTCAGCTTCCGCAACTGCTTTTTTCGCCACTGCCTCAATCTCACTGTGTCCGTTGCTGACACTCTCTGTCATTGCTGTCGCAACAGCTGTTGCTTGGACGCTGTCCAAGAAAAACATCTCATGGCTACTTATACTACCATCGGATAAAAATTGAGTATTCAACTGCTTTAGAAGTCCGTTTTTGACACCTTGTAATTTCTTCAGGGTCTCATAGTTCTTCTTTTCAAGTTTAGTCATCTTCTCTGGGCTCTGTTTTTCCAAAATATCCTTGATTTGGTTAATTTGATTTTTATCACCCGTAATATCTGGATCAAGGCTGTGTCCACCAGAATTTTCAAGGAGATAATCCTCTCCCAAGTATACACCTAAAAAAGGCTTTGAGATATTGTTAAGAAAGTCATCTTGAGTCCGGATTCGTACTACTTGACCTGTGAATGTCTTTTGTTTATTGATTATCTTCTCCCTTGCCGAATCCCACGGAGTCAGATAATCTATGATTTTATCTTTAGATTCGATAAGACCTTCTAAATAGAGAGGGGCTGAGTTATATACCACAGTACGGGGAGCGTTATACTCTAAGGCCACCCTCTGAGCGATGTTCCCTCCTAAAGAATGTCCAGTTAGAGTAATATTATCCCCATATCTCTGTCGAATCCTTTCGTAAAATGTGAAAGCTTCATCATAATGAAAACCGAGCGCCATGGCTATACTACCGACATCTGTAGCGACATCCTTGACTATATCCGCATTAGGATTCGTTCCTGTATAGGCTATAATCACCTCTCCACTGTCCTTATCTAGGAAGGCTGTACCACTTGTGCCAGAGGACTTATCATGAAAATCATCTAGATATTGGAGGTTGGGAGGGAGTTTTTTCTTAGAGTACTTTTCTACATATTGAAGTACATTGTTGTCAGTAGCTCCCTGATTAACTCGCACATTCTCAAATTCATAAGTTAGATTCGCTGCATCTAGAGTCGGAATATTACTATTTGGCATCTATCTTCTCCATATTCTTACTTTTTCCTGTTATAAGTTCTGAATGAGATATATTTTCTCCGTCAAAAACCACAGGATAACCGTATTCATAGCCAATAGTTGCAGAGTGGTCTGCACTAATAAAAAGGTCTAACGACTCACTTGATTGTATATGGAAGTAGTCCTGAATAATTTTACTATTTACATTTTTATAAGTAATAGAAGCATCACCAGTCTCCCAATTATAGTACGTTTTTTTGAGTTCAAATCGAGATAGAACTGCTTTATTTAGTTCTAACTTTTGAAATAAAAAACCATCATAAAACAAATCATCTTTAGAAACTTCTGGATTCAAAAATTCCAATCCTTTTTCAGTGTACACAATACGACTTTCTAAAAGCACTTTTTCTTCATAAGGATTACCTCGAGCTTCTATTCTTTTAAAATTACCAGTTATTTCTTTTGTTTCTGCATTTCCTACGAGTTCAATCTTCTGATAACGAGAATAGTCCTTCGTCTCATCGTAAGTATCAATACTTCTAATCTCAAACCCTTCCGGAAATTGCTTAAACAAATCAAAGAGATTTTCAGTTGGATAAACGCGACTGACCTCAGAGACTTTATTCTCAATCCATTCTCGGCTGTTCTTATTTTCTCCGCATCCTGTTAATCCTATCATGATCAATCCTCCTAAAAGTACCATTGTGAGAAATATGCGTTTTTTCATAACCTTCTCCTTATTTATAACATTCAATTAAACAACTAATCATAATTCCCTTATAGTATACCATAAAAGCAACGTTTCCTTGCATCTTATTCAAGATTTGCTGCATCTAAAGTAGCAATACCACTGTTCGCTGTATCTTTCTTACTCATACTTTTCTCCTAATTCGATACTCTCTCCTTAAAATAATAGCCATCATTAAAATCAACAGTAACAGAATAGTAATAAAAGTCATCTAACCTCAAAGAACTACCAAATCCTAGTACTGTTTCAGCTTGTTGCTGTTTATTAAAATATTGGTTAATCGTTGTGTTTTTAATAATATAATCTATATCAAAAGAACCATTGTTTCCATTAAAATGTTTGTTTTTTAATGATAATTTGCTTAAAAATCCTTTATCTATACCAAGTTTTTGAAACAAGAAACCATCAAACTTCCATATTTTTTTAGCGGTTTCTTCATCAGAAAAAATAAATTTATTGGCTACATATTGAACACTTACTACCACTTCATCGCTCTTTGGTGCATCATCCTTCGCTGGAATTTTAACAAGAGTACCTGTTATTGTATGCGATGTTGCATCACCTGTCAGCTTAATTTCCGTGATGAAATCGTCAATTCCATCACTTTTCTTTTTAAAATAGACCTGCTCAATCTCAAAACCTTCCGGAAATTGCTTAAACAAGTCAAAGAGATTCTCGGTTGGATAGACACGACTAACCTCAGATACTTTGTTTTCAATCCATTCTCGACTGTTTTTATTTTCTCCACATCCTGCCAATCCTATCATGATCAATCCTCCTAAAAGTAATATTGCGAAAAACGCGCGTTTTTTCATAACCTTCTCCTTACTTATGATAATTAATAAAACAACTAATCATATTTCCCTTATAGTATATCATAAAAGCAACAATTCCTTGCATCTTGTTCAAATTCGTAAGTCAGATTAGACGGATCTAAAGTAGCGTTCCCACTACTCACAATTTTTTTATCTACCATTTAATTTCCCCTTAATTCGATACCGTTTCTATGAATGTATAAACATTATCGTAGTTGATAGTTATTGAATAATAGAAATAATCATCGTTTCGGTATGAACTTCCAAAACCTAATGTTGCTTGTTCATTTTCATCTTTTTTAAAATACTGATTGATAGTTTGATTCCGAACTAAATAATCAATATCAAATGCTCCATTATTGCCATTATAACTCTTGGATTTCATAGACATTGAAGATAGAAATGAGTAATCAATTGTTAACTTTTGAAATAAAAATCCATCAAAAGGCCATAGTTCTTTCGCCTTCTTCTCATCAGAAAAGATAAACTTCCCATCAACATAATCTACTTTTATAGTTTCTTCTGGCTTTTCAGTAATATCTTCAGAAGCACGTGTCTTAGTTAGAACTCCAGAAATCGTTTGATTGCTACTATCCCCTTGTAAAGTGATTTCAATAAGATAGGTTCCACGTTTTATATACACTTGATTTACTTTAAACCCCTCCGGAAATTGCTTAAACAAGTCAAACAGATCCTCGGTTGGATAGACTCGACTAACCTCAGAGACTTTATTCTCAATCCATTCTCGGCTGTTCTTATTTTCTCCACATCCTGTTAATCCTATCATGATCAATCCTCCTAAAAGTACCATTGTGAGAAATACGCGTTTTTTCATAACCTTCTCCTTATTTATAATATTCAATAAAATAGCTAACCCTAATTCCCTTATAGTATACCATAAAAGAAACAGTTCCTTGTATCTTATTCAAATTCGTAAGTCAGATTAGACGGATCTAAAGTAGCGTTCCCACTACTCACAATTTTTTTATCTACCATTTATTTTCCCCTTAATTCGATACCGTTTCTATAAAGGTATAAACATTATCATAGTGAACAGTTATTGAATAATAGTAATAATCGTCGTTTCGGTATGAGCTCCCAAAATCTAATGTTGCTTGTTCATTTTCATCTTTTTTAAAATACTGATTGATAGTTTGATTCCGAACCAAATAATCAATATCAAATGCTCCGTTATTGCCATTATAACTCTTGGATTTCATAGACATTGAAGATAGAAAAGAGTGATTAATTGTTAACTTTTGAAATAAAAAAAGAGCTAGCCTAAGCTAACTCTTATCCTATGCGGAGAGAGGGACTTGAACCCTCACGACCTAAAGCGGTCACAGGATCCTTAGTCCTGCGCGTCTGCCAATTCCGCCATCCCCGCGTCGATTACTTTACTAGTATATCAACTTTTAGGACTCTTGTCAACACTTTTTTCAAAAATTTTTCATTTCATCAACCAAATTACTCTGAAATTTCATTTAGATTTTCATCTACTAACTTAGCTCCGAGTGTATTTTTGAAATGACCTAGGGCAAATTGATGATTTTCAGGCCAGATGGAAGCAACAGCTGGTTTAACAATCTCGATATCATATCCTAGATTATAGGCATCTATAGCTGTATGCAGGACACAGATATCCGTCAAGACACCTGTTAAGATAACGGTAGACACTCTCCGCTCTCTCAAACGGATATCCAGGTCAGTCCCTGAAAATGCTGAATAGTGGCGTTTATCCATCCAAAAGACACGACTGTCTGAACCATGCTCTTGATAAAAGGTCCCCAAATCTCCGTATAAATTCCGTCCACTAGTCCCAATCAAATTGTGAGGAGGAAATAGTTTGCTTTCTGGATGGAAACAATCGTTTTCTTCATGAGCATCAATAGTAAAGAAGATGTAGTCTCCTCGTTCAAAAGCTAGGCGAGTCACCTTGCTAATGGCTTCCGAAATTTCCTGAGCTGGAGCACCTGCTGTCAATTTTCCACTATCTGCAACAAAATCTTCTGTATAATCAATCGAAATCAAAGCCTTAGTCATTAGTAATCTCTTTTCTTCACTTCTTCAAAAATATCTGAAATCAATACCTTAAGATAGGTTCCCTTCATTCCAAGTGAGCGACTTTCAATAATCCCTGCCGACTCAAGTTTACGAAGGGCATTGACAATCACAGAACGGGTGATTCCGATACGGTCTGCAATCACAGACGCAGTCAACTGCCCTTCATTTCCATTTAATTCCCCTAAAATGGCTGAAACAGCACGGAGTTCGGAGTAAGAAAGGGTATTAACCGCCATGGTAACAGCAGTACGGCGACGGATATTTTTCTCATCTTCTTCACGCTGGAAGTTGAGGAGTTGAATCCCAACAACGGTACTCGCAATCTCAACAAGAATCAAGTCCTCGTCATCAAATTCTTTGTCATTGCGCCAAATAATCAAAGAACCAAGGCGAATCCCTGATACATGAATCGGCGCAATGGTCGTCAAACCATCTGGAAAGTCGGCACGACTTTCCACAGGGAAAATACTCAAATCATGATCAACTGTCAGATTGGCTTCTGTATCATAAATCATGTTGGCCCCCTGAATATATATATCAGGGAAAATCTTAGTTTGGAAGAACTGCTCTACACGATCCGTATTGGTTTTGTAACGCATAAAATAACCAAGGAGACGTCCCTTGCTATTGACGATACAAGCGTTACAGTCAATAATATCTGCCAATTGACGGGTAATCGCATTATAGGGAAGTTCTTCCTGTAACTGCTCCTCCGAACGCTTCAGAATAGAAGTAATTTTTCTAGTTTTTTCTAATAAATGTGCCATTTTTCACCTCGAATTTAATCGCTATCATTATAACATAAACAGCTTGAATTTTCAATTATTATCTGAAAATTGCTTATTTAATTGCAATTTGAAAAAACAAGAATATTTTTAATTAAATTGCTTCTTTTCCATTGACAAGCTCCCTATTTTTGTGTATTATAATATTACAAGAAGATAATATATCTATTTTATTTATCTTTCTTTTCCATTCGGTCTCCTTATATAAAAAAGCGATTCATTTTGAACCGCTTTTTCTTATTTATCGCCCTTGTTACGAATAACAAAGCCTGTTTGCTTTTCGCTTGAAGTATTGCGTGGTTTTTTATTATCCTTACGGTAACGTTTTTCCTTATCAAAACGATCATTTCCACGACTTCCTTTTTTGAAATCATCACGACGACCACCACGACGGTTGTCTCCACGGCGATTATCACGACGGTCATCTCCATGACGACCTCCACGACCTCCCTTAGCTTTACCACCGAAGCCATTACCTGATGGTTTAAATGGCAGTGGTTTTTCACGCGCAATCTCCACTTCTGGAAGGCTATCTGGATCTTGAACAGTCAGACTCAAGATATACATTGCCAATTCTTCTGGAGTAAATTCGGCAGCTAGCTTACGAGCATCCTTACCAAATTTCTCAAAGTTGGCACGGATAGTCTCATCTGCAAAATCACGTTCAATTTTCTTGAGAGCTACGTGTTTTTTTGCTTGGAAGGCTTCTTCTGCACTTGCAGGTTTGAGACCTTTCATGCGTTTCTTGGTCAAGTTTTCAATAATTTGAAGGTAGCCCATTTCATTTGGAGCAACAAAAGTAATCGACTGGCCTGACTTACCAGCACGACCTGTACGACCAATACGGTGAACATAACTTTCAGGATCTTGTGGAATATCGTAGTTATAGACATGAGTCACACCTGAAATATCCAACCCACGCGCTGCAACGTCTGTCGCAACCAAAACATCAAGATTGCCATTTTTAAAGTCGCGAAGGACACGAAGACGTTTGTTTTGGTCTAGGTCGCCATGAATTCCTTCTGCACGGAAGCCACGGATTTTCAAACCACGAGTCAATTCATCTACACGGCGTTTGGTACGACCAAATACAATAGCAAGCTCAGGCTGTTCCACATCCATAAGACGTGTCATGGTATCAAATTTTTCTTGCTCTTTAACTCGGATATAGTATTGGTCAACCAATTCTGTTGTCAATTCCTTAGCCGCAATCTTGACATGCTCAGGTTCTTTCATAAACTGAACACCGATACGTTTGATGGCATCTGGCATAGTTGCTGAGAAAAGCAAAGTTTGACGGTTTTCAGGAACACGAGAAATGATAGCTTCAATGTCTTCAAGGAAGCCCATGTTGAGCATTTCATCCGCTTCGTCAAGGATAAGAGTTTCAATATCTTGTAATTTCAAGGCCTTGCGTTTAATCAAGTCCAAAAGGCGACCAGGTGTTCCCACCACGATATGGGCACCAGATTTAAGAGCCTTAATTTGTTTTTCAATGCTTGATCCACCATATACTGAGCGAACCTTGACTCCCTTACTACGACCAAAGCGGAAGAGTTCTTCTTGACTTTGGACAGCTAGTTCACGAGTTGGAGCGATGACCAAGGCTTGGATAGTCGCTTCTTCTGTACGGATTTTTTCAAGGGTAGGCAAGCCAAAGGCTGCAGTTTTTCCTGTACCAGTCTGAGCTTGACCGATAACATCCTTGCCTTCAAGGGCCAAGGGAATAGTTTGTTCTTGGATAGGACTGGCTTCTACAAAACCAGCTTTTTCAATCTCTGCTAGCAAATCAGCAGACAAGTTTAATTCATTAAATTTCACGTTCTTCTTCTTTCTAAAGGTGGTGCGAAGCCACCCTATAGGGCTTAGTTTATACTTTTCTTTTTATGACGTATTTTCATATACTGGATATAAAATCGTGTTGCTTCTTTTCCACAAAAGAAAAGTACTGTTTTCTTTGCAACCTATCTAGTATAACACAAGACCAGAGCAAAAGATAGCCTAATTTCTCTAGAAAATCATGTAAGCGGTTTTTGGTTTTCCTTTTTGATTGAACGACCTAGATAATAAGACAAAGCCAAGGCTATACTATATAAAATGAGAAAAACGAACAAGGTTTGTGTGTAAGAATGAGCCATTTTATAAGTCTCTGCTAATAAAATAGGCCCTGCTAAACCAGCCATTGCCCAAGCTGTTAAAATATATCCATGCAGAGCGGCCAATTCCTTGGTTCCAAAAATATCACTGAGATAAGCTGGAATCAATGAAAAACCAGCTCCATAGCAAGTCATCAAAATAGACATAGCGACTACAAATAAAACGGAATTTGTAAAGAGCCAAAGTGAGAGAGAAAAGAAAAGATTGACAAGCAGTAATATACTAAAGGTTAGAGGGCGACCGATATAGTCAGATAAACTCGCCCAGAGCAAACGACCAAACCCATTGAAAATCCCTAAAATGCCCACCATTACTGCTGCATGACTTGTAGACAAGCCAGCCATCTCCTGTGCCATTGGCGATGCCGCTGAAATTAAGCCTAAACCACAAGCTATGTTGATAAAGAAAATAATCCAAAGTATATAAAAACGATTGCTTTTCAGGGCCTGATTCGCAGCCATTCCTTGCGTCAAAGAGGCTGTTTTTTCTTTCCCTGAAACAGATAAAATTGCAAGCTCTTGCTCATTTGGACGCTTAATAAATTGTGAAGCTAGGAGCATGATAATAAAGTAACTTGCGCCTAAAATATAAAAAGTTTCTACAAGCCCTACCCCTGCGATGAGATGTTGCGCTATGGGACTAGTCAATAAAGAAGCAAAACCAAACCCCATAATCGCTAAACCTGTTGCGAGACCACGTTTATCAGGAAACCATTTTATAATTGTTGACACAGGGGTAATATAGCCTGCTCCCAAACCAAGCCCACCTAAAATGCCTTAAGCGAGATACAGCAACCACAGCTCCTGACGATCTATTGCAAATCCTGTTAAGATATTTCCACCTGCGTATAGAAAAGCAGATAGACTCCCCATGACTCTCGGACCAAATTTTTCTACCAAACGCCCCATAAATGCAGCCGATAATCCCAAACAAAAGATTGCTAGACTAAAGGCAAAGGCAACAGAAGCCTGATCCCATCCCGTTTTTTCAATAATAGGGTTGCGATAAACACTCCAAGCATAAGTCGAACCCAGCATTAAGTGTAAAATGACTCCAGCAAAGGCAATAATATAACGATTCAATTTCATAAAACCTCCTATTTTCGAACATTTATTCTATCTTATATAAAAATAGATAGGATTTTAGTTTATCAAGCTTGTCAAAAAATTACTATTTTTTTGTCTGGAAAGCGTTTTTAGCTTTTCTGTCTTTTTCGTAGCAGAATTGTGCAAAAGTTTTTTTCTTGTGCTAGAATGAAAGTCGAAAAGGAGGAACTCTAAATGTTAACTTATGATTTAATCGTTATCGGATTTGGTAAAGCTGGTAAAACACTAGCTGGTAAATTGGCTTCAGCTGGCAAAAAAGTTGCCCTCATTGAACGTAGCAAAGCTATGTACGGTGGAACTTGTATCAACATTGGTTGTATCCCAACTAAAACTTTGCTAGTTGCTGCTGAGAAAGACTTGTCTTTTGAAGAAGTCATTGCTACCAAAAACACTATCACTGGTCGTCTAAACGGTAAAAACTATGCGACTGTTGCTGGTACAGGTGTCGATATCTTTGATGCGGAAGCTCACTTCCTTTCAAATAAAGTCATCGAAATCCAAGCTGGTGATGAAAAGAAAGAACTAACCGCTGAAACAATCGTCATCAACACTGGTGCTGTTTCAAACGTCTTGCCAATCCCTGGACTTGCTACAAGCAAAAACGTCTTTGACTCAACAGGTATCCAAAACTTGGACAAATTGCCTGAAAAACTTGGAGTTCTTGGTGGAGGAAATATCGGTCTTGAATTTGCTGGTCTTTACAACAAACTTGGAAGCAAGGTTACAGTTCTAGATGCCTTGGACACTTTCCTACCTCGTGCAGAACCTTCCATCGCAGCTCTTGCTAAGCAATACATGGAAGAAGACGGTATTGAATTGCTTCAAAATATCCGCACTACTGAAATCAAAAACGATGGTGACCAAGTGCTCCTCGTAACTGAAAACGAAACTTACCGTTTCGACGCCCTTCTCTACTCAACTGGACGTAAACCCAACGTAGAACCACTTCAACTTGAAAATACAGACATTGAACTAACTGAACGTGGTGCTATTAAAGTAGACAAACATTGTCAAACAAACGTTCCTGGTGTCTTTGCAGTTGGAGATGTCAACGGTGGCCCTCAATTTACTTATATTTCACTTGATGACTTCCGTGTTGTTTACAGTTACCTTGCTGGTGATGGAAGCTACACACTTGAAGACCGTCTCAATGTACCGAACACCATGTTTATCACACCTGCACTTTCACAAGTAGGTTTGACTGAAAGCCAAGCAGCTGATTTGAAACTTCCATACGCTGTTAAGGAAATCCCTGTTGCAACAATGCCTCGTGGTCACGTAAATGGAGACCTTCGTGGAGCTTTCAAAGCTGTTGTGAATACTGAAACAAAAGAAATTCTTGGAGCAAGCATCTTCTCAGAAGGTTCTCAAGAAATCATCAACATCATCACTGTTGCTATGGACAACAAGATTCCTTACACTTACTTCACAAAACAAATCTTCACTCACCCAACCTTGGCTGAGAACTTGAATGACTTGTTTGCGATTTAAATTTAGATTTAATCATATCGAACAGCCCTCTTCGGGCTGTTTTTACTTCTGCGGAACCTCAAATCTGTCTTTTCCCTCTTTTATGATATAATAGAAACATGAAATTAAAAACTACTTTGGGCCTCCTAGCTGGGCGTTCTTCCCACTTCATTTTAAGCCGTCTTGGCCGTGGAAGTACGCTCCCAGGAAAACTTGCCCTTCAATTTGATAAAGATATTTTACAAAACCTAGCTAAGAACTACGAGATTGTCGTGGTCACTGGAACCAATGGAAAAACCTTGACAACTGCCCTCACTGTCGGCATTTTAAAAGAGGTTTATGGTCAAGTTCTGACCAACCCAAGCGGTGCCAACATGATTACAGGAATTGCGACAACCTTCTTAACAGCCAAATCTTCTAAAACTGGGAAAAATATTGCCGTCCTAGAGATTGACGAAGCCAGTCTATCTCGTATCTGTGACTATATCCAGCCAAGCTTATTTGTTATCACGAATATCTTCCGTGACCAGATGGACCGCTATGGTGAGATTTACACTACTTACAAGATGATTTTGGATGCTATTCGTAAGGTACCTACGGCTACTGTTCTCCTAAATGGTGACAGTCCTCTTTTCTACAAGCCAGCTATTCCAAATCCTGTAGAGTATTTTGGTTTTGACTTGGAGAAAGGTCCAGCCCAGCTGGCTCACTATAATACCGAAGGGATTCTCTGTCCTGACTGCCAAGGAATCCTCAAATATGAGCATAATACCTATGCAAACTTGGGTGCCTATATCTGTGAAGGTTGCGGATGTAAACGTCCTGATCTCGACTATCGCTTAACAGAATTGGTAGAGTTAACCAACAATCGCTCTCGCTTTGTCATTGACGGACAAGAATACGGTATTCAAATCGGTGGTCTCTACAATATCTACAACGCCCTAGCTGCGGTTGCCATCGCCCGTTTCCTTGGTGCAGACTCACAACTAATCAAGCAAGGATTTGATAAGAGCCGTGCTGTCTTTGGACGCCAAGAAACCTTCCATATCGGTGACAAAGAATGTACTCTTGTCTTGATTAAAAATCCAGTCGGTGCGACCCAAGCTATCGAAATGATTAAACTAGCACCTTATCCATTTAGCCTATCTGTCCTCCTCAATGCCAACTATGCAGATGGAATTGACACTAGCTGGATCTGGGATGCTGATTTTGAACAAATCACTGACATGGACATTCCTGAAATCAACGCTGGCGGTGTTCGCCATTCTGAAATTGCACGTCGTCTCCGAGTGACAGGCTATCCAGCTGATAAAATCACTGAAACAAGCAATCTAGAACAAGTTCTTAAGACCATTGAGAACCAAGACTGCAAGCATGCCTATATCCTGGCTACCTATACTGCTATGCTGGAATTCCGCGAATTGCTGGCTAGTCGTCAGATTGTTAGAAAGGAGATGAACTAATGGTTTATACTTCACTTTCCTCAAAAGCTGGCAATTACCCCTATCAGCTCAACATTGCCCACCTCTATGGAAACCTCATGAATACCTACGGGGACAATGGAAACATCCTCATGCTCAAGTATGTGGCTGAAAAGCTGGGAGCCCATGTGACCGTTGACATCGTTTCTCTCCATGATGACTTTGACGAAAATCACTACGACATCGCCTTTTTCGGTGGCGGTCAAGACTTTGAACAAAGTATTATTGCAGACGACCTACCTGCTAAAAAAGAGAGCATTGACAACTACATCCAAAACGACGGTGTGGTTCTGGCTATCTGTGGTGGTTTCCAACTATTGGGGCAATATTATGTTGAAGCTTCAGGGAGACGTATCGAAGGACTAGGGGTCATGGGCCACTACACCCTCAACCAGACCAATAACCGTTTTATCGGTGACATCAAGATTCATAATGAAGATTTCAATGAAACCTACTATGGATTTGAAAATCATCAGGGCCGTACCTTCCTCTCAGATGACCAAAAACCGCTGGGACAGGTTGTCTATGGAAATGGAAATAACGAAGAAAAAGTCGGCGAAGGGGTTCATTATAAGAATGTCTTTGGTTCCTACTTCCACGGACCTATCCTCTCTCGTAATGCCAATCTAGCTTATCGCCTAGTCACTACTGCCCTCAAGAAGAAATATGGTCAGGACATCCAACTCCCTGCCTATGAAGATATTCTCAGCCAAGAAATCGCTGAAGAATACAGTGATGTCAAAAGCAAGGCTGACTTTTCTTAAACAAATGGGAATTATATAAAAGAACTCCACATATTGTCGGAGTTCTTTTTGTCTTTCCTTTTACCCTTCTCCCTTGCATTTTCTCACTTTTTTTGCCAAAATAGAGGGGTAGAAAGAAGGTAGCATATGTCTAAATTACAACAAATCGTAACATATCTTGAATCAGAAAAACTAGACGTCGCTGTCGTATCTGACCCCGTCACAATCAATTACCTCACTGGCTTTTACAGTGATCCCCATGAACGCCAAATGTTCCTTTTTGTCCTAGCAGATCAAGAACCCCTCCTCTTTGTCCCAGCCCTTGAAGTTGAGCGTGCTACTAGTACTGTTTCCTTCCCAGTTGTGGGCTATGTGGATTCTGAAAATCCATGGCAAAAAATGAAACATGCTCTTCCACAACTTGACTTCAAACGTGTCGCTGTTGAGTTTGACAATCTCATCTTGACCAAATATCATGGCTTGAAAATAGTCTTTGAAACTGCTGAGTTTGAAAACATCACACCTCGTATCCAACGCATGCGCCTCATCAAATCAGCTGACGAAGTGCAAAAAATGATGGTTGCAGGTCTCTATGCAGACAAAGCTGTTAAGGTTGGTTTTGACAATATTTCTCTTGATAAGACTGAGACAGATATTATTGCCCAAATTGACTTTGCCATGAAACGTGAAGGCTATGAAATGAGTTTTGATACCATGGTCTTGACTGGTGATAATGCTGCAAATCCACACGGTATTCCAGCATCTAATAAGGTTGAAAATGATTCTCTTCTCCTCTTTGACCTCGGTGTTCTGGTCAACGGCTATGCTTCAGATATGACTCGTACAGTCGCTGTTGGTAAACCAGACCATTTCAAGAAAGACATTTATAACTTGACTCTTGAAGCCCAACAAGCTGCTCTTGACTTTATCAAACCAGGTGTGACTGCCCATGAAGTGGACCGCGCTGCCCGTGAGGTCATCGAAAAAGCTGGTTACGGTGAATACTTCAACCACCGTCTCGGTCACGGTATCGGTATGGATGTCCATGAATTCCCATCTATCATGGAAGGAAACGACATGGTCATCGAAGAAGGAATGTGCTTCTCTGTTGAACCAGGTATCTATATCCCTGGTAAAGTCGGTGTCCGTATCGAAGACTGTGGTGTTGTTACCAAGGATGGCTTCGACCTCTTTACAAGCACCAGCAAAGACTTGCTTTATTTTGATTAAACATAGAGACAAGCAAAAAGTCAGCTCAAATAGCTGACTTTTTTATTTCCTAAATTGTCAAATTAAGCTAGAGTTTTCAAGTAACTCAGAAAAACTTGGTAGGGTGATTGATAATTCAATGATTTTCTAGGAATTCTATTTCTTTTATCAGCTATAGCTGATAAATAATTTTGAGAAATATTAGTAAAATCCATTTGTTTCGGTAATCCATTTCGTCTTAATAAGCCATTAGAATGTTCATTGAGATCTCGTTGACCAGGACATCCTGGATCCGCAAAGAAAATATCAATGTCAAGTGCATTCGAAATAGATTTCCAATTAGAAAATTCTTTCCCACAATCAAACGTTATCGACTTAAAGAGATGACTGGGAACTTGAGACAACCATTGATTGATGGAGGCCTCAATATCACTTGCTTTCCGTCCATTGGTTTTCAGTGTGATGATGGCTTTTGAGAGGCGTTCTACTAAGGTAATGACTGCACTTTTGTGTTTTTCTCCCACAATTGTATCCCCTTCTAGATGACCTAATTTCGACTCAAAATTAGGATAACTGTCTGCTCTCTCACGTAAATCACTGCGCAACGCTTGTTTTCCTCGTTTTTCGCTATGACCATTTGGTTTTCTTTTGCCTTTCCAGGGGAGGTTCTCTTTCTTGAAAATACCACGGTCTGCTAGTTGATAGAGAGTTCTCATAGAACAAGAAATCCTATCTGAATAAACTCCCTTAATGACATCAAGGCTCCAGCTTAGATCTAAATGAGTTTGAATAAAGTCTTTTTATGCTTGCGTAAGACTTGTTTTATTCCTGGCACAGCGTTTCTTATTGACTTTATATCGCTTATAGTAATCATAAGCAGAGTGCTCCTCTTTCAGATAGTTGAGCACATTGTAGGTTGTCTGTTTTGATCTTCCAAGAGCTTTTACAATATCTGTAACTTTTAGACTTTCTTTGTAGTAAGCCTCTATCATTACAAGTTCGTTTGTAGTAAGATGTGTATAGTTCCTTTCAGACAAATGTGGTAGTTTATCTGAGCCTTACATAGATGACTTTTTCTGACTAGCTTAATTTTACAAATTGGGTTTTATCTTCTTAACACTCTGAAAGACTACAAACCCCACAACCATTCCCAAGGTATTTTGCATGAAATTTGGTAGGATTTCTGGTAGAGCTGCAGCCCAGCCATTCATCAATGTAGAACCCAAGGCGTAACCCCCTACCATGGCAATTGTTGCTAAGATAAGGCCTAACCACTGAGTTTTTCCTTTAAATCCTGCGAAAAATCCCTGCAAACCATGATTGACCAAGCTAAAGAACATCCACTGAGGGTAGCCTGATAAGAGGTCAATCAAGAAACCTGCTAGTCCTCCGACTACAGCCCCTTCGCGACTACCAAAGTAAAAGGCAGCAAAGAAGACACCAGCATCTAAAAGAGTTAGAATGCCTGTCGGTGTTGGAATTTTTAAGAAATAACCTAGAACCACAGAGAGGGCGGTTAATAGAGATACAAGGGCGATTTTAGTTGTTTTGGTTTGCTTCATATTGTCTTACTCCATACTGATCTGCTTGTGCAATGGCACGGTAAACGAAAGCCTTAGAGCTTTCTACTGCTGGTAAAAGTTCATCACCTTTGACTAGATGACTGGTAATGCTGGAGGCAAAGGTACAACCTGCACCAGCATTTTGCCCTTGGATGACAGGATTTTCTAAGACTGTAAAGTTCTGTCCATCATAAAAGACATCTACAGCCTTGTCCTGACTAAGGCGATTGCCTCCCTTGATAATGACTGCTGGCGCTCCTAAGTCATGCAATTTCTGTGCTGCAGTTTTCATATCTTCAAGGGTTTTAATCTCTTGATCTGCTAGTAATTCTGCTTCAGGAAGATTAGGCGTAATCACACTGACATAAGGGAAAAAGCGAATCAACTCTTGGCAGAGTTCACTAACTGCTACGTCGTGCGTTTCCTTGCAGACCAAGACAGGGTCCAGAACCACAGGCACTCCTGGGTGTTGTTTGATAAAGTCCAAAGCCTTCTCAGCTACGCTGACAGTTGGTAGAAGACCAATCTTAATTCCCCCAAACTCGACATCACGCAAGCTATCTAATTCATGTTGAAAAATGGTATCGTCAGTTGGAAAGACTTCAAATCCTTTTTCTGTCAAGGCTGTCAAGCAAGTCACTGCTACAAAGCCATGCAAGCCGTTCAATGTATAGGTTGCCAAATCTGCTGACAAACCACCACCACTAAAAATGTCATTTCCAGAAAGTGCTAAAATACGATTATTCTTCATAATGAATCTCCTTTAAATACAAACCATTTGGTGCTGCAGTGGGACCTGCAAGTTGCCTGTCCTTCTTCTCCAAAATCAGGTCAATCTGCTCCACTGGCATACGATTATTTCCGATTTTGAGCAGCGTCCCCACCATATTGCGAATCTGTTTATACAAGAAACCATTTCCTGAAAAGGTAAAAGTCAAAAACTGGCCTGTCTCATCAACCCTGAGACTAGCTTCTGTGATGGTGCGAACCTTATCCTCCACACTGGTTCCAGAGGCTGTAAAGCCTGTGAAATCGTGGGTGCCCTCTAGCTTTTTGATTGCAATCTGCATGCGTTCCACGTCAAGCGGATAGGGAAAATGAGTAGCATAGTGACGGCGCATAGGATTTTTAGGACGTCCTCTATCCACGATAAACTCATAGGTCTTGCTATGTTTTACATAACGGCAATGAAAATCATCTGCCACGAGCTCAATCGAAATCACATCAATATCTTCAGGGGATTGGGTGTCCAAGGCAAAACGGAGCTTCTCCTCATCCATCTGATGGGGCAGGTCAAAATGAATGACCTGTCCCAAAGCATGAACCCCACTATCAGTCCTACCAGCACCGTGAACAGTGATTGCTTTCCCTTTATTGAGTCTCGTCAAGGTTTTTTCAATTTCCTCCTGAACGCTCCGCGCATGGGGCTGGCGTTGAAAACCAGCAAAGGCGTAACCGTCATAGGAGATAGTTGCTTTATATCTTGTCATAACTTCCATTTTATCAAGAAATTAGTCTGTAGACAAGGTCCTAAAATAAATACTGTATGGGTACAAAAATTCTAAAAAGGAAAAACTTAGGAACCAATCCTAAGCTCTCTTTTGAAGTAGGTGCATGACAAAGATAGAAGTTACAATCAACCAAACTCCCAAAATTGTAAAGACCAGCATCCCATTGTGAGTTAATAAGCCAATTGCACTTAGAACGAATGGTGTCGTAAAGGCTCCGAAACTACAGCCTAATACAGCAAATGAAGTTGCTTGATTGAGGAGTTTAGCTGGAATTCTTTCAGAGACAAGTTGAAAAACTGTCGTCAAGGCTACACTGTAGGCAAAACCAGCCAGAATGCTTCCTGCCACTACCACCCACAAGGATGGAGACAAAGCAATTACAATTTGCCCCAAACCAAAGGTAATACCGGACCAGAGAAGCAATTTCTCTTTAAAGATAGAAATCAAGAAAGAGAAACTCACACCAGCCACAATCCCGATCAACTGCATGACACTAAGAACAAAACTAGATAACTGGGCATCTCCAAGTCCTCTTTCCACCATCAAACTTGGAATACGAATAGTAATAGCCGTATTGGTACAAACTACAACCGCCGCTTCGATAGCTAGGATAAAAATCAAACCTTTCATTTCCCGAGTTAAGCGACTTGCTTCTTTCTCTTTTTTCTTGACTTCTTTCTTTTCTTTTCCATAAGGGACAAAGAGCAGATAAAGGGTCAGCACCAAAAATCCAGCACTATAGGCTAGGAAGGTAGCTGTCCAACCAAAGGCCAACAACTGGCCGACTGCCAAGGTAATGAGAGAAGCCCCAACGACCTCTGCAGAACCGCGTAACCCTAGCATCTGAATTCGCGTTTTTCCTTGATAACGTTCACTGATAATGGAAATGGCCTTAGCATTGATCATCCCAACACCCAAACCAAAAAGAATCCGTGTTCCAAAAACAAAGGGGTAGGCTTGATACCAGAAGGGAGCCGTCCCGCTGAGTGATAAAATCAGCAAGCCCAGACTAATCTGTAAGCGCTCAGGAAATATTTTTTCTAAGAAACCATTTAGTAGTAACATAATCATGATCCCGAAAGAAGGCAAGCTCGCCAAGAGCTCAATTTGTTCCTTAGGATAGCCTTGATAATAGTCAAACATGGCTGGCAGGGCACTCGAGATGGAAAAGGATGTAATCAAAACGAGGGAGAGAGCCAAAATACTGGCCCGTTCTAAAAATTGTTTCATGAAATCTCTTTCTATATTTTCTCTTAATATCTTTCTCTGTTGATAATTCTCAAGCAAGAAAAGAAGAAGCCTCTTTGGTGTACAGACTCCTTCTTAAACTCGAAAATGAATACCTTGTATCTTAGGATGACTTTCTCTTGATTTGCTTGATAAAGTAGAAGATAAATCCTGCCACCATATAGGCAACAAAGATAATCAGACACCACTTGAACACGACATCCCACCCCTTGTTCACATTCAAAAAGAAGTAAGGGAAGGGACTGACCTTAGAATTAGGAACATCAAGTTTCAGTACCAAGCCATTAAAAAGAGCAAAAATCATATAAAGCAAGGGTAAAATCGTCCACACAACTGGATCCCAAATCTTGTATTGACCCTGTTTGTCAAAAAAGAGAGTATCTGCTAAAAACCAGAGGGGAACGATATAGTGGCAAAGGAAATTTTCTAGGGTATAGAAATTAGTCGCAATAGGCGCTAATAGGAAATGGTAAATCACACAGGTAATCATGATACTCATGGTGACTCCACCTTTTAAGCGCAAAAGACTTGGTCTTTGCCAGTCTTCACCTAAACGGCTCATAACCTTTAGGAGATAGAGCGTAAAAATCGCGACTAAAAGGTTGGACAGAACCGTATAGTAGAGAAGCATCCCAAAGCCACCATGCTTGGCGATTTCAAGATAAACTCCCGTAAAAGCCGCTAGAAACAAGAAGATACGGCTATAAAATACAAGTTTGTAGTGCTTTGACATGCTTAAATTTTCTTCACAAACTCAGATTTGAGTTTCATGGCACCAAAACCATCAATTTTACAGTCGATATTGTGGTCGCCTTCTACGATACGGATATTTTTCACGCGCGTCCCTTGTTTCAAATCTTTTGGCGCACCTTTTACTTTCAAGTCCTTGATGAGGGTTACAGTATCACCATCAGCCAATTTATTCCCGTTGGCATCGATAGCAACAAGACCCTCTTCTACATCTGCAACTTCAGCAGGATTCCACTCATAAGCACACTCTGGGCAAACCAGTAGGGCACCGTCTTCGTAGACATACTCTGAGTTACATTTTGGGCAATTTGGTAGGTTGTTCATGGTTTCTCCTTATCATCATTCACTATTCTTTGAAAATCAAAATTTCTCGAACAGCAACTATTATACCCTAAAATCAGCATTTTGACAAATGAGTCGCCGGAGAAGCAAAGAAAAAATCATGTAACTTTGTGTGCTACATGATTTTTAAAAGATAGTTTATCATGAGTAGTGATACAGAAACTCATGATAGAAAGGGATGCATTTATCTTACAAACCAGGTGCTTGTCCAAGTTCTGCTGCAAGCATCCAAACCGTTTTCTCAAGTTCAGCTTTAGCACCAACAAAGATATCGTTTGTCACATCATCACCTTCTTCATCAGTAACATCCAAAGCTTTTTGGAACAGAGTGATGAGGTAACGATAAATTTCAAGGACACGTTCCAAACTTTCTTCTACATTGCGGAACTCTCCAACTTCTTCTTCGATTTCACTGTTTTGAAGGAATTCTGTCAATGTAGAGAATGGGCTGCCACCAAGTGTGATCAAACGCTCACTGATTTCATCCAATTGACCATCAAGAGCTTCCATATACTCATCCATTTTTGGATGCCATACAAGGAAACCACGACCACGCATGTACCAGTGCACTTGGTGCAAAGCAACGTGAGCTACATACAAATCAGCAACAGCTTGGTTCAAGACTTCCTTTGTTTTTGCCAATGCTACTGGCGCTGCTTTTGTCAATGATGTTACGTCTTTTACTGCTTCTTTTTTCAATTCTACCATTTTATTTTACCTCATTCATTATTATTTGTAACCACTTCTTAATGATTACTACCTTAGTATACTACTAAGTAAAACTAATAGCAAGCCAAATGACTCACATGAGAAAAGTTGCAATAGACTGATAATTTAAGAAAAGTTTAGTTAGTTCTGATTAGCTCACTTTATAAGATTTACTTGAAAATTGACTATGGTAAAGATCATAATAAAAAACCTTTCGCTTGGAGTACACTTTCGTGATTTCCCTACTCAATAATCTGTCCATCCTTAAGAACGAGAATCTCATTTGCTTCTTGAATGGTCGAGAGACAGCGGGCGATGACAAAACTGTTCCTTCCTTTCATCAACCGTTTCATAGCTTTTTGAATCAAGAGTTCCAAACGGGTATCAATAGAGGAAGTCGCTTCATCCAAAATGAGAATTTTAGGATTAGCTAGAATAGCAAGCGCGATGGTCAACAGTTGTTTTTGCCCGAGGGAAATATTGCTGGAGTCTTGCTTCATCTCCATGTTATAACCATCAGGAAGAGTTCGAATAAAATGGTCTACATTAACCGCTTTAATAGCAAAAAAGAAAGGACGATATTTGTCCTTTCTCGATTTTAGCTTTTCTTCAACCAAATAATGTTAATAAAGAGTCGATTATTTTACAAAGTCAAGCAATGCCAAGAAACTTTCAGCTTCAAGTGAGGCACCACCAACAAGGGCACCATCAACGTCTGGGCAAGCCATGTATGAAGCAACGTTTTCAGGTTTAACAGAACCACCGTATTGAACACGAACTTTGTCTGCAACTTCTTGACCGAAGTCAGCAGCTACAACGTCACGAACAACTTTACACATTTTTTGTGCGTCGTCTTGTGAAGCTGATTTACCAGTACCGATAGCCCAGATTGGCTCGTAAGCGATAACTGATGCAGCAACTTGTTCAGCAGTCAATCCAGCCAATGCAGCAGATACTTGAGCACCTACGAATTCAGCTGCTTTACCAGCTTCG
Organism: Streptococcus mitis; assembly: GCF_003942765.1. Classification (GTDB taxonomy): domain Bacteria; phylum Bacillota; class Bacilli; order Lactobacillales; family Streptococcaceae; genus Streptococcus; species Streptococcus mitis_BE. Next base: position 581,521 of record NZ_RJNW01000001.1, read on the forward strand.
TAAGTTTCAAGTGACTCACCACAACAGATGATTGGAAGCATACCATTTGCAAAGATTGCTTTTGCTTTTTTGTTGATATCTTCGTCAGTTTCATGGAAGTAGTCACGGCGTTCTGAGTGACCGATCACAACGTAGTCAGTACCGATTTCTTTCAAAACTTGTGGGCTTGTTTCACCAGTGAAAGCACCTGCATTTTCAAAGTAGCAGTTTTGAGCAGCAACTTTAAGGTTTGAACCTTTTGCAGCAGCAAGAACAGTTGTCAAATCAAGAGCTGGAGCTGCGATACCTGCTTCAACAAGATCTGATGAAGGAAGTTTTGATGCAACTGCTTCAACGAATGCTTTAGCTTCTTCTGGATTTTTATTCATTTTCCAGTTACCAGCGATAAATGGTTTACGTGACATTTCACATACCTCTTTTTTCAATTTATTTTCTACTTATTTTATCACAATTATACACAGCTTGCAAATCTTACTCGGATTTCAAGCCTGCTTCCAACGATTAATCTTTCCAAAGATCCATAGCATTTCTGAAATCTGCAGATACCTGTGTCAACTGAGGATTGCTTGCTTCTCTCTCTGCTCGTTTAGCCTCCACTTGAGCCACACTTTTGATGCCTTCATGGCGCCAGTTTCTTAAAATCGCCTGAATGTACTTCCAGTTTGGTTTTCCATTCAAAACAGCTTCACGAAGAGCCTCCTTAATCAAGTCAGCACTGGTCCCATCTTCCTTTAGTGTCTTGGTCAAATCCTCAATCTCAAAAGGCGTCAACAAGCGCCCCAACTCCTGTTGGAAGGTTTCCACCAAATCCTTGAGTTGATTTTGAGGTGTCAACTGATCTGAATTCGAATGAGCAACTCCAAACAAGTCATCCAAACGTTCCAAAGCTAAACTAGCATCAAAAAGCAATTCGATTTCACCATTTAATTCGATGGTTCGATACTGAAGCAGTCCCCTCTCCGTCAGATTGGAAATGGCCTGATTGACATCCGAAATCTCCTTGCCAATCCTTTCAGCAATCTGGCTTGGCGACATTTCATCCAAGCCTGTCGTATTTTGCAAATAGAAAAATTGCCAGACCAGAAAATCGTCGCTAGAAGGAAAGAGTTCCTTAAAATGCAAGAGCAGGGCACTCGGTAAAACCAAGTTCCCTGATTTAAAAGCGTCTAAATATGTCATAATTCCTCTTATAAATACCCAAAAGCAGATGCATCATCTTCTATTTTTCTCCAGTCAAAAGGGGTTTCCTGATAGACGGCATAATTCACCCAGTTACTGAAAAAGAGGGCTGCTGATGAAGACCAACAAAGACAAGGTGTCTGGTTGACATCATCATCCTTAAAGTAATTTTCTGGAATATGTGGGTCTAAACCTGCATCACGGTCCCTAAAATACTCTTTTGCCAAGGTATCACGGTCATATTCCAAATGCCCAAAACTATAAATTTCTCGCAAATCACGACTGGCCAAAATAGAAACTCCAACCTGAGGTCCTTCTGATAAAATTTCAAGATTGGTTTTGTTTAAGATTTCTTCCTTAGAAATCTCCGTGTGCCGAGAATGAGGGGATACATAGCTATCGTCAAAGCCTCTAAAGAGAAGATGACCTTCCTTTAAAGTATCCTGAGGATAAATACCTGATAACTTACTGTCCATCTGGTATTTTTCCACCCCATAGCGCAAATAAAGACCAGCCTGAGCCCCCCAACAGATATGAAGAGTCGAATAGACATGGGTCTTGGACCACTCGATTACCTGACTGAATTCCTCCCAATAGTCCACTTCCTCAAATGGTAAATGCTCAACTGGAGCACCTGTGATAATCATCCCATCAAAATACTCATCCTTGACTTCAGGAAAAGTTTTATAAAAGGTCTCCATGTGCTCTGAACGAGTTGTTTTAGAACGGTGACTCTCCATATAGAGAAAATCAATATCCAGTTGCAGGGGCGTATTAGCCAAGTGGCGCAACAATTGAGTCTCTGTGACCATTTTTTGTGGCATGAGATTTAAAATTAAAATCTTCAAGGGACGAATATCTTGGTGGGCCGCACGTTGATCATCCATGACAAAGATATTCTCTGTCCGTAAAATCTCAACAGCTGGCAATTTTTTATCAATTCGAATAGGCATAACCCTCTCCTAACTGTACTCTTTCAGGAATAATTGCTTGTGTTTAGAGTTAAAATGTAAACACTTGTTTCCTTTATTATACTGTAAGAAGATATAGTTTTCAATTATAGTTTTTCTCTAACTAGCTATAGTCTATTTTTATATCCTAATGTAGAGAAAACAGCCCTAGGGACTGTTTTTCATTAATAATGCATAAGAACTTTGTAATCGTAGTCACCGATTTTTTCACGACCGTTCAATTCATCCAATTCAACAAGGAAGGCACAACCTGCTACAACACCACCAAGTTTTTCAATCATCTCGATAGTTGCCTTAACAGTTCCACCTGTTGCCAAGAGGTCATCCACGATAAGAACACGTTGACCTGGCTTAATGGCATCAGCATGCATAGTTAAGGTATCAACCCCGTACTCTTTTTCATAGTCAGCAGAAATAACTTCGCGTGGCAATTTACCTGGCTTACGAACAGGTGCAAAACCAATTCCCAACTCAAAGGCAACTGGACAGCCCACGATAAAACCACGAGCCTCAGGCCCTACGATCATGTCGATTTTCTTGTCAGTAGCATATTGAACGATTTCACGAACAGCATAGCTATAAGCATTTCCATCAGCCATCAAAGGACTGATATCACGGAAGGTAATTCCTTCCTTCGGATAATTTTCAATTGTTGCAATGTAATCTTTTAAATTCATCTTTTTCTTTCTTTCAAAGTTTTTTACTCTCTATTATAGCATATTTTTTAAGAAAGAAAAAAGGAAAAGTTAACTTCAATAATTATCTAACGATTTGACGATTTATAACTAGCCATCGCAATAAAACCCAATTTCTGTTTATTCTTAGCAAACATTTTATACATAGTTAAAAACTGCTTTCTATTCTCCTTTTTACAAGCATTTACGCAAATTTTCAAAGTTCCTAGCCAACCTTCGTCATAAATCATACCTGATAATTTCATTAATGTCATTTCCCCAGTCAATACTTTCACATCACGATAACCTGATTCTATCATCACTTGCTCCCAACCATCTTGAGTTAAAGGGCCTACATTTACATGAATTGCTTGTGACAGTTCCTGTCTGACAGACTCTTTAGCTTCCTTAAGAAGCACATCATGTGTCAAAAGAAGACCTTCAGGTTTTAAAACCCTTAGATATTCCATTACACATTTTTTCTTAGCTTGATCGGCTTGCATAGTCAGCATAGCTTCATTTATAACAATATCAAAACTAGCATCTTCATAAGGAAGTTTCATTGCATTAGCTCTTTCAAAACTGATTAAATGAGCAACACCTGCCGTTTCAGCAGATTTTTTAGCCACTTCTAAGGCTTGTCCATCCATATCAACAGCAGTTATCTTACAACCAAAACGCTGTGCCAACTCAATTGCTGTAGTTCCCCTATTACACGCAACCTCTAATATTCTCTTTTCTTTTGAAAATCCTCCTTCCGCAATTAACCAATCTGTGGCACGTTTTCCACCTGGACGTAAGCGTTTTTTCCCCAATTTTGCTAAAAACTTATGACCTGCTTCTGACATTTAAACACCTCTATTTTTTCTTCATTATAACATAAAATAATATTATCTAACAATTCTAATCTATTTTTTGATGAACTATAATCAAACGCATACAGTCTGCCATGATTATAGCAAAAATCTATTAATCACCTCTCTAGATCGAATTCAATTGCTCATGTAGTTTACGCATATCGGTTACGACTACATATTTGTACTTTAGAGTTGCTGGCCTCACTTTCCGCTATATACGCTTTACTATCACGTGCCTATTCATATAACCAAGATTTCTCTATCTCTTTCTCTGCCGATTCTTATTTCCAACGTCAGACTTAAACAGTCTATCCTAATGCTGTTCGAACAGCTACTCACAATAGTCAGGTTTGGGAATCACTTTTGGGTTTACTAGTATATAGTAGCCACAGAGGACTTACACCTCAGATGAACGGAATGCCCGTCGTACCTAAAAAAACGAGCACTTTCGTACTCGTTCTCTGATATAAACTACTGATTAAAGTGAGTTTACGTCAACTTTGATACCAACACCTTGAGTAGTTGTAATAGTCAAGTTTGTTACGTAAGTTCCTTTAGCTGTAGCTGGTTTTGCTTTTTGGATTGTTTCGTTGAAAGCTTTGAAGTTTTCAACCAATTTTTCAGCCTCAAATGATACTTTACCGATGATTGCTTGAACGTTACCTGCACGGTCAGCACGGTAAGTGATTTTACCACCTTTAGACTCTTCAACTGCTTTAGCAACATCCATTGTTACAGTACCAGTTTTAGGGTTTGGCATCAAGTTACGTGGCCCAAGGACACGTCCAAGACGTCCAACAAGAGCCATCATGTCAGGTGTAGCGATAACTACGTCGAAGTCCAACCAACCGTCGTTGATTTTAGCAACAAGGTCATCTTCACCAACAAAGTCTGCACCAGCAGCTTTTGCTTCTTCAGCTTTTGCACCACGTGCGAAAACAAGAACGCGTGAAGTTTTACCAGTACCGTTTGGCAATACCATTGCTCCACGGATTTGTTGGTCAGCTTTTTTAACGTCGATGTTCAAGTTGTAAGCAACTTCTACAGTTGCGTCAAATTTTGCAAAGTTAGTTTCTTTTGCAAGTGCTACAGCTTCTTCTACGCTGTATGCTTTTGTGCTGTCGATTTTCTCAAGAGCAGCACGAAGTTGTTTGCTTTTTTTAGCCATTTTCTATTCTCCTTGTAAGTGGTTCAATCGATTTTCATCTCCCACGTCACTTCTCGAAATGATGAAGTCTTGCGGGTTATATTGGGGGTGTTATTGATTAGTCAACAACAGTGAATCCCATAGAACGAGCAGTACCTTCGATCATACGCATTGCAGACTCTACGTTTGCTGCGTTCAAATCTGGCATCTTAGTTTCTGCAATTTCTTGTACTTGTGCACGAGTAACTGTAGCAACTTTAGTTTTGTTAGGTGTACCTGATCCTTTTTCAACACCTGCAGCTTTTTTCAAAAGAACAGCAGCTGGTGGTGTTTTAGTGATGAAAGTAAATGATTTATCTTCGTAAACTGAGATAACAACTGGAATGATCATACCAGCTTGGTCAGCTGTACGAGCGTTGAACTCTTTTGTGAATCCCATGATGTTGATACCAGCTTGACCAAGAGCAGGTCCAACCGGTGGAGCTGGTGTAGCTTTACCAGCAGGGATTTGCAATTTTACAAGTTTTTCGACTTTTTTAGCCATTTTTAAATCCTCCTTTGTGGTTTTGGCGGTAATTAAAGATTTTTACCTCCCACAAGTATGCTTTACACATACTCATCTATTATACACTATTTATCTGGAATTGCAAGGAAAAAGTTTATTTTTTAATCGACGTAATCTCCACCTTCAAAGCCGAAATACTCTTCCAAACTGAGGCCACTAGCTGCAATCTCTTTAGCCTCTTTTCCTACATAACGAAGGTGCCATTCCTCAGCCATATAGCCTGTTTCCTTTTCCTTACCTTTAAGATAACGGACAACAAAACCATAATCAGCCGCATGGTCCAAGAGCCATTGGGCCGCTTTTTCTTCTGTCACCAAATCACCATTTGTTCCAATCACATCAAAGGCCAAGCCTGTCTGGTGCTCGCTATAGCCAGGGCGGGCAGAGTAACGGTCTGCTGCAGCCTTTCCATCTTTATTGACATAATCTTGATAGAGGTTAGTCTGAGTCTCGTAACTTCTAAAACCACTGTATTGATCACTAATTGGGAAGCCTGCCTCTTGCATCGCTTTGATGAGTTTGACCAACTCGGCCTTGGCTGTTGGATTTTCCCCTGGATTATAATCTTTAGACAATGGATAATGTTTATTGGCTACGATGATTTCATCGTATTTCCCTTGGATGCTGTAGTAGTCTCCTTTATTAACCACTTCTGCTTTTTGCTGAGCAGCTCCTTGAGACTTGCTTCCGACTGTTCCATCAGCTTTAGCTGTTTGTTCTGTCTTAGCTGCGCCATCTTCATTTTTTGCTTTTTCTTGTGAACAAGCTGCTAGACTCAAGGCTAGCAAGGCTGTCAAGACTAGGTATCTTTTTTTCATTTCTACTCCTTTATTTCTAATAGTTTATCTACTTCTAACGATAAACGTTTGACTAATCTTTTAATCTCATCCGGTTTTGCTTGGCAGGTTTCTGCTGTCATTTCTTCAAAGGGAACCCACCAGACTGGACCACGTCCCTTGAGACCATGACCATTCATGTCACCTCTTCGTCTAGGGAACAGATGCCAATGAAGATGGGCATCGCCATTTCCTAGCAGTTCGATATTCATTTTCTCAGCAGCAAAGGTCTTAGCAACCGCCTCTTGGACCACACTCATTTCTTCTAGAAAACGGAGTCTTGTCTCCTTTTTCAAATGGTGCAATTCGGTGACGTGTTCCTTAGCTAAAAAGAGACTATAGCCTGCAAAATACTGGTGGTCTCCAACCACAAGATAGCCTGTTTCCAACTCTTTGACAAAATAGGGATTTGCTCCCTTCTTGATGAGCTCAATTCTCTGGCAAATCAAACACATATTAGTCTACCAATGCGCTCTTAAGATAAGCATCAACCATACGCTCCGTTGCGACCACCGAGTCAATATGAGTACGCTCATAAGAATGGCTAGACTCGATACCAGCACCGAGAAGGGCATGTTTAACTTCTGCACCTGCAGACATAGCCGCTGAAGCGTCTGAACCATAAAACGGATAGATATCCAGCTTAAATGGAATATCTTGCTCTTTAGCCAAAGCAACCAAGTGTTGCCGGAAGTCATAATGATAAGGTCCAGAAGCATCCTTGACACAGATAGACACTGTATATTCGTCTGTTTGCTGATCATCTCCCATAGCTCCCATATCCACAGCCAGATATTCTACCACCTGAGCAGGAATATTAGAATTAGCCCCATGCCCCACTTCTTCAAAGACTGAAAAAGCAAAATGTGTTGTTACGGGCAATTCAATCTTCTCTTCCTTATAACCACGAAGCAAGTTAAGCAAAATCGCTGCGCTGACCTTATCGTCCAAATGACGAGACTTGATAAAACCTGTCTCTGTCACGACGGTTCGTGGATCAAAGCTGATAAAATCACCGACCTCAATACCAAGAGCACGAGTTTCTTTTTCACTGGTTACTTTGGCGTCCAAACGCACTTCCATATTATCCTGCGTGCGTTCTGCAGTTCCTGCATCCTTATAGACATGGCAAGAAGTTTGGTGGATGAGGATGGTTCCTGATACTTTTTGACCTGTGCTAGCCACATGAACGGTACAGTTTTCACCTTCAATCATGTTCCAAGGAAAACCACCGATACGGTCCATTTTGAGACGGCCGTCTGGTTTGACAGCACGGACAATGGCCCCCAGCGTATCCATATGGGCAGTCACATAGCGATGCTCTTCATCATTTTGACCTTTAATGGTCACATTGACACCACCCTTAGCTGTGCGAACCGGCTGGTAACCAAAACCTTCTAGAGTCTTGACTAAATAGTCCGAAATCTCCCGAGTGAAGCCCGTTGGCGACGCAATGGCTGTCAGTTCTTTGATATATTCTACTGTTTGATTCATTTCTTCACCTCTTTTGCTACCTATTATAACACATTTATCATCGGATAAAAAAAGAAAATCACTCCTGTAGACTTGGCTACAAAAGTGATTTTAATGATTATTCCATTTCAAAAACATCGCTTTCTTGCTTGTTTGGTAGAACCAATGAGAGCAAGATTCCGACAACGGCTGGTACTAACCATGGGAGTGATGCCTTGGCAAAAGGAAGAGCATTGACAAGGTTTGCAAGAAACTCAACTTTAAATGAGCTTCCTAGTACGCTTGCAATGGCAATGGCTGTAACAACAGTAATTGTCAACTGCATACCTGGTTTTGAAAGAGCCACAAATTTGTTGACAATGACAATCATAACGATAGCAATCGTGATTGGGTACAAGATAACCAGTACAGGAATTGAGTACTTGATAATCGCATCAAGACCCAAATTGGCAATGGCAAATCCAATCAAGGTAAAGGCTGTCGCATAAACCTTGTAGCTGATTTGTGGGAAGCGCTCATTAAAGAACTCAGCTGTAGACACAATCAAACCAACTGTTGTTGTGAAGCAGGTTACAGTAACCATAGCTGCAAGGAAGAGTTGGGCTGTTGAGCCAAAGATTTCTTGAGTGGCTTGTGACAAGATGTAAACACCTGGTGTTCCACCCTTCATCGCTTCAGCTGGTACTGGGAAATGATTTCCAAGGAAACCTAAACCGATATAAAGGGCGCTGAAGGCAAGTGCAACAACGATACCAACAACCCAAATAGTCGAAATGTATTCTTTCTTACTTGAGAAGCCAAGTTGTTTCAAGGTTTGAACTGCGATTACACTAAAGGCAACTGAAGCAAGGGCGTCCAAGGTATTGTAACCTTCTAGGAAACCTGTACCAAAGGCAGAAGCTTGATAAGCAGCTGAAGCAGCTTGAGGACTTGTTCCACCGTATTTGATAGCTCCTAGAACAACCAAGATAACAATCAAAATCGCAAAGACTGGCGTTAAAATACGGCCGATACGGTCTAAGATTTTTGATGGATTGAGCGATATCAAATAGGCTGCTGCAAAATACAGAACTGTAAAGACAATCAAACCAAGACCTTTATTTGCATCCGACAAAAGAGGGCTAATCCCTACTTCGTAAGCTGTTGTAGCTGTACGTGGGATAGCAAAGAATGGACCGATTGACAAGTAAAGAACTGAGAGGTAAAGAGTCGCAAACCAAGGCGCTATCTTTGTTGAAATCTCGTAAATATATCCTTTAGGATTTAGCGTTCCAATAATAAGAGTCAAGACGGCGATACCGACACCTGAAAAGACAAAACCTGCGATGGCAGGAAGAAAATGTTCTCCAGATAGAGCACCTAGAGAAGGCGGAAAAATCAAGTTCCCCGCACCAAAAAATATTCCAAACAGGAGCAAACCTGTTAAGGCACCTTTTTTAGCCATGAAAATCTCCTTCATATTTATAAAATACTGACCTAGTATATCATGAATAGGAGTATGAAAAAAGCTTCACGAAGTAAATATTGAATGTTTTCAAGATTCTTAAAAATAAGAATTATCTAAAAATAAAATCCTCCTACCAAGATCACACTAAGTAGGAGAAAATTCTACTGTTTACAGTTCTTCAAAAGCCATCATGCCACCTTGGACATTGATAACCTCATAACCTTGTTCTGATAAGAATTGGCAAGCACGCGCCGATCTCATTCCAGATTTACAAATAACATAATGTAACTGATCCTTGTCCAATTGATCATAAGTATCAGCTAATTGACTCAGAGGTAGATTCTGAGCACCTTCTAAATGAAGAGCTTCAAACTCCTCCACTTCTCTCACGTCCACTAGAGAAAGTTGGTCATTTTGGTAAAGCTGGTAAAATGCGTCAAAGGTAATTTCTTTCATTCTTTTTCTCCTAATACTCTTCGAAAATCAAATTCAAACCACGTCAGCGTCGCCTTACCGTACTCAAGTACAGCTTGCGGCTGGCTTCCTAGTTTGCTCTTTGATTTTCATTGACTATAAAATTGCTTTAATTCTTTTTTTCAAATCCGGCACTACTTCTGCCTCAAACCAAGGATTTTTGGCCATCCAGATTTGATTGCGTGGTGAGGGATGAACTAGTGGAAAATAGGTTGGCAAGTAGTTCTGGTAATGTTTTACCCGTTCTGTCACCTTGCCACTGACTTTCTCCTGTAAATAGTAGGCTTGGGCGTACTGGCCAATCAAGAGTGTTAATTGGATATCTGGTAATTCTTGCAAGAGCTGCGGATGCCATTTTTCGGCAAAGCCAGCTCGAGGTGGCAGGTCACCTGACTTACCATGTCCTGGAAAGTAAAAATCCATAGGCAGAACAGCAAAATAACCTGAGTTGTAAAAGGTATCTTCATCCACACCTAGCCAGTCCCGCAAACGATCGCCACTTTTGTCCTTCCAGTAAAGGCCTGCTTCTTGGGTTTTAAGACCAGGCGCTTGACCGATGATATTGATGCGAGCAGTCTTTGGCGCTGCAAAGAGAGGCTCAATGCCACGCTTTGTATAGTCGACATTCTGTGGATCCGCCATAATAGCCTGCTTGATTCTTTCAATTTGAGACATCTACTTTCCCTCCAAAAAGAAGTCTAAGCATAAGATCTCAGACTTCTATCGTTTTATTTGATCAATTCATAAATAGCTTCGGCATAAATTGCTGCTGCTCGGAAGAGATCATCCAAGGCGATAAATTCATTGGCTTGGTGCATGGTATCAATCGAGTCTGGGAACATAGCACCGTAGGCAACACCTCGTTCTAGCAAGCGACCAAAGGTTCCACCACCGATGACTTGCTCGTGACCTTTAAGGCCTGTTTGTTTTTCATAAACATTCAACAAGGTTTGCACAAGTGGATCTTCCATTGGCACGTAGTGAGGCGTATGTCCATGTTCAGAAAGGCTAACAGAAACAACTGGCAAGTTTTCAAGGATTGACTTGATTTGCTCTGGACTTGTTCCTTTTGGATAGCGGATATTAAGGGCAATGGTATTATCAGCGCTTGTTTCATCAAAGCGGAAGACGCCGGCATTCATAGAAAGGGCACCCATCTTTTCATCCACATGGGCAATCTTGAGATTTTCCCCCTCGTGGTCGTTCAAGAGAATTTTACCAGCGATGTCAAGGTAGTCTTTGGCTGGACCAGCAAAGTCAAACTGGCTAAGGAATAGGGCTAGGTAAGTCGCACCATTGATGCCTGAAGCAGGCATAGCACCGTGGGCTGATTTACCAATGATCGTCACCTTGTATTGGCCAGCTTCTTCTTGGAGTTCTCCTCTGAGTTTGTGTTCTGCAACAAAGGCATCTAGTTTAGCTTGCAAGTCAGCCAAACCACCTGAAACGACTGCTGTTGCTGATTCTGGTACCATATTTTCACGTAAACCACCTGTAAAGCTGTGAAGACGGGCTGCACCTGTATTTTCACCTGCAAAGTGGAGGTATTCCGTGATATTTCCTTTTTCACCGTTGATGATAGGGAATTCAGCGTCTGGAGAGAAGCCAAAGTCTGGTTTCGCAAGTCCTACATGCTCGAAGTAGTAGTCCATGTCTGCCCAGCCTGATTCTTCGTCCGTTCCAACGATGAAGCGAACTTTTTTAGAAGTTGGAAGGCCCAATTCTTTGATGATTTTCAAACCATAGTAACAAGCTGTTGTAGGTCCCTTGTCATCAGAAGAACCACGCGCATAAAGACGACCATCTTTGATAGTTGGTGTGTAAGGATCTGTGTCCCAACCGCTACCAGCAGGCACCACATCCATATGAGCAAAGATTCCGAGAACTTCTTCTCCATCACCAAACTCAAAATGTCCTGCGTAGTTATCAACATTCTTAGTTGGGTAGCCATCACGGTCTGCGATTTCAAGGAATTTCTCCAAGGCTTTTACTGGACCAGGCCCAAATGGATGCTCAGCATCAACCTTGCTATCATCTCGTTCTGAGTTGATTTCTAAAAGGCTAAATAAGTCAGCCAAGAGGTCTTCTTTGCGTTTTTCTACTTCTGCTGTAAAATCAATTGCTGTCATATTTTCTTCTTTCTATCTTTTCTCGATGATTTCATCTACTGGCAAGCGGTAGCTTGGTTCCAATTTCTCGTCTGTGTAACCCACTGTAATCAAGAGTTCTGGACGGAAACGGCCTTCAATATCCAAAACTTCGTTGACTTTTGATTTGTCAAAACCAAGAATCAGATTTGAGCCGATTCCTTGGTCTGTAAGAGCGAGAACCAAGTTCATAGCAACCAAACCTGCATTGAGGGCTAGGTAGTCGCTGACTTGTTGTTCATTGTAGCGCGCAAATTCAGCTGGCAAATTTTTCATGAAGTATTGAAGTTGTTCTTCTGAGAAATTGTTAGCACCACCAACTCGGGCAATCTTACGAGCACGTTTAGCCAAATCTGTGTCTGTAAACAAGGCAATAGTTACAGGCGCTGATGATACCTGTTCAAAGTTTGAACCGTAAGCCAATTTTGCCAGTTCGGCATTTTTCTCACGTACCACCACAAATTTCCAAGGCTGGCTGTTGTGGGCGCTTGGCGCCAAGGTTGCAATTTCGATAGCCGTACGCACATCTTTTGGATCAACTGGCTTATCAGTGAAATGCTTAGTCGCATGACGTTTTTTATTTAATTCAAGAAATTTCATAATCGATTTCCTTTTCTAATTCTACTGCTTCCATTCTACCATAATTTGAAAGAGCTTGCAGGGATTTTTCATAGTATCTCTTGGTCCAAATTATTCTTTTTTAAAAACCAAAATATAATTTTTATAAAAACCTAAGGTAGCAACTGATAAAAGTATCACATCAAAAATGATAATTGCAACAGATAGCCCGGACGATAAAGCAATTTTATGGCCTGCTGTATCTGTAATTCGTTCTAAATGAAAATTTTTAAGTACCAAATACAGATAATAGCTGTTCAATAAACTCGATATATAACCAATTAAAATCTGGGATTTCAATTTTGTAAATATCCATAAACCTAACAAAGGAAGGGCTATTATCAACAAGGGAAAACCAAATAAGATAACCGTCAAAAAAAGAAAAATTGGTCCATTCCAAATCCACAGACAATAAAGAAGGCAGAGATAAGAAATTACATATACTGTCCCTAATATTTTATTGCTTATTTTACTCATTTTTTCTCCATTCTATTATTCCTTGTTCAGCAACTTGAGCTAATTCCTTTTCTTCCTGCGGGTTCAACTTTCTTTGCACAGCCTCTGCTACTGCTCTTGGTACTCCAACTTCGACAATCTCATCCACACTGGCTTCCTTGATTTTAGTCAAAGACTTGAAATGCTTCATGAGATTTTGCTTGCGTTTAGGTCCTAGACCGTCAATGCCATCCAATTGTGATGAAAAGGAATTTTTGGAGCGCAGTTGGCGATGGAAAGTGATAGCAAAGCGGTGCACCTCATCTTGAATGCGTTGGAGGAGGAAGAATTCCTGAGAATTGCGAGATAACTCCACCACCTCAAGCGGATCACCAAAAAGTAATTCATGGGTTTGGTGCTTGTCATTCTTTTGCAGACCTGCAATTGGAATGTCCAAACCCAGCTCTTCTTGGATGGCTTGCTTGGCGATATTGACCTGACCTTGTCCCCCATCGATGACAATCAAATCTGGAGGAGTCAAACCGTCACGCTGTACTCGACCATAGCGCCTGCGAATGACTTCTCTCATACTGGCATAGTCGTCTGGCCCGACTACGGTCTTGATTTTATACTTACGGTAATCTTTCTTACTAGGTTTTCCGTTGACAAAGACAACCATGGCTGAAACAGGACTAGTTCCCATGATATTAGAATTATCGAAGGACTCGATGCGAACTGGAGTCGGAATTTGGAGCAAGCGTCCTAGATTTTCAATAGCTCCTTGGGTCTTTTCGACAGATTTTTCTAACAGATTGAACTTCTGCTCTAGACTGACTCGAGCATTCTTTATAGCCAAATTGACCAGTTGCTTTTTCTCTCCACGCTGGGGTTTGACAATCTTGGTATCCACCAAAGCCTTAACGGCTTCTTCATCGATATCCTGCGGAATCAATACTTCATTGGGAACCAGGTGGGATTTTTCTTGATAGAATTGTCCCACATAGGTCAAGAAGTCCTCATCCGGATCGTTGTAGTAGGGAAAAAGATTGACATCGCGCTCAATAAGCTTGCCCTGACGAACAAAGAAAACCTGAACACACATCCAGCCCTTGTCCACATAGTAGCCAAAGACATCCCGATTTTGGAGATCCTTGGCCATGACCCGTTGCTTGGTTCGAAGTGTTCCAATAGCCTGAATCAGGTCACGGTATTCTGCCGCACGTTCAAACTCCATAGTCTGAGCTGCCGCTGCCATTTTTCCCTTTAAGTCATCGATAATTTTGTCATCCTGCCCTTTTAGGAAATCAGAAACCTCCTGAGCCATGGACTTGAAATAAGACTCATCTTTCTTACAGATGGTGTGGGCCATACATTGGCCGATATGGTAGTAGAAACAGACCTTAGAAGGAGGATTAGTGCACTTGCGAAAAGGGAAAATCCGATCCAGTAGTCGCTTGATTTCATTGGCTGCTCCCACATCTGGATACGGTCCAAAGTAGAGACCTCCGTCCTTTTTGACCTGACGGGTGATAATCAAACGAGGATAGCGCTCATTGGTGATTTTGATGAAAGGATAGGACTTATCATCCTTGAGCATGATATTGTACTTAGGCTTGTTTTCCTTGATCAGGTTGATTTCTAGGAGAAGTGCCTCAATATTAGACTCCGTAACGATAAATTCAAAATCCACAATTTCAGATACCAGAGCCTCTGTCTTAGTATCATGACTTCCACGGAAATAAGATCTCACGCGGTTACGCAGATTTTTAGCCTTTCCTACATAGATAATGGTGCCGTTTTTATCCTTGTGAATGTAGCAACCAGGGCTGGTTGGCAAGAGCTCTAGTTTTGATTTAATCAAGTTATTCATAGTTCCATTATAGCAAAAAAGTAGGGAAAGATAGTCCCCTACTCATTGGTCTCATATAATTTTCGAAGTCTTTCAACATCCTCTTTCTGGATACCATAAAAGGAACCTGCTGGTTGCATGACAGACTTTTCATCTGTATGGTCCAAGCCAATCGCATGCCCCAACTCATGTTCTGCCGTATGGACAATGCGCTCATATGAATAGCCATAGTTAGGATTGGACAGATAATAATGATTCAACCGTACCGTTACAGACAAGAATTGCCCCGTTAATAGATTGGTCTGACTTTCTGCCTCTCCTGCCACAGGAGTGCCTCCGTCATTCATCTCCGTAGCCATAATATCTGCCTTACTAGACTCAGTCACAATTTCAAAGTTAAAAGCACCTGTTTGATTCCAGTTCTGAATTGCTTCTACATAAGCTTCTTGAAAGCGTGAATCCATCTGGGGATCCAGGTAAATACGAGCAGAAGCCTGTGGCCACCTTCCTTCAGAGTGTTGGTGGCTATCTGTCTGGCTCAACTTAGGCAGTTGCCCAGTTTTTTCCCATTGGTCAATACTTTGTTGACCAATCTTGACTGACCGTTCTGCTTGCTTTAGCGCTCCTTGAAAATCCCCGTTCAGATACCAGAGAAGACCGAAAGCAAGAGCACATAAGATTACAACTATCCAAATCAGGCGCCAAAACAAACGCCACACAAAAGAAAAGAAAGCCCCTATCAAACGAAAAATCCAGCGCATTTCCCTCCACCTTTCTAGCAAATAAAGTCTATTTTACTAAAACAAGCTGAAAGAAAGCTAAATTATGACAATCTCTCTTCTAATTTGAAATCAATTGGCAGAGTTGCTAGAAACCGTTCCAATTGTTTTTCCCAGTAGTACCATTCGTGAGTTCCAGCACTATGGCTATAGGTCACATCAAAACCTAATTTTTTGAGATTTTTCACTGCTAGATTATTGGCTTCATACAAGAAATCCTGCTCGCCACACCAAGCCCAAAGCTTGGTCTTTTTATCCGATTTTTTAGCCAGACTTTCTAGAGAATAGGGACTAGTTGTCCAGTCTTTAATTTCTCCAAACACACCCCTCCAATAAGCTGGTGTTCCCAAATCTTGGCTTTCAGGAGAAAAATCTTGAAAACTAAGGGCACCTGAAAAACTAGCTGCGTGAGAAAAACGATTTGTAGCAAGAGCCAGTTTGAAGCAGCCATAGCCTCCCATAGAAAGACCAGCGATAAAGGTCTTTTCACGCTTGCTGGTCATGTTAGGGAAGAAGCGTTTTAGAACCTGTGGCAATTCCTCTGCTAGAGCTGTGTAATAGTCAAAACCATACTGAGTATCGGTATACCAACCATTGCTAGTATTGGGCATGACAACGATGAGATTGGTTCCTCGAAGCAAGCGTTCTACGTTGGTACGCTTGAGCCAGCTATTATGATTACCAGACATCCCGTGCAATAGGTACAAGACTGGAATATCTTTACAATCTGGTTCTTCCACTCGATTAGCATCAGGATAGAGGACATTCACTCCCCACTCCATATCCAAAACTTGTGAGTAATACTCGATTTTCATTACTGCCATAATTTTTTCCTCTATTTTTCTATAAGAAAAAGCCGAAATTCGACTTTCTCTCTATTTATTTCAACAATTATTTTGCTTCCATGACTACTGGTAAAATGGCTGGACGACGCTTAGTCTGGTCAAAGAGATACTTGGTCAGATTATCACGAACCTTACCTTTAAGATCTGCCCAGTCAAAGTCATCTCCTTGAAGATAGTCTTCTACCGTTTGGTTAATCAATTCTGAACTTTCACGGAGAATATCGCGACTCTTCTTGAGATAAACAAATCCACGCGTGTGAACACGAGCCTTGGCCACAATTTTCTTCTCACGACGGTTAACGGTGATTGCTACGATAAAAATACCGTCCTCTGACAAGACCTTACGATCACGAAGAACTACATTTCCAACATCACCGATAGCATTTCCGTCAATCAAGACATCCCCTGCTGAAACCGCGCCAGCTGGGACAAAGTCTCCATTCTCATAAGCCATGCTGGTTCCCTTTTTAGGGATGAAAATGCGTTCTGGCAACATACCTACTGCCATAGCAGCCTTAGCATGAGCATCCAACTCGCGGTATTCCCCTTGAATCGGGAAGAGATACTTGGGTTGCAAGAGATTGATCATCAACTGCAAATCACGCGCATTTCCGTGCCCTGACACACGCAAGCTTTGAGTAATCAGTTTGACAACTCCACCAGCTTGGTAAATCATGTTTTCCACACGCGCCATGACTGCTTCTTTGGCGATAGACGGAGTCGTTACGATATAAACTAGGTCACCGTCCTTGATTTCCACATAACGGTGGCGACCAATCGACATCTTACGAAGACCGTTGATAGGCTCACCCATACGACCTGTCTCAAGGATAATCAACTCACGGTCTTCAAAACGAGACATATCTTTTGGCTTAATCAAAAGACTCTCGTTAGCTAGAGACAATTTCTTAAGGCGAATAGCAGTGCGGACAATATTTTCAATATCAAATCCCGTCAAGACCACACGACGGCCTGTTGCATCCGCAGCGTCAAATACCTGCTGGATACGAGAGAGGTTGCTGGCTACTGCTGCAACGATGATACGACCATCCCAGTCCGAAATGGTTTGAGTGATCTCGTCCCCAACTTCACTTTCGCTAGCCACTTGGATATTGCTATCTGCATTGGCTGAATCGCTAAGAAGAGCTAGAACTCCATCACGACCGATTTCTGCCAAACGAGCGAAGTCTGTGGCATAAGATTCACTAGCTGTCTGGTCAAATTTGAAGTCACCTGTATAAACGATACTACCTTCAGCTGTCTTCAAGACAACCCCCAGACTTTCTGGGATAGAGTGTGTCGTACGGAAAAAGGACACCACAGTCCCTCCAAAATCAATCTCCGTATCCTCATCGATAACATGGAAATCATTGAATTTCTTAACTGTATCATTTCCTTTGACAAAAAGTTTTGCCAACTCAATGGTCAACTCAGAGCCAAATACAGGGACCTTGGCTTCAGCCAAGAGATATGGCAGAGCACCAATGGCATCCGCATGGCCGTGGGTCAAGAAGACCCCAGCGATACGATCGCTATTTTCAAAAAGGTAGTCCATATTGGGAATGACCACATCCACCCCTAGTTGTTCATTTTCAGGGTATTTTAGACCTGCATCCAAAACGAAAATAGACCCATCGATTTCAGCGATATACATATTTTTCCCATTTTCACGTACACCACCAAGTGTTGTTAAACTGATATTACTCATTTTTCCTCCGAAAGCTTAGTTTTTCTTGATTATAGGGTTGCTTGCCCTTTTATTCTAAAAGTACTACTTTTAGCCGAATCTTTTCCTACCATTATACCATTTTTTTGATGATTTTCAAAATGAAGATTTGTTTTCAAAAAAGAGCTGGTTGCCCAACTCTTTCCTATATGCTATTCTTTTTTCATTAAAAAGTCATAAATTTCTTGCACGGTACCCAGCGCCATCATTTCTTGGTCTTTGACGGTTTGTTTGAGATTTTGGTAAATCTGACTTTCTCCGATTTCCCGCTTTGGTGCCTCTTTATTGACTGTCATGACACCATCTTTGATCGTCACAAAGCCTAGCTCTTCAAATACTTGAATCATCTTGACCAGCAAGATTTGCTGGATATTAAGATAAGCTGCCAAATCTTTCAGCTTGTAACGAATATCAAACTCTGGGAACTGGTAGATGGTCTTGTACAATTTGGCAAATTGCTCTCTAGTCCCATATCCTGTTAGATAGTAGGCCTTGTCAATATCATTTTTGAAATATACCGCAGAGAAATTCTGTTCCTGAAAAATAGTTTTAAGTAAGGTAATATCCTCAGGAATGGTTTTTACAACCACAGCATCACTATTTACTAGATTGGGCTCTTCCCCAGCAAAATCCAAGACTGGAACCCCTTCTGGCAAGACTGCATTCTTCCCACGGATGTTAAAAAGTTGAACACCTTCCACACGTGCATCCACCATCATCAACTGCAGGGCAGTTTGGCCATTCCATTGGTTGACAGACAATTTGACTGCCAGCTCTAGATTCTTGGTTTGAGAAAACTCTGTCGCCCATCTGCCTTGGCCAAAGGCCACCACTTCAAAACTCGCCTCACCTTTAGAAATTTTCAACTTAAGATGAGCATTGCCTGCCCCCATAGTACGAGCACTTTCGACCTGAAAATCCTTTATATAAAAGACAGGTTTCTGATTGTCCATGCCAAAAGGTGCCAAGCGTTCAAAACTTTTGACCGTTTCCAAGCTAAGTGTCTCCAAATCAAGTTCTTCATCTAAATTTAACTTGTTCTTGCCAGCAGCATCTGCGCCTTTTTCACGAACATAATCTTCCAAGACTTGAGATAAATCTGAGAGTTTCTCCACTTCCAGCGTCATCCCAGCTGCACCAGCATGGCCGCCAAAGGCTATAAAGAGGTCACGATGGGGATCTAGAGCTTCAAAAATATCGACTGCTTCCACACTTCGAGCACTACCCTTGGCACGACCGTCCTCTATATTAAGAATAATAACTGTCTGCCCTAGCTCTTCCAACAAACGACCAGCCACGATTCCTAGAACTCCAGGATTCCAGCCTTCCTTAGCCAAGACTTGGACCTTCTTCTCAGGGTCCACCATGGTCTTAGCTTCTTCATAGATAGACTGGACGATTTCCTTGCGCTCTTCGTTTTTCTGATGAATCATGAGAGCAATCTCATGCGCTTCCTCATCATCAAATCCAGTCAACAAATCAATTGCTGGATTGGGATCATCCAAGCGCCCCAAGGCATTCAAACGAGGGGCAATCTGAAAACCAACCGTTTCTTCTGTCACTTCGTTAGCAGCAATCCCAGCCATGTCCAGCATTTCTTGTAAACCAATGCGCTGAGTATGTCCCAACATTTCCAGACCATATTGAACCAAGATACGGTTTTCATCTGTCAAACTCACCATATCTGCAATAGTTCCGATAGCGACCAAATCAAGCAATTCCACTTGCACTTCTTCTAACAGGGCACAAGCCAACTTGAAAGCCACTCCACAACCAGCCAAATATTTGAAAGGATAGTCCGCATCTGGATGTTCAGGATGGACAATAGCATAGGCATCTGGTAAGGTTTCAGGCATGGAATGGTGATCTGTGACAATGACATCCACTCCCATAGACTGGGCCAGTTCAATGGCCTCATGACCAGCAACTCCATTATCCACCGTCACAATCAAGGAAATTCCTTCTTGCTCGATAAAATATTTGTAAACACTGGCATTAGGTCCATAGCCATCAGTAAAACGATTGGGAAGATAAACCCGGCACTCGGCACCAAGCTGTTCCAAACTTTCCTTAACAATCGAAGCCGAAGTCATACCATCCGCATCATAATCACCGTAAACGAGGATATTTTCCCCTTCTTCAATGGCCTGACGAATCCGTTCTACTGCCTTGTCCATATCATGGAGCAGATAAGGGTCGTGCAAGTCCTCCAAGGAAGGTTCTAAAAACTTCTTCAGACTTTCTTGGTTCTGAATCCCTCTTTCAAATAATAACCGAGCCACCTCAGGACCCAGTCCAGCCTTCTTGGCTATCTTTGTAAAATCCGCATCTTCTACCTGCGGGGCAAACTGCCATTCATAAGTAGGTGTTATCAAAAAGACATCCACTCTTTCTAAGAATTCTATTGCTTCATTATAACATGATTTAGGCTTTTTCTCTATCCTGATTGCTTTCTACAAAAATTTTACTAATTTTTTTCTGATATGATTTGACAAGAAAAATCTTTTGGTGTAGAATCATGTTATAAAATCTAACACAAAGGAGATTCCTTATGGCTTTAGTAGAATTTGAACACGTCGAAAAATATTACGGAGACTACCACGCGCTCCGCGACATCAATCTCCGTTTTGAAAAAGGGCAAGTCGTTGTCCTACTCGGACCATCTGGTTCTGGGAAATCCACTCTTATCCGTACCATCAATGGTTTAGAGGCTGTCGACAAGGGAAGTCTTCTAGTCAATGGTCACCAGGTTGCTGGTGCCAGCCAGAAAGATTTGGTACCTCTTCGTAAGGAAGTCGGCATGGTTTTCCAGCATTTCAACCTCTATCCGCACAAAACAGTGTTAGAAAACGTAACACTAGCACCCATAAAAGTTCTAGGAATTGATAAAAATGAAGCTGAAAAAACAGCCCAAAAATATCTGGAATTTGTAAATATGTGGGACAAGAAAGATTCTTATCCAGCCATGCTATCTGGTGGCCAAAAACAACGGATTGCCATCGCTCGTGGTCTTGCCATGCATCCGGAACTCCTCCTCTTTGATGAGCCAACATCTGCCCTAGACCCTGAAACCATCGGAGACGTTCTGGCAGTTATGCAAAAATTGGCCCACGATGGTATGAATATGATTGTCGTTACCCATGAAATGGGCTTTGCCCGTGAAGTTGCGGACCGCATCATCTTTATGGCTGACGGAGAAGTTTTGGTAGATACGACAGATGTTGATGACTTTTTCGACAATCCAAGCGAACCTCGTGCCCAACAATTCCTCAGCAAAATCATCAACCACGAAAGTGACAAAGTCAAATAAGGAGGCGCCTATGAAAAAGAAATTCTTTTTATCCGCATTATTGATTAGCCTTTTCGGCCTTGCTGCTGCAAAACCAGTTCAGGCTGATACCAGTGTCGCAGACATTCAAAAGAGAGGCGAGCTGGTTGTCGGTGTGAAACAAGATGTTCCCAATTTCGGTTATAAGAATCCTAAGACTGGGACCTATTCCGGTATCGAAACCGACTTGGCCAAAATGGTAGCTGATGAGCTCAAGGTCAAGGTTCGCTATGTACCTGTTACCGCACAAACTCGTGGCCCCCTTCTAGACAATGAACAGGTCGATATGGATATCGCAACCTTTACTATCACGGATGAACGCAAAAAACTCTACAACTTCACCAGCCCTTACTACACAGATGCCTCTGGCTTTTTGGTCAATAAGTCTGCCAAAATCAAAAGCATTGAGGACTTAAACGGAAAAACCATCGGAGTTGCCCAAGGTTCCATTACCCAACGCCTGATTACCGAACTGGGTAAAAAGAAAGGCCTGACCTTTAAATTCGTCGAACTTGGTTCCTACCCAGAATTGATTACTTCCCTACACGCTCATCGTATCGATGCCTTTTCCGTTGACCGCTCGATTCTGTCTGGCTACATCAGCAAGCGCACAGAACTACTAGATGATAGTTTCAAGCCATCTGACTACGGTATCGTCACCAAGAAATCAAATACCGAGCTCAACGACTATCTCGATAACTTGGTCACCAAATGGAGCAAGGATGGCAGTTTGCAAAAACTCTATGACCGTTACAAGCTGAAACCATCCAGCCATACTGCAGATTAAGGAGGACACCCCATGACAGATTTATCATCTTGGACTGCCTATTTTCAGGATTTTGGACAATTTTTCAATGGTTTCCTCTTCACTCTTGCCCTAGCAATCGGATCCTTTATCCTCGCCATGGTTTTGGGCATCTTCTTTGGAGCCATGTCAACCAGCAAACGTCCTATTTTGCGTATTTTAGCTCGCATCTTTGTGGAGTTTTACCAAAACACTCCCCTCTTGGTGCAGTTTGTTATCGTTTTTTATGGCCTACCTCTTGTCAGTGACCATATCATCATGATTCCGATTTATTGGACAGCTGTTATCTGCGTGGGTCTCTATCACGGTGCCTATATCGCTGAGGTTATTCGCTCAGGGATTCAGTCTATTCCTAGCGGTCAGATGGAGGCCGCCTTGTCGCAAGGTTTTACCTATATCAGTGCCATGCGCTTGATTATCTTGCCTCAGGCTTTCCGTATTATTCTCCCTCCTTTGACCAACCAAATTGTCAACCTCATCAAGAATACCTCCACAGTCGCTATCATTTCTGGTGTAGACTTGATGTTTGTGACCAAGTCCTGGTCAGCTCTTAACGGAAACTATATCCCAGCCTTTCTAGGTGCTGCCCTTCTCTACTTTTCTCTATGCTTCCCTGTTGCCCAGTTTGGGCGCAAAATGGAGCAAGCCAACAAAAAAGCCTATTCACTTTAGGAGGTTACTATGGAATCCATTTTAGAAGTTTTGACCCCAGATAACCTAATCTTTATCTTTAAAGGATTTGGCTTGACCCTCTACATTTCTCTGATTGCCATCGTCCTCGCTACACTTATCGGTACAGTTCTAGCAGTCATGAGAAATGGGAAAAATCCTATCTTGCGCATCATTTCCAGCATTTACATCGAGTTTGTGCGCAACGTTCCCAACCTCCTCTGGATTTTTACTATCTTTTTGGTTTTCAAGATGAAGTCCACTCCAGCAGGAATCACTGCCTTTACCCTTTTTACCTCAGCAGCCTTAGCTGAGATTATCCGAGGCGGTCTCAATGCTGTGGACAAGGGACAATACGAAGCAGGAATGTCGCAAGGATTCACCTCAGCCCAAATCCTCTACCACATCATTCTCCCACAAGCTATTCGTAAAATGCTACCAGCCATCATTTCTCAGTTTGTTACCGTGATTAAGGATACCAGTCTTCTCTACTCTGTTATCGCCCTACAAGAACTTTTTGGAGCCAGCCAAATTCTCATGGGCCGTTATTTCGAACCAGAGCAAGTGTTTAGCCTTTATATCCTGATTGCCCTCATCTACTTCAGCTTTAACCTAGCCATTTCTAGCCTATCTCATATGCTAGCAAAACGTTGGCAACAAGCTGCAGAATAATACTCTTCGAAAATCAAATTCAAACCACGTCAGCTTCACCTTGCCGTACTCAAGTACAGCCTGCGTCTAGCTTCCTAGTTTGCTCTTTGATTTTCATTGAGTATAAACAGCCACTCTCCAGTTCAATTGGAGAGTTTTTTTATGATAGTAAACATTTATAGATCTCAATTTGACACCATACTTTTTCTATGATAAAATGTAACAAATTTGTTTACAACAAATCAAAATCTAAATGAAATGGAATTTTCTATGAAATCAATCAAAGGACTACTCTTTATCATAGCTAGTTTTATCTTGACTCTTTTTGCTTGGATGAACACTTCTCCCCAATTCATGATTCCAGGACTAGCTTTAACAAGCCTATCTCTGACTTTTATCCTAGCCACTCGTCTCCCCCTACTAGAAAGCTGGTTTCACGGTTTGGAGAAGATCTACACCGTCCACAAATTCACAGCCTTTCTATCCGTCATCCTACTCATCTTTCATAACTTTAGTATGGGCGGTTTGTGGGGATCTCGTTTAGCTGCTCAGTTTGGCAATCTTGCCATCTATATCTTTGTCAGCATCATCCTCGTCGCCTATTTAGGCAAATACATCCAATACGAAGCTTGGAGATGGATTCACCGCCTGGTTTACCTAGCTTATATTTTCGGACTCTTTCATGTCTACATGATCATGGGCAATCGTCTTCTCACATTTAATCTTCTAAGTTTTCTTGTTGGTAGCTATGCCCTTTTAGGCTTACTAGCTGGTTTTTATATCATTTTTCTATATCAAAAGATTGGCTTCCCCTATCTAGGGAAAATTACCAATCTCAAACTCTTAAATCACGATACTATAGAAATTCAAATCCATCTTAGCAGACCTTTCAACTATCAATCAGGACAATTTGCCTTCCTAAAGATTTTCCAAGAAGGCTTTGAAAGTGCTCCGCATCCCTTTTCTATCTCAGGAGGTCACGGTCAAACTCTTTACTTTACTGTCAAAAATTCAGGTGACCATACCAAGAATATCTATGACAATCTTCAAGTCGGCAGCAAAGTAAGCGTAGATAGAGCTTACGGACACATGATCATAGAAGAAGGACGAGAAAATCAGGTTTGGATTGCTGGAGGCATTGGGATTACCCCCTTCATCTCTTACATCCGTGAACTTCCTATTTTGGATAAACAGGTTCACTTCTACTATAGCTTCCGTGGAGAGGAAAATGCAGTCTACCTGGATTTGCTCCGTGACTATGCTCAGAAAAACCCTAATTTTGAACTCCATCTAGTAGATAGTAGGAAAGACGGCTATCTTAATTTTGAGCAAGAAGAAGTGCCCGAACATGCAACCGTCTATATGTGTGGTCCTCTTTCTATGATGAAGTTACTTGCCAAACAGATTAAGAAACAAAATCCAAAAGCAGAGCTTATTTACGAAGGATTCAAGTTCAAATAACCACTCATACTCTCCTGGAATTTCCCAGGAGTTTTTTCTACGCAATCTCAAAAAACACTGCCAGATTTCTAGCAGTGTTTTGAGTTTCATTTGCAGGCATCTATCCCTCTTAATCCTTCATCTGACTCTCTGCGTCGGCCACGACTTGCTCTAAGCTAGTCTGACCAAGCTCTGCCTCCATAGCCAGCTGGATTCTCTCCAATTTTTGATCCAAAACATCATGAATATGGGCTCCAACTGGGCAATTTGGATTTGGATTGTCATGAAAACTGAAGAGTTGACCAGTCTTACCTAGACACTCAACAGCCTGATAAACATCTAATAGACTAATGTCTTTGAGATCCTTGACAATCTCTGTTCCGCCTGTTCCGCGCGCTACTGAAATCAGCTCTGCCTTCTTCAACTGGGACAAGGTCTTTCTGATAATGACTGGATTGACCCCGACACTAGCAGCCAGAAAATCACTGGTCACCTTGCTTTCCTTTCCCTTGAGGGCAATGATTATCAGCATATGAGTCGCAATGGTAAATCTACTTGGAATTTGCATCCTCTTCTCCTTTTTACGAGGCTACCCTGCCTCTACTCTTCTTTTTCTATTATTATACCCTTTTTAGTTGTAATGTCAATCGTTACCACTTTTCAACCAGGCATCTAACTCCCTATCGTAGCCCTCTTGCTGGGCCAATTCTCTCAAAAATTCCTGATGATGAGTATGGTGGATACCATTGACCAGACTTTCATAATAAACCTCAAAATAGGGAAGTTTGAGGTCTTTAGCCAACTGCAATTCAGCTGCCACATCGTAGTCTACCCGTCGGAAGTCCATATCTACCAAGCCCTTATCATCGAACTCCAAAACCATATACTGGGCTCGCAAGTCCTTCCGCAAATGGGTATCTAGAAAGAAAGGTTGCCCAATCGAACCTGGATTGACAATCAATTGCCCACCAGTCCCGTAACGAAGCAACTGCTGATGAATATGACCATATACAGCGATATCACAAGGTGGATTGGTCACCAAGCGGTCAAAATCCTCTTGCGCTCCAGTATGAATCAACTCTCTCCCCCAGTTCTTATCAGGAAGATGGTGGCTAATTCCTACCGTCAAATCCCCAAACTGACGATGAATCTGTAGAGGTTGATTGTGGAGCAGTTCAATTTCTTCTAGGGAAATTTCCTCTAAAACATACTGGCACTGGCGCAAGAGATAGCGTTGACTGGGACGAGTACTATCCAATTCCTTACGGACACCATGCCAAAGACTGTCTTCCCAGTTTCCCAAAACTCTAGCCGTAATCGGTAGTTGAGCCAACAAGTCCAAAATTCTTCTACGCCCTGTCCCTGGCATGAGAATGTCTCCCAAAAGCCAGTATTCATCCACTCCTAGCTGCCGAGCATCTGCCAAAACAGCCTCCAAGGCGGTGGTATTTCCATGAATATCTGAAAGAAGAGCTATTTTTGTCATTCTTTCTCCTCATTTCCTCTTATATATCTTTTTAATATTATAACAAAAAATACTGTTTAATAGTCACCTTTAACCCACTCTTACTAAATCCAGAACACTACTTTTATCAAGGTAAAAACTTATCAAAAAGATTATTTTACATTACTCCTAACAAAGCATAGCAAGCACTTTTTCAATGAAGAAAATTCAAAAAAATCTACAAATATCTTGAAAATTTTCACAATCATGCTATAATAATCCATAGAGACAAGTCACTTAGTCCCTTTCTACTAGAGAGTGCGTGGTTGCTGGAAACGCATAGAAAGCCTATACTGATACTACTCTACTGACTTTTATGCAAACATAAAACGGTGGCCACGTTAGAGCCAATCAGAGGTGTCCCTCTTTTTTGAGGAACATAAATGAAGGTGGAACCACGTTGCGACGTCCTTTTGAGGATGTCGCTTTTTGTTTTTCTAGCTTTCACAATTCTCTATCCCTGTTTTCAGAATAGGGTTAACACATTCGTCAATAATATAAGTAAGGAGAACATCATGATTAACATTACTTTCCCAGATGGCGCTGTTCGTGAATTCGAATCTGGCGTTACTACTTTTGAAATTGCCCAATCTATCAGCAATTCCCTAGCAAAAAAAGCCTTGGCTGGTAAATTTAACGGCAAACTCATCGACACTACTCGTGCTATCACTGAAGATGGAAGCATCGAAATTGTGACACCTGACCACGAAGATGCCCTTCCAATCTTGCGTCACTCAGCCGCTCACTTGTTTGCCCAAGCAGCTCGTCGTCTTTTCCCAGACATTCACTTGGGTGTTGGTCCAGCCATCGAGGACGGCTTCTACTACGATACTGACAACACAGCTGGTCAAATCTCTAACGAAGACCTTCCTCGTATCGAAGAAGAAATGCAAAAAATTGTCAAAGAAAACTTCCCATCAATTCGTGAAGAAGTGACTAAAGACGAGGCACGTGAAATCTTTAAAAACGACCCTTACAAGTTGGAATTGATTGAAGAACACTCAGAAGACGAAGGCGGTTTGACTATCTATCGTCAGGGTGAATATGTAGACCTTTGCCGTGGCCCACACGTCCCTTCAACAGGCCGTATCCAAATCTTCCACCTTCTCCATGTAGCAGGTGCTTACTGGCGTGGAAATAGCGACAACGCTATGATGCAACGTATCTACGGTACAGCTTGGTTTGACAAAAAAGACTTGAAAAACTACCTTCAAATGCGTGAAGAAGCTAAGGAACGTGACCACCGTAAACTTGGTAAAGAGCTTGATCTCTTCATGATTTCTCAAGAGGTTGGTCAAGGACTTCCATTCTGGTTGCCAAATGGTGCGACTATCCGTCGTGAATTGGAACGCTACATCGTAGACAAAGAGTTGGCTTCTGGCTACCAACACGTATACACTCCACCACTTGCTTCTGTTGAACTTTACAAGACTTCTGGTCACTGGGATCATTACCAAGAAGACATGTTCCCAACTATGGACATGGGTGACGGGGAAGAATTTGTCCTTCGTCCAATGAACTGTCCACACCACATTCAAGTCTTCAAACACCATGTTCACTCATACCGCGAATTGCCAATCCGTATCGCTGAAATCGGTATGATGCACCGTTACGAAAAATCTGGTTCCCTCACTGGTCTTCAACGTGTGCGTGAAATGTCTCTCAACGACGGTCACCTCTTTGTAACTCCAGAACAAATCCAAGAGGAATTCCAACGTGCCCTTCAGTTGATTATCGATGTTTATGAAGACTTCAACTTGACTGAATACCGCTTCCGCCTCTCTCTTCGCGATCCTCAAGATACTCACAAGTACTTTGACAACGATGAGATGTGGGAAAATGCCCAAACCATGCTTCGT
The DNA here is from genome assembly GCF_003942765.1 of Streptococcus mitis. Taxonomy (GTDB): domain Bacteria; phylum Bacillota; class Bacilli; order Lactobacillales; family Streptococcaceae; genus Streptococcus; species Streptococcus mitis_BE. The sequence continues at coordinate 609,799 of NZ_RJNW01000001.1, forward strand.
GCAGCCCTTGATGAAATGGGTGTGGACTACTTTGAAGCCGAAGGTGAAGCAGCCTTCTACGGACCAAAATTGGATATTCAAGTTAAGACAGCCCTTGGAAAAGAAGAAACTCTTTCTACTATCCAACTTGACTTCTTGCTTCCAGAACGCTTCGACCTTAAATACATCGGAGCTGATGGCGAAGAGCACCGTCCAGTTATGATCCACCGTGGCGTTATCTCAACTATGGAACGCTTCACAGCTATCTTGATTGAAAACTACAAGGGTGCCTTCCCAACATGGCTTGCACCACACCAAGTAACCCTCATCCCAGTTTCTAACGAGAAACACGTGGACTACGCTTGGGAAGTGGCTAAGAAACTCCGTGACCGCGGTGTCCGTGCAGACGTAGATGAGCGCAATGAAAAAATGCAGTTCAAGATCCGTGCTTCACAAACAAGCAAGATTCCTTACCAATTGATCGTTGGGGACAAAGAAATGGAAGACGGAACAGTCAATGTTCGTCGCTACGGCCAAAAAGAAACACAAACTATCTCAGTCGATGACTTTGTTCAAGCTATCCTAGCTGATATCGCCAACAAATCACGCGTTGAGAAATAATAGATAAAACCTGGGATAAAATCCTAGCTACCTAAAAAGCAACAACTGAAACAGCTGTTGCTTTTTATATTTTTACTCAATGAAAATCAAAAAGCAAACTAGGAAGCTAGCCGCAAGCTGTACTTGAGTACGGTAAGGCGACGCTGACGTGGTTTGAAGAGATTTTCGAAGAGTATTATTTAATCCGAGCTAGTAGTGATTGACCAAACCACCACACAAGATTTGCTTTCATGAGTTAGATAAGGTCAATATCCTCAATCCTTGTCTGCTTCATTTTCTTTTACGAGATCTTTTTGTGAATCTTTTTCAGAGAGTTTTTGATCAATATACTTGTCAATGTTTTCATAAAATTCCTTGGTCGCTTCACTATCTAATGTTGGCGAGTTCTGAACTTGATTCACTTTCAATTGAACAGATTGAATACCGTAAGAGGCTTGTTTTTGGTGGAGTGTTTCTAATTCTTCTTCTGAAATCGGATCTCCAACAACCGTCAAGACCAATTCATTGTTACTTGACTTGTAGACTTGATTAATAACCGTATAATTGGCGAACTCTTTTCCTACAAACTGTTTGATCCCTTCTTTGCGCGCTTGTTCTATTGTCAGAGTAACTGCCGAATAGCTAGCTGGAAGAATCAACAATACAATCAAAGATATCAAGCCAATTCTCATTTTAATGCTCAGCTCTTTAAATGAAGTTAAAGGAGATTTTCTCATCAAAATTCTTGTTCCAACAATGTTGGCTAGCATGATAAAGACACAGTTGATCAAGAAAAGATAGAGAGCCCCCAATAAAAATCGTACATTCCCATTAGCTAAACCATAGCCAGCAGTACAGATAGGCGGCATCAGAGCTGTAGCAATGGCTACTCCTGGCACGATATTGTTTGCTTCTTTTTTCCTTGAACCGATCACACCAGCAATCCCACCAGCAATAGCAATGAGGACATCCCAAATGGTTGGAGAGGTTCGTGCAATCAACTCTCTACTTGCATAAGACAAGGGAGAAATCCAGAAATACAGAGTCGAGACAAGCAAACTGACCAACACTTGAGTCAATAAAACCTCTAGAGATTGCTTGATTAAACGCGTATCAAAAATAGCTAAACCGAATCCCAGTCCAACAATCGGTGTCATGAGAGGTGAAATCAACATGGCTCCTATAATGACAGCTGTTGAATTCATATTTAGTCCGATAGAGGCAATAAAAATTGCACACATCAAAATCGCTGTATCTCTCAATCGGACATGAAGATCATCATATAATTTCTCACGGTATTCACGTGTTGAATAGTTTCCGGTCATTGGTTACTCCTTTTATTTCATATAATCTTGTTTCTGCATGGATGAAGGTAGAGAGACTTCTGTCCAATCTTACATATTTTTCTTCTCACCTGTTATTCTTTTGAACATTATCTTTTAAATATCCGTCAGTCCATCCTTAACATTATATCAAAAATTTTACAGTCTTTCTCTGACGAAATCTATCAATTGAACAGATATATAAAGAAATTTTTGTTTCCTTATCCAAAGAACAAAAGACTGCATCTCTTATAAAAGAAGATGCAGTTTAATAAATAAGCGTGATGAGTTTGTTTGACAACCCATTGCTCCATTTTGATTTTTTCAACCGAAAACGCCCAAGCAAATAATTTACTAGGATACACAGTTAAAGATAAAAAAGCCCAGTTGTCTTATCCTGGGCTCTTATCTATCATGCTCACTCAATTATCAGATTCATATCGGAAAACTTAATTCTTACTATCGTTCCTTTTCCAACCTCAGACTCGATACGAATCTGGTGACCTAGTTCTTCAGAAATTTTCTTAGATAGATAGAGGCCAAGTCCAGATGACTGCTGAGTTAGGCGTCCATTATATCCTGAGAAGCCACGTTCAAAGACTCGGAGGACATCACTGTTTTTTATCCCGATTCCCGTATCCTTGATACAAAGCTCTTGTCCCTCCATATAAATCTCCAGACCACCTTCCTTGGTATACTTGAGACTGTTTGAGATGATTTGCTCAATAACCACTAGCAGCCACTTTTTATCCGTCACGATTTCTTTATCAAGATCATGTAGATTGACATTTAATCCTTTTTGAATAAAGAAAAGAGCATATTTACGAATTATTTCTTTGACCAAGTCCTCAATTTGAACCTGCTTTAAGACCAAATCATCATGGAAACTTTCTAAACGCAGGTACTGTAAAACCAAGTTGGTATAGGAGTCGATCTTGAAAATTTCCTGTTCTAGCTGCTGCTTCAGTTGGCGGTCAGCTACTTCTGCAACTAAGAGTTGACTAGCTGCAATGGGTGTCTTAACCTGATGGACCCACAAGGTATAGTAATCCAGCAAATCCGTCAGTTTTCTTTCTGAATCTGACCTCTGCTGATAGAGTTCCATCTCACGCGCTTCTAATTTTTCTGCTAAAGCTATTTCCAAAGGAGATTTGGCTTCCCTCTCCCCATAGAGAATTTCCTGGCGATAGACCTGCATTTCCACCAATATGTCCCAAGTGAAAAATAAGATGGTTACAAAACAACATAGCAGGAAAAAGTAGAGAAAATAAATTCCCAAACTTGCAAATAAAAACTGAAAGAGCAAAACCAGAAACGTCAAAGAAAGCAGATAGACAAACAGACGACTACGGGAACGCAGATAGGCTAGAAAAAATTGTTTCCAATCAAGCATGCTTCAGTCCGTACCCTATCCCTTTCTTGGTCTCGATAAATCCTACCAAGCCCTGTTCTTCCAACTTTTTACGCAAACGAGCCACATTAACAGATAGGGTATTGTCATCAATGAAAAAGTCACTATTCCAAAGTTCCCGCATGAGATCGTCACGCGCTACAATATTGCCCGCATGCTCAAACAATACTCGTAAAATCTGGAATTCATTCTTGGTCAAATTCAAGACTTGCCCTTGATAATGTAAATCCATGGATTTGGTATTAAGGATAACACCAGCATATTCCAGTAAACTCTCGTCACGCCCAAACTCATAGGAACGGCGCAACAAGCCCTGAACCTTGGCTAGAAGGACCTGCTGGTCAAAAGGCTTGGTCACAAAGTCATCCGCCCCCATATTGATTGCCATGACGATATCCATAGCCTGGTCTCTCGAAGACAGAAACATGATGGGTACCTTGGAAATCTTGCGAATCTCCTGACACCAGTGATAGCCATTAAACAAGGGCAGTCCAATATCCATGAGGACCAGATGAGGTTCCGACTGGACAAAAAGACTCAAAACTTCCATAAAGTCTTCTACCAGAACCACTTCAAATCCCCATTCAGAGAGCATTTTCCCGACCTGTTGACGAATGACCTGATCATCTTCTACTAATAAAATCTTGTGCATGCGCTCCTCCTTTTCTATTATTATAACAGATTTTTCCATGTTAGAAGGTCTGAAACTGAATTTGAAAGAGCTTGTTTTTAGCCAACAAAATGAGGCAACCCTACTAGCTAATTTGAGGGAAATTTGATAAGATAAATAAAAAAGAAAGGAGCTCTAATGGCCAATATTTTTGATTATCTGAAAGATGTCGCACACGATTCCTTTTACGACCTTCCTTTGAATGAGCTAGACATTCTAGCCTTAACAGAAATCACCTATCTCTCCTTTGATAATCTGGTCTCCACAAGTCCTCTGCGACTTTTAGACTTGGCACTTCTCATTCCAAGAGAGTCTAACATGTTGACCAGTAAAAACCGCCTCCAGCTATTAGATGAACTAGCTCAACACAAGCGCTTCAAAAATTGCAAACTCTCCCATTTTATCAATGATATCGACCCTGAGCTGCAAAAACAGTTTGCGGCTATGACCTACCGCCTCACTCTCGATACCTATCTGATTGTCTTTCGTGGGACAGATGACAGTATCATTGGCTGGAAGGAAGATTTCCACCTGACCTATATGAAGGAAATTCCTGCTCAAAAGCACGCCCTACGCTATTTAAGAAATTTTCTTGTCCACCATCCTAAGCAAAAGGTCATTCTGGCTGGACATTCCAAGGGAGGAAATCTAGCTATCTATGCTGCTAGTCAAATTGAGCAAAGCTTGCAAAATCAAATCACAGCAGTTTATACTTTTGATGCGCCTGGTCTCCACAAAGAATTGACACAAACCGAGGGCTATCAAAGGATAATAGATAGAACCAAGGTCTTCATCCCGCAAGGATCCATTATCGGTATGATGCTGGAAATTCCTGACCACCAAGTCATCGTTCACAGTACTGCCTTGGGTGGTATCGCCCAGCACGATACCTTTAGTTGGCAGATTGAGGACAAGCACTTCATTCAACTGGATAAGACCAACAGTGATAGCCAACAGGTAGATACAACCTTCAAGGAGTGGGTGGCGACAGTCCCTGACGAGGAACTTCAGCTCTACTTCGATCTCTTCTTTGGCACTATTCTAGATGCTGGGGTTAGCTCCATCAATGACCTGTCTTCCTTAAAAGCTATCGAACACATTCGTCATCTATTCGTCCAAGTTCAATCCCTTACTCCAGAAGAAAGGGAAACCATGGGACGCCTCACCCAATTATTAATTGATACCCGTTACCAAGCCTGGAAAAAGAGATAATCCACATAAAAAACCCAACTAATCGTTTGATTAGTTGGGTTTTCAGGCTCTATAATATTTGTAGTGGGTAAATTCCCTATGGATCTTATGGAGCCTATTTTGTTGTAGAAAAAAAGTCCCATATGACCTATAATGAAAAGCGACTAAACAACTCATTAGAAAGATTCATATGGAACAATTACATTTTATCACAAAACTACTCGATATTAAAGACCCTAATATCCAGATTCTAGACATCATCAATAAGGATACACTCAAGGAAATCATCGCTAAACTGGATTACAATGCCCCATCTTGTCCTGATTGTGGACATCAAATGAAGAAATATGACTTTCAAAAACCGTCGAAAATTCCTTACCTCGAAACGACTGGTATGCCTACTAGAATCCTCCTGAAAAAGCGTCGATTCAAGTGCTATCATTGCTCGAAAATGATGGTCGCCGAAACCTCTCTCGTCAAGAAGAATCATCAAATTCCTCGTATCATCAACCAAAAGATTGCGCAAAAGCTGATTGAAAAGACTTCTATGACCGATATTGCTCATCAGCTGGCTATTTCAACTTCAACTGTCATTCGTAAGCTCAATGACTTCCGTTTTAAGTCTGATTTTTCTTACCTCCCTGAGATTATGTCCTGGGACGAGTACGCTTTTACAAAGGGAAAGATGAGCTTTATTGCACAAGATTTTGACAAGCTCAACATTATCACTGTTCTTGAAGGAAGAACACAGGCTGTCATCCGAAATCACTTTCTTCGTTACGATAGAGCAGTCCGATGTCAGGTGAAAATCATTACTATGGATATGTTTAGTCCCTACTATGCCTTAGCTAAACAGCTTTTTCCAAACGCTAAAATCGTGTTGGATCGTTTCCATATTGTCCAACACATGAGCCGTGCTATGAGTCGTGTGCGTGTCCAAATCATGAATCAGTTTCATCGAAAATCCCATGAATACAAGGCTATCAAGCGTTACTGGAAGCTCATTCAACAGGATAGTCGTAAACTCAGCGATAAACGTTTTTATCGCCCTACTTTTCGCATGCACTTGACGAATAAAGAGATTTTAGACAAGCTTTTGAGCTATTCAGAGGACTTGAAACACCACTACCATCTCTATCAACTCTTGCTTTTTCACTTTCAGAACAAGGAGGCAGACAAATTTTTCGAACTTATTGAGGACAATCTTAAGCTAATTCATCCTCTTTTTCAGACTGTCTTTAAAACCTTCCTCAAGGATAAAGAGAAGATTGCCAACGCCCTTCAACTACTCTATTCCAACGCCAAACTGGAAGCCACCAATAATCTCATCAAACTTATCAAGCGCAATGCCTTTGGATTTCGGAACTTTGAAAACTTCAAAAAACGGATTTTTATCGCCCTAAATATCAAAAAAGAAAGGACGAAATGTGTCCTTTCTCGAGCTTAGCTTTTCTTCAACCCACTACAGTTGACAAAGAGCCGGTTTTCATTTATGAAATTGAATTCCTTTGTTTAATCTTTAATGATTAAAACATTAGTCTTCTTTTTTCTTGCGTGCCACAAGACCAAATCCGCTCAATACTCCAAGAAGTCCAAGAGCTGCTAGGCTAGAGTGATCTTCTGTACCAGTATTAGGTAATTCCTTAGCTGGTTTAGCTGGAGCTGGTTTTGATGGTTTCGCAGGTTCTGGTTTCACAGGAGGAATAATTTTTTCATAAACATGAACTGTGTCGCCATTTGGAAGTTTCTTAGTCTCTACGAAGCGGTAACCTGGGATATCTTTCTTAGGTCGTTCGCCATCTTCTGTTGGATAGTTTGGAATTTCTTTACCATCTTTATCCTTGTGACTTGTCTTAACTTTCTCATAAACGTGTTCTACATCGCCATTTGGAAGTTTCTTAGTTTCTACGAAGCGGTAACCTGGGATATTTTTCTTAGGTTGTTCGCCGTCTTCACTTGGATTACCTGGAATCTCATTTCCTTCTTTATCCTTGAATGATGTCTTAACTTTTTCGTAGACGTGCTCTGTATCTCCATTTGGAAGTTTCTTAGTTTCTACGAAGCGGTAGCCTGGAATATCTTTCTTAGGTTGCTCGCCATCTTCACTTGGATTACCTGGAATCTCGTTTCCTTCTTTATCCTTGAATGATGTCTTAACTTTTTCGTAGACGTGCTCTGTATCTCCATTTGGAAGTTTCTTAGTTTCTACGAAGCGGTAGCCTGGAATATCTTTCTTAGGTTGTTCACCATCTTCACTTGGATTTCCTGGAATCTCGTTTCCTTCTTTATCCTTGAATGATGTCTTAACTTTTTCGTAGACGTGCTCTGTATCTCCATTTGGAAGTTTCTTAGTTTCTACGAAGCGGTAACCTGGAATATCTTTCTTAGGTTGTTCACCATCTTCACTTGGATTTCCTGGAATCTCGTTTCCTTCTTTATCCTTGAATGATGTCTTAACTTTTTCGTAGACGTGCTCTGTATCTCCATTTGGAAGTTTCTTAGTTTCTACGAAGCGGTAGCCTGGGATATTTTTCTTAGGTTGTTCGCCATCTTCACTTGGATTTCCTGGAATCTCATTTCCTTCTTTATCCTTGAATGATGTCTTAACTTTCTCATAAACGTGTTCTACATCGCCATTTGGAAGTTTCTTAGTCTCTACGAAGCGGTAGCCTGGAATATCTTTCTTAGGTTGCTCGCCATCTTCTGTTGGATAGTTTGGAATTTCATTTCCATCTTTATCCTTGTGACTTGTCTTAACTTTCTCATAAACGTGTTCGATGTCGCCATTTGGAAGTTTCTTAGTCTCTACGAAGCGGTAACCTGGGATATCTTTCTTAGGTTGTTCGCCATCTTCTGTTGGATAGTTTGGAATTTCATTTCCGTCTTTATCCTTGTGACTTGTCTTAACTTTCTCATAAACGTGCTCTGTATCACCGTTTGGAAGTTTCTTAGTTTCTACGAAGCGGTAACCTGGGATATCTTTCTTAGGATTTGTACCTTCTTCAGTAGTTGTTCCTGGAATTACATTGCCATCTTTATCTTTATAAGTTGTTGTAACTTTCTCATAGATGTGTTTTGTATTTCCTTTTTCGTCTACTTCAGTTTTAACAATCTTGTATCCTGGGATATCTTTAGTTGGTTTAGTTCCATCTTCTGTTGGTGAAAGTGGGTTGCCATCTTTATCAACGAATGAAGTATCAGGACGAACTGTTGGAGTGTAAGTAGCTGTTACTGGTGTACCATTCTTATCTACACGTTTAACGGTTACGCCTGTTGCTTTACCTACGAAGTCAGGTTCTGGTGTGAAGGTTACTTTACCGTTTTCATCGATTGTGTATGTTCCTTCACCTGGTACTTTCTTCTCAGTTGTGCCATCGTCAAATGTTGGTTTAACAGTTTCATCAATTTCAACTGGAACTTCCTTACCGTTGATTGTAACTTTTCCACCTTCAAATGTTGGTGTTCCTGATTGAGGTTGTCCTTTAGGACCTTCTGATTCAGTGTCTTTTGAAGTTGGTGTTACTGGAACGACTACTGGAGTATACTTAGCTGTGATTGGTGTGCCGTTCTTATCCACACGTTTAACAGTTACACCTGTTGCTTGACCAGTGAATGTTTTCTCTGGTGTGAAGGTTACTTTACCGTTCTCATCGATTGTGTATGTTCCTTCACCTGGGATAGTTTTTTCAGTTGTGCCATCGTCGAATGTTGGTTTAACAGTTTCGTCGATTTCTACAGTTTTTTCTTCACCATTTACAGTAACTTTTCCACCTTCAAATGTTGGTGTTCCTTCTTGAGTAGCACCTTGAACATTTGTAGTGATAACGTCTGAACTTGTTGGTGTTGCTGGTTTTACAACTGGTGTGTAAGTAGCTTTAACTGGTGTGCCGTTCTTATCTTCACGTTGAACTGTGACACCTGTTCCTTTACCTGTGAAGTTCTTCTCTGGAGTAAAGGTTACTGTTCCATCTGGAGCTACTGTGTATGTTCCTTCACCTTCAATAGTTACTGAATCAACAGGATCACCTGTTTTCGGATCTACCAATTTAGCTGGTTTATCAGATAATTCTACAGTTTTTTCTTCACCGTTAACTGTTGTTTTACCTGGTGTGAATACTGGTTTACCTGTTTGAGTTGAACCTTGAACATCTTCTGTTACAGCGTCTGTTCCTGTTGGTGTTACTGGTGCTACTGTTGGAGTGTATTTAGCTGTTACTGGGGTCCCGTTCTTATCTACACGTTTAACTGTTACGCCTGTGCCTTTACCTGTAAAGTTCTTCTCTGGGGTGAATGTTACTGTTCCATCTGGTGCAACTGTGTATGTTCCTTCGCCTGGAATTACTTTTTCTTTTGAACCATCTTCGAAGGTTGCTGGAGTATCATCATCCATTGGAACATTTGGATTACCTGGTGTGAAGGTTGGTTTACCTGTTTGTTCTTTACCTTGAATATCTGTTGTTTCAGCTGGTTCTGCTGTTGGAACTACTGGTGTTACTGTTGGAGTGTATTTAGCTGTTACTGGGGTACCATTCTTATCTACACGTTTAACAGTTACGCCTGTTCCTTTACCTGTGAAGTTCTTCTCTGGTGTGAATGTTACTGTTCCATCTGGTGCAACTGTGTATGTTCCTTCGCCTGGAATTACTTTTTCTTTTGAACCATCTTCGAAGGTTGCTGGAGTATCATCATCCATTGGAACATTTGGATTACCTGGTGTGAAGGTTGGTTTTCCTGTTTGTTCTTTACCTTGGATGTCTGTTGTTTCAGCTGGTTCTGCTGTTGGGACTACTGGTGTTACTGTTGGAGTGTATTTAGCTGTGACTGGGGTACCATTCTTATCTACACGTTTAACAGTTACGCCTGTTCCTTTACCTGTGAAGTTCTTCTCTGGGGTGAAGGTTACTGTTCCATCTGGTGCAACTGTGTATGTTCCTTCGCCTGGAATTACTTTTTCTTTTGAACCATCGTCGAAGGTTGCTGGAGTATCATCATCCATCGGAACATTTGGATTACCTGGTGTGAAGGTTGGTTTTCCTGTTTGTTCTTTACCTTGGATGTCTGTTGTTTCAGCTGGTTCTGCTGTTGGAACTACTGGTGTTACTGTTGGAGTGTATTTAGCTGTGACTGGAGTACCATTCTTATCTACACGTTTAACAGTTACGCCTGTTCCTTTGCCTGTGAAGTTCTTCTCTGGTGTGAAAGTTACTGTTCCATCTGGTGCAACTGTGTATGTTCCTTCACCTGGAATAACTTTTTCTTTTGAACCATCCTCGAATGTCGCTGGAGTATCATCATCCATTGGTACTTCATCAGCCCCTGGTGTGAAGGTTGGTTTGCCAGTTTGTTCTTTACCTTGGATGTCTGTTGTTTCAGCTGGTTCTGCTGTTGGAACTACTGGTGTTACTGTTGGGGTGTATGTAGCTGTTGTTGGTGTTCCATTCGCATCTTTGGCTTGAACTGTCGCTGGTACTGGAGTACCTACGAAGTCTTTGTTAGGTGTGAATGTTACTTTACCTGTTGTTGGATCAATTGTGTATGTACCAACTTCTTTTCCGTTAGCGTCTTTTGCTGGAATTGTTGTTTCATCAGTTGGTTGTCCAGTAGCTGGATCGATTAATTTAGCTGGTTGAGTAGCATCAATCTTCATAGGAACTTTATCATTACCTGGTGTGAATGTTGGAGTTCCTTCTTGAGGTTGTCCTTGTACACCTTCAGATGTTGTTGGTGTTCCTGTTGGTACTACCGGAGTGATGTTTGGAGTATAAGTTGTCGTTACTGGAGTTCCATTTGTATCTTTAGCTTGGATAGTAACTGGTTCAACTTCTCCTGCATATGTTTTATCAGTTGGTGTAAATACTGCAGTTACTTTACCGTCTACAACTTTAAGTGTGTAAGTACCGATAATGTCTCCCGCTGGGTTTTTAGCTGGTACTGATGTAGCTGGTTGTCCATTTTCATCTAATAATGTAAATGAATCAGTTTTAAGTGGTACTTCTTTTTCAACACCGTTAACAGTTGCTTTACCAGGTTTGAATGTTACTTCTTTAGATTGTTCAACACCTTGTACATCTGTTGTTTCAGCTGGGTCTGCTGTTGGCGTTACGCCTACGATTGTTGGTGTGTAAGTAGTTTGTACTTTTGTTCCATTTTCATCTTCAGCTTGTACTTTAGCAGGTTGAACTTTGCCAACATAAGTCTTATCAGTTGGTGTGAAGGTTACTTTGTTAGTAGCTGGATCGATTGTGTATTCTCCAACCTTGTTACCTTTTTCATCCAATGCATCAACTGGTCCAGTTGCTTCTGAGCCATCTGCATTCAACAATTTAGCTGAGTTTGCTTTGATTGGAACTGATTTCTTCTCACCACCAATTGTTGTTTCACCTGGTGCAAATGAAACTGTTCCTTCTTGAGTTTCACCTTGAACTCCTGTTGATTCATCTGGAGTTGCTGTTGGCGTTACGCCTACGATATTTGGAGTGTAAGTAGTTGAAACTTTTGTTCCGTTCTTATCTTCTGCTTGAACCTTAGCTGGTGTAACTTTACCAGTGTAAGATTTGTCTGTTGGTGTGAAGGTTACTTCTCCTGTTGCTGGGTCGATTGAGTAAGTACCTACTGGAGTTACTCCATCTTCAGCGTATGCTGGAGTTGTTTGTCCTGCTGGAACTTCATTTCCTTCTTTATCTAGAAGTTTATGTGAGTTTTCTTTAATCGGAACTTCAGAATTTCCTTCTGTAAATGTTGGTGTTCCTTTTTGTGTTTCACCTTGAATACCAGTTGAAGTAGCTGGGTCTGCTGTTGGTGTAACTGGAGTTACAGTTGGTGTATAAGTAGTAGTAGCTGTAGCCATTACAGGATTGCCGTCTTTATCTTGACCTACTTGTGCTGTTAGGGATACACCTACTCCTGTTGCAGTTCCTGTAAATGTTGGAAGTGGTTGGAATGTTACTTCTCCTGTTGTTGGATTGATTGTGTAAGTTCCTTGTCCCTCTACAGTTACAGATGTTGCATCAGTTGGTTGTCCAGTAGCTGGATCAACTAATTTAGCTGGATATTGTGCACTTGGTGTTACTGGTGTAGCATTATCTGTTCCTGCACCTGCTGTAAACGTTGGCGTTTTCTTCTGTTCTTTACCTTGAACATCTGTTGATGTTTCTGGGTCTGCAGTGATTTCTTTTGGAGTTACTGTTGGAATATACACAGCATCCATTGTTTTCGTTGCTGTTGTGTGTGTCCCATCATTGATGTTTTCAAGTCCGTTTTGATCTGTTAACGCTGTCCATCCAGTTGAATGACCATTAGCATCTACTGCACGAAGTACGACACCATCAGCTTTACCTACGAAGCTAGCTTCTGGAGTAAAGATTACTTTGTCCTCTAATACTGTATAAGTCCCTTGACCTGCTTTAGTGTATGATTTAACTAAGTTTCCGCTTGGATCTACAATCATCACACCCTCAGATTGTTTTTTCTTAGTTGTTTCTAAGCTAATAGAGTTTGGTTGTTCAGAGTAATCTAGTTTACCGTATGAATTGAAGGTAGTATTTCCGTTGTTTGAACCAAGGTTAGAAGCATCATCTCCTACAGCACGTGATACAAACTCGATACCTACAGACTGAGTTTCACCTTGTTTACCAGTTGTTTCTTCCTTATCTCCACGTGGAGGTAAAGCAACTTGAATTTGGTTATCTTCCACCTCACCTGAGAAGGCAATACCCGTAGCTTTGGTTACTTGTTTTTCAGATTTAGCGATACGTGTACGGAAGTTAACTTTATCTTTAGTTGTATCAACAACCTGAGTGTTTCGGAACACTAATTCCACTGTTTCATTATTTCCAGTTACTTTAACGATGTCAGATGCTTCACCTTCATCGAATTTACCGTTGTTGTTAAAGTCGATAAATCCACGCACATAAGCAGGCTCTACTGTACCAGTATATTTGTCATTGCCATTTGCTGATGCAATAACTTTAACACGGTAAGTATTATCTTTACCTTGTACGATTTTAACTTCCGGTTCACCATTATCTTTATTAATATGAACATCTTCTGGAGCGACAAGCTGTGCTACACCTTCATCGCCATTGTCAGTAGCATCATCTGATCCGATACCACGTACACGCTCTCCATTTTGTGCTTCAGGGTCAGCTTTGACCTTACCTAAATACGGTTGTTGAATTTCTTCTACTTGATTGGTTGCATAGTCAGTAGTAGATGTTCTGAGAGAATGCTCTGCTTTACCATAAGATTCTGGCAGATCTCCAAAGTCTGATAAAGAGATACCAATCATAGATGACTGAGCTCCACCCGAAATGATGTAGAACCCAACTTCTGTTGCTCCTGCAGTAGATACGATTGGTGTAGCTGATCCACCTTTTTCACCGTTAATGTAACTACCAAAAACTTGAGAACCTAATCCTGATGTTGCTGTATCAGGCGTTGAGAAAGTACCGTTCGCTAAGGCTTTCTGAAGTTTATCATCTGCAGGACGAAATTCTTGAGGGCTTGTGACATTTCTCATCTTGTCATTAGGTTGGTAAGGAGTTGTTTCTGATGCGTTACCTACCAATGCATATAAATCCCAAGGTGTTCCGTTTGTTGTGTAAATTTCACTTTCGTTTACCTTGATATCTTCACCAGATGTCATTAAAATAGTTGGTTTTGTTTTCTTACCATTGTACTCAGCATCAACACTAAATACTACACCAGCGATAGTACCATTCTTTTGAACCGATTTATCATCAGTACCCGCAATGGTAGTTTTATGTGGATCAGTATTAAAACCTGCATTTTTCACGTGTGCCCATTTTGTTTGAGCAGAACCACCGATACCAGTCGCTTGTTTAAAGCTATTTACTGCATCTGGATTATAAGTATCTTCATTAGCAGTTCCTGCTACACGGTTTTTATAAGTTTCGGTAGCATGGAATGGTTTCATTTCCTTAACAGTCAATGTCACAACATAACCTGGCATCAACTCTTTTCTGAAGGTTGAACCAATTTGAAGCTGACCATCTGCATCTAAGTTACTCCAAGCTGCTGTATCTGTAAAATCTAACCATTGGATTTGTTTAGACGCTTGTTCTATCTCTTTGTCATCTTTTCCTTTGTTCATGATAGGAATATCAGCCAAAGATGAGTAACCATGATCTGCCAACCATTTTTTACCCGCTTCTGTAGATGAGTCTTTAAGCGCTGTTGTTTGAGCATCTTCCAAGTTGACTGCGAACTTACCATCACGACCGATTCCTGCGTTTTTCAATTCATTGTAAACTGCAAGGATTGATTCGTTAAGACGAGCCAATTGAGCATCTACTTGTTCTTTTGTTACACTCTTATCAGCAAGAAGAGCCTTAGTTTCAGTAAGAACTGCTTGGTTTTTAGCTACTGCTGCTTCAACAGCTGCTTTGTTTTCTTCCTTCACTTCCTTCTTAGAAAGTTCAGATTTTGCAAGTCTGTTTGTTACATCTGCTTCTGATGAAGCTTTGTCAAGCGCTGATTTAGCTTCTGAAAGAGTTTTTTCTGCTGGAGTAGCTTTCTTCTCAGCTTCTGCTTTAGCCACTTCTTTTTCAGCTGCTTGTTTTTTATCGAAACCAGCAGTATTTGATTCAGTAACTACAGTACTTAATGCTGATACAGTTTCTGCTTGAGCATCTACATCAGCTTGACTAGCATCTGCTTTTGCAAGAGTTGCTTTAGCTGCTGCCAATACTTCCTTAGCTGAGCTTACTACTGTAGCATCTGCATATTTAGCAGTTGAAAGTTTAGACTCCAAAGTAGCAATACTTGCTTCTAGGACAGTTTTATTTACTTTTTTAGCTTCTTCTGCTTTAACCTCTGGCTTAGCTTCCTCTACTTTAGTTTCTGGCTTAACGGCTTCCTTCTCTTTATTAGAATCCGCTTGATTTGCTGGGGCAGTAGCTGCAGCTACTGATGCTTCAGCACCTTGAACTTCCGTTGCTGATACCGCACCATTTCCAAGGAACATCAAACCAGCTGCAATTGCTACTGATGCTGCTCCAAAGCTATATTTCCGGATACCATAACGGATGTACTTTTCTACTCTAAAATCTTGTTGTTGCTTGCCTTTCATTTAGACCCACAACCTCCTTTTTTATTTTGATGTCGATTTACAAGTTATTGATATCGAAAACTCACAGGTAACCTCAGATGAAACAAAAGATGTTAGAAGTGAAGCTTGATATCATAAAATTGTCTACAACATACAACTTTATGATATCATATTTTCTAGTCTGTAGCAAATAAAATGACTTATTTTTTTATTCTAAATTTAAAATAAATATTTTCCAAAAATACAACAATTTTCAGATTTTTTTACTTGTAAAATAATATGTAGCAAGCTGTTACAGGTCTCATACTCTATTTTTGTTAAATTAGTATATTGATTCAATTTAACCTTACATGTATATTTTATTTCCTTTTTTACAAACTTCCTTCTAATACAGAGTACAATTTACTTGTTTCATTAATTCACTCTCCAGCTCATTAGCTTTATTTTAAATCCCAGTCAATTAAAAGCTCTAGCTAGTTCATAACTCTAAAAATAGCTATCTCTATTTTAGACAGAATGAAGTAGATAGCAAGTAACCTTCTATAAAGAAAAACTTTCTGTCTACTTTATTCCCCCTAACTGTGCTATACTTAATTTAGTACATTCTTTGAGATTGGAGCTAGTATGAAAATCCATAAAACTGTGAATCCTGTTGCCTATGAAAACACCTATTACCTGGAAGGTGAAAAGAACCTCATCGTTGTTGATCCTGGTAGCCATTGGGAAGCCATTCGTCAGACAATAGAGAACATCAACAAACCGATCTGTGCTATTCTCTTGACCCACGCCCATTATGACCATATCATGAGTCTGGACTTGGTTCGCGAGACTTTTGGCAATCCTCCTGTCTATATCGCACAGAGCGAAGCCAGCTGGCTCTATACTCCCGTCGATAATCTCTCTGGGCTTCCTCGCCACGATGATATGGCAGATGTGGTCGCAAAACCTGCAGAACACACCTTTAGCTTTCATGAAGAATATCAACTAGAGGAATTTCGTTTCACTGTCTTGCCAACACCAGGGCACTCTATCGGTGGTGTTTCTATCGTCTTTCCTGATGCTCACCTAGTCTTGACAGGAGATGCCCTATTCCGTGAAACTATTGGACGAACCGACCTTCCGACTGGTAGTACGGAGCAGCTACTCCATAGTATCCAGACCCAACTCTTCACCCTACCAAACTATGATGTCTATCCAGGGCATGGTCCAGCTACGACCATCGCTCACGAAAAGACTTTTAATCCATTTTTCTAGCTAGCAAAAAACCAAGGAATTTTTATCCTTGGTTTTTGTGTATTGCTATTCAATTCTCCATTCTTTGATGTTAGAATCTAGCCTAGTATTGAATTTCATAGAACATTAGTTAGCTGGCTCAAATTCTTTCCATTCAAATTTAGCTAAATCAACTTCATTAGAAGAAATCTCTAAGATTTGCTCTGGTTTTTGATCACTACCAATTTGAAATATTCCTTCTTTAATCTTCTGGACTCCGTCTTTATTAAAAGCATACAGACTTAAGTTCATTTCTGGTCGTGTTGACTGCCAGTCTGCATATCTGACTTGACCGTTTTCATAAATAACTAAACTGGAACGAAAACCACCTGCAGAAGCTACATAAGCTGTATGAAGCAACTTGGGTTGTTTATTCTCTAAATAGTAAATGGCCCCTATATATTTTTTATCTCCAATAATCAATTCATCTTGACCGTCATTATTTAAATCAGCGTATACATAATGAAGACTAGCTGGTTTATCGTAGGTGCTTAGTGTAAAGATATAGCCATACTCTTCAGAAAAAATCTTGTTCTGTTTCAACTTTTCATACAAGGATTCTCGGTCACCACTACTTAAAAGGACCTGATAGTGATTGTACCGCTCTATTACTCCCTCGTACAAATCTTTTCCTGTTTCGCTTTTCGTTTCCATTGTTGTTGACGGCGTTGCCATTGAAGAACTTGTACTAGTTTGGCTCTCTGACTTCGTAGAGCCTTCCTTCTGTTCCTCTTTGGTAGAAGATGATTGTGTTGCCGAAGGTTCTATTTTTTCATCCTTTTTGTTTGCACCACAAGATGCTAAAACAAAAACAGTAAGAATAGCTGAAAGCATCATTAAAAATTTCTTCATGTTAACCTCTTTAACCCATCCTATGCAGATTTACGGATTTTAGTATTAGATTAGATTCATTACCAAATAATCACGCGGTCTTCTGGTGAACGCCACATACCGTCTCCTTCTTTGACATCATAGGTTGTAAAGAAATCATCGAAGTTTGGTACTTGTACATTGACACGGAGTTTGGCTGGTGCGTGCACATCGACGCTAGCCAAGAGTTTCATAAATTCTGGGCGACCTTTCATGCGCCAGATGCGACCGAAGTTGTAGAAGAATTCTTCTGCTGAGAAGTCTGGTTCTCTCTTAGCTGCTTCAAGCGCTGCAGCGATTCCTCCTAAGTCAGCCACGTTTTCTGACACAGTCAATTTACCGTTAATGGTTGCTCCATAAGAATCCTGCCCATCAAACTGGTCAATAATTTTTTGTGTTTTCTCCTTGAAGGCAGCATAGTCGCTCTCTGTCCACCAGTCCTTGAGGCTACCATTTTCATCAAAGGAAGCTCCGTTAGTATCAAAGGCGTGGGAAATTTCATGGGCAATAACCGCCCCGATACCCCCGTAGTTAGCAGAAGATGATTGATGCAAGTCATAGAAAGGTGCTTGTAAAATAGCCGCTGGGAAAACAATCAGGTTCTTCTGTGGATTGTAGTAAGCATTGACCATATGAGCAGGCATGCCCCACTCCTTGTAGTCTACAGGCTGGTTCCACTTGCTCCAACTGTGTTTGATTTCCACACGCGCAAAGGCTAGAGCATTATCAAAAAGACTAGCAGTCTCATCCACTACCTTGTCCTTGTAGCGTTCTGGCAATTCTTCTGGGTAACCGATATAAGGCTTGATGACATTGAGTTTAACGATGGCCTTGTCACGAGTTTCTGGAGTCAGCCAGTCATTTTTAGCCAAGCGTTCCTTATAGACATCAATCATGGTTGCCACTTTTTTCTCTACATCCGCCTTGGCCTCTGGAGAGAATTTTTCATGGGCATACCAGAGCCCCAAGGCTTGTTTGAAAGGACCTTGTGCTAGCTGGTAGGCTGCCTTGACCTTGTCTTTGGCTTCTGGAACTCCTGAAAGCGCACGGCTATAGGCACCTGACAAGACACGGATTTCTTCTGTTAAATAGCTGGTTGAGAGATTGACAACACTTAAAATTAAGGTTGCCTTGAGGAGAGGCCAGGCCTCTTCACTATAGAATTGGTCTGCTGCTTGCCAGAAACGTTCCTCGTCTACGATAACCTTGTCTGGTACTTGTCCAAGAACGGCTTGGAAGAAGTCATCCAAAGGTAGGGCAGGCGCAAATTTCTTGAAATCTTCGTAATCATATGGATGGTAAAGTTTAGCATACTCTGAACTTTCTTCATTAGAAAGCACCACTGCTGCAATTCGGCGATCCAATTCAAGTCTTTTCTCTAGCAAGTCTTCAATTTCTGCATCAGAGAAATCATAAGCCTTGAGAAGATTTGCGCTGCTTTCTTTCCAAAGAGTCAAGAGCTCTTCGCGCTGAGGATGGTCTTCTGCATAGTAGGTCGTATCTGGCAGGATCGTGCTTGGAGCACTGGCCCATAGAACATTGATTCTTGCATCCATAAAGTCTGGCGATACACCAAAAGGAAGGAAGTTAGGTTTTCCTGCAAGTTCAAACTCTGCTAGTCTAGCTGTAAAATCCGCAAAAGTCTCCAACTCTTGGAATTCTTTAAGGAGTGGTAAGACAGGTGTGATACCGTCAGCTTCTCTCTTGTCAAAATCACGAACTAGGCGGTGGTATTTGACGAAGTTTACTAAGATAGCATCCTCAGGCACCTCTTCTCCTGCCAACCACTTGTCTGTTGTCGCAAGCATCAAGTCTTCAATTTCCTGATCTAAATCAACAAAACCTCCTGTTTGAGACTTATCTGCTGGGATTTCAACTGTCTGTTGCCATTCTCCATTGATTGCATCATAAAAATCATCTTGATAACGTGTCATCTTGTTCTCGCTTTCATTTTTTAAGTTATTGCTAGCTTAACAAAAATTGCTTGGGAATGCAATTAAAAATGGACTTCCCTTTTCCAGCATTTTTCAGTTATTATTTTAAATTTTTCAAAAATTAACTTGACTTAATTTTTTTTTTAATGTATATTAAGAGACAGGAGGAATACAAGTTTATGATACGTATCGAAAACCTCAGTGTCTCCTACAAAGAAACGTTGGCACTTAAGGATATTTCACTAGTGCTCCAAGGACCAACAATTACCGGAATCATTGGTCCAAACGGTGCTGGAAAATCAACATTATTAAAAGGGATGCTGGGAATTATCCCACATCAAGGTCAGGCATTTCTCGATGACAAGGAAGTTAAAAAATCCTTACACCGAATTGCCTATGTCGAACAAAAAATCAATATCGACTATAACTTTCCCATCAAGGTCAAGGAATGCGTCTCGCTAGGACTCTTTCCCACTATCCCTCTCTTTCGAAGTTTAAATGCTAAACATTGGAAGAAAGTGAAAGAAGCCCTTGAAATCGTCGGCCTAGCTGACTATGCTGAACGTCAAATCAGTCAACTGTCTGGAGGTCAATTCCAGCGGGTCTTGATTGCCAGATGTTTGGTGCAGGAAGCCGATTATATACTCTTAGATGAACCCTTTGTTGGGATTGATTCTGTCAGTGAGGAAATCATCATGAATACGCTGAGAGATCTGAAAAAAGCTGGGAAGACGGTTCTCATCGTCCACCACGACCTCAGCAAGGTTCCTCACTACTTCGATCAAGTCTTGCTTGTCAATCGAGAAGTGATTGCCTTTGGTCCAACCAAAGAAACCTTTACCGAAGCCAATCTCAAAGAAGCTTACGGTAATCAACTCTTTTTCAATGGAGGTGACCTATGATTGCAGAATTTATCGATGGATTGCAAAAATTCCATTTCTTACAAAATGCCTTGATAACAGCCATTGTCGTCGGGGTCGTAGCTGGAGCTGTGGGATGTTTCATCATTCTACGTGGGATGTCACTCATGGGAGATGCTATTTCACATGCTGTCTTACCAGGTGTAGCCCTCTCCTTCATCTTAGGCGTTGACTTCTTTATCGGAGCCATTGTCTTTGGATTGCTAGCTGCTATCATCATTACCTACATCAAGGGGAACTCGATTATCAAAAGCGATACCGCCATCGGCATTACCTTTTCTTCTTTCTTAGCCCTCGGTATCATCTTGATTAGTGTCGCTAAAAGTTCAACTGACCTTTTCCATATCCTTTTTGGTAATATTCTAGCCGTCCAAGATACGGATATGTTTATCACTATGGGCGTAGGGGCGGTCATTCTCTTGTTAATCTGGATTTTCTTCAAGCAACTCTTGATAACTTCCTTTGATGAACTTCTGGCTAAAGCCATGGGAATGCCTGTCAATTTCTATCACTACCTCCTCATGATACTCCTGACTCTCGTGTCTGTGACAGCCATGCAAAGTGTTGGAACTATCCTGATTGTAGCCATGCTGATTACCCCAGCTGCAACTGCTTATCTGTATGCTAATAGCCTGAAAAGTATGATTTTCCTTTCCTCAACCTTTGGAGCTACAGCTTCAGTTTTGGGACTCTTTATTGGCTATAGTTTAAACTTAGCAGCTGGTTCTAGCATCGTACTTACAGCTGCTAGCTTCTTCTTAATCAGTTTCTTTATCTCTCCTAAACAACGATATTTGAAACTGAAAAATAAACATTTGTTAAAATAAGGGGCAAAACCCCAATAAATTGGAGGATCTAATGAAAAAATTAGGTACATTACTCGTTCTCTTTCTTTCCGTTATTGCTCTTGTAGCATGTGCTAGCGGAAAAAAAGATGCAGCTTCTGGTCAAAAACTAAAAGTTGTTGCTACAAACTCAATCATCGCTGATATTACTAAAAATATTGCTGGTGACAAGATTGATCTTCACAGTATCGTTCCGATTGGACAAGACCCACACGAATACGAACCACTCCCTGAAGATGTTAAGAAAACTTCTGAGGCTGACCTCATTTTCTATAACGGTATCAACCTTGAAACAGGTGGCAATGCTTGGTTTAGCAAATTGGTAGAAAATGCTAAGAAAACTGAAAACAAAGACTACTTTGCAGTCAGCGAAGGCGTTGATGTTATCTACCTTGAAGGAAAAAATGAAAAAGGTAAAGAAGACCCACACGCTTGGCTTAACCTTGAAAATGGAATTATCTTTGCTAAAAATATCGCCAAACAATTGAGCGCTAAAGATCCTAACAACAAGGAATTCTATGAAAAAAATCTCAAAGAATATACTGATAAGTTAGACAAACTTGATAAAGAAAGTAAGGATAAATTTAATAACATCCCTGCTGAAAAGAAACTCATTGTAACCAGCGAAGGAGCATTCAAATACTTCTCTAAAGCCTATGGTGTCCCAAGTGCTTACATCTGGGAAATCAACACTGAAGAAGAAGGAACACCTGAACAAATCAAGACCTTGGTTGAAAAACTTCGCCAAACAAAAGTTCCTTCACTCTTTGTAGAATCTAGTGTAGATGACCGTCCAATGAAAACTGTTTCACAAGACACAAATATCCCAATCTACGCACAAATCTTTACTGACTCTATCGCAGAACAAGGTAAAGAAGGCGATAGCTACTACAACATGATGAAATACAACCTTGACAAGATTGCTGAAGGATTGGCAAAATAAGCCTCTGAAAAACGTCATTCTCACATGAGCTGGCGTTTTTTCTATGCTCATATTTCCGGTCAAATCATTGGAAAATTCCGACTGTTTCAGCTAAAATGGAAGAAAAAAGATTGGAGTATCTTATGGTAACTTTCCTCGGAAATCCTGTGAGCTTTACAGGTAAACAACTACAAGTCGGCGACAAGGCACTTGATTTTTCACTCACTACAACAGACCTTTCTAAAAAATCTCTGGCTGATTTTGATGGCAAGAAAAAAGTCTTGAGTGTCGTGCCTTCTATCGATACAGGTATCTGCTCAACTCAAACGCGTCGCTTTAATGAAGAACTGGCTGGACTGGACAACACGGTCGTATTGACTGTTTCTATGGACCTACCATTTGCCCAAAAACGTTGGTGTGGTGCTGAGGGAATTGAAAATGCCATCATGCTCTCAGACTATTTCGACCATTCCTTTGGACGTGATTACGCCCTCTTAATCAACGAATGGCACCTATTGGCACGCGCAGTCTTTGTCCTAGATACGGACAATACGATTCGCTACGTTGAATACGTGGACAATATCAACTCTGAACCAAACTTCGAAGCCGCAATTGCAGCTGCTAAAGAACTAAATTAGAAGCCATTGTGGCAGATAGCTAGAGAAATCTAGCTTTTTTTGATATACTAGATAGAGATATTAGACAAGAGGAAACGAATGACCCCTAATAAAGAAGATTATCTAAAGTGTATTTATGAAATTGGCATAGATTTGCATAAAATTAGCAACAAAGAAATTGCGGCTCGCATGCAAGTCTCTCCCCCTGCCGTAACTGAAATGATTAAACGGATGAAGAGCGAAAATCTCATCCTCAAGGACAAGGAATGCGGCTATCTACTAACTGACATCGGCCTCAAACTGGTCTCTGAGCTCTATCGTAAGCACCGTTTGATTGAAGTTTTTCTAGTCCATCATTTAGACTATACGAGTGACCAGATTCACGAGGAAGCTGAAGTCTTGGAACACACTGTCTCTGATTTATTCGTGGAGAGACTGGATAAACTACTAGGATTTCCCAAGACCTGTCCTCATGGAGGAACTATTCCTGCCAAGGGAGAACTCCTAGTTGAAATCAATAACCTGCCACTAGCTGACATCAAGGAAGCTGGCTCCTACCGCCTAACTCGGGTGCACGATAGTTTTGACATTCTCCATTATCTGGACAAGCACTCACTTCACATCGGTGATTCGCTCCAAGTCCAGCAGTTTGATGGCTTCAGCAATACCTTCACCATCCTCAGTAAAAACGAGGATTTACAAGTAAGTATGGACATTGCCAAACAACTCTATGTCGAAAAAATCGACTAATTTCTCAAGTACCCTACCAACCCTGAAAGTTTTATTTTCAGGGTTTTATTTCTATCATTTGATTTTACTTTCATTTAGTTGTAGAATGTTTGTAAAAAACAAGAAAGATAGTTTAACCTATGAAAAAATCACTAAAAATTTTTGCGACATCTAAATGGTTTGACCTCTTTGGAGTTGCTCTGGTCGTTGGGATTGCAATTGCATCTGGTTACCTCAACTCCCGCCTCGATAAATTCGTAGACTGGGGACCATGGACAGCTCTTGTACCCTTTGGATTGATTTCCGTAACCAACGTTGGGATTTCCATGTTGTCCACTCGTTTCACGGGGAAATTAAGCAAATGGGGAAATTACTTTGGTATTGTTAATACCATTTTGTCCGGTGCTATTGATTATATCCTTGGAAATAAGGCGGCTATTATCACCTATCCCGTCACCTTCCTCATTTATACCTTTGCTATTAAGAAATGGGAAGCTTCGCAAGAAGGCAGACCCAACCAAATGAGCCAAAAACAGCTAAAATTAGCGGCCATCATCATTTCCATCATCGCCTTCCTCTTTGCCTTTGTGACCAACTATATCGGTTATGGAGGCAAGATGAATCTCCTTGCCTACGTGACAACTATTGCCTTTGCACTGTCTCTCATTGCCAATGCTTTTAACGCATTGAAACTAACAACTCAGTGGGGCTTTTGGTTGATTTACAATTTTGTTCAGCTGACAAAAGCTGGTATTCAAGGGAATTTTGCCAATATCGGAAAATACATCTTTTATATCCTCAATGCAATCGGAGCTTTATTTGTCTGGAATGATGAAGAAGTAAGATAATAGAAGAAAACTTAAATAAAAAAACAAGTCGACTTAAGAGAATCTCCCTTCTGCTATTTTTATCATTTTACTTGTAACTCCCATTCTTTTGGAGTAGAATGAAGTTAGATAAAAGAGGGAGGTCATCTTATGAAAAAACTCTTTAGAATCCATTTTACAGCAATTGCAGTCATCGATTTGCTACTATTCGCATTTTTTAACAAAAGACCCGAGACATCTTTGGAGTGGCTCTTGCTCACTGGTTTTATTTTCCTCCTTGCTCAGGGACTCCTGTTATTTCGCTTGGTTGTCCGACTCAAACATCAATTCGCTGAGATTTATCCTCAAATCAATAAAAAGATTCGCTTCTACTATTTATGGGTTCTCTCCATTGATTTTCTATTTTTTGTCCTCTTAGCCTTCATTAGTTCTCAGCGTTTTTACTCTCTTATGCCAATCATCACTGCTTGTCATTCTACTTTATATTATATGACGGCTGACTACCTAAGAGAAAAATATCCAGACTTTTACGACAAACACATCTCTTTGTGGGAGTGTCTCTAAGGAAAAAGAGGTTTTAGCATGAAAAAAATCATCTCCATCAAAACCATTCAACTCCTTATCATCGATGGAATTATGCTGGCATTTTTGACATTTAAAGAGGGACTTACTTGGGATTGGATGTTGATTTATAGCGGTTGGCTCATTTTCTTTCATCCTGTGCTATTGATCTATCTTTCCAACCAACTTTGTGACCACTTTAGTCACCTTTATTCCCAGATTAGACCGAGATTCTGGCGCTTTGCCTTACAAATCCTTCTATGGGATAGCCTGATCATTCTCTCCTTGATATGTTTAAGGGGTATTCCACTTTTCCTTCAGGGAACTCTCCTCATCCTAGGACATCTTATCCCTTCCTATCGCACCTGCCAAATCCTGAAACAAGACTTTCCCCAAGCCTATCAAGTACCGATTTCTTTTTGGAGTATTTTATGATAGATGAGAAAAACCAAGCCGGCTGGGCTTGGTTTTTCTTATCTATTTTTAGTATCAAGGATAATGGTAACCGGACCATCATTGACCAGCTCAACCTGCATATCTGCTCCAAAGATCCCTGTCTGAACGGGCACTTCTTGCGCTAATTTTTGATTGAAAGCATCATAGAAATCTGATGCCATATCAGGCTTGGCTGCGCCTGTGAAGGCTGGACGATTGCCTTTCTTGGTATCCGCAAAGAGGGTAAACTGAGAAATAGAGAGGATTTCTCCTTCAATATCTTTGACAGACAGGTTCATCTTGCCTTCTGCGTCTGAAAAAATCCGCATGTTGACAAGCTTTCTCATAGCATAGTCCAAATCTTCCTCTTGGTCCTCTGGTCCAACACCAACCAGCAATAGGAGCCCCTGATTGATTTTTCCCTGAACCTGACCTTCGATACTCACTTGGGCTTTTGTAACCCGTTGGATAATGATTTTCATAATAGCCTTTCTAGTAAGAGCTAGGGCAATTAACCGTTAGTCCGTTTGACAGAGTAAACTTCTGGCACACTCTTAATCTTGTCCACGACTGAAGTCAGTGTCGAGAGATTGGCAATGCCAAAGGACACATGGATATTAGCAAACTTCATATCCTTGGTTGGTTGGGCATTGACCGTTGAAATATTCTTGGTTGTGTTTGAAAGAACTTGCAGTACATCGTTCAACAGTCCTGTACGGTTGAGGCCATAAATATCGATATGAGCCATATACTCCTTATTTGAGCTAGAGTACTGGTCTTCCCACTCCACATCAAGGAGACGTTGCTCGTAGTTTTCTTGGGCACGCAGGTTCATACAATCCACACGATGAATAGCTACACCACGACCCTTGGTAATATAACCAACAATATCGTCACCAGGAACAGGATTACAACACTTAGCAATCCGCACTAAGAGGCCTGATGCACCTTCAATGACCACACCACCCTCATGCTTTACCTTGAGGGTTTCTTTATTTTCAACCTTGATCTCGCCACCTTTGACAAGTTCTTCTGCTTCAGCCTTGGCCTTGGCACGTTCTTCCTCACGGCGTTCCTTTTCAGTCAGACGGTTAAAGACGGTAATAGCACCGATTTCTCCAAAACCAATGGCCGCAAAAAGGGATTCTTCTGTCTTGTAGCTAGTCTTTTGCAAAACTTGGTCCATGTGACGCTTGTCCATGAATTTATTAGCTACATAGCCGTTTTCTTGGAACTGAGCCATCAGCATTTCACGACCCTTGTTGACAGACAATTCCTTATCTTGATTTTTAAAGAACTGACGAATCTTGTTACGCGCCTTGCTGGTCTTGACCATATTGAGCCAGTCACGGCTTGGCCCAAATGAGTTGGGGTTGGTGACAATTTCAACCTGATCCCCTGTCTTGAGCTTGGTTGTCAGTGGAACCATACGACCATTGACCTTGGCACCCGTCGCTTTCTCCCCAACTTTTGTATGGATTTCATAGGCAAAGTCAATCGGTCCTGAATCTTTTGGAAGGGAACGGACAGCTCCATCTGGGGTAAAGACGTAAATCTCCTCAGCCAGATAGTTTTCCTTCACAGAGTCCACAAATTCCTTGGCATCATCAGCCTGGTCTTGGAGCTCCATCATCTCCTTGATCCAGTTCATCCCGATAGCTGATTCCTTGCTGTTAACCTGCCCCTTGATGCCCTTCTTATAAGCCCAGTGAGCTGCAACCCCGTACTCAGCGACCTCGTGCATTTCCTTGGTCCGAATCTGGAATTCAATCGGCCCTTTTGGCCCATAGACAGTCGTATGGATAGACTGATAACCATTGGCCTTGCGGTTAGCGATATAGTCTTTGAAACGACCTGGCATTGGTTTCCAAAGCTCATGTACATAACCAAGCATGGCATAAACATCACTTTGGGTATCTAAAATACAGCGAATGGCAATCAGGTCATAGATTTCCTCAAAACGTTTTCTCTTATCCTGCATTTTGCGGAAAATCGAGTAAATATGCTTAGGACGACCGTAAATCTTCCCTTTCAAGTGACGATCCGTCGTATATTCCTCTAATTTTGTAACTACCTCATCCACCAAGGCTTCACGCTCTCTGCGTTTTTCCTTCATCATATGGGTAATCTTGTAAAACTCAGTTGGATTAAGATAACGGAAAGATAGGTCTTCCAATTCCCATTTAACGCTAGAAATCCCCAGACGGTGGGCAAGCGGCGCATAGATTTCCATAGTTTCTTTGGAAATACGCTCCTGCTTGTCTTTTCGAAGATGTTTCAGGGTCCGCATATTGTGTAAGCGGTCAGACAGTTTAACCAAGATAACGCGGATGTCCTCAGACATGGCCATGAGCATCTTGCGATGATTTTCAGCCAACTGCTCCTCGATTGATTTGTACTCGACCTTACCAAGCTTGGTAACCCCGTCAACAATCACCCGCACATCAGGACCAAACTCTCTTTCCAAATCGTCCAAGGTCGCATCAGTATCTTCCACCACATCATGCAAGAAACCACAAGCTACTGTTACAGCATCCAACTTGAGCTTAGCTAAAATACCTGCCACTTGGATGGGGTGAATGATATAAGGCTCGCCTGATTTGCGGTATTGGCCACTGTGGCATTCCACCGCATAGACCAAGGCCTTATGGACAAAATGGACATCCTCTTCTGTTAAATATTCTTTGGTTAAAGCGACAACTTCTTCGCCTGTTAAATTCACTTCTTTTGGCATCTCTACTCTCCAATTCTTCCTACCATTTTATCACTTTTTTAAGAATATGAAAACTAGAAAATTCCCTCTCAATCAATCCACATCTCAAAAAACACTGCCAGATTTCTCTAGCAGTGTTTTAAGTTTCTTTTATCTTAGTAAACCGTTCTTTCAGTTTCTACATCGAAGAAGTGTGCTTTGTTCAAGTCAAATCCAAGTTCAACTGTTGCACCTGTTTGCAAGTAGTCACGAGCATCAACTTTGGCAACAAATTCATCTTTACCAACTTGGCAGTAAAGGTGAGATTCTGAACCAAGCAATTCTGATACTGAGATAGTAGCTTTGACAACTGATTCTGGGAATGTTTCAAGGAAAGCAGGTTCTGCATTCACGTCTTCTGGACGGATACCGAAGATCAATTCTTTACCTTCGTAGCCTTTTTCACGAAGAACTTTCAATGCGCCTTCTGGAACTTTCAAACGGAAACCGTCAGAAACAATTTCGCTACCAACCAATTTCACATTGATGAAGTTCATAGCTGGGCTTCCGATGAAGCCTGCTACGAATTTATTAACTGGGTTTTTGTAAACTTCTTGAGGAGTACCGATTTGTTCTACACGTCCGATAGTACCTGTACCAGCAGGATTCTTAGTTGCTGACATGATAACGATACGGTCTGCAAGTGTCATCGCTTCTGTTTGGTCATGAGTTACGTAGATAGTTGTAGCTCCGATACGACGGTGGATTTTAGCGATTTCAGCACGCATAGATACACGAAGTTTGGCATCCAAGTTTGACAAAGGTTCGTCCATCAAGAACACTTTTGCATCACGGACGATTGCACGACCCATGGCAACACGTTGACGTTGACCACCTGAAAGGTCAGCAGGTTTACGTTCCAAGAATTCTTTCAATCCAAGGATTTCAGCTGCTTCTTGCACACGTTTGTCGATATCTTCTTTGCTGTATTTACGCAATTTCAAACCGAAAGCCATGTTGTCATAAACAGTCATATGTGGGTAAAGAGCGTAGTTTTGGAATACCATGGCGATGTCACGGTCTTTTGGAGCGACGTCGTTGACAACCACGCCATCGATAGATGCAGTTCCTTCTGTGATATCTTCAAGACCAGCAATCATACGAAGAGTTGTTGATTTACCACATCCTGAAGGACCTACGAAAACGATAAATTCTTTGTCTTTAATGTCCAAGTTGAAGTCTTCAACTGAGTAGTGTTCGCTATTTGGATATTTTTTATAAATGTTTTTAAGATTCAATTCTACCATGAGGTGAACTCCTTTTGTCTTTTGATAGTTTTATTATAGATGAAAACGCTTTACTTTTCTATGGCAAGGTGACCAAAAAAATAAAAAAGTTCTGTGCAACTTGCACAAAACTTTATAAAATATCTGGTAAAATCAACTGATAACACAAGGTCAGGTCAGTCAATTCCTTCAACTGAAGCCCTGTCAATTCTTCCCATTTATCAATCTTGTATTGAAGAGAATTACGGTGCAGATAGAGTTGCTGGGCTGTTTTTGTTAGAACAGCACTATTTTCCCAAAGAGAGAGAATGATTTCCTGAATCTGATCCTGGTCCAAAATCATCTGGTGTAGACATTCCTTGATTACCTTCAAGTCCACTAGTCTTTCTCCCATACTCCAAAGATAGAGCTGAGAAAAACTATGAACACCTTGGTGACCCTGACGCCACCAAGTTTTGAACAAATCGCGCTCAGCTTTGATTAAGTCTGATAGGGCTTGATTTCCCGTCTGAGACCAAACCTGACCTAACATAATAGATAGACGCAATCCAAAGTCATACTCAACCGCTTCAATCGTATCACTTAAAATAGCTCGTACAGAAGTGTATTTATCTTGCTGAAGCACGAAAACATAATCCTGAGCTCCGACCTGAAGCACTGTCTGACAGTTAGGAAAAAGGGTTCGCATCATATCCAGCCAAGAAACCAGATTTTCCTGCTGAAAATAGGAAAGATGACAATAGGCCAACTGAATCTTTTTAAAAGTTTGTGGTGCCTGCCCTTTACCCTCAATAAGATAGGAATACCAAGGATTGAGCGAACGAGCCTGCTCCTGCTGGGTCAAAAGGGCAACCAACTGCTTTTCACGCTCGCTGAGCTCAGCCTCCTCCAGCAAAATCCACTGCTGAGAAGCTAAAGGGAGTGTGAGATAGCCTTCTTTCTCTACTGGTTGGTCTGAAATCTGAGCTTCAGGAAACCAGTCTTGTAATTCTTTTGCCATCATGTCCTAGCCCTCCACTTTTTGGATGCACCACGAAATCAAGCTCTCAAGCCGTTCCAGATTTTCAGTCATATGGAGATAGCCCATGACTGCTTCAAAACCTGTGGACATACGGTAAGTCACCACATCAGCATTTTTGGCCTTGGTGTGACTATTGGTATTACGACCACGTTTGTAGATTTCTTCTTCTTTTTCCGTTAGGACCTTCTCCTCTAACATAAGGGAAATCAGGCGAGCCTGAGCCTTGGCTGACACATACTTGGTTGCTTCTTGATGGAGTTTATTGGGCTTGGTCATGCCTTTTAGAATGAGGTGACGACGAATATACATAGAATACACCGCATCCCCTTCAAAAGCTAACGCAATCCCGTTAATGAGATTGACATCAATCACGTGTCCACCTCACTCCATCCTTGGTGTCAAGGAGCTTAATCCCTTGACCAGCCAATTGGTCACGGATCTGGTCTGCTGTGGCAAAGTCACGATTGGCACGCGCTTCTTGGCGTTTTTGGATCAAGGATTCGATATCGAAATCTAGCAATTTAATCAGTTTAGGTATAACTGTCACACCAAGTTCTGCACCCAAAATCGTAAAATTATTCAATGATTCCTCTAGTGATGAGGTGATTTCGGAACCAAATAGAAGTAAAACAATTACTGGATTAATCTCGTTTGATATTTCTCTAGTAATATTTACCATTGAATTCACAAACTTAGAATCTAGTTTATTACTTTTTGTGTATGCTATTTCAATAAAGATTCTATTATTACCATGATGACCTTGAATATCAGGCTGCATTCGATTACCTGATTCCCAAGTCCAAAGAGGAAATTCATTTGTCAAGTAAGATAATAAAAATTGTTCTATTATTCGTCCATACCGGTTTCTAGGTACTCCAGTTAAAATTTCCTGTTCGTTTAGATAATGTCCAGCGTTTTCTATGTGATAAATAACGTTGTTAATTTCGTTATTGATTAAATTTGTAAAATTCCAAATTAGACCATACTTTGTTTCATGAAGAACTATATTTCTTCTTAAAAGAGCAGCCTTTTTCTTTTCTGCATCTTCTGTATTATTATTTTTTAAATTAAATTCAAAACGATTAATAACCTCTTCAACAGCACCATATTCCAAAACTTCCTCAACAAAGACTATTCCAAAGACTTCCAACATAGCCGCAAGAGTTTCCTTAACACTTGCATCATAGTTGCCAGAGTTGATCCATTTGGCCATTTCAAAGACAACTGTGATACCGTTTGCGGAGTTGAAATCCTCATCCATAGCGGCAACAAACTTATCTTTAAAGGTCTGTAACTCTTGAGCATCTACAGTCCCAGAAAATGGTTGCTCATAAGTGTTCTTTAGATACTTAAGATTTGTCTCTGCGTCACGCACTGCCTTTTCGGTAAAGTTGATTGGCTTACGGTAATGCTGTGTGGCAAAGAAGAATCGAAGCACTTGGCCATCGAGGTTTTTGAGGGCATCATGAACAGTGATAAAGTTGCCCAAGGACTTGGACATCTTGACATTATCAATATTGACAAAGCCATTGTGCATCCAGTAGTTGGCGAAAGTCTTGCCTGTTTTGGCTTCTGACTGGGCAATTTCGTTGGTGTGATGAGGAAACTCGAGATCGGCTCCACCACCGTGGATATCAATAGTATCGCCCAGAATCTCTGTTGACATAACCGAACACTCGATATGCCAGCCCGGACGACCAGGTCCCCAAGGGCTGTCCCAGGAAATCTCACCTGGCTTAGCTGCCTTCCAGAGAGCAAAGTCCACTGGATTTTCCTTACGAGCAGTCTCCTCATCTGTCCGACCAGAAGCACCTAACTCCAAGTCTGCCAGGGTTTTGTTGGCTAATTTGGCATAATTGTGAGATTTTTCCACACGAAAATAGACATCGCCCTCTGACTCATAGGCGTAGCCCTTGTCCACCAAAGTCCGCACAAAGTCAATGATTGCCTCCATAAAGTCAATCACGCGCGGATGCTGAGTAGCCCGCTTAACACCCAAAGCTGATACATCCTTACGAAAAGCCGCGATATACTTGTCCGCAACCTCCTGTGGCGTGATACCTTCTTCCTTGGCACGGTTGATAATCTTATCATCCACATCCGTAAAATTGGAAATATAGGCAACCTCATAACCACGATACTCAAAATAGCGACGAATCGTATCAAAAGCTACCGTCGAACGAGCATTCCCCACGTGGATATAGTTATACACGGTTGGCCCACAAACATACATCTTGACTTTTCCGTCCTCAATCGGGACAAATTCTCGCAAATCACGAGACATAGTGTCATAGATTTTAATCATAAATCATAATCAGGAAAGCTGAAATCCAAGAACAGTTTATTACATCACTGACAGTTCAATTGAATTTCAGTCCGAATGTCTCCACACTTCGGAATCCCTTGCTCCTTTCTCATTCAGATAAACTACCTGGGTCTGTTTGACAAAGCCAATTTTTTCATACAAACGTTTGGCACCTACATTACTATCTTCCACGGCAATCTGAAATTCCTTATCATTTTGCTCAATCAGTTGGTTGACTAGGGATTTTGCTAAGTAGCTTCCATAGCCGTTTCCACGTTCAGATTCCGATATTGCTAAACCGTAGAAGTAATTCTTATTAGTCGATAAATCTACCGTGCAAGTTCCAATAACCTGATCGTTTTTTAACAAAATATATAAGCGACTTTCTGGATCCTTCAGAGCTTCAGCGATATATCTATCCACAACTTCTCTAGATTCATGTTCCTCTGAAAATGCCTGAAATTTTAACTGACTGATTTGCTCCTGATACGAACTATCTGCTAACAAAACTTCAAGATTGGAAAGCTTTTCTAACGGATAAGGTCTTCTATCCTTACCTAGCCAGGTTTCTGTTTCCTCGTCCTCGACCAATCCCCAGTTGCTGACAAAATCAGGATGGCGGTCTAGAAAAACACGCTCTGTCTGAAAAGTCACAGACTCAATTGGATAAGATGCCGTTTCTTTCTCAAAATTTCTATACAAAGCCCGCGCAATCCCCTGATGGCGATGACCTGGATGAACCAGTATCGTCACTTCTACATCTTGGTCATCTGCATAGACAGTTAATAAACCAACAAGTTCGCCTTTTTCATAATAAAGGAAAAAGGCGGGCATGTTTGAATCAAAATTAAGCATGTTAGAGAGATAGGGATCACGATAGGTATCATCATAGTTTTGGCAACAGTTAATTAGTTTTTTCGCCTCAGATAACTCCTCTTGGCTTAACTTGTTTCTTGCTTGAATCATATAGCCATCCTCTACAAACCAGACGATCTGTGACTGGCATCTTTAGCCTGCTCGAGTTTATTGACATAGTACTCTCGTTTTTCTTCAACTTCATGAATCATTGGCTCATCCTTCTGTCCATGAACTCGGACGATCTTAGCAGGAATTCCAACCACTGTCACATCACTTGGAACATCTGCAACAACTACTGCTGCTGCACCGACTTTGGCATTTTCACCGATTTCAACGGGTCCAATGACTTGGGCATGAGCAGATATGAGCGCTCCTTTGCGAACGGTAGGATGGCGTTTGCCACAGTCTTTCCCTGTTCCCCCAAGAGTCACCCCATGATAGAGGAGAACTCCCGTCTCAACGATAGCTGTCTCTCCAATCACCAAGCCAGAACCATGGTCGATAAAGACACCTGAATCAATCTGGGCACCTGGATGAATCTCAATCTGAGTCCAAAAGCGCCAAAACTGACTGTGCATACGAGCCAAGAGTTTGAAGCCATGCTTCCAGAGAAAATGCGAAAGACGGTGGGCCGCCAAGGCCTTGACACCTGGATAAGTCAGCAAAACCTCCAAAGTGGTGCGGGCCGCTGGATCATTTTCTTTTACGATATCAATGGTTTCGCGCCACCATCCCATACATTTCTCCTTTTCTTATTCTGAATCTTTTGGTGTTTCTGTAAATTCTTTCTTAGGTTTGTGGTCCTTGTGATGACGTGGTCGATGAGGACGCTCAGACTTCTCACCTTTTTCGTCACGTTCAGGTTTTGGAGGACGAGGAAGAAGGGCCTTCATAGAAGCATCCACACGTCCTTTTTCATCAATCTTAATAACCTTAACATCAACTTCATCCCCGATTGCTACCAAGTCTTCGACATTATTGGTACGAGTCCAAGCCATCTCAGAGATATGAACAAGGGCATCTGTCTTATCAAAGAGGTTAACAAAGGCACCAAATTTCTCGATACGAACGACTTTAGCACGGTAAACTTCGTCCACCTTAGCTTCACGAACCAAACCAGCAATGATTTCTTTGGCACGGTTAATAGCATCTTGGTCACTAGAGTAGATAGACACATTTCCTTCTTCGTCGATATCGATCTTAACGCCTGTTTCAGCGATAATCTTGTCGATGGTTTCTCCACCCTTACCGATGACAATCTTGATCTTGTCCACATCGATCTTGATGGTATCAATTTTCGGAGCAGTTGGAGCCAATTCTGGACGAACTTCTGGAATGGTTGCTTCAATCACATCAAGAATTTCAAAACGGGCTTTCTTGGCTTGGGCAAGAGCCTCAGTCAAGATTTCTGCAGTGATCCCTTGAATCTTGATATCCATTTGAAGGGCTGTAATCCCGTCACGAGTACCTGCAACCTTAAAGTCCATATCTCCAAAGTGGTCTTCCAAACCTTGGATATCTGTCAAGACTGTGTAATTATTTCCATCTGAGATAAGTCCCATTGCAATACCAGCTACTGGCGCCTTGATTGGCACTCCACCAGCCATAAGGGCAAGAGTTCCCGCACAGATAGAAGCTTGAGATGAAGAACCATTTGATTCCAAGACTTCTGCTACCAAGCGGATAGCATATGGGAATTCTTCCAAACTTGGCAAGACTTGAGCAAGAGCACGCTCACCAAGAGCACCGTGACCGATTTCACGACGACCTGGCGCACCGTAGCGTCCAGTTTCCCCTACAGAATATTGTGGGAAGTTATAGTGGTGCATAAAGCGTTTCTTGTACTCTGGATCCAAACCATCAATGATTTGAGTTTCTCCCATTGGAGCCAAGGTCAAGACAGAAAGGGCCTGAGTTTGCCCACGAGTAAAGAGACCAGAGCCGTGCACACGAGGAAGGAAGTCAACAACCGCATCCAAAGGACGGATTTCATCGACCTTACGGCCGTCAGGACGCACCTTGTCTTCTGTAATCAAGCGGCGCACTTCAGCGTGTTCCATTTGTTCCAAGATTTCAGCCACATCACGCATGATGCGGTCAAATTCTTCGTGGTCCGCATATTTTTCTTCGTAAACAGCAGTGACTTGGTCTTTGACTGCTTGAGTCGCAGCTTCACGCGCCAATTTTTCTTCTACTTGAACAGCTTTTTGGAGGTCGCTGTTGTAGGCTTCGATGATTTCAGCTTGCAAGTCAGCATCCACATGAAGCAATTCTACTTCTGCTTTTTCCTTACCAACAGCTGCAACAATTTCTTCTTGGAAGGCAATCAATTCTTTAACTGCTTCGTGCCCTTTAAGGAGAGCTTCCAACATGATTTCTTCTGACAATTCTTTAGCACCAGACTCTACCATGTTGATGGCGTGTTTGGTACCAGCTACTGTCAATTCAAGGAGAGATTGCTCTGCTTGTTCTTGCGTAGGATTGATGATGATTTGACCATCCACATAAGCCACTTGGACACCAGCGATTGGTCCGTCAAATGGAATGTCTGAGATAGAAAGCGCTAAAGATGAACCAAACATAGCTGCCATTGGAGCAGAAGCATTTTCGTCATAAGAAAGCACGGTGTTGATGACTTGGACTTCGTTACGGAAACCTTCCGCAAACATAGGACGGATTGGACGGTCAATCAAACGCGCTGTCAAGGTCGCATCTGTTGAAGGACGTCCTTCACGTTTCATAAAGCCACCAGGAAACTTCCCAGCTGCATACATTTTTTCTTCGTAGTTGACTTGAAGAGGGAAGAAATCTCCAGTTGCCATTTTCTTAGACATAACGGCCGCAGTCAAGACAGTTGACTCACCGTAACGTACAACAACAGAGCCATTTGCTTGCTTAGCAACCTGACCAGTCTCTACAATTAGCTCACGACCCGCAAAAGTCGTTTGAAACACTTGTTTTGTCATTTTAATCCCCTTTGGATTGATGAAATTATACGCCTTGCTTACAAAAATCAGGATACAAAGGGCGTGAAGAATCCCGTATGAAAATAGGAGATTGACGCAGTGTGCGATGCACACTAGGAAATCTATCTTTTTCACTAGGGATTTAGCCCGTGTTCAACTATTAGATACTTTGATTTGAATAGTTAAAAATCTGTTTATACCCTCATCTTTGTATCAAGTACGTACAGAGTCTATTTTATCATATTTTTCTTAAAAAGTGCGGTCTTTACCATTAAAAAGGAACCATTCCCCTCACCTGAGAAGAATGGTTTGCTTTTTATTATCCTAGAGACTGATGATTAAACAAGGCATGGGTCGCTTGGTGAATGTATTTCGCTGTTTCAGCATTGTTCATAGTGTAGAGATGCACACCGGCAACATCCTGAGTTACCAAGTCCACGATTTGGTCCACTGCATAGGCAAGTCCTGCTGCTCTGAGCGACTCAGGGTCATGCTCATACTTGTCTAAGATGGCTTTAAATTTACGTGGAAGATGGATATTTTCACAAGTCTTCAAGAGACGGAGAGCCTGATTTCGATTCAGAATTGGCATAATCCCTGCATGAATAGGAACATCAATCCCAGCCAAAATGCACTTGTCTTGGAAATCATAGAAGCGCTCATTGTCAAAGAAAAGCTGAGTTACGAGGCTCGAACAACCTGCATCTACTTTCTTCTTAAGATTTTGAATATCTGAAATCTGATTTGGTGAATCTGGATGGCCTTCTGGATAACAAGCACCAACAATATCAAAGTGAGGGGCTTGCTCCTTGATGAACTCAATCAAGTCAGTTGCGTAGCGGAAATCCTTTTGTGGTTCCACATCTGGAATAATATCCCCACGAAGAGCCAAGATTTTCTGCACTCCAACCGTGTCCAAGTCTGCAATAGTTTCAGCAACCTTGTCCTTGGTCAAATAGATGGCTGGCAAGTGAGCAATAGTCGGAATCGCCAAGTCATTTTGGATAAAGTCAGCCAAACGAACCGTCGTTTCCTTGATATTAAATTTATTATTGCTGGCAGTTACACTGATAAAGTGCGGCGCTAGCTCCTGCATATCTTGAAGAGCAGAAATAATGTTATCATTACCCACGGCTGGGTTGGGAGGGAACACTTCAAATGAGAGTGACGGTGTTTGGCGTGACATAGTCATTATCCTTTTCTAGTTAATTTTTTTCGTTAGCTGGATTCCTAGAATCCAAGTGAAACAGGCAGATTGACCAAACAGCGCTTCTAGAGAAATCCTATCTTACAATTTCTCACGCGCAGCTTTAGCTGCTTCAACAAGGCGGATCAAGCTTTCTTTTGTTTCTGGGATACCACGTGTTTTCAAACCACAGTCTGGGTTGATCCAAACTTTCTTGCTTGGCACTTTAGCAAGGATGGCTTCGATTGTATTGTCGATTTCGCCTTCATTTGGCACACGAGGTGAGTGGATATCGTAAACCCCAGGTCCCACTTCTGTTTGGAAGTTTTTCGCTTTGAGTTCGTCCAAGATTTCAAGGTTTGAACGGCTAGCTTCAAAGGAAATAACATCTGCATCCATGTTGTCGATAGCTGGGATGATATCTGTAAATTCTGAATAACACATGTGAGTGTGGATTTGTGTGTCTGGCGCTACTGTTGAGTGTACCAAGCGGAAGGCAGGAATTGCCCAGTCAAGGTAGTCTTCGTACCAGTCGCTACGACGGAGTGGTAATTTTTCACGAAGAGCAGCCTCATCGATTTGGATGATCTTCACGCCAGCAGCTTCAAGGTCAAGAACTTCATCCTTGATAGCAAGAGCGATTTGAAGAGTAGAATCCTTGATAGAGATGTCTTCACGTGAGAATGACCAGTTGAGGATGGTAACTGGTCCAGTCAACATACCTTTAACAGGTTTGTTTGTACGGCTTTGTGCATAGCTAGACCATTTAACAGTGATAGGGTTAAGACGAGTTACATCACCCCAGATGATTGGTGGTTTAACCCCGCGCATACCGTATGATTGTACCCAACCATTTTTAGAGAAGAGGTAACCTGACAAGTTTTGACCGAAGTACTCAACCATGTCATTACGTTCAAATTCACCGTGAACAAGGACATCAAAGTCGATATCTTCTTGCCATTTGATCCATTCATCGATCGTTTCAGCAAGGAAAGCGTCGTACTCTTCTTGAGACAATTCACCTTTACGGTAAGCCAAACGTTTCGCACGAACTTCTTTAGTTTGAGGGAATGAACCGATAGTTGTTGTTGGAAGAGCTGGAAGTTTGAAAGCTTCTTCTTGGATAGCTTCACGTTCTGCAAATGCTGGCAAACGAGTGTAGTCTGCGTCTGTCAAGCCAGCGATGCGCGCACGAAGTTCCGCATTTTCACCCACACGCTCAGTCGCAAAGAGTTCTTTATTAGCTGCAAGTGCTTCTTCACCTTGACCATTGCGGATAGCATCCAAATCACGAATCTCATCCAATTTTTCAACTGCAAAAGCAAAGTGGTTCAAGATAGCTGGTTCAAATTCTTCATTAGCAGTTGTAAATGGTACATGAAGAAGTGAGCATGAGCTTGTCAATACAATGTTTTCAGCTGGAATTTGCTCAAGAACGGCCAAGCTCTTTTCGTAGTTGTTGCGCCAGATGTTTTTACCATTGACAATACCTGCATAAAGAGTCTTGTCAGCTGGGAAACCACCTTTAACCAATTCAAGAGTTTTCTTACCTTCAACGAAGTCAAGACCGATAGCATCTACTGGCAAGTTTACAAGGTCAGCGTAAACGTCACGAACGTCTCCGAAGTAAGTTTGAAGCAAGACTTCAAGACCTTTTTTGTCAGCCAAAAGTTTATTGTAGAGGTTCAAGAAGAGAGCTTTTTCTTCAGATGTCAAATCTTTTACAAGAGCAGCTTCATCCAATTGGATACGAGTTGCACCAAGTTCAGCCAATTTAGCAAAAACGTCTTGGTAAGCAGCCACTAAGCTATCTACGAAGTCTTCTGCTTTCACGCCTTCTTCAAAGTCTGACAATTGAAGGAAAGTGAATGGACCTACAAGAACTGGGCGAGTGTTCAATCCAAGTTCTTTTGCTTCTTGGAACTCATCAAAGATTTTGTGACCTGCAAGTTTAACTTGAGTGTCTTTTTCAAATTTAGGAACGATGTAGTGGTAGTTGGTGTTGAACCATTTCTTCATTGGAAGGGCGCGAACGTCCCCTTTTTCTCCTTGGTAACCACGACCCAAAGCGAAGTAGCGCTCAAGGTCAGACAAGTCCAAGTTTTGAACTGAAGCAGGTACCACGTTGAAAAGGAAAGCTGCATCTAGGAAGTTGTCATAGTGAGAAAAGTCATTTGATGGGATTTCAGTGATGCCTTTTTCTTTGACGATGTTCCAGTGTTTAGCACGCAAGTCTTTTGCGGCTACCAAGAGTTCTTCTTCTGAGATTTCTTTTCTAAAGTATTTTTCAGTTGTAAATTTTAATTCGCGGAATTCGCCCAAACGAGGGAAACCGATGATTGTAGTTGACATGATGTGTCCTCCAAAATTTGTTGTTGAAACTATCTTAACAGAAAAGAAATCATCTGTATAATTGTAAAAAATTAGGCTTTGATATAGTTTGAAACTATATCTCCGTTTTATACAAAAGAAAAAGGCCTGAGAAAAATGACTCAAATCCTTTGTGTAACTTGTTTTTTACTATATTTCAGTTAGACTGATCAAACACGTTATTAGTAATTCTTATAAGTGACTATGGCTTGTTATTAGAAAAGACTATAAGTCAGGTTATTCAGCTCTTTTCATGTTCGAGGGGGACGACTGCTAGTGTCTTTCCTAAACTGGCTAAAACTTTCAAGACTGTATCCAACTGGGGGCTAGTCTTTCCTGTTTCCATCCTAGCTATGACAGGTTGACTCACTCCACTGAGTTCTTCTAGCTTTTTCTGGCTGATTCCTTGCTCATGTCTGGCTTCAATCAACTCACTCATGATAGCCACTCGCATATCACTTTCAAGAATTTCCTCCTTGGTAAAGAGTTCAGATCGGACATCCTTCCAATTACTCCCAATAGCACTATTCTTCATCACTTAACCCTCTTTCTTTTAAGTCCTTCATTTCACGCTTGGCTTTTTCAATTTCTCTTCTAGGAGTTTTCTGAGTCTTTTTGACAAAATGATGTAAAAGAACAAAACTACCATCAACCCATGCTACAAATAAAATTCGATCTCTCAGTGGTCTTAGTTCCCATATCTCATCTTCCAAATGTTTGATATAGGGTTCCCCAGCTCTCGTACCATGCTGACTAAGCAACTCGATATAGTCATTTAGTTTATTGAGTTTGATGCGGCTATCCTTACTTTTCTGACTAGCCAATTCTCTCATATAATCCAAGACTGGCTCGCTTCCATTTTTGTCCTTATAGAAGTAAATCGTATGCACCAAGCAACCTCTTTCTAATTTAATTATAACTCAAAAGTTATTAAAAGTAAATCTGAACACTCATAAAAAGAAGACCTTAGAAAAACTCTAAAGGTCTCATCTTTATTATTCGAAAAAATTATGAGAAGAGTTATAAATTGAAGGCATTCCTTACTATTATTCCAGCTCAATCCCCTTCTCTCGGAGATTGTCCAGACACTCCTCAAAGTAGGTAGCGTCATGTTCGCTGTATATAGGACTAGTCAACTTCTCCTCTGCTAAATCTTGATAAGGAGGGCAGGTCTTACCTCGGTAGTTTTTATCCAACCACTCTGGACTGACATTATAGCCACGGCCAGCCATCTCCTCCATGATTAAGCGATGATAGGCATAGAGACGATAGGGCGAGTGGGTAAAGACATAATCCACCGTTGCATGCTTTCTGCCCCAGCCATTGCCACGCAGGGCGCAACACTCTCGATGTTGTCCCAAAAGTTGAGGACGGGGAAGTTGTGAAATCAAAGCCTCATGCCAAAGTCTCATGGGAAGCTCCTTTCAGCAAGGTAGAATTTTGCAGATAAGCATTTGGGTAAAGTTCAAGCAACTCTCTCGTCTTAACAATCAAGTCTTGTTTGGAAGCTTGACCAAAGCGGTAGCGATCCAACAAGAGCATATAGTCCTGGCGCTCAGCATCTGTCGCTTTCTCTTTGAAATAGCCCCAAATATGCTGAAAGGCATTGCAAACCTGACCCCTGTGTTCTGGAATCTGATAGGCACGATCGATCAGTTCTTGAACATGACTTACCTCCACCTCTTCATTCTTCAAGTATTGGCGGATCTCATTGTAAATATTGCTGGAATGACTCAGAACGAGGTATTTATTTCTAGCCCAGAGTTGTTGCACTGGGATTTTTGATTAGTTTGTTCCATCTTTCTCCTTACTTTTTATCAGTTTCCAGGAAATATGGAAACAAAGTTAAATCTTAAACATGAGCGAATGGATTTTTGATGAATTTAACGTTTACTTCGTTAAATACCAGTGTAAATTTCAACTAGTAATTGAATCTGGTGTAAAACTTCTTGTTTTTTACGTTCACGAGTTCCTTGTCTACGAGTAGTCGGTGGAATAATCGAATCCAAACATATCCACTGCGATTTTATCACCGTTAGTAGAAGGGAATAAATCAACTATTTTCTATCCATTCTTTAATTTTACTCTGTATTAACATTGCA
The DNA here is from genome assembly GCF_003942765.1 of Streptococcus mitis. Taxonomy (GTDB): domain Bacteria; phylum Bacillota; class Bacilli; order Lactobacillales; family Streptococcaceae; genus Streptococcus; species Streptococcus mitis_BE. Next base: position 651,759 of record NZ_RJNW01000001.1, read on the forward strand.
TCCAAACTTCCGTCTAATCCATCCTGGGTAATTATCAAATTTCCAAGAGTTTCTGAAATTCCCACACTTTCATAATTTGCTCTTTTCTCGTCCCAACGCTTTTTATATGATTTATCTCTTAGCATTCCAAGATGCTCTAAATAAGCAGTTTTGCCTTGGTAGCGTAGAGTAAAATCAGGAATATAGGTTTTTCCATTGATATTTAATGGTTCTTCATAGAAATACTCAATTTTCATCTTATCGAGAATATTAGCCACAATTACTTCGGACTTTGATCTAACCATTTCTCCACGAATCGTTTTATGGATCAATTTTTCTTCAAAGTACCTTTTTTGTTTACTAATCTCTATCTCAATGATTTTTGGAACTTCAAATAAGTCTGTATATCGTTGTTTGGTATCCGAATACCAGTCATTCGCATACTGAACTAATTCTTGAATTGACAAATCACTTAATACAATTAGTTTTTCTCTTTGACGAGAAAACGCAGTATACAAAAGTTCTTTTGTAACAAATGAACTTTTACCATTTATGACTACTATGGTTTTTCCAAAGCTAGAACCCTGTGATTTGTGAACTGTAAGAGCATAAGCAAGTTCTAACTTAGAATCGCTATTATCACCACCAAAATCAGCTTTAGTATATGAAAATACTTTTCCTTCAAATGAGCCAAAACGGAATTTATACCAACTAGTATTCGTATCCTTTTTTCCATAGTGACTAGGGTAATCGACCATAATACCAATTTCACCATTTGCAATATATTCTTTCCCCGATGAACCATCCCAGTAATCCTTCTCACCATTTACATTAGATATGACTTTATCTCCGTAAACAATATTTTGAACAGATTGAGGACTGTTTTTTGACCATGGATAAGCATTCCATTTATCAACAATGTCTTGACGATATTTTTGGTGAAGTTGATTATTCAAATAATAGCTTCCTGCACCAATAAATTTCGTTGGAGATAGGATTTGCCAGTTTTCTATATGTTCACTAGTTGGATAGTTTGTATATTGGCCTACAGTAGCTCCCAAACTTTTATTGAAACCATCCAGATCATCTGCATTTGTCATATTTGTAATGTCTACCAATTCCTCAAAGAACACTTTTTCTAACTCGTCTAAATCGTTGTATTGAATATATTTAAGACGATTATCTGTTTGATTGTTTTGAATACGGTAAATTACATCTTTATCGACTGAATCCGAATTAGAGAATATTTGGGCAAATGATAAATCATCACCACCTGAACCTTGTCTCATCTCCGTTTTCAATGTCGCAATCTTTTCAGGATAAGCACTCTCTAAATAATGAATCAAATCGACAAATGGGCGTCCTGCTCCAATTGGGGGTAATTGATTTGGATCTCCAATAAAGATGATTCTTTCAGCATAAGAATCAACAAGCTTAAGTATGCCCCCAAACATATCTTCCGTCAGCATCGAACTTTCATCGATAATCACTGTTTTGGCAATACTCGAACTGGGTTGGCTTGGCATTTTATAAGCCATTGTGTTCCAACTAAAACCCTTTGAACGAATTAAAAATTGTGCCACCGTCATAAACTCTGCTTGAACACTATTCTTCTTAAAGGCATTCTCAAGTTGAACTCTTGCTTTTCCAGTAGGGGTCAATGCTAATACTCCACCAGCTTTAATTTCTTTTGAAGAAGCAAAAATCCCCAATGCTGATGTTTTACCCGTCCCAGCTCTCCCCAATAAGACAGATATTCTAGATGATTCAAGAATCTTTAACGCTGTTGCTTTTTCATCACGAGCCAATTGATCATTTTCTTCATTATTTTCTTGGAGCTTTCCAAATTGGTTATCAATAATTTTTCTCCAATTTTGTTCACTTGATAAACTAGTTTCTAAACGGCTATTTACTATATCGACTACCAATTGTTTATAATCTTGATATTCTTTCAGTTTGATGTAAGTATTTTCCACATCAACGTGCAATTCACCTTCCTGCAAGAACTCTAGAACACCTTCAATCTTTTCTGTTTGAAAATCCGTTTTATTATCTAATGGTAATTTGTTAATTTCTTCAACAATTTGATCATAGCTGAGTAAAGTATGGCCTTGATTTACGGCTTGAACTAAAATAAATATCACCATAGCTCTAAATCGGCGTTTATCACTTTCAGTTCTCATCTTGGTTGGTTTCTTAAGAGGATACTTATTTTCCACCAACGGATTCACAAACATTGCATTGTCGATTTGAGAAATAGTAACTTGATGAATGTCCTTTTCTTTTCGTGTAAGTTCGTATAACAGGTATGGGTTTTCAATAATTTCAGCTGCATAATTTTTCAGGTTACCCCAAGCATAAATAGCTTGTTCAACAGAAAGATTCAATCGTGACAAAAGTTCAAAGAATCGAGTTTTGTTTTCATCTCTTAGTAAACCAGAAAACTCATCCTCTTTGTCAGCTAAGCTGTTATCCAATTTTTCGTTCCCAGTTTCTTTATCACCTGAAAAGAATAACTTCAATTCAGAAATCAGGTCATTTTCAGAAGTATCGACATGTTTAGCAACATCGAAACCGTATCTAACACCGAAAGCTGATAAAATCGAACCTAATCCTGGGAATATACCACGTTGATTCCAAACGCTTTTTAATTGATTATCAATATATTCAAGTTGAACATTAACCCATTCATGATTGGCTTCTTTTAGCTTGAGATTAGCTATATTTTTCAATACTGTTTTCGCTTGATTTAGCACATCAATAGCTGCATCGTAGCTGACCCATTCAGCTGCATATGAAAATTCCGATCTAAAACCTGCTGGTTCAAACAATGTGACACTCGCTACATCAAAATCAGGATGCTTTTTTGCATACTCGGAAATTTCAAGATATGGCAATAAAAAGCCATCTTTACCATCTACTCTTATTGAATGAGCTACATTTGTCTCCCAAATATAGTTTTTTTCGTCACTGCTTCCATCAGACTCATACTCATGAATTTCTACATTTGATACTATATTTCCTATTCCTGCAATTACACGCCTATTATCATCGATAAACGGAACTTGTTTGTAATATGGAAATATCAATGAATTGTGCGGACTAATTCCAGAAAAGAAGTAGTCGAAAATTCCTTTTTGGGATTCTCCATGCGATACCCACGAACTTGACCAGCTCAGCATTTGTTCTGTTTTTTCTAAGTCAAAATAAAAATTGTAATACTTTTGTTTCTCATTGGCATTATCCTTTAAAGTCCATGAAAAGGGGCGCAATAAGAATGAATAGGGCTCCATCTCGAAAGTCGTTTCTTCGAAATGATTGAACTTAACATTTCCTTTTTTATATGGATGGTTCATCTTAAGAGCAAGCTTGGTATCACTCATGAACGCAGAGTTCTCTGTAATCCAGTTTTGCATTTTTACTGGTCCTACTTGTTCGTAATTTTTACCTTTATTTGCTTCCTCAAACTCTAAGTCACGTGATGATGCAATGTTAGGGATTACTTGAGCTGCTACATTATATCTAGGATTATTGTCAATTCGCCCAGTATAATCATTATCCTTCCATGGAATTCTTGTTGAAAAGTGTTGCACATAGTTTGTTTGTTGTTTAAGTTTCTTATCCATTAGCCTTCTCCTCCTAAATCACAATTACATAATACCTTCTATTATCATCAGGTCTCCAAAAAAACTTTCCTTTATGCTGATGTACTGTTTACAACATTTATTCTTGTAATGACTGCTCTAAACAGTACACCAACGATTCATTTTTTTGATTCTAAACTTTGATAGAAGCTCTAAAGCTCTTATATTTACTTGACTATTTGCCTGTGTCATTATTATGACACGAAACCCACATGTTGGATCGTAAACCTTGTTAATCTTGTCCTTACCGACCATTACCAAACGAGCAAGTAATTTAGAAACTGTCTGAGGAGTGAAGAATTCACCACCACTTTTACCAGCATTACTCGCATAGTTTGAAATCAAGAACTCATAGGCATCCCCAAAGGCATCAATATCATTTTCCTCAAAATTACCAAAGTTAATGCTATTGATACCATTGAGGATATCAGATAGGCGCTTATTTTTTTCTGGAACACTTCCTCCAAGGATGTTACTTCGTGTATCTAAGTTATCAAACAAACCTTTGATATCATCTTCTGATTTGAAGCCAATCGCTGACTTCTCAATAGCTTGGAAAATATTGGCCAAGTCTTCGTTTAAATTTTCATTTTGCGAGGCATTCTCGACTACATTTTCAAATAGTTGACTCGGAAGGATAAAGAATCCCTTATCCTCAACTGTCCCTGGTTTAAAATCTTGCTCAGCCTCTTGGTCACTCAATTCAGCATAACGGAATTCTAAATCGCCAGCCTCATGCTCAGCACGGTCAAAATAGTCAGCCATATGCTCTGAAATAAAACGATAGAAAAGGATACCTAGGATATATTGCTTAAAATCCCAACCATCTACAGCTCCACGCACATCATCAGCAATCGCCCAAATTTTACGATGCAGCTCCTTGCGTTCTGTATTTTCTTTACTTGCCATTTTTACTTCCCTTATTAAATAAATGTATTATCTCTTTTATTTTATCATATTTTCACTACTAAAAATTAACTTTAGTATAACAGTTAAAATAAGCAATGAATTAGAAAAATTCCCAAATTTTAAAATCCTAATCTCTACGTCTATGTTCCCCATCTATTTTTTCTACAAACGTAAAGCCTTTTGATTTCAGCTGTTCAAGTTTTGGACGAATCTTTTCAATAACATCCTCCCTATAATTTTCCAATTTATGTGGGGGTTCAAATTCATATCTAGCAATCCAAAGAATATAGGTCTTATTTGATGAAACAATATCAAAATCAAAATAATTATCATCACTAGAAAGAATGCTTTGAAATTTCCAAAATGACAAAAATTCTTTATCTCCAAAACAATCTATTGCATGCCATATACTACTATCCCAAGTCTTAAATTTCCCAAATTTATTAACCNCACTTAGATACGTCAATAGGAAGAAATCTTTTCTATTTAGCTTAGCAAAATTTTCATTATTAATCTCTAGTTTTGTATAGTGAAGTCCCAAATCATAGAAGCTAAGTACTCTATGCTTTTCCATAAAATAAATAATTTCAGATTTATCTAGACCCTCATTTTTAAGAATACTTTCCCAAAAATCTACAATTCTAACTATCGTTTCCTTACTTAACGGAGAATTTCTCTCATAACTAGGAATTTCTTCACTCAATTTTTCTTCGACAATATAGTTCATTGCCGGGCTATTAAACGATTTCATAGACTCTTGTATGGTAAGACGTAACAATCGTTCTTTTAGAAAATCTGAAAGAGACTTATATTCACTTGAGAGATATTGATAAAAATCTGTGTTGTAATTTGCCTCTCTTAACTCTCTTGATAACTCATCACCATTTATTTCAAGTAATGTATCAAATTCCTCTTTTGTACGATTTAGAGATTCTTCATAGAGGAAATAGGCTAATCTATTCTTCTTATAGCTCGGTGGATATTGGTTAAAATCTGACTGCTGAATATCGCACAATATTTCTTGTATGCTTCGCCCAAACTTGAACATCCCTATAAAACTAGTTTTTTCATCATCCTTAACTTTTATTTCTTCATTCTTTAATAGTTGTTGGTATAATTCAGGATAAAAAAGATACGCATAGATAATCCAAAGTTGCTGTTCCTCTTGGACATGTCCCAACTTACCCCTTGAAAAAAATTCTTGATTAACATAATCATTAAAATGATTGCGATCTCGCAAGTTTCTGTTTTCAAAGCTAAACCTTCTCCAAAAATCATCTGACAAGATTATTTTGAGTTTCTTACTTAACAACTCAAAATAATCTTGCCAAATATTTGATGGATGAAGAACAAATGGTAGTTCTATCCGTCTATCAATAATTTTTGAAAGGAAATTATTGTCGTTAAGATGCACTTTCTCAATGTCTCCAACAAAAATAATTGGAAGTTTGCCATTAAGCAAACTAAAAACTTTATAACTCTCCTCTTGCTGGTTGTCAGACATTCGATCAAAATCATCAATAACTAGAACGTTTCGAGTTAATGACAAATACTTAAATGTTAGCAAATAACTGTAAAATCCATCAGATTTGATTTTGAAAAATTGATATATTGCTACTAGTAAGACAATACTACCAACTATTAATTTAACACCAAAAAATTCAAAAAAAGAACTTAAACCCAAATCAACTACATTTGTTATTAGGATTGATAATGCTACACATAAAACTATGAAAAACCTTAAAAATCTATATTTCCACGGATGCAATTTTGAAAAAATGATTTCAATCGTTGAGCGATGATCGGTCAATCTCCAAAAATCGATTATTACTAATTTTTTATGTGTGTTATTATTAATCTCAGACAGAAATTCTGTTTTTCCTGAACCCCAGCTTCCACTTAGAAAATAGGTTTTATTTTCCTCTAGCAATTTAGCAATATTCTTAGCGGCAACTGAGGTATCAATATGCCCTAATGTAATAAATCTATCATCCATAGTATTTCTTCCAAAAATAAATTATATCCCCTTATACTTTTATAAAATTATACCACGAAACCACAAAAATCCCCTTAGAAATCCACTTCTAAGGGGTTGTCTTTATCCTGCTGCTTGGGCTGGTTCTGCTGGTTTGGTCTTTTTATCTTTCTTGCTACTAGTGATGAGACGGCGCTTGCTATCTCGGATTCTATTGAGTTCCTTGAGGAGTTGAGTCAAGTGTTCCTTTTCAGGGTAGGCTTCTGCACTAGCTGCGGTATAGCGCATAAAGAGGTCGTAGCTGGTTGAAAGTTCGGTACGAAGTTGTCTAGTCTTGCCGACTTCCTTGGCAGACTTAGAAGCACGCGCCTTACTCTCCACTTGGTCATATTCCTCTTGAGCATTGACTACCGCTGTCAGCATAGGTGTCAGTCCTAGGCTAGTAACCGCCTCATGATAGGGTGTTTCGCTAAGCGTTTTGAGCAGGCTCTTGATTTCTGCCGTTTCTACATCATTGCTGTGCTTAGTGATGTCCTTGTACTTAGCAAACACTGGTTTCAGAGTTTCATGAGCTTCTTTAAGCTTGGTATCCTTAATCTTAGCAAATCCTCTATGAAGGGTAAAGAGACCGACCAGGGCACTATCACGATTGCGATCGACTTCTGTCAGATTACTAGACTCTTTCGTTTCCACCACCGCAAGTTGAGCTTGAAAATCATCCAGCTTAGTCTTGAAGGGTTCCAAATGTTTGGCATACATAGCTTCATCCTTGTTTGCCTTAGAAAAAGTCGCCAAACTTTGATGAGTATCCATCATCAGGCTTTCAAATTCACGGTTGGTAAAGTTGCTGTAACTAAGCGGGCGAATAGCGTATGTTTTTGTCATGATGATATCCTTTCTATTTAACAAATCATTTAGTTTTTTCTTTATCAAACCAAGACTGGATTAGTTCTGGAAGATAGACCTGTTTTTGATCTGTTTTTACAATGCTTCCTTGTCTATCATGTTGAATCAAAGGTCTATCCTTAAATACAAAGACTTGAAACAATGCACAGACCAAAAATAGAAGCCCCCATAAAGGAAGTGTCGATAGCATACTCTCCTCATCATCTTTAACTTTCTTCATCAATTTTCTCCTTTAAGTTAATACACTCATTCTAACAGTTTCCCAAACCATTTTAACCCCCATCCGCTCAACTGTCATTATTTCCATCTAAAATGTACTTTTCAAGACAAATCAGACATTCCCAAAATAAAAAATCCCTATCTGACTGGACATACACTCCGTCCATCAGATAGAGACTCTTACTATTTTTAGATTTTACCTTTTCGAGCTTTAGAATACATATAAACTTTAGGGAAGATGACTATTCGAAAGCTAGAAGACCTCAAAACTTTTGTAGATAGGCTATTCGAAACGTAGATTGCTTTTAAATTTATGGATTGACGCTTATTCTAAACCTAGAATGCATATAAACTTTAGGAAAAAGACTCATTCCCCCTTTCTCCTCCAAAATATGGTATAGTAGAAATATACTATCTATGAGGAGTTTACATGTCACAGGATAAACAAATGAAAGCTGTGTCTCCCCTTTTGCAGCAAATTATCAATATCTCATCGATTATCGGTGGGGTTGGAAGTTTGATTTTCTGTATTTGGGCTTATCAGGCTGGGATTTTACAGTCTAAGGAAACCCTCTCTGCCTTTATCCAGCAGGCAGGCATCTGGGGACCACCACTCTTTATCTTTTTACAGATTTTACAGACGGTCGTCCCTATCATTCCTGGGGCCTTGACCTCAGTGGCTGGCGTCTTTATCTACGGGCACATCATCGGGACTATCTACAACTATATCGGCATCGTGATTGGCTGTGCCATTATCTTCTATCTGGTGCGTCTCTATGGAGCTGCCTTTGTCCAGTCTGTCGTCAGCAAGCGTACCTATGACAAGTATATCGGTTGGTTGGACAAGGGCAATCGTTTTGACCGTTTCTTTATCTTTATGATGATTTGGCCCATTAGTCCAGCTGACTTTCTCTGTATGCTGGCTGCCCTGACCAAGATGAGTTTCAAGCGCTATATGACCATCATCATTCTGACCAAACCCTTTACCCTCGTGGTTTATACCTACGGTCTGACCTATATTATCGACTTTTTCTGGCAAATGCTTTGACACATAAAAAATCCGTTTGGTTTCCCAAGCGGATTTTGTGCTTTATTTTGAAACTTCTTTTGCAAGAACAAAGTTCCCAAGTGTGGCAGAACCATTTCCTGCGACTGCTGGCGTCACGATGTAATCACGCACATCTGGTACTGGTAGGTAGCCATTAAGAAGAGCTGTAAATTTCTCACGGACACGGTCTAGCATGTGTTGTTGAGCCATAACTCCACCACCAAAGACAATCACATCTGGACGGAAAGTCACTGTAGCATTGACCGCAGCTTGAGCGATGTAGTAGGCTTGAACATCCCAAACAGAACTGTTGAGTTCAATGTTTTCACCACGAATACCTGTACGAGCTTCGAGACTTGGTCCAGCCGCAAAGCCTTCCAAACATCCTTTGTGGAATGGACAAACACCGTTGAATTCTTTTTCAATATCCATCGGGTGTTTAGCCACATAGTAGTGCCCCATTTCAGGGTGACCCACACCGCCGATAAACTCACCACGTTGGATAACACCAGCACCGATACCTGTACCGATTGTGTAGTAAACCAAGTTTTCGATACGGCCACCAGCATTGTTACGGGCAACCACTTCGCCGTAAGCCGAGCTGTTTACGTCTGTAGTGAAGTACATTGGCACGTTTAGGGCGCGACGAAGGGCACCAAGCAAGTCCACATTTGCCCAGTGAGGTTTTGGAGTCGTCGTGATAAAGCCATAAGTTTTTGAGTTTTTGTCAATATCAATGGGACCAAATGAACCAACTGCAAGACCAGCAAGGTTATCGAATTTTGAGAAGAACTCGATGGTTTTATCGATTGTTTCGATTGGAGTTGTTGTTGGAAATTGTGTTTTTTCTACAACGTTAAAGTTTTCATCACCGACAGCACAGACAAACTTTGTACCGCCCGCTTCCAAGCTTCCATATAATTTTGTCATGATAAACCTCTTGTTTTTATTTTCTTTATTATAGCATATTTCGAAAGTCTAAATTTCTCTATTTTTTAGATTTTCCTCTGTAAATCTTACCATTCAAGCAAAAACGAACAAACATGTCATTTGTTCGTTTTCACATTAGAGAGGATTGATTAGATTTTCACTTCGATCACAGCATCCCCCTTCGCAACTGAACCTGTTGCGACTGGAGCTACTGAAGCGTAGTCAGCTGTATTTGTAACGATAACCATTGTTGTATCATCAAGACCAGCTGCAGCGATTTTGTTTGAATCAAATATTCCAAGAACATCTCCTGCTTTCACCTTGTCACCTTGAGCAACTTTTGCTTCAAAACCTTCACCGTTCATTGTTACAGTGTCGATACCAATGTGGATCAAAACTTCAGCACCATCAGTTGTTTTCAAACCAAAAGCGTGTCCTGTTGGAAAGGCAATTGAAACTTCAGCATCAGCTGGTGCATATACCACACCTTGACTTGGTTTCACAGCGATACCTTGTCCCATAGCTCCACTTGAGAAGACTGGATCATTGACATCAGCAAGAGCAACAACGTCACCAACAATAGGGGTTACAAGTGTTTCATTTTGAAGAGCTGCTGGAATGTTACCAGTTGTTTCTTCTTGGACCAAACGTTCTGTCTCTACTTCAGTAGCAACTTCTTTTTCATCCTCATAACCAAACATATAAGTAAGAGCGAAACCAAGAACGAATGATACAGCTACCATAAGAAGGTATTGTGCAAGTTGTCCGTTACCGATGTAAAGCATTGTACCAGGGATGATGGTGATACCATTACCAGTACCTGCAAGTCCAAGGATAGAAGCCAATCCACCACCGATTGCACCAGCAATCAATGAAAGGAAGAATGGTTTACGGAAGCGCAAGTTAACCCCGAAAATAGCAGGCTCTGTAATACCGAGGAAGGCAGAAAGAGCAGCTGGGAAAGCAAGTGTTTTGAGTTTTGGATTTTTAGTTTTAACACCAACCGCAACAGTCGCAGCACCTTGAGCTGTCATAGCAGCTGTGATGATAGCGTTGAATGGGTTAGCATGGTCAGCAGCAAGCAATTGCACTTCAAGCAAGTTGAAGATGTGGTGCACACCTGACACGACGATCAATTGGTGAACCCCACCAATCAAGAAACCACCAAGACCAAATGGCAAGCTAAGAATCGCTTTTGTAGCGATAAGGATGTAGCTTTCAACGACGTGAAAGACCGGTCCAATGACAAAGAGTCCAAGGATAGACATGACTAAAAGTGTCACGAATGGTGTTACCAAGAGGTCAATGACATCTGGAACAACCTTGCGGACAGCTTTTTCAAATTTAGCTCCGACAACCCCGATGATGAAGGCTGGAAGCACTGAACCTTGCAAACCAACAACAGGGATGAAACCAAAGAAGTTCATAGCTGTTACTTCACCACCTGAAGCGACTGCCCAAGCGTTTGGAAGTGAGCCAGAAACAAGCATCATACCAAGAACGATACCAACGGCAGGATTTCCGCCGAATACACGGAAGGTTGACCACACAACCAAACCTGGCAAGATGATGAATGCTGTATCTGTCAAGATTTGAGTGTAAGTTGTCACGTCAGCTGAAAGTGTCATTCCAAGAGCAGTCAAGAGACCACGCACACCCATGAAGAGACCAGTTGCTACGATAACTGGGATGATTGGAACGAAAACGTCACCGAAAGTACGGATAGCACGTTGGAACCAGTTCCCTTGTTTCGCAGCTTCTGCTTTCATGTCATCTTTAGATGATGTTGGTAAGCCAAGTGCAACAACCTCATCGTACATTTTGTTAACTGTACCTGTACCAAAGATGATTTGGTATTGACCTGAGTTAAAGAAAGCACCTTGAACTTTTTCCAAGTTCTCAATCACTTCTTTATTGATTTTTCCTTCATCTTTGACCATGACACGAAGACGAGTCGCACAGTGGGCAACACTGTTGACATTTTCACGTCCGCCCAAGGCATCGATGACTTTTTTTGCAATTTCCTGATTGTTCATTTGCAAAAATCTCCTTATATAAAATTTTGTAAAGTGTTTGAAAGCGATTTTATCCGCCCTACGACTATTATTTTATCATGTTTCAAAAATATGTCAAGCGTTTTGCAGAAAAAATGTTTGTTTCTTAGAGTAAGGTCTTTTGTTTTGATAGATTGTGATAGTTTTATGAAAGTGTTCTTTAAAAAAATAGTTTAGAATCTGAGTTAAAAAGGAATTTGTTTCACTTTCTTTCAATTTTCTGTAGATAAATGATTGATTTCCTGCTTTTATTTTATGATAAACGTTTGACAGTTTTTTCTCTTTTTTAACATAAAAGGCTTGCTTTTTTGCTCGAAAACGGTTACTATTAAAAGTGATAAGATTTTCGGAGGAATGAATGAATGGAATGGACAACTGAGCGTCGTTACAGACTTTATCAAGATTGGACGCAAGAAGAAATTCAACATATAAAGGAAAATATGGCACAATCTCCATGGCATACTCATTACCATGTTGAGCCAAAAACAGGACTTCTCAACGACCCAAATGGCTTTTCTTACTTTGACGGCAAGTGGATTGTTTTTTATCAGAACTTCCCTTTTGGTGCAGCCCACGGTTTAAAATCTTGGGTTCAGCTTGAAAGTGATGATTTGGTTCACTTCACTGAAACTGGTGTCAAAGTTTTGCCTGATACTCCATTAGATAGCCACGGCGCCTACTCTGGTTCTGCCATGCAGTTTGATGATCAGTTATTCCTATTCTATACGGGAAATGTTCGCGATGAGAATTGGATCCGTCACCCATACCAGATCGGTGCTTTGATGGATAAGGATGGCAAGATTACGAAGATTGACAAGATCTTGATTGACCAGCCTGCTGACTCTACTGACCACTTCCGCGACCCACAAATTTTTAACTTCAAGGGTCAATATTATGCTATAGTCGGTGGACAGGACCTAGAGAAAAAAGGTTTCGTCCGTCTCTATAAGGCTGTAGACAATGACTACACAAACTGGCAAACAGTTGGCGATCTTGACTTTGCTAACGACCGCACTGCCTACATGATGGAATGCCCAAATCTGGTCTTTGTAGGGGAGCAACCTGTCCTTCTCTACTGCCCACAAGGATTGGATAAGAAAGTTCTAGACTATGATAATATCTATCCAAATATGTATAAGATTGGGGCTTCCTTTGACCCTGAAAATGCCAAAATGGTAGATGTGTCTCAACTTCAAAACATGGATTATGGTTTCGAAGCCTATGCAACTCAAGCCTTCAACGCTCCTGATGGACGTGCTCTAGCTGTCAGCTGGCTTGGTTTGCCTGATGTTTCATACCCATCTGACCGTTTTGACCACCAAGGAACCTTCTCTTTGGTCAAGGAACTCACTATTAAAGACGGCAAACTCTACCAATACCCAGTCGCAGCTATCAAGGACCTTCGTGCTTCTGAAGAGGAGTTCTCAAATCGTGCTCAAACCAAGAACACGTATGAACTCGAACTCAACTTGGAAGCTAATAGCCAGAGCGAGATTGTCTTACTTGCTGACAAAGAAGTCAAGGGACTTTCCATCAACTTTGACCTTGTAAATGGTCAAGTGACAGTGGATCGTAGCCAGGCTGGTGAACAGTACGCCCAAGAATTTGGTACAACTCGTTCTTGCCCAATCGACAATCAGGCTACTACTGCCACGATTTTCATTGACAACTCAGTCTTTGAAATTTTCATCAATAAAGGAGAAAAAGTATTTTCTGGTCGTGTCTTCCCACATGCGGACCAAAATGGTATCCTGATTAAATCTGGAAACCCAACTGGAACTTACTATGAATTAGATTATGGTCGCAAAACTAACTGATGTCGCCAAACTTGCAGGCGTCAGCCCTACTACCGTTTCTCGGGTTATCAATAAAAAAGGGTATCTCTCTGAGAAAACCATCCAAAAAGTCAATGAAGCCATGCGAGAATTGGGCTATAAACCCAACAACCTGGCTCGCAGTCTACAAGGAAAATCAGCTAAGTTAATCGGTTTGATTTTCCCCAATATTTCTAACGTTTTCTATGCAGAATTGATTGATAAGCTGGAACACCAACTCTTCAAAAATGGCTACAAGACCATCATCTGCAACAGTGAGCACGATTCTGAAAAGGAACGCGAATACATCGAAATGTTGGAAGCCAATCAGGTGGACGGCATCATTTCGGGTAGTCACAACTTGGGAATCGAAGACTACAATCGCGTGACGGCACCAATTATTTCCTTCGACCGAAACCTATCGCCAGACATTCCTGTCGTTTCCTCTGACAACTATGCTGGTGGGGTCCTTGCTGCCCAGACCTTGGTTAAGACAGGCGCCCAGTCTATCATTATGATTACAGGGAATGACAATTCTAACTCGCCAACTGGACTACGCCACGCTGGTTTTGCATCTGTACTCCCAAAAGCTCCTATTATCAATGTTTCCAGTGACTTTTCGCCCGTCAGAAAAGAAATGGAAATCAAGAATATCTTGACCCATCAAAAACCAGATGCCATCTTTGCTTCGGATGATTTGACCGCTATTCTAGTCATTAAAATTGCTCAGGAACTGGGAATTTCTGTACCAGAAGAGCTCAAGGTCATCGGCTATGATGGGACTTACTTTATCGAAAACTACTACCCTCACCTGACAACGATTAAGCAACCTATGAAAGAGATTGCCCAACTCACTGTCGATCTCCTTTTGCAGAAGATTGAAGGCAAAGAGGTCGCGACAACTGGTTACTTCTTACCAGTCACACTATTACCAGGAAAAAGTATTTAAGTACAAAAAACTCAGACGAATTCGTCTGAGTTTTTTATGATCTTAAGTTTTCGAGATAGCGCTGGGCTGTCTCTAAGTTAAAGGTTTTATCTGCGATGAGGCGCTCAACGAGGGGAGCAACTTCGGACTCACTAGCACCTGCTAGAAGAGCTAGGGATTTGGCAGAAGGATTTTAGTCTCGTTTTTCCAATCAAAAGAGGTTGAGCATTTAGTTCTGAAACACTCTAAGACAACCGATACAAGACAAATTTTCTTATACTCTTCTACAAGTTTGTTACCCAACTGATCTTATTGTTACCAAATGTCTCCATGATGACTTCATTCGATTTACTTATCTTCTCCTTTGTTATGTAAGATATCTTCATTTGCACAAAATATGCTTTTTTCCTATAATAAAACACTCCTATCTCTAATTTATCAGTTTTCAATAGGGATATTTTTCTTATATCTCATTTTATGTAGTCAATCCCCCGCGTGTGCGGGAAAAATGTGAACAGTGATGACCAATCCATCTTCATGAAGGGATCACACCCGCGTGTGCGGGAAAAACCCCAAAGTCCTTGAATAACTTCGTTGGCTACCGGGATCACCCCCGCGTGTGCGGGAAAAACAAAAATGTGACGATTGATCTTCCAGCTAAACTAGGATCACCCCCGCGTGTGCGGGAAAAACGAAAAGATAAAGTTAAGTAACGCCTCCACTTCGGGATCACCCCCGCGTGTGCGGGAAAAACTTGAAAGAAGCTGGTTTGAACCCTAAAGGCGAGGGATCACCCCCGCGTGTGCGGGAAAAACCTTTGTCATCCTAACCAAGAGATTGAAGACCTGGGATCACCCCCGCGTGTGCGGGAAAAACTGAAATAGAATTGTATGATATCTACGGTAATAGGGATCACCCCCGCGTGTGCGGGAAAAACACGCTAACAATGTAAGCTACGCTGATAAGAACAGGATCACCCCCGCGTGTGCGGGAAAAACACTAAAAGATCCTATTGAAATCGCTAATACCGATTGATTCTATCCAAAAATTTATTCACTTTTATTGATAACTGGTAGATTAACTTAGCGTCCTGTAAAGCTCTATGAGGAACTACCTCCTCAATTCCATATTCCTTAAGGGCTGTCTGTAATTGATAGTTAGCCAGAAATAGCTTTTCACTCTTTACAAATTTCTTTAAATCATGAGTTTTATTTGTTAATAAAGGTAAACCTAACTTGTTAAGCTCATTGTTAATAAACTTAACATCAAAATTGATACCATAGCCAACTAAAGCTGATTCACCTATAAAAAGCAAAAAATCGGAAAGTGCTTCTTTTAAATCTTGACCATTTTGTTCTAATAGAGCCTGAGAAATTCCAGTTAATTTAGAAATCTTCGTAGGCAAGATTCCGTCATATTTGATAAGAGCATTAAACTCTTCTGTAGTGGATGGAGTAACCTTAAGTGCGCCAATTTCTATAATGGTATGTTCATTCTCATCTAAACCATCCGTCTCAATATCAATTACAATATAGGAACTCTGTGGTTTTAAAGAAACTTCTGAATGACTACCAAAACGCTTGATGCGTCTATACTTAGCAGCATCACTATATCCAAAACTGGATATTTTCCCATTGCTGTCTGTTTGGCTAGGTAATAGAATTAATGGGATTCCATCATAGTCTAGGACACTCCGCTGAGCATTTACGGTATCAAATTGATAGCCAATTTCATTTCTAAAGGCGTAACTAATTGTAGCCTCACCTTTTCCAACGTTCGCCTTAATACGATCCCATAACTTTTCACGAACCCTAGTATTGATATTTCCAACGTAAACCCCTGTGGCAATTTCTTGCATCCACTTAGTTAAATCTCCTTTTAAAGACGGCGGAACATTTTTTAAAGTTAAAACAGTCAGTGGCATATTATCAATTCTCCGTATAACTAACTCCATGTTTAACAAGTTTATCCTTATCATCCCACAAAGAAAGCGTATCAATCACTAACTCCTCTTCATCATCTATTTCAAATAGATATTGAATGTCAGTAACTATCCGAGCCATTAACTTGCCATCTACGAAGGAATCTCTTGTTTTCAATCGAGCAACCTTACCAATATCATCATCCTCAGTATAGTTAGCTGCAATTTCAAAAGCTAAGGGAATAGTCAATTCAGCTTTATATAAGTCTGCAATATCATAAATAAAGGATAAATCATGGCCGGTATGTACAAAACCAAGACCTGGAGAAACACCTAGCGCTACCACTATACTATACACCAATCCGTAAAGTGCTACATTAGCTGCGGATAGTGCCTGATTCACTACCGTCCCTCCTTCAAAATCATCAGGCCTGTAGTCTCTTTTATCCCAAGGAACCTTGAATTTTTCAGATTGCATCCTATATGCTTTTCTCACCCTAGCTCCTTCACGACCCCGTAGTTGCTGCATTGTTAATGTGGTGACATCTTCACCAGGAAATCGCATTTGATACATTTTACGGGCAACAGCTAAACGCGACCGAGAATTTGAAACCAGCTTAGCCTGTTTCTCTAAGAATTTTGTCGAGTGTGCTAAGGATCTTCCATGAGCATACTGACGAACACCTCGCTCACCAACCCAAACCATACTGGTTCCAGCATCTCCTATCAACTCTACAGCACGATGGCTAATATCAGTACCCGGTCCTAACAATAATACACCAATCATAGCAACAGGTATTCTAACTGTTCCGTTGCTATCAAGCACTGTAATAGCGCTATCCACACGATTTATCTTTGCGTGTTCTACGTAAATAAAGCTGACACGATCGCTAATTTTAGGAAGTTCTCTCAAAGATGTTTTCTTCGTTCCACTTTTTTTTACCATGATTCGTTTCCCAATGGAATAACGGTCATTAAACCAAAACCGTATGCTTTTTTCTTTCCCATTCCTTCTGTCAAAAGCTTCTTAAAAAGATCTGCATCACTAACTGTTAAGATTCCTTCGTAAACAACCTTTATCAATCGGATAGGTTTAACAGCTTTTTTAAACACCTCATAACCACGTTCAACGATTGAAAAATCATCTTTTATCAGTGAGAATCCATTTTTGTCAGAGCGTTCTAGCAGATAATTCATCTGATATTCACTCGTAACATGAGGTTTTACAATACCTCTCTTAAGATTATCTGGTGATACTAAGGAAATAACTGGATTAAGCACCACTCGAAATTTCATTCGGCTACCAGTATAGATATTATCTAAAAATTGTTGATAATCCTTGGTTTGAGCACTACCAGAAACCCCATATTTTTCTAATCGTTGTAAATCAGGTTTATTTTCACTAACAATAATCAGGTAATCTTTATCTTGGATACGATCTATACGCCATAATTTCCTTGTTCGAATAGATTGTTCCATTTCTTCTGGAAAACTCTCTTCTACCCAAGCATGATAAGCGCCTATATGTGTTAAGCACTTAATTTTTCGGCGATTGGTGCGATCAATTTCTACTCTTGAGATATACATACCATCAATCTCCTATACTCTTAAAAACATCATGTGCCGTATTTTTATCTTGAAACGAATTCCGAACTTGAACTAGTTCTCTAGTTTCATACCTATAGCCAAACCTTCTCCCCTTTTGTGAAAAAGACTTGACAACATCTTGTCTCAGTTGATAAATACCTCTATCGGTTAAATGTCTATCAGAATAGATTTCTAAAGTTACGACATCCATAAGCTTTCTCTTCATAAACCATGGTGAGGCTTGCCATTCAAGAGTTCTCAAACTTTCAACTGCTCCAATCTCAGTCTCACCTAAGATAAAATCTGCAGTAAACGGCAGAGCCCTTCTTCCCATAAATGGTTGGAAATAGGGATTTTTCAAAGCTTGTAAAATCATTTCCAAAAACTGCTCATTATTATGAGAAAGAGCCACTACAAAAACAGCATCTTCTAAATAATAACGATTTGTGACATAATTTCGTTCAAACTTTCCTTTTTCTGTATACTTCTGTGCAATATGAAAATCTCTAAGTAAATTTCCTTGTTGATCCACTCGAACTGCAAAATCCAGCTCGTTTAAACGAGTAATTTTTTCATCATCGTCTCGACGATATCCTAAACTTGAAGCAATCAACCCAATAACAGAACTCTTAGAAGGATAAAAATCCGTATGTCTTGTTTCGAAATGTGAACTTGTCCCCCAAGATTGCAAAGGACCAGCAAATTTCAACAAAATAGTCTTCATGTATTCACCTATTTTTTGAGGAATTGTCCTAAGATTTCCGACAAATCTTTTAATAATTCTGAAACTGAATATTTTTCCTCACCTATTTGTTTTAAACTCTCATTCTCATCCAAAGTCACATAGAAAGTCAAAAGTGGTTTATTCACGAATTTTTCAACTCTTGTATACTCTTTAGACAGTTTTTCAATAGATTTTGCCACATAACCATCCGTTGATTTAACTGGTTCTTCAAATGCACTGACAAGATTAACAGGACGATCATCACGTAAAGAAACGATTAGAGCCTGTGGTAAAGTTTGATTGGCAAAGGTATTCACTTTTCCTGTCGGGAGTGAATTTGCAAATGCTTCGATGAATAAATTCAAACTGTTCTTTAAGGATTTCTCATCCTCTAGTTGTTTTGATAATTCATGAATCGCAACATTGGCATAACGATAGAGCGTAGAAGAGTTAAATTCGATGGTTCCCAGCATACCTGCACCTGCATTATCCTCTGGAGCTAAATCATCAATAGCAGTAAAGAAGTCAAATTCAGTTTGTACAGCATGTGTTGAAATAGCATGGGCAACTTGAGAGGAAGCATCCTCGTTTAGAACTGGATCTTCAGCTACCATTCGACCGAACATAGCAACATCAATGGCTGGATTGGAACTAGCTAGTTTTTGAAGTTCTTTTTTATCAGTCAGATTTTCATAGGCTGCTTGAGCCAATTTCTCAGCTTGTCTATCCCCCATAAAGTAAAGTGCCTTGACTTTACCTTTTTTCTTAATGCCAGTAGCTATCAAGACTGTATCTGCTTTGGTTAGTGCATCTTCAAAACTGATAGAATTATCTAGTTCTACAATTTTACCTGCAACATATCTTACAATGTCTTTTGTTCGGACACCGACATTAGACTGTTCTCCATTAGTGTTAAAATAGTCTCTTATAGCTCTCTTCCAAGCTTGAGAACTCACGCGCGATCTTTTTACACCCCCGTACTGAGCAGTCTTTGGGCTACCTGTATCATCTCTATTCATATTTGAAGGTGGCAAGGTTTGTATAGCATGAATATCTAAAAATAAGCGTTGGTTAGTTGTCATTGTGTTTTTCTCCTTTGATTTGTTTATAATATGATCTTGCCCAATTTAGGCGAAGATTTTCTTGTACATTTTTTAAAAACCAATACAAGTCTTCAGCTAACTTAGCATAATCAACCTTTGTTGCAGGAGACTTTGTTTTGAGTAACATCATCATGTGGCGTAAATGGTAGATCAACTCTTCAAAAGTTGATGATGTAATCATGACATTGAACCTTCTGTCAATGGCTGTCGTGTCATCTCCTTTTCTAAGTTGACTAAGAGCAGAACCGATATTTTGATAAGTATCGGGCTCATCTAACATCACACTGGTTGAAGTTCCTTGTTGATGTAAGGCGTAAAATTGGATAGCTGTATAAATCGCTAACTCCTCATAGCTAGGCTGCTGGTATGAATTGACGAACTCCTCTGGTAAATGCTCAAATAAAATCGGCCAGATATCTGTTGCATCGCTCAAGGGTTTACCCAACGTTTTTCTAATTTTGGCCAGTGCAGCTTTACTCAATGGTGACTCCAACTCATAACTCAATTGTCTAATAATTCTTTTTGTGACAGAACCAACTGTCTGTTTGGATTGTTCCAACACACACACCTCCTATTTTAATTGTTGATGAAGCAAATATTCAAATGAATTATAGGCAGTTGCAATATTTTTTATTCGACCATCTTTTTCAATGCCGAGGTAGTCCCTAGTTCCTCCGTGACCTAAGATGCTCTTTGCTTCAGCTTTAACCATTTTTTTCAGCAAATCTCTCCATTCTTTGATTTTAGGATCCTTTTCATCATCTGGTAGGATACTGGATAACCATTCTCGAAAAGGGTGATCGATTTTGAAATAGAGCATTTCAACCATCTGATTAGTATAATCGTTGTTTGAGATATTCCTGATTTCTTTTAGTTCCTCTATATAGCGTTTATACACTTTGGAAATGACAGTTTTTGTTTCTTCCACCACCTCATTAATACGTGGTACCCAACCACTCTCATTAAAATCCGCCAAAACTAAATCATTGATAAGTATAGAGTCAATAACTTCATCAGTTGGAAGCCATGAAGTAGCATTTCCATCGTCCTGCATACTAATGGAAATAATATTAAATAATCTATTTCCTATTATGTCACCTATATCTCCTAGCCAATCAATAATTCCCGGTTTTCTAAAGTGCCCTGTTCTATCTTCTACTGCTAGTAAACCAAATGACCGCCACAACGATTGATTCAAGGGATGTTTCCTAGGAGTATAGCTATCTTTATTTTCTCCTGTAGTATTATATTTCCATGTTGTCATCGGCTCTAAAAAATTGTCCCGATGATTGATTTCGGGTAATTTTACAATCTCAAAAGAGAAAGGCTTATTTAAATCATATTCTGGATCAATATAAATCCCTCTGCTCCAAATCGTATACAGATTAGCTAAATCTGTACATTCACTACCAAACAAATAGCGATTAATATTATCAGAACTAGCAAATTCCCAACAGGGACATTGAATACTTTCTAAATTACCATGGTCATAGAATGGCAAGATACAATTTAGTAACAGCGTTTCAAATAAAGAAGTTCCCTGTATAAAAACTGCCCCGATATCAAACAACCAGCCCTTTGACACTTTATATTTTTCTTTTCCAAAAATAACTTTATCGGATAATCCTGAGTACCCTTGAAAAGTTAAAAGCCATCGTGTAACTTCGGAAGCAGTCAGTTGTTCTTTATTTTTACTATTCTTTGGGGAAAATAAGGCTAACTTATTCTCACTCTCTGAAATCGTTCTATTGATATTTTTCCCAGAGATACTGCTTGCTTTTGCTTTACTAATTTTGTCTGCTACAATATCCTCTTTTCTAACTTGAAAAAATGGATATTCCTTATCAAATAAGTAAAAGCGATCCCGCCATTTTTCTAGGTAATGACTAACAATGTCTGGGAACTTACCACTTTCCCAAAGATCTATCCATGTATCATATAAATCATCCTGATAGTCAGCAATATCAGATTCTTCCACAGGCTCAATTTGTTTAAACCGCTCATCTACTGCCAGATACTCATAGACATTACCATCTGCATCAAAGCGTGAAAAGACAGTATGTAACACAGCCAGCAAAACTCGCAGCACAGCAAAATCTTGCGTTTTTGTATCTCCTGCTAAATCTTTGTACTGATGAGCATTTATAAATAATTCCTGCAAGGAAACTTCTTTTGTTGTTCCTTTTTCATCATAAACGACAGAAATCCAGGGTTCATCTAGTAAATTAAATCGACTCATTCTTATTTAACCTCTCCGTTGTAATCCCATATTTTTTATCATATAAGAGTTTAAACCCATTGAGAATAAACTCATTGTTTTCATCAAAAATAATCCCGAGAGCTCCTTTTAACCACGATGAATTTCGCCATTGACTTAAATAGCTGTTGTTATACCTTTCAAGCTCTTCAATAGTTTGATCGATATTATAGCCCTTGGATAAACTCATAGGAAGTCGTAAAGTATTTTGTGCTACTTTTTTAGCGACCGAAGGATTATCAATATTCTGAGATATATCTTGATTTTCAATAAATAAGCTATAGCCATCAGACATTTTCTTTAAAGCAATCACTTCAATTGTATCTTCAACATCACGAACCTGAGCATTAGATTTTTCTTCACTATCGTTTGGATGCAGGTTCTTCAACCAACCAATCAGACTATTGTTTCTATGTCTCGATATTTTTAAGACAGGATCATTGATACGGTATGTTCTTGCCTTTGTTTCCTTATTCTTAATCGTGACATCATGCTCCGTCTTAGCGTCTAAATATTTTTGCTGAAATTCCTGACTTGAAAACTCAATTGTAAAATCTGGACTATAAACTTTCTGGACTAATGGTGAAATATCATCTGGCAATCTCATGATATCTGGTAAAAAGTGCTGAGTTCTGGCTAACAGATAATCACCATAAACAAAACTACTTCCTTCTTCAAAATCCAACTCTTGGGAAGTTCCTAAAACGTAAAACCTAGCTATTTCATGCTTTTGAGGCCGTTCTATTTGGTGTCGATGAAGTCGTCCAATACGTTGTATTAGCAAATCCATAGGTGCCAGATCACTTATCATCACATCGAAATCAATATCCAAGGATTGCTCAATCACCTGAGTTCCAATGATAACTTTCTTATGTGGACGGTCTACATTTTTTCCGATTTGTTGTAATAATTCTTTCTCTTTTTGTATTCTTTCGGTCGCAATAAAACTGGAATGAAGTAATTCCACCATATCATCTCCAAAAATTTCCGAAAAGTTTCTTGCCAACTCTTGGGATCTTCTCACTGTATTGACAATGATTCCAACTACTCCACTGCCCTCAAGGGCATCTTTAACCGTTCCCAATAACTGCTCTTCTTGTAAACGAATGATGTGAATGTCTTTTATGTTTTGCTTATTGAATGTTGTAAGTTGATAAATCTCTGAGCCATCATTATAAGTGATTAAAGGATAAACGTCTGTCTTTAATTGGTCCGTATTTTCAATATCTCGCCATTTGATTCCCATCCCAGACATATAGCTTTTAAGAATATTTTCTCTTTGTTGAGAAGGTAATGTCGCTGACAAAATGACTACTGGAACACCATAGGCTCCCATCCATTTTATCGCCTCCATCAAATATTGACTCATATAAGCATCATAGGCGTGAACTTCATCAATAATAACAACCTTTTTACTAAAACCTAGATGACGCAAAGCTAAATGTTTTTGTTTCAATGCTAACATTAAGAACTGATCAACAGTCCCCACTACAAAATCATCTAAAGCCGAAGTCTTTCTCCCAGAAAACCATTCATTAATGATAACGCTACTATTTTCTACATCGTCAAAATTAAATGTATTAGCTTTAAGTTTTAAAAAATCTTCGTTTAGAGCTGCTTTCCCGTGTACCAACTGAATAGATAGTATGTCTTCAGAATCATCTTTTAAACTTTCAACCCATTTTTCAATACGATTAAAAATCCCATTCGATGTCGCCTGAGTTGGTAAACCAAAAAAAAGACCGCTTCTTCCCGTCTTAGTAGCTAACTGCTCTGCTGTAATCAATGAAGCTTCTGTCTTCCCTAACCCCATTGGTGCTTCTAGAACTACAATCCCAGGTTTAGATATTTGAGTAATAACATGAGATAAGGTTGATTGAATATTATTAGGTTCAAATCCAAATCTTTCCTTATAAAGACTATCTGGTTTTGAGATATATTTAGGTTGCCACAAACTAGTTTTTTTCCACCTTTCAAACCCATCTTGAAGGCGTCTTAACTTATCTACCTCCTCTTTTTCATTTACACTTAATAAAGGAAAGTAGTACTCATTACTAGCGATCCAGTCAGCCATAATCAGCAATCCTGATAAGATAACTTGAGCAGGCTGTTTAATTCTAGGAAGCTCTCTCACAGAGTCAAACCCCAACTCATCTATAGCACAGTTGAAGATTTCTTTTTGAACCAAATCCCAGTTCTTATGGATAACACTCTCCTTACTTTCATTTTGAAAATAGTTTGAAAGATAGCTCCCTTGATTTTTTACATCCTCAATCGTATCAATTGGTCGTCCATGGTGTCCACCAATAATAGTTGAAATTTCCTCTTGAACACCATAACTAGATAGCAAATATTGACCTGCAAGGCTGTGATGACTCTTTTTCGGTGATGATAATTGAAGTGAACTAATTTTAGTAAATCCTGACTGCTCCAATTTTTCTAATAGGTGAATATCCAAATCATCTGAATTTGCAAATCCTCTTTGAGTTTGAAAGGCTGGAGTTGCTTTCCCGATATCATGAACAGCAGCTAAAAATTGTGCAAGTCGTTTCCCTAAACCGCCATCATATGTTACTGAATCCAGAGAATCCTCAATCAGTTTTTTTTGCCCCTCACTTAACCAATGCTCCCAGAGAAGTCCAGTTATATTTTTTGTATCTTCTAGATGCTGAGACAAGGGTAACCAAAAAAATCTACCATTTTCTTCCTTTTTCTTAGCCCAAAGCGTATCGGACTTTTTCTTAGACATGATTCATCCCCTCTTCATCCCATTTTATATATTTCCATTTTATACCTAAAAGTTTTAAAATACAACAACAAACATGGAAGGGGTTGCAAAAACATGCTATTTTCTAAAGTAGTGTAAACATAAGAATGGGAAAATCCTTTTTAGAGGAGTTTTAAAACATTACTAGAATGATTTTTATTACTATAAAACCATTCACTATAGAATTGCTTCACTTCCATATCCTAAAGCAAGAAATGAATGATATTTCCCTTAAATTAACTGTAAAGGATTGTATTGTTGAAAATGGGTACATTCTCTGTGATTCAAATATCAAAAAAAGAGAGAATAATGTAATCCTCTCCTGTTCTTCGTTATATGTGAGACTTTTCAATTGACAATGAACTTGTTTTCCTTATGTTTCATTTTTTGAGACTAATACCACGGTTTCAACTGGTTAAGACCGCCAGACTTTTAAATAGTGCTGGGCTGTCTCTAAGTTAAAGGTTTTATCTGCGATGAGGCGCTCGACTAGGGGAACAACTTCGGCCTCACTGGCACCTGCTAGGAGAGCTAAGGATTTAGCCTGCAATTTCATGTGGCCTTGCTGAATCCCTGTACTGACCAAGGCTTTCAGGGCTGCAAAGTTTTGGGCAAGCCCGATAGACACGATAATCTGGGCTAATTCTTTGGCAGAAGAATTCCCCAGTAGTTCATGACTGAGGGCTACACGAGGGTTAAGGCCGATAGAGCCACCCTTGGTCGCTACAGGCATGGGCAGGGTCATCTCACCAACCAATTCTTCTGTCTCCAAGTCTAGACGCCAAGAGCTAAGACCTTGGTAATGTCCATCTCGACTGGCATAGGCATGGGACCCCGCCTCAATAGCACGCCAGTCATTACCAGTGGCAATCAAAATGGCATCAATACCATTAAAAATCCCTTTATTATGAGTAGCAGCTCGGTAAGGGTCAGCCTGCGCAAACTGACTAGCCAAGGCTATCTTCTCTGCAATCTCTCGTCCTTGATCCTTTTGGCGGCTCAAGTAGCGAAAGGCGATGCGACAGCTTGCAGTCACCAGAGAATCGGTCGCGTAATTAGACAGGATTCCCATAAGACTTTGTCCCTGACTGAGTTCTTCTAAGACTGGTTTCAAGGCCTCCAGCATGGTGTTGAGCATATTAGCACCCATGGCTTCTTGAGTATCAACATGAAGATAGACGACGAGGAAGTCTGTTTCACCTTTGATCTGCTCTACATGCAAATCACGCGCCCCACCTCCACGTTTAACAATGGAAGGATAGGCTTGATTGGCAAGCTCCAAGAGCTCAGTCTTTTTGTTTGCAATCTTCTCTTGAGCTTGTTCAGGTTCAGCAACTTGATAAAGGGCTACCTGCCCAATCATCTGACGCTCATGGACTTGCGCAGTAAAGCCACCTGCTCGCTTGATGATTTTGCTTGCATAGCTGGCTGCAGCAACCACGGACGGTTCTTCTGTCACATAAGGAACTGTGTATTCCTGACCATTGACGAGGACCTCTGGAACCAGTGAATAAGGCAGAGAAAAAGTTCCCACTACATTCTCACTCAGCTGGTCTGCCACAGTCACACTCATCTGTTCATCCTGCTCCAAACTCGCTTGCTTCTCAGGACTAAGGAGCGCCTGAGCTTGCAACAGCTCGAGGCGCTCTTGGTATGATTTTTTAGAAAATCCATTCCAACTTATCTTCATTATTTTTCAACCTTGCTATAACGGCGTTGGTGGTCAACAATTTCAACCAAGGCAAAATCTTGATTTTCATAGCCAGCAAACTGGGCAGAATTTGTTTCATCTAAGTCTACTTCCTCAAAGAAGACTTTTTCATAGTCAGCAACAGACAGGGCAGTTCGTTGGTTGAGCTTATTCAAACGGTCTTTATCCAGATAAGCTTCATATCCTTCAACCAATTCACCACTGAAAAACTCAGCCACAGCACCACTTCCGTAACTATAAAGGGCAATTTTATCCCCAGCCTTCAAGCTATCTGTATTTTCCAAGAGAGATAAAAGTCCAAGGAAAAGTGAACCTGTATAGATATTCCCCACCTTTTGACTGTAGAGAATAGACTGGTCAAAATGCTTTTGCAAGAGGTCTTTTTTCTCTTGAGGCAGACTCTTATCCATGATTTTTTTCAAGCCTTTTAGTGCTAATTTAGGATAAGGCAAGTGGAAGCAAACAGCCGCGAAATCATCCAAAGTAAGCTGGTAGCGTTTTTGATATTCAAGCCAAGTCGTTTTCAAACTATCCAAATATTGTTGGGTAGAATAGACACCATTTACATAAGGGGTTGTTGAGTAATTTGGACGCCAAAAGTCCATGATGTCACGAGTCTGAGCCACATTGTCATTATTAAAGGCCATAATACGTGGATTTTGTGTAATCAACATAGCCACACTTCCAGCACCCTGAGTTGGTTCTCCCGGAGTTTCAATACCATATTTGGCAATATCACTGGCAATGACCAAGACCTTGGACTCTGGAGAATTTTCCACATGCAATTTGGCATAATGAAGGGCAGCTGTCGCTCCATAGCAGGCTTCTTTAATCTCGAAACTACGAGCAAAAGGCTGGATGCCCAGCAAACCATGCACAAAGACGGCCGCAGCCTTACTCTGGTCGATTCCTGACTCGGTAGCCACAATGACCATATCAATTTCTGCTCTTTCTTGCTCAGTTAAAATAGAGTCACTAGCACTGGCTGCCAAGGTCACGATATCCTCAGTTAGGGGCGCAATACTCAATTCCTTGAGTAAGAGTCCTTTGCTTAATTTTTCAGGGTCAATTCCCCTCGCTTCTGCTAAGTCTTGTAATTTCAAGACATATTGACTGGTCGCAAAATCAATCTTATCAATACCGATTGTCATATTTACCTCTGTTTTATCATTCATTGTAAAAAATCGTTCTATACTATTTTATCACAAATAGCAATAAAAGAGAGAAAAAAGACTTGATTCACCAAATCAAGTCGCTTATTATTCTAACCATTATGCTGCTTTCTTAAGTAGGAATAAAGTCTAAGAATCACTGTTCCGCTAGCCATTCCAATAGAAATCACCAAAGCCAACATAACAACCAATGTTGCACTAGCAATGGCATGACTGTAATCTCCCGTCACAAAAAAAGCAGTTGTCCGATAGGAAAGATAACCCGGAACCAGAGGTGCCAAGATGGCCAAGATAAAGACCACAGCAGGTGTCTTATAAAGAATACTTAAAATCTGGCTGACACAAGAACCGATAATGGCTGCAATAAAAGTAGCCACAATAACATTGGTCGGTTCCTTGAGCAAGAGATAGATTAGCCAGACAGCCATGCCCAAAATCCCTCCAGGTAAGAGCATAGAGCGTTGCACATTGAGTACGATTAAAAAAGTGATAATAGCAAGAAGACTTGCTACTGCTTGTAATAAAAAGGTTGTTAGTGTCATATTAATTCATCAATACCAAGGCGACAGAAGTTCCCGCCCCTAAAGCAAGGGTAATGAGCAGGGATTCAAACATCTTACTCATACCAGAGTTTATGTGGTTGGTCATAATATCACGAACCGCATTGGTCAAGGCAATCCCTGGTACAAACGGCATGACTGCACCAGCTATAATCAAATCTGCCGTTGAAGGAAAACCTGTGTAGCGAGCCCAAAACTGGGCAATCATCCCAAAGACAAAGGCTCCAGCAAAGGCTGTCACAAAGGGAATTCGGATAAACTTCTCCACATAGAGGGAAAAGGCAAAACCAAATAAGGTAGCCACTCCTGCCCCAAGTGCGTCGTAGATATTTCCACTAAACATAATTGAAAAGAAAGGAGCACTAAAGGTCGCAGCCAAAGTTACCTGCAACTTAGTATAAGGAAGGGGCTGGACTTGCAAGGCCTTCAATTGCTTGAAGGCTGTCTCTAAATCAATCTCCCCCCCAACCAGTTGACGAGAAATCTGGTTCACATCGCAGACTTTTTCAATGTTATAAGAAGAGGAGGTCACGCGTTTCATTCGCGAAATATTGGTATTTTCAATGGAGAAAAAGATAGCGGCAGGCATGGCAAGAACATTGCAATCCACAATCCCCTGCGAATGCGCAATGCGGATCATGGTATCTTCTACACGATGAATCTCTGAGCCACTTTTGAGAAGAATGGTTCCTGCTAACATAATGACATCGATGACGGCATTTAATTCTTTTGATTCTTCCATGCTTGCCTCCTTTTATCAACTCCCTCTATTCTATCACAAATCCGGAGTCAAAAAAATCTTTGCCATGAAATCATGACAAAGATTCGTTTAATCACGAGAATTTTCGTGGTTTCCTTCACTATTTGGTTGAGTCGGAGTAGGAACCGTTCCTTGTTGATTTCCTTGATGGCCACCTTGTTGATTCCCTTGATTTGGAGTAGTAGGTGAACCTTGGTTACCACGTGGAACTGACGTTGAAGAGGAACTTGATGGTGGTGTTTTGGGTTTATAAATCGAAATTTTAATACGTGTGCTGGCTAAATCAATTTTTCCACCCGGTTTTGGACTTTGCTCTACAACAGTCTCCTCAGCTGTTCCTTCAGGAGCAGTAGACACTTCTACAACTTCGATATTAGCTTTTTTAATTCCATATATCTCTGTAAGATTATTAACTGCAAATTCTCGAGTTGAACCAATATAACTTGGCATTGAAATAGAATTTACTTTTTTAGCAACAGTCAGAACTATTTGAGTTGCCTTGCTAAGATCATAGGTTGTTCCTTCCGGTAAACTTTGTTTTATGATTGTTCCAGCTTCGATTTCGTTGGATTCTTCTTCCTCAATCTTAATTAGATTTTCTGGAACCTTCTTGCCTTTCAATTCTGCCACTACATCACTAGATTTTCGTCCAAGATAATTTCCAAGTTGGAAGGATTGCTGACCAGAAGACACAATCAAATTAATTTTTGTTCCTTCTTTGCGTGTCGTACCGGCGTCAGGATCGGTACGAATAACACGACCTTCTTCAACCTTATCACTAGCCTCTGTTTTTTCTTCACCAACCTCAAAATTGGCTTTCTTAAGCGCTTCTTTAGCCTCAGCAACCGTCTGACCTGCCACCTTTGGAACGGCAATGGTAGCGGGCGTTCTATATAAAATCCATACCAAGGATGCCACAACTAACAAGAAGGTCGCAAATAAAATTGGATAACGTGCTTTCAGGCGACGCCGTTTGGTTGGCTTTGGACTAGGTACTGGTTTTTCTGTCTGATGAGGCTGGGGCTTAGATTGAGGTCTTCCCTCTTGTACCGGAGCTTTAGGAATAGAAGTCAGAGTACTTTGTGGAACTTTAGGAAGAGTTTTAGTATCTGCCTTAGTTGCATCGTCAAAGACTAGCTTTGGTTCATTACGACGATTATTAGATAAACTACTCGACAAGTCCACATACATTTCAGCGACTGATTTGTAGCGATCTGTCAATTTCTTGGCAGTTGCCTTAATAACAACATTTTCTAAAGCCTGAGGCACAGATGGATTTTCAGCTATAACCGATGGCAATGGTTTCTGGAAATGCTGGAGGGCGATGGTAACCGCACTATCCCCATCGTAAGGAATATGACCTGTCAGCATCTCATAGAAAATAATCCCCATGGCATAGATATCACTCTGCACAGTTGCTTTAGAACCACGCGCCTGCTCTGGTGATAAATAATGCACAGAACCTAGCATTGAGTTGGTCTGAGTTAGACTCGTTTCTGCAAAGGCTACTGCGATCCCAAAGTCTGTAACCTTGGCAGTCCCATCTGGGGTCAAAAGGATATTTTGCGGTTTCAAATCCCTGTGAACAATCCCTCGAGTATGGGCTAAGCGCATAGCCAGAAGGATTTGTCCCATGATTCGAATCGCTTCTTCATTTGAAAGAGGGTGATGTTCCTTGATATAGCGTTTGAGGTCTAACCCAGCAACATATTCCATTGCGAGATACTGTTGTCCCTCTTCTTCACCGATATCTGTAATCCGAACGATATGAGGATGGTCCAAATCTGCCATGGCTCTTGCTTCCCGCTGAAAACGAGCCACAGCAATCGGGTCTGTCTGGTAGTTGGTCCTCAGGACCTTTACTGCCACTTCTTCACCGTCCAAAATCAAATCCTTGGCCAAATAGACATCTGCCATGCCTCCTCGACCAATTTGTTTGATAATTCGATACCGCCCGGCAAAAATTTTGCCGATTTGGATCATTCTGTTGCCTCCTCATTAACAGCAATAAGAGCAACTGTGATATTGTCCAAGCCACCCGCATTGTTGGCAAAACGGATCAAGGTTGCTGCCTTATCTTCCAAAGAAATATCGCTGGTTACAATATCAGAAATCTCACTTCCTGAAATCATATTTGTCAAGCCATCACTATTGAGTAAGAGATAGTCCCCAGGCTCAAGGGTGATCATTCCAAAATCAGGCTGAATTTCATCTTTTTGACCAATAGATTGAGTAATAATATTTTTCTGTGGATGGCTAGCAGCTTCTTCAGGTGTCAATTGACCTGCCTTAAGCAATTCATTGACCAAAGAATGGTCGCTCGTTAACTGGTGATATTCTTCTCCACGAATCAAACCGATACGAGAATCCCCAATGTGGGCATAGATAGCCTGATTATCAATAATGGCTACAGCCTCAAGGGTTGTCCCCATTCCTTTATAGGCTTCATTTTGTCCCAATTGGTTAATCCTTTGATTTTCAATCTCAAGGTTGTTAGCAAACCATTCACGCACTTCATTAACCGTATCGATTTGTGTATCAACCCAAGCTACACCCAGGTCTGTTACCGCCATCTCACTAGCGATATTCCCTGCGCGATGACCTCCCATACCATCAGCTAGGATAATCATGGTACGCCCAGCTCTATTGACATAGTGGTTGACATAGTCTTGGTTATTTGTTCGTTTCTGACCAACATCTGTTAATAATGAAATTTCCATGTGTTAGTTCCTTCCTAATCTGATATCTTGCGAAATTGACTGATGAAGAATCCATCACTTCCATACAATTCAGGGGTGATGAGGATACAGCCATCTTTCATGATATCCTTACATTCATGTTCTAGTTTCACCTGCTCAAATTCAGGATGACTTTCTAAAAATGCCTGTACGACTTGAAAGTTCTCTTCTGAGACAATAGTACAGGTACTATAAGTTATTATACCACCTTTGCCTAGTGTTTGACAAACACTACCTAATATTTCTAGCTGAATTTCCTGTAAGGATGCGAAATCTGATGTTTCCTTATTGTATTTGATGTCTGGTTTGCGTCGCAGAAGACCAATTCCTGAACAGGGAGCATCTACCAAAATCTTATCAAATGAATCCTGACCAAAAAACTCATGCACCTTTCTGGCATCCAATTTTTGCGTTTGAACCCGTTCTGCGACCCCCAAACGTTGGGCATTTTCTTGAATTAAGTCCAACTTATGGTCGTACAAGTCCAGAGCAGTAACCTGACCTGTCGTAAGATAAGAGGCTATATGAGCTGTTTTCCCACCCGGAGCCGCACAAGAATCAAGCACTCGCTCATCTCCCTGCAAATTCAAAGTCGGAGCAACCAATTGACTGGACTCGTCTTGAATGGTAATGGCTCCCTTCGCAAACAAATCATGACCTGCAAAATGCCCTTGTTCCTTGACCAGACCAGAAGGAGACAAAGGTGAATCACTAGCCTCCAACAAGGCTTGAATTTCCTCTTTTCGGTCTAAATCAGTCACTCGGATGCTGGCCTTGTTGCGCACCAAAAGACTTTCAAAGATGGCTTGTGCTCGCTCTTCTCCGTATTCTTCCTTAAGTTTAGACACGAGCCAAACTGGGAGAGAATAGGCAATGGAATCACGCTTGTTTTTTCGTTTGATACTGGCAATATCTGGCCATCCTTTACGCAAGATACGACGAAGGACGGCGTTGACCAATTTTTCACTGCCTTTTTTACGGACTTTGGCCAATTCTACTGCTTCATTGACCACAGCATGGTCTGGAATCTTGTCCAAATAGCAGAGCTGGTAGGTACTCATAAGAAGCAGAACATAAAGCCAGCTGTCTAACTGGTCTCTGTCTTCGATAAAGTGGGATAGATACCATTCTAAGGTGAGTTTACGGGTTACCGTTCCATAGACCAGCTCGGTCACCAAGCCCTTGTCTGCTGCCGAAAGTTGACTCCCCTTGAGATGCTTATTTAAGGCGATATTTGAGTATGCTTGATTGATAAAGACATCCTCTAATACTGCTAGGGCTAAACTTCTAGCCGTTTCTACTTTAGTCACCAAATCGTTCTCCTACAGTCAATGTACGTCCAACTCCATTGAGGAAGGAAGCAATGTCCATCTTAGGTTTACCAGCTGGCTGCACTTGTTTGAGGGATAGAGCTCCTTCTGCCGTTGCGACAATCAATTCTTTCTTGCCGATAGAGAGAATCTCACCTGGATTTCCCTGACCTTCTACTGGTAGGGCTTCATAAATCTTAAAGCGGTCTCCCTTAAGGAAAGTATGGGCAACAGGCCAGGGGTTCATCCCACGGATCTGGTTAAAGAGTTGACGATTGCTTTTAGTCCAATCCAACTTTTCTTCCTCGGGTTTGATATTTGGTGAGAAGGTAACCTGACTTGGATCCTGTGGTTCAGGTTTGATGTCACCAGCAATGTAGGCAGGCAAAGTATCCAAAAGCAAATCACGACCAACTAGCGCTAATTTCTCAAACAAGGTGCCGACATTGTCCCCATCCGTGATAGGAATACTGCGACGAGAAATCATATCTCCTGCATCCATTTCCTTAACCATCTCCATAATGGTCACACCAGCTTCCTCATCTCCTTGAATCAAGGCATAATGGATTGGCGCTCCACCACGGTGTTTTGGAAGAAGGGAGGCGTGAACATTAACCGCAAAGTCCATGCTATCAAGGAGTTTACTTGGGAGAAACTGCCCAAAAGCAGCAGTCACAATTCCATCTGCTCCTAGCTGCATAATAGTTTCCATCTCTGGACTTCCAGATAGTTTTTCAGGTTGATAGATAGGAAGTCCTGCCTCTTTGGCAGCTTGTTTAACTGGTGTTTCTTGGATCACTTTTTTACGTCCGACAGCACGGTCTGGCTGGGTCACAACGGCTAGAATTTCGTAACGGTCATCTGTCAAAAGCCCTTTTAAGACTGTTGCTGAAAAGTCGGGTGTTCCCATAAAGATTAATTTTGTCATTTCTTCTCCTTCTTATAAAAATTGCTGTGGCTCATGGTCAATGCTAAGACGGAGCTCACTATTTTCCCGTTCTTGAGTCAAGGCCAAGACCTGGTTGAGGGTCGGCCCCAGCTCATCTTCTAAACGGTATTTAATTAAAATCTGGTAATGATAGAGGTTGTGGGTACGAGCAATCGGTTTTGGCGTTGGCCCGAGGATGTTACTGGTTTCAGATAGGCCTGACCGCAAAATGTTCATGACTTCATAAGCACGTTTGACCACCTCTTCTTCTTTCTTATGAGAAAGAGTAATACCAATTGTGAAATAATAAGGTGGATAGCCTAGTTGGCGTCTGATACCCATTTCATAGGCATAAAAGCCTTCGTAATCCTGATCCTTGGCAAAACGAATGGCATAGTGCTCAGGATTGTAGGACTGTATCAAGACCTGCCCAGCTTTTTCAGCACGTCCTGCCCGACCTGCCACCTGAGTCAAAAGTTGGAAGGTTCTCTCAGAAGAACGGAAATCAGGTAGATTTAAAGCCGTATCCGCATTGAGCACTCCGACTAAGGTTACATTGGGAAAATCTAAGCCCTTGGCAATCATCTGAGTACCTAGTAAAATATCTGCTTCCCCTCGTCCAAACTGGTCAAGCAGAGCTTGGTGACTGCCTTTTTTGCGGGTCGTATCCACATCCATCCGTAGAATGCGGGCCTGCGGAAAGAGTTCTGCTAGCTCGTCATAAGCCTTCTGTGTTCCTGTCCCATAGTAACGAATACTGCGGCTCTTACAATTAGGACAGACCTGGGGAATGTCCTTCGAAAAACCACAATAATGGCAGTTCATGGTCTTGGTGTCCATGTGCAAGGTCAAGGAAATGTCACAGTTGGGACAAGTATCCACGATCCCACACTCTCGACACATAACAAAGCTAGAATAACCACGGCGATTGAGCATGAGAACCACCTGCTCTTTTTTAGCTAGACGGTCTTGAATGGCTTCTAACAAAGGTGGCGTAAAGTTTGACGTCTCGTTTTGTCCGATATAGTCTCGAAAGTCTATCACTTGAACCTCAGGAATCCGAGCTAAAGGATTGGCACGTTGGGTCAGACGCAAGTGTTGATAGACGCCTTTTCCAGCCCGAGCACGGCTTTCCAGACTAGGAGTTGCTGAACCAAGTACCAGGGCTGCTTGATTGTATTGAGCCCGTAAAATAGCCACTTCTCTAGCATGATAACGGGGATTGCTGTCCTGCTTATAAGTCGCTTCGTGTTCTTCATCGATAATCATGACACCCAGATTTTTCAGCGGAGCAAAGATGGCAGATCTAGCACCAACAACAACTTGAGCGTCTCCACGCTCGACCTTGCGCCATTCGTCGTACTTTTCACCATTGGACAGGCCTGAGTGAAGGATGGCCACTTTCTCACCAAAACGAGCAATAAAACGCTCCGTCATCTGTGGAGTCAAGGAAATCTCAGGCACCAGTAAAATGGCTGTTTTCCTCTTATCCAAAGCTCCTTGGATAATCTGCAAGTAGACCTCGGTCTTCCCACTTCCTGTAATCCCTTGAAGGAGGAAGGGAGGCTGATGACTGCCAATCGCACTGACAACCGCATCACGCGCCTGCCTTTGCTCTGGATTCAACTCCAAAGGTCGACTTGTCTTAATGCCTTCAAAATAAGAAGCCGAGCGTTGAACTTCCTTTTGGACTATGGTCACAGCACCTTGTTCTACAAAGAAGTTGACTTGCTCCCGCGAATAGGTCTCTAACAAACTAGCCAAGGAAGCACTATCAGGATGAGACAGCAAGTAGTCTCTCAGTTCTAACTTTTTCTTGGCGCGTGTAGAAATCTCGACACCTTCTAATTGAGCAAGGTCTACCTCATACCAAGACTGGGTCTTGACCTTCTTTTGATCAACTGCCTGATACTCCAGACCAAGCAGGCCTTTTCTAGTCAAACGCATCATTTCAGCTTGCTTACCTAAATCCAGAGAAGAAAAGGCTAGCGAATCTTCTGAACCAAACAAGCGCTTTCGGTCTTCCTGACTCAGACCTGCCAGAGGATAGAGAATCTTGTCATAGCTGGAGTTCAGAAATCCTGGTAGCATAGCCTTTAGGATGGAGATTTTATAGGAGAAGACGGACTTGCGTAACTCCTCAGCAAGCCAGAGTTGTTCTTGCGTGAGAACAGGAGAAAAATCCAGTACCTCGGCAACATCTTTTAAATCTTGATTAGCCTCTTCTTCATCTAGTTGGGACTCCAAACCAAGAACAATCCCTTGAATCAGGCGATTACCCTTACCAAAAGGCACATGAACCCGCATCCCAACTTCCAGCATTTCCTCAAATTCCTCAGGAATCCTGTAACTATAGGGCTGGTCCGTCTGCATCAAGGGCACATCTACGATAATCTTGGCTATGGCCATCTTCTCACCTCCTCCTTGTCAGTATATTCTTGCAATAGAAAAAATAAGATTGAGTCCCCCCAACCTTAAATTTTTTCACCATCTTCTTTTTCTTTAGCAATTTGCTCTTTGATTTTCTTTTCTTCTTCTTCTTTGCGGCGTTTTTCTTCTTCGATACGGCGACGCACTGCTTCACGTTTTCCTTCTGGATCTGGGTGAATTGTTACGTTTCCTGATTCTATTTCTTCTAAAGCGCGAAGAGTTGATTTTTCAGACTTGAAACCTTGAGTTGCTGGCGCACCTGCTTCTAATTCGTGGGCACGTTTTGCTTCCAAGATTACGAGTGAATATTTTGATGGAACCTTGTCGAGCAAGGTATCAATAGAGGGTTTTAACATCATTTGCTTGTACCTATTTTCTAAATTTTATCGGGTAGTTGGAGATTTTGGTAACATCTCCTGATAGTGACCAATGACACGATCCACACGGAAGTGCTCTGCTTCGATAACACGTTTGACACGCTCAGCAGCTAGGGGCACCTGATCGTTGACAATCGCATAATCATACTCACGCATGAGGGCAATTTCTTCCTTGGCTTTTTCGATTCGTTGGGCAATCACTTCTGCGCTGTCTGTTCCACGTCCTACCAAACGATCTTGCAATTCATCCAAATCTGGTGGTGTCAGGAAGATAAAGACAGCATCTGGAACCTTTTTCTTGACCTGAAGAGCGCCTTGAACTTCAATTTCAAGGAAAACATCGATTCCCTTGTCCAAAGTTTCATTGACATAGGTCAGAGGAGTTCCATAGTAGTTGCCGACGTATTCTGCGTATTCCAACATCTGTCCTTGACGAATCAGCTCTTCAAACTCTTCTCGAGTACGGAAGAAATAGTCAACACCATCCACTTCTCCAGGACGTTGTGCGCGTGTCGTCATCGATACAGAGTATTGAAATTGGTTTTCAGAACTCTCAAAAATCTCTCTTCTAACCGTTCCTTTACCAACCCCTGAAGGACCAGAAAAAACGATTAGTAAGCCTCGGTCTGCCATTGTGTCTCCTTTTAGTCAGTCTGTGAAATAACATTTCTCTAGAATAATGGCAAAAAGCCAGATTATCCTTTACAGTCTTTCTATCTAGTGTAACAAAAAAGCAGTAATTTTTCAACTGCTCTTTCTTATTTATTTAGCATAATCTACTGCACGAAGTTCACGAATCACGGTTACCTTGATATTTCCTGGGTAATCGAGATTGTTTTCAATTTTCTCACGAACTTTGTGAGCCAAGATTGTGACTTTGTCGTCCTTGATTTGTCCTGGATTGACCATGATACGGATTTCACGTCCTGCTTGAAGGGCAAAGCTATTTTGTACCCCTTCAAAGCCGTTAGCAATTTCTTCCAAATCATGAAGACGCTTGATATAGCTTTCAAGAGACTCACTACGAGCACCTGGACGAGCTGCACTCAAGGCATCTGCTGCAGCGACAATCACTGCAATGACACTTTCGGCTTCGACATCGCCGTGGTGACTAGCAATCGTATTGACCACAACTGGATGTTCCTTGTACTTACGAGCCAATTCCATACCGATTTCAACGTGGCTACCCTCAACCTCGCGGTCAATAGCTTTCCCGATATCGTGAAGGAATCCAGCACGACGAGCAAGAGCCGCATTTTCACCAAGTTCGCTCGCCATGATACCAGCTAACTTAGCAACCTCAATCGAATGACGCAAGACATTTTGTCCATAAGAAGTACGGAACTGCAAACGTCCCATAATCTTCATCAAGTCAGGGTGAAGGTTTGGCGCACCGATTTCATAGGCTGCTGCCTCACCATATTCACGAATCTTATTGTCAATCTCTTGACGGTTTTTCTCAACCAACTCTTCGATACGAGCTGGATGGATACGACCATCTTTGAGCAACATTTCCATAGTCATACGGGCAATCTCACGACGGATTGGGTCAAAACCTGACAAGGTCACCACTTCTGGTGTATCGTCGATAATGACATCAACCCCTGTCAAACTTTCAAAGGTACGAATGTTGCGACCTTCACGACCAATAATGCGTCCTTTCATAGTATCATCTGGCAGATGAACTGTTGAGTTTGTTGACTCCGCTACATATTCACCAGCAATACGTTGCATAGCTTGAACCAGAATGTCCTTGGCCATTTTATCAGAACGTTCCTTGACCTCTTGCTCAGCCTCACGAATACGACTGGCAATCTCCTTGGTCAAGTTTTCCTCTGTCTGTGCCAAGATAATATCTCGTGCTTCTGCCTGAGACAGGGCACCAATACGCTCTAGTTCTGCTTCTTTTTGTCTTTCGACTTCCTCTAATTGCTCTTCACGCGCATCAAGGTTTTTCGCTCTATCAGAAATACTTTGTTCTTTTTGTTCAAGTGTTTGTTCTTTACTCGTCAAATTGTCGTCCTTACGGTCAAGGCTAGTAGCTCTCTCGGTCAAACGACTTTCGATTTGTTTGAGTTCTTGACGTTCTGATTTGAATTCAGCGTCCACTTCTTCACGGTATTTTCTGGCTTCTTCTTTGGCCTCCAATAGTGCTTCTTTTTTAAGAGACTTGCTTTCACGTTTAGCTTCATTAACAAGTAAATCGGCTTCACGCTCAGCTTGTCCACGTAAATTAGTTGCTTCTTGTTCAGCATTTAAAAGCATCAACTCCGCAGCTTCCTGAGATGATTTCATCTTAGCTGAGATGCTGACATATCCAATGACTAAACCAATGATGACGGCAAAAACAGCAATCGCAAGCGACATGATTTCCATGTTTTTACCTCATTTAATTTTTATTATGAATGACATACATTCTTTAACATTTTACCATAAAAAAGTGATTTTCACAAACTTAAAATAGAATATGTTTTGGGGAAATTGGAACGCATTTGCTAAAAGAAATTTGTTATTTAGAAATAGTAGTTTAGTAGAGACTTGAGAAAAAGCCTACTTCACAGTAGACTTAGTAATGATCTTTGAAAGATAAGAAAGCCACGCTATCTTCATCCATCATATAAATCAAGCGATTTTCTGCGTCAATACGACGTGACCAGGCTCCTTGGTAGTCATACTTGAGTGGTTCTGGCTTACCTATTCCTGTAAAGGGATCACGTTGAATATCCTTGATTAGTTTATTGATTCTTTTTAGTGTTTTCTTATCCTGAGTTTGCCAGTAGCAATAATCTGCCCAGGCATCTTCTGTAAACTTGAGCAGCATTTCTCACTCCTCAATAACATGGACCTGAGTACTTCCAGCACGGACTTGAGCCATTCCTCGCAAAACCTTGTCTGATAACTCCTTATTTTGAGCGATTCTCAGTGTTTCCTGAATACTGTCCCATTCGCTCTTTGAAAGAACTACAATGTCCTCGTTTGGATTTTTATTGACCACTGTCAAAGGCTCAAATTCATCATTTACCTTTTTCATGTAGTCTTTTAAATGATTTCGGAATGTTGAGTAAAGAACTGCTTCCATAACCATACCTCGTTTTACCTCTTTTCCACTATTATACACAAAAAGAAAGAAATTGTCAGGAACTTGTACAGGATTTTCTTTTCTATCTATTTATTCGTAAAAAATCTCAAAAAGTCCACCTTTCAGCAGACTTAATTTGTTTCTATTCTAATCGGCACTCTTCCAAAATTCTGATCTGCTATACTTGGATTTCCCAGTTGGTAAATCTGGTCAGCCTTTTGAGTCATAGCATCCCAGGGTTCTTTGCCAATTCGGCTGACTAGACTGACCTGCCCTTTCAAAGACTTGAGATGTTGTCTGCCTTTTTTAGTAAAGCCAAGGACATGAATCCCTTCTGGCAAGTCACTTTCTCTAGCTTGCACCAAAATATAGGTCAAGAGGCGTCTGACACGCGCCTTGGTGTAACGTTTGGTCGCAACCGCCTCAACCAAGTCTTCCAGAGATTGGGCTGTTTTAATAGCCTCTTTAATGCGCACAGCTATTTCTTGATTGACCTGATAGATGGTGGTTAGGTCGGGATTTGACAAGATTTGATAATGAAGCAAGAGAAAATAGTCTTCCCAGTTCACCTTACTGGCCTGCTCAAAGAGGGTAACAGAAGGCATAAAGCGTTCTAAAAAATCTTGGTCCTTCTGGTGCTGACGGAGAGCTGTCGCTGAGGCAAAGTCCACATCCTTGTCCACAGAATGGTAACCTGCCCCCTGACGTTGAATCGGATGCAGTTTGATATTTCGCCCTGCTACCGCTTTGGCATAGGCAAGAGCAAGGACATGGTTGGGTGTATTTCCTGAAAAATCAAGACCTGCAAATTCCTTCCACATGGCCTGGGTTTTCTGGGGATAGGAAAGAGAATCAGGCAGATTTTCCACAAATTTCTCCATCTCAGCCCCCTGCTCTGTGTATAAGTCAGCGATTTTCTGGTAATCTAGAACTTCCTCCGTCCCAAAAGCAAGGCTATCAATGCCCAACCTAGCCAAGATATCCACAGCTCCTTGGCCGAAGAAATCCGCCGCCTGAACACTGACTAAAAATGGCAATTCCACTACCAGATCCGCTCCATTTTCCAGCGCCATCTGGGCTCGTGTCCACTTATCCACGATAGCAGGCTCTCCACGCTGCATGAAATTCCCTGACATGGCAACGATTTTCAGTCCCTCAGCCTGATTTAGCAGGTACTTATGCCCATTATGAAAGGGATTAAACTCCGCGATAATACCTGTGATGGTCATAGTGATCTCCCTTTCTAATGACGAAATCTACGATACCACTCAGGCAATCTCCCTCTCCAGTTAAGCCATTGTTTTTCTCCTACTGGAAGGATTTCTGCTAGTTGTTCATTACTATAATTCTTTTGTAGTTCAGGATAAGCTATCAACATAGTTGGTCTATGGCATCCTGCAACTGTCGTTGGCCATGTTCCATACATTAGCATATGTCGGATATCATCCTCCGATTTTATTTCATTTACTAACATATCAAAAAGTTCCTTAGACATATCGTAAACAACTAACTCTGAAAATACGGTTCCTTCTTCCTGAACATAAAAGTATTGCCCATCTTTTTCCCAAAGCGTTCCATTTTGACGGATACGATTAAACTGCGAAACTTCTTCCCAAGAATATTTTGATCGAACCATATCAACCTCCTACTTCTGCGCTACAAAAAACCAACGGGTACTGGTTTCTGTTGGCTCCTTGTCTTCAAAGTCTGCATAGAGTTTGAAAGATTTGAAACCAGCCTGTTCCAGCAAGATATCATAGGTCAGAACCTCATAAGTCCGCTCCTCATGCACTTCATCGTGGCGACTAAAGGAACCGTCCGCCTCCTTAATAAAAAAGGTCAACTCATGGACGATAGAGTGAGGCGCTTCATCCTCGTAAGTATCCCAGAGCATAGCGAAATCTTCCGCATTTTCATGGTAGGAATAGCCTGGAAAAACTTCATCTGTCTGGTAGGTCGAATGCACATCAAAGATGAAGACACCATCTTCGTTTAGAGCATTATACACTTCCTTAAAGACGTCCCCTACTTCCACCTCATCCTGCATATAGCAGATTGAGTCCGAGTAACAAGTAACAAAGTCATATTGACCTGCCTTGGACAGATCCAGCATATTTCCTTCAATAAAGTCAATCTTTTGCTTGGCTGAAGAAGCTCTCTTCTCAGCAATCTTCAACATATCCGCACTCAAATCAAGCCCAGTCACATCAAAACCAGCCCGAGAGAAGCGCACAGATTGAATTCCTGTCCCACAAGCCAGTTCCAAGAGTTTCCTTCTCTCCTTGGTCTTAGGCAAATGACGAAGCGAAAAATCCGTCCATCTATCGTATAAACTGTCGTCCATGACCGCATCGTAAACAGCCGCAAAAGTTTCATAAGTTGCCATAATCATGATACCAAGAGCGTCAATGGCAAACACCACTCGCTCTTTACCTTTCCATCAATTTTCTAAAATAAGCAAAGAAACCCAGTTGACTACAACTGAGTTCAATTGTACACTATAGTCTTTTCGTTTGCTTTTACTACTAGGCAACGAGTTGCAGGCATAACTGGAGTTAGGCAAAACGAGTTAACGCCGTAATAAAAGATAAAGGAAAAGACTATAAAGCTTCAGATAAATCTACAGAATGCGCCTCATGCCATAGTTTTTCTAGGTTATAGTGGGCACGCATTTCTTCTGAAAAGACATGCACAACGACAGCGCCGAGGTCTAGTAGAACCCAGCCTCCAGCTGCATCACCTTCGATATGGCTACCTTTAAAGCCTGCATCAGCTACTTTTTCACGGATGTTATCAGCGATAGCATCCAACTGACGGCTATTCATTGAACTAGTAATAACAAAGTAATCCGTCACGCTAGTCAAATCTTGTACGTCAAGTGCGAGGATATCCTCCGCACGTTTCTCATCAGCCGCTTTCACGACTAGTTCTAGTAATTCTTTTTCGTTCATTTAGTCCTCTTTTAAAAAATATTTTTATAATCTAGGACATCTGCAAAGCGATCCTCCCAAATGTCCTCATAAAATTCATTTATCGTTTCTGCTGGAATGTCATCCCCATCAAAGGTTGTGACAGCACCTTCTGGAATAATCAGCTTATAGCCATATTCAAAGGCAACCTTGACAGAGGTATCCACACAATATTCTGTCTGCATGCCACATAAAACTAATTTTTCAATCCCCTGTTTATCCAAGTATTCTTTTAAGCCAGTTTCTTTGAAAATACTATTATACTTCTTCTGAAAGACCTTTTCATCAGGTTTTCGATTTAAAAGCGCAGATAACTGCCAATCTTCTGATGTTTGAGCTTCAGGATTCTCAATATGTTGAACATAGATAATTTCGATATTCTTACTTCTAGCATGGTTTTGTAAATAAGAAATTTTTTCCAATAGACTATTTGTCTGAAAACCGGTTTCCACTAAAATATTCTGAACATCAATGATTATAAAAGCCGTCTTCATTTAGTCCTCTTTCAAATAGTGCACAAAGGCGTTATAGGTTTCAAGGGTTTGGGGATAGATAGGGAATCCCTGATGAGCTAGATGCTCCACAGTGCGAGCTGTTTCATAGGCCACCGCCTTATTGAGCGATAAACTTGCAATCTCACGCGCCACATCTACTCCAGGAAAGGCTCGATTATGTTCGATATAGTCTGCTACATAGATAACCTTATCTAAGTCTGTCATCTGAGCCGCCCCGACTGTATGGATTTCAATGGCTCGCAGGATTTCAGAATCATCCAAATCCAAGTCTTCCTGAATCTTGTAAATTCCGACCATACCATGCCAGACATTATTGCCCCAGTTTTTGAGGTTAGAGTCTAGCTGATAACGGCCAATCAAGTTTAAAAATTCCTGATCTGACAGTTTTTTAGCGTAGTCATGAAGAAGGCCTGCTAGTCCTGCTTTCTCGGCATCTACTCCAAAGCGCTGAGCCAGTTCTATGGCTGCACTCTCCACACCCAAGCAATGGGTTAAGCGTTTTTCAGGCAGAAGCTCTGCCATTTTTTCCAACAAAGCCTCACGAGAGCAGTTGAT
This sequence comes from Streptococcus mitis, assembly GCF_003942765.1. Classification (GTDB taxonomy): domain Bacteria; phylum Bacillota; class Bacilli; order Lactobacillales; family Streptococcaceae; genus Streptococcus; species Streptococcus mitis_BE. The sequence continues at coordinate 695,628 of NZ_RJNW01000001.1, forward strand.
ATAGTCTTGATAGGCCATCAGTAGAACCCCTCCTTCTCGATGTAGTCTAGCACAGGCTGAGGCAGGAGAAAGTTGGGTTTCCGACCTTGGGCAAGGAAGTCACGCACCATGCTGGACGAGATATCCATGAGAGGCACATCCACCCAGATAACTGGATAGGAAGTCCCTGCCTTGTAGCGTGGGCGCTGAACTCCCACAAACTGAACCATATCTACCAGTTCATCAATTCGGTACCACTTAGGCAGATAGTCCACCATGTCGGCACCAATGATAAAGTAATAATCTGTATCTGGATTCTTCTCAGTTAGAAGCTTCATGGTGTCGTAGGTGTAAGAAATACCCTTGCGCTCTAGCTCGATGGTTTCAATGGCCAGACCTTCAATCCCCTCAATCGCCAACTCAAGCATCTTGAGACGATGGTGTTCAGGAATGGTTTCCTTTTTATCAACATGAGGAGGTTGGTATTCAGGCATAAGCAGAACTTGATCTAGTCCCAACTGCTGGCGCACTTGATCCGCAACAATGAGATGGGCATTGTGAACAGGATTAAAATTACCTCCTAAAATCCCTACTTGTTTGCGTTTTTTCTCCTTGATTTCTGGCTCCAACTCTACCTTGGTAAAGGGAGTTAATAGTTCGATTGCCATAGGCTAGTCTCCTTTATTTCTCTGTAAAAACAGTTATTTGGAGTAGGTTTTTAGATTTCTTTGATTTTTTTAGAAATCTTGCGATTTTCTTTCTTGCTAGATTGTTTAAACAAAATCAAGATGCGTCCGATTTTTTGGACAGTATCCACACCAATTTCTTCTTCCAAGATTTCAGCTACTTCGTGGATATTTTCATCTGTGTTTTGCAAGAGCGTTACCTTAATCAATTCGCGGGCGTCAAGAGCTTGACGAACGCTGGTTTTGATTTGGTCGTTGAGACCATTTTTCCCGATTTGGATGATGGGTTTGAGGGTGTGTGCCTGGCTGTTGAGGAAGGCACGTTGTTTTGATGTTAATGACATAATTTCTTTAAAAGAGTTTCTTTTTATACTTTTCTGAAGTGGTGACGGATGTCAGCAAAGTCCTTCGGACTTTCATGACTAAAATTTGAGCCTAAGGTCTCAAATTTTCCGCAGTTGGTACAATCACTTGTACCAACTGACACCACGGCGAAAAGTATTCTCTATAGGCTCTCCCTGCTCGCCCGAATTCAGATAACCCTTTCCTTTCTGTGTTTAAATGATTGCTTTTCGTGTGACGACGGCGACGCCTTCCGGTGCCCAGACGGCGACTTTAGCAGTTCCTGTTACACGGATCCAGCCTAGTCCTGAGATGACTAGGTCTGTCTTTTCCTTAATGTTAAATACATGTTGGACCAATTTTGGAAAATCTTCTTTTTCCTTGCTATTTGGTGGGGTTAGAAGAGTTCCAAGGTGCTTATCATAAAAGGCATCAGCGCCTTCAAGCTTGGTACGGTGGAGTTTAAGTTCATTGTCAAAGAAAGCTGTGAAACCTTGCTTTTCGCCCGCAATGAAGTCAAAGCGTCCGAGACCTCCTAAAAACAGAGTTTGTTCAGGATTGAGCTGATAGGTTTTAGGTTTGATTTCCTTTTTAGGGCTGACATACTTGAGGTTTTTGGCAGTCAAGTAGTGGGCCATCTGGTGGCGGTGGATAATCCCCGGTGTATCATAGATATAAGAACCGTCATCAAGCGGAATCTCAATCTTATCCAAGGTTGTCCCTGGGAAGCGTGAAGTCGTGATGACATTCTGATCACCCGCAATTTCTTGGATAATGGCATTGATAAGAGTTGATTTTCCAACGTTGGTCACACCGACCACATAGACATCACGGCCCTTTCGGTAGTGCTCGATTTTGTCTATGACTTCCTTAATAGCATGTTTGTTTTGGGCTGAAGTTAGGACGACATCGACTGGACGAAGCCCTTCTTCGTGGGCACGTTCCATGAGCCACTGGCTAATCTTACCAGGCTTAACTGACTTAGGCAGGATATCTTTTTTATTTCCCACCAAGAGGACATCATTGCCCGATACAAAGCGTGGCAAGCCTGGAATGACAGAGCCATTAAAGTCAAAGATATCAATGACATTTACCACTAAAGCATCACTGTCTCCCACCTCGTGCAAGAGCTTGAGGAAATCATCGTCCGTCAACTGGACATCTGTGATTTCATTGTAGTGGCGGAGACGGAAACAGCGTTGGCAATAGACTTCACCAGTCTCCAAACCTTTTTCAAGTGCCGACTGGGGAGTAAAACCAAGATCAGCCTTGTCTGTCGTCTGAATGGTTGCTCCACAACCAATACAGAGAATTTCTTCCATAGTTAAATTCCTTTTTTATATGTAATCGGTCCGTACTTTTCAGTGATTTTTCGCATCACACGGCGCTCACGAGCTCGGTTAATTTGCGTTTTGATCGAGTCATGTTGGACCAAGGGTTTGACTAAAATCGAGCGAATGCCTGCACGGTGGGCTGCTCGTATATCTGTCATGAGCTGGTCACCAACCATGACCACTTCGCTTTTCTCATAGTGGAATTCCTTCATGGCACGATTAATCCCAAATGTGAAGGGTTTCAGAGCCCAATAAACGTAATCAATCCCAAATTTCTCAACTGCTCGTTGGACACGTTTTTTGGTGTTATTTGAGACTACGATAATGCGAATGCCCGCGTCCCGAAGGTCATGTAGCCATTGCTTCATCTCTGGTGTCCCATCAGGGTTGTTCCAAGCAATGAGGGTATTGTCCAAATCGACCAAAACAGCCTTGATTCCCTGCGCCTGCAGGCTTGGGACTGTCAGATCATAAACTGCTTCCACAGCAAAATCTGGCATGTAATTTTCAATCGCCATTCTGGCTCCTTTTCTTAACTTTTTTTCGCAATTTTCCTTAGTAACAATGACAAGACAATCCACAACCCAGCACTAGCCAAACTGATGTAGAGCCAAGCATGGGGCTCATCTGTTAAAGGTAGGGGAACATTCATTCCGAAAAAGCCTGTCACGACTGCCAAAAACGCTAGCAAGACTGAAATGATGGTCAAGGTTGTCAAATTATCATTCAGATTATTGTTTAGGATGTTGTTGTAAGATGCTGATAGTTGTTGGAGTACTTGAGAAATCAAGTCTGTCATGGATACCAGCTGATGAGCCTCAATCATGGCATCATCAAACTGTTCTCTCTCAATCTCGTTAAAACTGCGATAGAGGGCATGCCCTTGAATATGCTCCAGCAACATGCGATTTTGCTTGGCAGCCGCAGTAAGATAAACCATACCAGTCTCCAAGTCGGACAGCGCAAAAAGATTTTTCTTAGTTGTTCGCTGGCGCAAGAGGCCATTGATCTCGTCCTTACTCTTATCCATCTGCTCGATGACAGGATAGTAGGCATTGCTGATGATTTCCAGACTGGCAAAGAGAAACTTGTAAATCGAAAGCATGTCATGACTCTCCAGATAACGGGTCATCTGTTCAATGACATAGGCGTTCTTGGTATTACTAATGGTAATCAGGCGACGATGTTCCACGATAAAGGTCATGGGAAAAGCTTCATAGTATGCCTTATCCTTTTTCAAGTTCAAGACATTGTAGATAAAGGTCACAGTCCCATTTTCACGGTGATAATCCATGTGGGCACGCTCATTTCTATCCAGCGCATATTCGATGGTTTCCTTGTCCAAACCGTAGATTTCAGAAAGGTCCTCTAGTTTTTTCAACTTGTCTAAATCTAGGTTAATCCAGGCGCAACCATTGCCCAACTGTTTTTCTAAAAACATCTTCTCTCCTTTACCAAACTCTTTCTATTGTACCATAAATCTGCTAAAATTTCAGGCCTGGTCTGTCCGAGAGAAATTGCTGACGACGGTGATATTCCGGTTGGGAACGAAGTGCAGAACCTGGTCTTCTCCTCTGAGTTGCGTTGTTCGAATGCCGACACTAACCACCTTGCCCGATACAGTAATAGGACCATTTGTCAGAACAACCTCATCTCCCACATCCAGTTGACGTTCAAAGAGGATGAAAAAGCCATTGATGACATCAGACAGAAAACCTTGGGCTCCCATACCAATGGCCACCCCAGCTATCCCAGCACCTGCCAGCAAACTAGAAACTGGCAAACCCAAAATAGACAAGATACAGTAAAGCAAAAAGAAATAAAGGGTATAATTAAACACATTCTCTAATAAACGTGAAATGGTTTTCTGACGTCCGACATCGTGACGAGACATTTTTAGAGAAGGTTTGACAATTCTCTGCACCATGGTATGGAGCAATTTCTTAGCTATATAAAAGAGTAAAAATAGAAATAACAGAGAAATTAACTTGGTTAAGATATTTTCAATAATCGTTGTAACATCAAGCTTATTGAGGTAGGTTTTAAAAAATTCTTGCATAGAAAACTCCTTTTATTTATTATACCATACTTTCACAAGTGGTGAATCTCCATAAATATTCAAAAATAATAGCCAAAATAGACAGAAAATTCTTGATTTTAGTTCATATTTATACTATAATCATAAACATTACACAACTAAGGAGGTTGTTATGAAAAAATTCATTCATGCTTGGAATAAGGCAAGCCTAATCAAACGGATTTTGATTGGTATGCTTATTGGAGGAACCCTAGGACTGACACTTCCTAACATTTCAGGAATTGGTCTACTCGGAGATCTATTTGTTGGCGGTCTAAAAGCCATCGCACCTATTCTAGTCTTTGCCCTCGTTGCTAACGCCCTTTCCCAACATCAAAAGGGACAAGATAGCAATATGAAAACAGTTATTTTCCTTTACTTAGTGGGAACCTTTGCTGCTGCCCTTATCGCTGTACTAGCAAGTTTCATTGTCCCTGTTGAGATTACCTTAAATAGTGCCAATACAGAAATCGCACCACCAGATGGGATTGGCCAGGTCCTCAGCAATCTCTTGCTCAAACTGGTTGACAATCCAGTCAATGCCCTTGTCACAGCCAACTACATCGGTATCCTGTCTTGGGCAGTTGTTTTCGGTATTGCTATGAGAGAGGCCAGCAAAAATAGTAAAGAATTGCTGAAAACTATGGCTGATGTGACTTCTAAGATTGTCGAATGGATCATCAACCTAGCTCCATTTGGAATCCTTGGCCTTGTCTTCAAAACCATCTCTGATAAGGGGATCGGAAGTCTAGCTAACTACGGAATCTTGCTTGCCCTCTTGGTGACAACTATGTTCTTTGTGGCTCTGGTAGTCAATCCACTAATTGCCTTCCTCTTTATGAAGAGAAATCCTTATCCCCTCGTTTTGAAATGTTTGCGTGTCAGTGGTGTGACAGCCTTCTTCACTCGTAGTTCTGCGGCCAACATCCCTGTCAATATGAAACTTTGCCACGACCTCGGACTAGATCCAGATACCTATTCGGTTTCTATCCCACTCGGTTCTACTATCAACATGGCCGGGGCAGCGATTACCATTAATGTTCTAACACTTGCTGCAGTAAATACTCTCGGCATCCCTGTTGACTTTGCGACAGCCTTTGTCCTCAGTGTAGTAGCAGCAATCTCAGCCTGTGGTGCTTCTGGTATTGCCGGAGGTTCCCTCCTTCTTATCCCAGTTGCTTGTAGCCTTTTTGGTATTTCTAACGATATTGCCATGCAAGTTGTCGGTGTTGGTTTTGTGATTGGGGTCATCCAAGACTCATGTGAAACAGCTCTCAACTCTTCTACAGACGTCCTCTTTACTGCCGTTGCCGAATACGCAGCAGCCCGTAAGAAATAACTCATAAAGACAAGCCTGCTCAGGTCTTGTCTTTTCCGCTTTTATCTAACTTACTAGGAAATCCTTATGTCTATTAGCCAACGTACGACCAAGCTCATCTTAGCTACCTGTCTTGCCTGCCTTCTTGCTTATTTTTTCAATCTCTCCTCAGCAATTTCAGCTGGAATCATCGCCCTCTTGAGCCTATCCGATACTCGTAGAAGTACCTTAAAACTGGCCCGCAATCGGCTCTTTTCTATGCTTCTAGCTCTTGCTATTGGCGTTTTGGCTTTTCACTTGAGCGGATTTCATATCTGGAGCCTCGGACTCTATCTAGCACTCTATGTGCCTCTAGCCTACAAGATGGGATGGGAAATTGGCATCACACCAAGTAGCGTTTTGGTTAGCCATCTCTTGGTGCAAGAGTCAACCTCTCCAGACCTCCTAGTCAACGAATTCCTTCTCTTTGCTATCGGTACAGGATTTGCCTTACTGGTTAATCTCTATATGCCTTCACGAGAAGAGGAAATTCATCACTACCACACATTGGTAGAAGAAAAGTTAAAAGATATCCTTCAACGCTTCAAATATTATTTATCCAGAGGGGATGGACGCAACCGAGCACAGTTAGTTGACGAATTGGACACCCTTTTGGAAGAAGCCCTCAGACTGGTCTATCTAGATCACTCTGACCACCTCTTTCACCAGACCGACTACCATATCCACTATTTTGAAATGAGACAGCGACAAAGTCGTATCCTGCGAAACATGGCCCAGCAAATCAACACCTGTCACCTAGCTGCCAGTGAGAGCCTGATTTTAGCCCAACTCTTTTCAAAAATTGCTGGACAACTGAGCCAGACCAATCCTGCTTCTGATTTGCTAGATGAAATTGAACGTTATCTGGAAGTCTTCCGTAATCGCAGTCTGCCCGAGACAAGAGAAGAATTTGAAACCCGTGCCACACTTCTTCAACTCCTACGTGAAGCAAAAACCTTCATCCAAGTAAAAGTTGACTTTTACCAAAAATATGGACAGTAAAAAAAGAAAACTTCAGATCAATCACAAAAGGTGAATATCTGAAGTTTTCTTTTATTTGTAAGTTATTACCATAAAGGTTAATAGTAAAACGAATAAAGCCAAACTCACTAATAAAGTAAGAACCTTGACCAAGGTATTGCTCTGCCAGTAGCTTGGTTTACCAATATTACTAGTGGCATCCATGGAAAATAGTTGATTTTGACGAGGTTGTATGGTTACCAATACAATCAAAGCAAGAGAGAGGATAATAGCTAAAACAATCAGAATATCAGTCATAGGCCTACCTCAAAATTCCCAGTAAAGTAAAGAGTAAACCAATCAGAATCATTAAACCCAAGATGAGTGAAAAAATCTTACTAATCTTTTCCCCTCGGGTTTCTTTTTCCTTCTTGATCGGTTTTTGTTTCAACTCTTCCATGCGACCTTCAACGTCTTTGTAAAATAAATCTTCGTCTGACATATTAGCCTCCTAAAACGGTTTGCATGATTTCCTGATATCGCACCAAGTCAACATAGTTGGCATGTTGGCCTTGTTTGCCAAGTGCCTGACGCATTTGAACAACATCTGAAAGAGCCAGTTTAATGGTCTCAACCAAAGCAGAAACTTCACTACTTTCAAATAGATGATCAGGAGCGATATAGAGTCTATTGTGTACCGTTTGGTTAAATCCAAGAATCAAGAGATTGTGCTCAAAGGCCTGACGCACCGCCTGCAACAACTCATTGCTGTGATTGATATCTAAATAAATATCCGACAGTTGATACAGCTCCTGAATTTTCTGTGGACTAGCATTCTGGTAAAGGACCACATTAGGATAGCGAAGCATATCTAAGAGCTTAGAAGACATCTCTGTTACCGCCGCGATGCGGAAAGTGACATCAGGCAAGGCTTCTACGATTGCTTCTACTTGCTCAATCTGATCTGAATTAGTCAATATTAAGGCATCTCGTCTTAGGAAGTTATCACGTTTGAACTGATAATGATAACCCAAGTGCATAAACTGAGCATGGTATTTCTCGTCAGTCAACTCTAAAGCGCGTTCATAAGTCTCCTTGTTTGGAATGATGATTTTCTTAGTACGCACATCATCACTTTCCAAAATCAACTGCATATTGCCTGGAATGGCATCATAGAGAGGTTCCTGCCACACCAAAACATCTGAGCCAGATTTATCTGGATGATGGAAGGAGACCAAGAAAGCAGTCGCTAGAGTATTAAAAACAATCTGATGCTTATCTAATCCCAAATCTTGCAAAAAGAAGGTGATAAATTCTACTCGATTGGTAAAGTAACGCATGGACTGACCAGGTAAGGTCAATAAGATATCACCCGTTACGTGGTTTTCAAGTAAAACTTCCTGACCATTGACATCTTGATAAACTGTCATAATCGGTTCACTATCAACACTATGGGTCGTTGTAGCAAAACAAGCTCCAAAGCGATTGTAATGGTCAACCTGACGGACTCTTCCTTCCAAGTCTTTCCAATCTACTTGTTTAACCAAGCGAGCCTGCATTCCATCAGCATAATGAATAAGAGCTCTCTCCTCTGTCATATCTTCAATACGAGCAGACTGATTATTTCCTGAAATTTCCCAAAAAGCTGGAACAGGAACTTGGTTGAAATAGAGAGGTTTTCCCTTTTCATAGCCTAGATAATAGGTAAAAGGAGAAACCAGACCATCAGGCAGAAAACCATCTGCATCGATGACCACTCCAAGTTGAGAAAGAGCAGTAGCGACTAGACTTTCATGTAAATCTCGACTTTCCTGACTATAACGATCATAAAGTTCAATCATGGAGCACCTCCTCTACTGTTTTCTTCCACTTTTCTAAAATTTCTTCGGTTAAGAAGCCTTCTGCAATCTGGTAAGAATGAGCACGCATAGCCTCCAAACGATGTTCTTGATACAATTGACAAATCTTAGTCGCATAAGCTTGCTTGATTTGATCTTCCACATGGTCAGATGAACTTGGAATCAAATAACCATTTTTCCCATCCTCTATAAAAGTCTGATTGCCATAAGGCACATCAAAACCAATTAGAGGAAGGCCTGAACCAATAGCTTCCATCAGGGTCAGACCAAATCCTTCGCTGGTAGATGCCGTCAAGTAGACCTCATACTGGCTATAAATCTGCGAAAGTTCCGCATGCCCCTTGAGTTGAATATAGTCCTCTGCCTTATGACTAGCAATAATTTCTCTAAGAAGAGAATCTTCTCCGCCGCTACCATAAATATCAAAGGTTAATTCAGGAATTTCCTTACGAGCTTCAATAACTGCCTTGACCAACCAGTCAATGTGTTTTTCTTTGGCAAGACGCGAAGCGGTAATCAATGAAAATGGCTTGCGACCTTTCCTTGACTCAGTCAAGGCATCAATACTTCCTACAGGAATGGTAACAATCTTTGGTTGATGCTGGGTGTATTTGGCAAATTGCTCTTGCAACACTTCCTTTTGTCTGTCAGTTGATACGATAAAGAAGTCAACCTTATCTGCATTAGTAAACTGATAGTCATAATAGTTGTTCCAAAGGATATAGTCCTCATTTGTAGCATTTTCACTATAATGCTCCGCATGAACAACTACCGCTAGATGTGCTGTCTGTGCTTCCTCAAAAACAACCTGTCCAATGCCTGTCTCCCTATCCAGAATGACTAAATCAGACTTATTTAAATTCAAGGATTTCATAAAAGCACGCATGAAGACTGGCTTCCCATAGAAAATCTTATCCTTAAAACGATAAACTTCTTCCTTCCCTTGATTCATCAAGATATCATAGGCTGGAGTCCCGTCTTCATTGTAAAAAGTTCGTTGGTATAGGACCGCAACATTGTCCTTGGGAGCAAAATATTCGCTACAATAACGCGTATAAGAAAAGTAATCCTTTCGAATCAAATTTCCTTTAAAAACATACTCTACATACTGGACCAAGTCCTTGTCCTCATCAACCAAATAACAGGTAACAAACTTATCTTGGTCAGAAAAGAAGACACGCAAAACCTTGCCATTCTTTTCTCTACGACTTTCAACACCGTCAAACTTAGACAAAACATCCTCAACCGTCACGCTAGTCGGTGCAATCTTGATATCTGTAAAGTAATTATAAAGCCAGATAACTTGCTCATCATCAAAACCAATATTGGCTGTTAAGTGCTGAATGTTATCCGCTAAAATCATATCTGTAAAGATAAACTTAGAGGACAGATTTAATTTCCGAAAAACACCAGCACGATAGGCTTGGGCGTATTCTACACCGCTACTGGCCCAACCAAGTCCTAAATTTATATTGTAAATTGTCATATTTTCTCCTCTTATGGAAAATGAGTCATAATCTCACCCTTAGAAGTGACTTCAACCAAGCCCATCAGGAGATTACGAACCATATCCGCACGGATTTGTTCTTTCATAGCTTCAAATCCCGCGTAGGCTTCTTGATAATACTCTACAATCGGGTTTTTCTGACTAGCAGACTGACCACCTATAGCCATAGATAACTGTTGTAGATAGTCTACCTGCTCTACCCAGTTGTCATCAATAGCCTTGAGCATGGAGAGTCGTAAAAACTGTTCATACAAGTCGTGTTTCTCCAGTAATTCCTTCTTTTCAGAGAGTTCTCTATTCACAACTTGTTGAATAAAGTTGCGGACTTGTTTCTGATTAGATAGGTCTAGATTATCTGGAATCTCCTTTACATGGAAACTGATATTGGTAACAATAAAGTGAAACAGTAATTCACGACTGGCATAGTGTTCAGCCGCTACCGCTTCTGTATATCTCTTGATGATATCCAAAACTACATCTTCTAAGTCACGAGAACCATCTATTAGACGATTTCGTTCCTTGTAAATCATATCCCGTTGAATATTCATACTTTCAGCATATTCTAGAGTCTGACGGCGTGCCGAACGTCCAGCACTATCACTGGCATGCTGAGCCCTTTCGACCAGGTTACGATACTTACGACCTTTGAGAATTTCTGGTTGCGTCATATCTTGAACTTGATAATCTTTATACTTCTTATGAACCCAAGATGGAGCAAATTTCTTGATAACATCATCTTCCAGTGATACAAAAAACTTACTCATACCTGGATCTCCTTGACGACCAGAGCGGCCACGGATTTGAAGGTCGATCCGCTGACTTTCCATCCGCTCTGTTCCAATGACAATCAAGCCACCAAGTTCAGCGACTCCCTTACCAAGTTTGATATCGGTACCGCGTCCTGCCATAGATGTTGCAACTGTTACGGCCCCCATCTGGCCTGATTCTGCGATAATTTGGGCCTCACGCGCAGCATTATTAGCATTGAGGACATTATGAGCTATTCCCTCACGAAGCAAGAGCGATGAATAAAGCTGAGACATTTCAACTGATCCAACAAAAACCAGTAAGGGATTCCCCTTAGCATGATACTCTTTGATGTATTCCAAAGACGCATAAACTTTCTCTGGTAAAGTCACATAGAGATTATCGGGATAATCAATTCGTTGCTTAGGACGATTGGTTGGAATCCGAATAACGGCCATATTATAAGTCTCAAGAAATTCTTTTTCTGCTACCTTTCCTGTCCCCGTCATCCCAGATACTTTTTTAAACATCTTAAAGAGACTCTGATAGGTGATGGAAGCCATGGCTCTCGTTTCAGGAGACAACTTCACATGTTCTTTGGCTTCAATGGCCTGATGAAGACCTCCCTGTAGTTTGGTCATTTCCATTAAACGGCCAGTCCCCTTATCCACCAATACCATCTCATTTCCACGAATGATATAGTCCTTGTCTTTAGTATAAAGTTTATGGGCTCGAATCGCATAAACTAAATGACGAGCAAAGGACGCATGTTCTTCCTTATACAAGTTGTCAATTCCTAGGAAACTTTCAGCAGACTTGGCCCCCTTAGTAGTAAGCCAGACCTCCTCCTTCTCCTCTTTGAAAATATAATCTTCTCCCTCGACCAGCGTTGTCACCAGTGTATCAATGATCCCATAGTAATTAGACTGAACACGGGGAGAACCCGCAATAATCAAAGGAGTTTGTGCACTATCAAGCAAGATATCATCAATTTCATCAATGATGACATAGTTAAAAGGTCGCAAAAACTTACCTTCTTCATTAGAAGCCAGATTATCATTTAGGTAATCAAAACCTAAATTACCATTGGTTGTGTAAATGATATCCGAAGCATAGATCAGTTTCTTTTCTTCTGCTTTCATTTCCTTCTTTGGATCCCCTGTAAATGGGACCCCAATAGTCAAGCCTAGGAAACGATAAACTTGGCCCATTTCCTCTGCATCCCGCTTTGATAAATACTCATTAGGCGTAACAACCATCACACCTTCTCCTGAAAGAGCGTTCAAATAGACCGGCATGGTGGCTGTTAGGGTTTTACCTTCACCTGTATTCATCTCAGCAACATTTCCGTAGTGCATGACAATAGCTCCCATGACCTGAACATCATAGGGGAACATCCCTAAAATCCGCTTGTCTGCTTCACGCACCACTGCAAAAGCTTCTACTAAAAGGTCATCTAGACTTTCTCCCTTGGAAAGACGCTGACGAAACTCCACTGTTTTAGCGACCAATTCTTGATCCGAAAGAGAGGACATCTTGCCTTTTAAGGTATTGATCCTCTTTAAAATCTTTTTCACTTTCCTAAGCTGGAAATCTTGACCTAAACGTCTAAACACTTTTTATCTCCTTAATTGAAAAATCATAAAAGGTTAATTCTTGAAAACCAGCACTCAAAAGGGAAATGCGATAAGTATAGGTATCCTCTGGATAAGTAAAGGTAAACTCTCTTGCCTTTTCAACTTTTTCCTCCAATACATCCTCATAACGATTTAAGAAGATCAGTTTGATATAGACACCATTCTCAGGTTGACAATCGAAATGCATCGCTAAATGATATTGATGATTTCTTTTGAGTAAAGGAAGTTGTGGCTGGGTCCTAGCACCTTGGTAATTAACACTAGAAAACCAAGTCTTCAAAACTTCACCAGATGGCAAGAGGGGGTTATATAAACGCACACTCTTGTCTGGGTAGTAAGATACATTTGAACCGTACATATAAGTCCCACCAACTTCTCCCCAATGAATGGACTGTCTCTGTGTGATTATCATCCTTTCTCCCTTCCAAAACCACTTGCTAGTACCATCCGATAAAAGTGGATAAACCAAGCAACATTGGTATCTGTATCATCATTGTGTCGACCTGCCGTTCCTTTAGATAAGATTTTAGCACCTGTATTACACAAATAAGTAACTAGTTTCTCATAAGCCTGCGGATCCATATCTTCATCTTTCATATAAGATAATCCAAAGGTAGTATTGGAAAAATCTGCCTGTTTAAAAGTTTTCCAAAATCGCTGATCCAACTCCGTCATATCTTGCCAACTCGTCCCACCTGTATGGTGAATTAAGCAATCAAAAGCTAAGTTAGAGACACCCGGTGCATCCAAACGTCCACGGCTAGCTATGGTTCCTAAATTCGCCAAGGGTTTCCCTAAAATCACCGCATGAGGTTCAAAAGTAGCACCGTAGTAGAGAGAAGGAAACGTACCCATAGAAAGGCCTGATAAAATCAAATCCTTAGAAGTTAAACCAAGATAATCTAAATAATATTGAATGGTGGCTTTTAACTTACCTTCTAATTCATCACTTCCAAGGTAAAAAGCCCCACCCTCTAAACGAGGATCTGAAAAGAGGAGGAAAGGACATCCCAGACTCTTCATCATAAAGTAGCCCTCGAATCCTTCTGCAGGTCGATAACCTGCAAAATAGACAGCCAAAGGCGGTTTAAAATCACCTGGATGGAAGAAATAGTTTATTTCATCACGCTTAGAATCATGTAGGATATTTCCACCAAGTACAAACTTACCAAATTGTTTTCGACTCCAACGTTGGTGAAGATTACCTAGTTTGATAGTTCCATGACCTCTTGCTTCAACAGATATCGAGAGAAAGTAATCTCCGTCTCGACTATCCATAAAAAGTGCTTGCTCCAAGTCTTTTTCAGACACTATGATCTCTTCAAAAATATCATCAACAGATCCACTCCAAATTTTACGGATGATCAAACGAAAGTCACAATTTCCTTGCTTTTCATATTCAAGCCACAACTCAATAGGAAGTGTTTTTTGAACAACTATATTATAAGCCCAATAGGCAAGTTGGGAAAAATCTTGTCCAAATCCACCTTCCAAACTCACATAATCTAATCCCTGATAAGAAATAGCTCCTGTAAAATTTAGATTCACTTGTATCGTCGAAGGAAAGAGTTTATCACCATACCCACCGCCAAAAAGAGATTTACTCAAATCATTGATTAGTTGTTGGGGACTTGAAAAATCAATTGCTTGTGCACATCGTTTTTTTAGAAAATCCACAACCTCTCTATCATTTATTTGTAGATTCTGGTTATAGAACAAAGTATAAGGTTCAAAATATTTTACAAAGGAAAATAAGTCTTTAGCATACTGACCATCTTCTATTAAAACTGCATGAAAACGGTTAATATCCTCTTTTTCAATTATTTCACGAAGGGCTTTTGATGAGTTTGGGTAAAAATGATACCAACTCATATTTTCAGGTATGTCATAGTGATTTCCCCAATTGGCAAGTCCTATCTGTAAAATATTAAGTTCCTTTGACATTTTTAACCTCCTCTATCCATTTCTCTAATTTTCCAAGAAATTGTTGTCCAGTGTGCTCCTTAATCTTATCAATCGAATAAATCAAGGACTCATTCCACTCTTTCAACCTATCTGTATAATAATGTGCAGCCTTAGAAAATTCTGTTACATCTGTCAGCAAATAACCATTTTTTAAATGTTCAACATAGACCGTTTCAACTAGGTTGATTTGAGGAATCCCTGCACTAATCCCAGCTATCTGTGTATAGAGATGAGGATGACTATTTAAATCCACAATCAAACGAACAAATTCTAGTGTTTTTATCAAATCTAACTCATCATTCAAGTTGACAAACTGTATACGTAAGTCCTGGTGTTGATTTTCTTCCAGAGGATTTTCTGCATCACCATAATCAATCGCCTTTCCCAGATTTTTGGATTGAATGTTTTCTTGGATGAAAGACTCAACAATCCTTTCAACCTCATTCATTTGCTCCTGACTAGCAGCATATGCTCCAAAAATCACCTCAGTATCCTTATTTTCAGCGACAAAGGCCAAGACTTGAAGTAGAGCTTGGTTATCAATTCCCTGCTCAAAATCCAGTTGATAATATATAATGGATTCTTTCTTAGTTTGACTTCGTCCCAATCGTAATCGGGTGTCAAAAGATGATAAATGATAAAATTGATGTCTTCGTTCAGGATACAACTCCTGCAACAATCGTAAACTATCCTCTCTATCCACCAAAATCAAATCAGATTTTTCAAAAGTTAAATCTAAATCTCTAAAGGTATCTTGAGGATTACGTCCAATGAAAAGACTCAACAGTTTAGGATTTTTTCTAGGTAATCGGTCTAAGACCAGCTGGTCATGATGAGAATGAGAAGGAAGCATAAAAATATCCTGGTCCTTCACATACGTTTGCAGATAATTCTCAAAAAATTCTGCCACCAAGTCTCGCATGTTCTGATAGAAAAGTGCTTTAAAGCGATAACCAAAAATGGGATTGATTTCTACCTGTCCGCCTTCTTTTAAACGCTCTCTGAATTGCCACACTCCCTTGGGATTCAGATATTCTTGATAAGCCACTTGCCCATCTTCAAAAAAGATAACACTCGATACAAACCCACGATCATCCATGATATAGTGCATATGTATTTGACCATTCGGTTCAAAATACTGTATATCACTGATGAAGCCTTCAACCCCATGTTCAACCTTAGCAAATTTCTTCCCATTTTTTTGAACGATAATCGTAAAGGGACTATAAATAAATTCACAGTCATCATCCCACTCAATATCTCTAATGCTTAACACTTGAGTATGGAGATTATGAAAATCTTGCATAACATCAAAAACGGAATAAGTATCCGTTTCTAACACACCATGTCTATGTAAAAAATAACGTAGATGAGGCTGGTAAGCTAATACTAATAGACGAGAATCTATATCTTGATCTTGAAAGAGCCGAATCTGGTGAAATGTATCATCAAACTCTAGACGAAAATGAGAAAAATACCATGGAGTGATATCTGCATGCCATTTCCTATCAGAACCATACCAAGCTGGAATAAAATAATACATAAAAGTCTCCTAAATCAAAGGTTTATAGGTCTCATTTAGCCTTAAAGCCTTGACCTCGTCTCTAATCGTAAAAATCATGCCCCCAAACATCATAAACAAGCCTGGAATCATTGCCAATCGTAATAACTTTTCATCAAATAAAACAAAAAGCATGGGACCACCTGCCATGATCACATTAAAGAGACCACCTATGACTGAAAAACGAAGGACCAATCGATTAATAAATCGACTAGTGTCCTCTCCTGGATAAATTCCATAAATGTATTCTCCAGATTTTTTCATGCGGTCTGCAATCTCTTCTCCATTCATAGTAACAAATGCAAAAATAATACTAAATAAAAATAAAACCGAAATATAAACATAGACCCACAAAGGCTTCCCAACCATAAATTCCTTTGATAAAGCCGCTAGCCCTGAATGATTAGGGAAAATAAAACCCAGCAAGATGAACAGATAAGCTGGTACACTAAGAAAACTCATCACATACATATAAGGCATCCCACCTGCAGGATTCAACATGATTTCGAGATAAGAATAGCGTTTAAAACGATTGTGTAAGCCAATTTTATTAACAGGAACCAAATAGCGAGCTCGATACATAATGGCAAGTAAATAAGAAAAGACAACGGTTAATAAAGCAAGTAACACAATAATCCCTGTTGGAATATGAACCGTTTGAAATGTTTCAATAACATCTTGAGGGATATTTAAAACAATACTGGATAGGAGGATTACAATAGAACCCCCAATCCCCATACTAGCATTTAAATCTGACAACCAAACAAGAAAAAATGTTCCTGCTATCAGCAACAAGGTATTCATTAGAGCAACCAAAATTGCCGAGTAGGAGGATTGAACTGGTAAACTCAAGCTAACTGCCAAGGATTGAATAATAGCAATTAGTAAGGTCAGATACATTTTTCGACGATCTTGAATTTCAATCGCTGTAGAACTTAGCCCCAATTTTTTAGAATATGAAAACATCTGCCACAAAATCATAGCTGACATCCAAGGGGACAGTCCAACAGAAAAAATTGACAAACTTCTTAGATTTCCACCTGTTAGGGCGGCTGAGAAGGCTAGATAGGCTGTTGAACCTCCTAAAAAATCTTTACTATTTAGGTCAACAAAAGGGAGAGTAATACGACTTCCCAATACATAGATAAACAGTAGAAATAAGGTAAATAATCCTTTTTTTACTGCTATTGACGAATAAATCTTAGTCACAAAATACTCCTTTATTTGCTTTGGGGTCAAATCTCACTTTTATTATATATTATTCTTACACTAAATGGTAAAGATCAGACTTCTAATTTCCTTAAGATTCTAGCCATTGATTTTCAAAGTAAATGTTCAATATACTCTGATCCCCAAGATGAACAGCTTGATTCTGCCCAGCTGCTAATTCCAATAAACTATTAACTATAGAATGTTCTTTCCACTTTGCAACATCCATTAACAAAACTCCAGAATTAAATCCAGATTTTCGTCCTTCATAGGCATAGACATCATCAACAGCTCCAATAGAATGTCCTTTTAAATCTATCAGAAATAGCGAAGTTAATTCCCCAGTTACGATGATATCAGAATCCAAATATAATACTTTATCCTCAGTTATCATATCTGGAATAAAAAAACGAAAATAAGCAGCATATGATAAATGAGGTGTTGGGAGATTGTATTTTCGCAAATTGTTATCTGAAATTTTTACATTAACTACCATCGAATCAAGTGGGGCTAAACGCCTATTCATAACACGAAACCATTCTGATGGCAAATCATCATTAAATACATAGATTTTAAAATGATCGTTAAAAGCTGCTATTGATTTAATGGTTGTCTCTACCTTATTCATATAGCCATTATCGGCCCCCATCGCTATTATTTTATTCATCTCTTTTATCCCTATTTTATTGTTCCAAGATACATTTTTATATCTTTAATCATTTGCATAACATCAGAAACCTCATAAACTTTATTATAACCTGTATCATCATGATTAGTAACATCAAAGGAATAGATTGGTTTGCCCAATGCACGAACTTTACTAATAATATCAGCTATTTGATTTCCATGGTTAATATCTAAATAAAAATCAAGATTTTTTAACACTTCATCAAATGTAAAAGGAATGAATCCTGGATATACAGATACATTTGAAAATTGTTGTAAGTCAATAACAGACGAAGCAAATGAAGTGTGTGCTAAAATCGAAAAATGTACCTGAGGAAACTCTATTAATAACCTTTCAATCTGCTCCAATTCACATGAATCTGTAAATATCGCAGTATGAAAAAGAGGAGGGTCAATAAGAGTATTAAAATCGCTCAATAATTGACCTTTTATAGGATTTTTTCTCAGAAGAATATCTGACCACTCCACACTATAATAAAACCACCATATAGATCTATAACGATTCTTTGATAAGTGATACCAAGGTTTATCGCCCGTATAATGAATAACTTTTGGTAAAACACCATCTGGTAAAGATGATTGATACCAAGACTCATCATTCACAACTTGAGCTAGCGTATCCATACCAACCATAAAATTATAAAGGCGCCCCACTTTTTTCCACTTTTCCTTAAATAAGATATTTAAAATCCCCTGATCTCCAAATACTGTTTGATGGTATTGTTCTGTTAATTGTAAGAGTTGATTGGCTATATCACTTTCCTTCCACTTTTTAACAGGAATAACCATCATTCCCGAGTTAAATCCACCCGTATAATCTCCATCAAAGTAATCAGCAACTCCGGCTAACCAATAATCTTCCAAATCGATGTTAAACAATTCATCCAAGCAAGATGTTACGATTATATCTGAATCAAGGTAAATCGCTCGATCTTCTTCTACAAATTCGCCTATGAAATATCGAAAAAAGGCTGCGTAGGAAAGATAACTAATTGCTAACCGGTAATTTTTAAGAGTATGGTCAGAAATTTTTACATTTACAATTTCAGAATGATTAGCTTTCAATCTGAAATTCATAATTCGAAACCAGTCAGAGGGCAAATCATCGTTAAATATGTAAAATTTTATATTATGATTATGAGCACAAACAGACTTGATGGTAGTTTCCACCTTATCCATATAACTATTATCTGCCCCAAGTACGATTGCTTTCTTCATAAACTATTAACCCCTTATTCACTCTATCCATAACATTAACATGGTTCCTAAATTTAAAATGATTCAATCATTATATAAAGCCCTAAAAATCAAAACAATAACTTGAAAATATTACTACTTCTCAAACACAACATCATCAAAAATTCAAAATTTTAATCTATCTTAATTTTATAAATTAGTTATTGAATAATTCAAGCAATTTTAATATTTACAAAAATAATCAAAGTATTTTTATGATAAATATAAGTTAAGAAATCTTCGTAATACATACTCAATAAATTTCAGACTGTTCAACTTTTAGCCTCTCAAACAACTATTAAAAATCTGGCTCAAGCAACTTTATAGCCGAAACCATTTCATCAGGTCTATCATGATGAAAAATACCAGCATATGATTCTTCAGGTATAGTCAAGCAACGTGTATTATCGAAAGTTAGCATCGGCTTTTCAAATTTCTTTACTAAATCATAAATATACATTAATTTCTGATCATGATTCAAATCTAAGTAAATATCAACCTCTTTTAAACGTTTTTCTATTAACAAAGGAAAATCATTAGGATAGAGGGTAACATTATTAAATGTTGCTAATCTCTTTAATTCATCTGCCATAAAAGTATGGGCACAAATATAAAAATGTACTTCTGGTAATTGTTTAACTAGATAATCCATTTTTTCTACACACCAAGAATTTGTCAAATTCATACAAGTTAATTTTGGTTTATATATTTGTGCGGAATAAAAGTCACCCTTCTCTTTCCAAGTAGATACAATATAACTCCATTCCATAAAAGAATAGTTCCACCAATTTTCTCGCAAGCGACCTACAGAAAATTGATTCCACGGCTTATCTTGAGAAATATAATGTAAGATTTTAGGGAGCGGGTTAATTGATTTTTCCAAGATCCAAGTATGCCCTTGTTCTGCCGCACCTCGATCAAATCCTATTTGGTAATTAAACTTTTCGTTTATTTCAATATATGAGTCATGAAAAAGCATGTTCAAAATTGACTGGTCACCTTCTGCCACATTTTCATGTTCTTTTTCTGTTAAATCAATTAACTTTTGTCTAACATTTTCAGCTTGCCATTTTTTATTATTTATTAATAATACTCCGGCATTAAAACCAATTCCAGCACTAAAACAAGAACGTGCTGCTGCCAGATAATTTTCATCTAAATCTAATTCAAACAAATCGGTCAAATCACCAGTCACAATCAAATCACTATCTAGATAGAGAACTTTATCTTCTGTTACAAAATCTGGAATAAAATAGCGTGCAAAGGTCATATGATTGATATGAGGTAGTTTATTAGACCAGTTCATTTGGAACTGTTGCCCAATAAGCTTGCAATCAATCATGTCTCCTCCCATCTCTTGAATATACATTCTTAATCTACTGAACCATTCTTGAGGAATGTCCTTGTTTAGTACATAAATTTTTAAGTGACCATTGTGTCTACAGATTGATTTCATAGCTGTTTCGATTTGTCGAATATAAGCGTAATCACCTGCAAATACTACTGCACGTTTGATATTTCCCATTTTAAATCCTTATCATTTATTCTAACTAACACTATTTTTATCCTACATAAATTAAAGCAAATAGATTTTTTATCATCTTTACATAAAATCAAAATCACTTTATTCACTTACTTATCAAGTAAACATAATGTTTCCTTAATCCATTTCATCGTATCTGTTGATGATAGATTTTTATCTTCAAGTTCTTTTTTTCGAAATTTTAACAGGGATACAAAATTGTCTACGTATCGACCAACATCTATATTTCGAGCAGCAAGAAGAGCTATAAAATTTTCACGTTGCTGTAAATCACACCTGACCTTGAGTAAACTAAAATGTCTCGTCGAGCCTTCACCTATTCTATAAACATAACTATCTCTATTGATATAGACAGATTTAGGTGAGATTAGATAGATTTTAAACCAAAATTCCATATCTTCACCTAAACTAGTTAGAGAATTAAAACGAATATCCCCCACAACATCTTTTCTTACTAACTTTCCACTTACAAAACGATATGAATGATCGAAAGAATCCAAATCAATTAATTCATTGATTAGTTCTAGATGATGAAAGACTCGTTTATCGTAACCTCGTTGAAAAGAATGAAAATACCAAGTATTATCTTCCATAGAAAATCTTTTATATGTTGAAATTGAGACTGACGCAGATTCGGATACTAGAGCAGAATATAGAACTTCTAAATAATCTTCCTCAACCCAGTCATCTGAATCAACAAAAGTTAAATAATCACCTCTGGAGTATTCAATCCCCAAATTACGAGCAGAGGAAACTCCGCCATTTTCTTTCCTATAGTAATGAAAACGGGAGTCACTATATATATATTCCTGACAAATTCTTCCTGAATTATCTGTAGAACCATCATCAATCATAAGCACTTCAAAATTTGTATAAGTCTGTTTAACAAGACTTTCCAAGCAAATTCCAATATAACTTTCAGTATTATAAACTGGAATAATAACACTAATCAAAGATTCCATACATTTCACCTACCATCTTAAAATTATAGAATAAATCTTTATTTATCTAGCAATATAGTTATCGGGCAGTCTCTATGTAAATCTTGAAAAATTTCCGTTAAATTCCTGTTCATAATAGATTCTTTTAGAGAGTTACCCTCATTAATTTCTTTATTTGTCTAAAAATTGTGAACTCATTTATCATACTTTTTAGTTAATCTAATATCTTTGCGACAATCTGACTATTATAGATTTCGTCCTCAATGAATTCAATATCTTGATCAAAATTATACTCTGCTGTATGTTTATGTGAAAATTTAACCTTTGTTTTAGCCCCCATCTTCATCCATTCATACTCTGAATCGATATGACCAATATCTAATACTTGGTATCCATTTTGACTTAAATGATAGGCTAAAACTTTTGCTGTAGGGCCAAGCATACATAAAATCAAGCGACCAGCAGCATACTTTTCAATTTCATGTTCAATTTCATGAACTCTAGAAAAGGCACTATGAGAAGGACAGATAATTCGCTTGATAGAATTTGCCTCATCGAACAAATCATTCCCTACACCTGATCGAGAGGTCGCTCCTTCAACTATCAGTAAGTCACGGTTTTTCCAGATACTTTTCAATTTTTCAAATTGGGATTTAGCTTGACTCTTGTCTTCAAAATCGATATAAGGTCGAGATACAAAGGTTGAGCCATACCATGAATCACTACATAACTCTCTGTAAAAATCCATATAATGATCCATGTGATCTTTCCAAAATGGAATCGCCCACGATGTAAACCTAAAACGATCTGTAAAGGCATCAGGAAGGCACACTACTAATTCTTCTCGACTTTCCTGACCGATAATATCACTCATGATTGAAACCAACTCTTCATCATAATCCTGGTAGGGAATCGAATGCCCTGCAAGCATATTGATTTCCCCATCTCCAAAACGAACTAAAGAAGAATTATGTTCAATAATATAATCCAAAGTTTCATCTATCCCTTTCACCTGGATTGTATCAAGCGGTTTTTCTAGCATAGACTTATTTATCAATTTCTGCAAATCAGCCAACATTCGTTCAGGATGTTCACTTGAATACAACCTTTGGCCATTATTACCATTTTGAGATTTATAAAAGGCTAGTATAGGTTTAGATAGATGAGTCATTTCTGCAACCATATCAGCTGTTGAAGTCAGTAGGTTGATATCTAAATAAACATCCATCTTTTCCTTCAACTCTTCTAGCTTATCTATTGAAATTGCTGGATAAAGTTGAATATTGGGATAACGATTAGATAAATCATATAGTTTTGGCCCCATAGCTGTCCAGGCAGCAACCTGAAAAACAACATTAGGTAAGTGTTCAGCCAAGTAATCCAGTTGTTCAATATCCTGAGAAGCCGTAAACGTTAAACAAGTCAAACTTGGAATTTGTCGAAAACAGGTAATATGCCCTTGTTTCTTAAAATCTTTTATCGCATCAATCATAAAGGAAACTTTCTCATTTTCGAAAACGATTTGTCCTAAATTTCCATGCTGAGTCGATTGAAAAGCCAATAGCGTTTTTTCTTGTTCTTGCAAAGATCTTAAAAAGTTCTCATCTGCACTACCATGATTGATATCCAAATAAAGATTTGTTGATTGTTTCAACTTATCTAAGACCGGTGGAACAATCTGTGGATGCAATCTCACATTATCATATACTGCCAATCTTTTTAGCTTATCACCCATATCCGTCCAAGCCGCGATATGAAATACCACATCTGGTAGAGCTGTAACTAACTCTTCTATTCCTTCTAAATCTTGGGAATTTGTCAAAGTTAAACAAGAAAATTCCTTATCTAGGGGCGATGTCAGTTCAAACTCTCCTAAATGATGTTGTAAAATCTGACTCCACTCCAAATCATGGAATTGCCACCATAAATCACGGTAACGATTGGCTATCAAGGTTTTCCAAGGTTTTCTATAAGACACAAAATGTATGATACTAGGGGTTACTAACTCATTAAAATAATTTTCCCATTTATTATAAAATGCAGTTGTGTCATGGCCAACTTGAAGGTTAAATTCTTTATCCAGCTCTAACCATTGATTAGAACAAACCTGATTGAAAATCGTTTGATCACCGTTAAAATTATCAAAACTCCCTTCTTCAACTTCCCTAATTGTTACAATAGACTGTTCAATTAGACGTTCTTTTAGTTTCTCTTGGCGACTTTTTTCATTATTAATTAATAGAACACCTGTATTAAATGTAATTCCATCTGTATCTCTAACTGCTGCAAATAATTTTTCCTCTAAATCAATACAAAATAATTTCTCCAAAGAAGTATTCACAATCAAGTCACTGTCTAAATATAAAACCTTAGTTTCTGGGATATAATCTGGGATAAAATATCTAGCATATGCAATACTGCTAATATGAGCTTGCTTGATCCAATCCTGAAACACAGCCTGTTCAGGCAACTTCACATCAATAATCTCACTCCCTAACATGCGAGCTATTTTTCTTGGCTTACGGAACCAATCTGGCATGATATCTTGATTTAAAATGTAAATCTTAACATCTCTATTGTGGTATAGGATAGATTTTATGGTTGTTTCTAACTGTGTAGTATAATTGCGATCCCCAGCTAATACAATTGCTTTGTTCATTTCATTTCCTTAATTAATTCCCAAGTGATAGATTGCATCTACCAGTAGCTTTTTAGTGAAATAACCCTCTTTTAACAAATAACTAAAGTTTTTTATCCGATTCGTCATTTCTTGATATTCTTGTAGATTCATTTCATCAACTATCTCATGAACTTCTTCTAGACTATCCGCCACAAAACCCAAGCCTTGATCTACTATAAATTTAGCAGTTGACAAGCTACCAGGTACAATGACTGGTATGCCAGCTGCCAGATAGGTACTAACCTTATGAGATATATTTAAGGTATAGTATTTGTTACTTTCTCCATCGTTTTGATGAGTTCCCCAGACAAGACCAAAGCCACCTTTTGATAATTCTAGTAATAATTCCTCATCTTTTCTCCATCCCTCAATACTAAGATTTCTAGCATTGGAACTAGCTTCTCCTTTATTTGAAAATACTCTCAAAAGCGTATCTTGGCACCAATTTTGCAAGTCTGGGAAACGCTCTAAACTTCCAGCAAAAAAAAGTTCTTTTTTAAAGGAAGGGGTGTAAAGAGACAAATCATGAGGATGATCCCACATCCCCTGAATGAGAATCTTCTTAGTTGTCAAGCCTTCTTCTATCAGCCGTTCTTTCATTCTCTCAGACGGCACTATCAAAACATCTGATAGATTATACATATACATATAGTCTTTCATAAGATAATAATTACTATCAAACATGAGGGGAACGACATCATGAATAAAGCAAATAATCTTTACTTGCATATCCTTTAGCTTATCAAACAAGAGACGATCAAACTCAAAGCCATTCCAGGTTGGAGACTGAAAGACTAATATATCTCCAATAGAGATACTGGCCATAATGCCATCCAGACGCTTATTCATTTCAGATGGACTGTCTGAAGCAATATTATAAAAATAGATACCGACTTCTCTAAATCCCAATTGGCTAGCAATCTTTTGAACAGCATTTTGCGCTAAGATAACCGTACTATCACCTGCCATGCCGTATAAATTCGTTAAATGTAATTTCATATTTCTTATCTTTTAAAAATTCACTTTAAGAATAGAAAACTCTTTTTCTTTAATCTGATTTTTAGAATTTCTATTATAGCAAGTTTAAATAATGATTATGATTTTATTTCATATCAATAGCTATCATTTTCATTTAAAATAATGATATTATTTCCTATAAATTTCTAAGTATTTCTTGATACATCTGTATCGCATTTGAATTTTCTAAACCTACTTTTTCCTTTTCATTTATTCTAAATTGAATGAACGATTTCAAATTTGAAATATATGGAGTCGAATCAATTCCTCTTCCAATCAAAAAAGGAATTCGTCCAAGTCGGATTTCCACATCATCCATTAGTTGTCTCTCTGTCCTAACTTTTCCCACCATCGATTCTGAGTGTACTCTATAATTATAAAGTGCTCTATGAATATATAAGCAGCTAGTCATAGTTAAATACAATTTAAAGCTACACTCAAAATCCTCACCAAATTTCCGTTGCTCATTAAATAATATATCATCAAATAAAGAACGTTTAAATAGTTTACCCCAAGAAATTGTGTAAGAACTATCATAATTTTCAAGGTTTGGTAGCTGAGTTAGCAATTCCTGACTAGTCCAGATTTTTTCATAATAATCCTGTTCCCAAACATTCATATAATAACAATTATCAGGCATACTAAACTGTTTATATGATCCTATCACAAAATCTGTATCATACTCTACTATTTTTGAATATAGTACTTCTAAATAATCTGAATCCAACCAATCATCCGAGTTTACAAAAGTAATGTACGTCCCCCCGAACGTTCAATACCTAGGTTACGTGCTGATGAAAGACCTCCATTTTCCTTTTCAAAATAACGGAAACGAGCATCTTTGGCGACATATTCTCTACAGATATCTGCTGAATTATCTGGAGAGCCATCATTGATTAATAAACACTCAAAATTCTGATAAGTTTGATTCAGAACACTATCCAAACACTGTCTCAAGTATTTCTCGACATTGTAAATAGGTACAATAATACTAATTAAGGCTTTACTTTCATAATCTGCTATTTTAGATAATAGTTTTTGTTTTTCTTGTTTGTATAACTGTTTATACTGATTATTCTCTGGTACAAATTCGATGTCATGATAATTCAAATGTAAATATTTTAGTTTTTCAACCAATAATTTTGTTATATCACTCTCATCTTTAAAAAACAAGTCATACTTTCCGAATATCTTAAATACATCTAATTTTTCTTCTGAAAACTCTTTAGTAGTAATTGAATTTGGACGAATCCTGTAAGCATAGATAACTTTTGGTAATTTAATCCATTTTCCTGAATGACTTACCAACTCGGGAATAACTGCTAAATCTTCAAATATCCACCCCTCTGGAAAAAAAGCTTCTGTTAATAAACTTTTTCGAAACAATTTTGGAAAAACGCTAACTCTCAGCTCATTTAATGCCAATTCTCCCAATTTGTCATCCTTGGTTATTAATATTTTTTTCTCAAAATTATGACAGACTCTATCCACTTTTATTTTATCATGGAAATATTCAATCATTCCTTCTATAATATCAACATCATCTTCGATGTGTTCTATTAAAGTTTCTAAGAAATCAGGATAAATATAATCATCACTATCTACAAAAGCTACAAAAGTAGACTCTTCTCTAATATGACTAATCCCTGTATTTCTAGCTCTACTTAAACCTTTATTAGATTGATTGATTAGTTTGAAACGACTATCCACTAGATACTCTTCCGCTATTTGTTGAGAGCTATCCGTGGAACCATCATTAACCATAATGCATTCAAAGTTTTTATATGTTTGTTCACTAATACTTTCCAAACATTGTCGTAAATAATTCTCAACATTATAGATTGGAACTATAATACTGATTAATTCATTCCCCATATACTAACTTACCTAGCCTTGATTTATTCTATTTCCCGTTTAATCTCTTCTTTTTACACAAAGATTCCCATCATTATAAACCACACTGTTTGATGGAATATCATTTCGAATAAGACAACCTGCTCCGATAATGGTATTATCCCCAATCGTCACTCCTTTTAAAATCGTGACATTACTTCCTATCCAGCAATCTCGTCCAACTCTAATCGGCGCCGTAGTCCACTGCCACTTTTCAATTCTCTCTGCTGTATAAGTATGATTATGGTCATAAAAACGGACACCTTCTCCAATCATGGTTCCAGATCCGATTTCGATGCGATCAATACAGTTTATACTACAGTAGTTATTCAAAAAGACTCCTTCATAAAGAATAAGCTTTCCAGCAGGTAGTTGAAAACTCTCAAAATTACGGCAAGTAACCTTCTGAGCGACACATAGACTAGCAGAAGATCCTATCTCAAAGGAATTCCATGCGCCTTCCTGATAAATACGGTCCAAGTCATTTACGGTTATATGAGGCTGATTCAAACAATCTAAAATCGCCTCAACCATTGCTTGAGGAGTAGAGGAAGAATAGCATTCTTGTCCTTGTTGACCATGCATAGTATTATCAAAAGCAAGAACTCTCTTGCCAGCCTGAGAAAACCGTGCCACCACCTGATCTACTTCTTCATAATGGTTGATATCCAGTAACACATCACAAACTCTCATCAAAAAAGAAATACTAGCTTCATCAGTTACTGTATGTAAGCGCACATTTCCCTTTGATTGTAATTCTAACATTCTATCTGAAAATACAACGGGAGCTGCAATATGAAAACAAACTTGTGGGAGCTGGTCCAAGAGATACAGCAAGTGTTCAATCTGGTCACTAACAGTTAAAATTAAAGCATCACCAATCATCTTCAGCTCCATCCCCTTGCACATTCTCTCAGTTTTTCAATCATATCTCCGACTTGATCTGTCTGATACGTTAGCTGCCCCATGTCTATCGTTTTAGTATTTTCAAAAGCGAAGACTGGTTTTCCATTTTCTGTAAAATATTCTAAAAATTCTTCCGTCTTTTCCCCGTGATTGATATCTAAAAGAACTTGACAAGTATCGACCAGTTCGGAATCTACATCTAGCAAATAATGGATGCCATTAAAAATAGTCACATTTGGATAAATCAACAATTGTTTCAAACGATCACTGACCATAACTCTAGCAGCAATCTTAAACTGAATATCTGGTAATGATTGAATTAATGTATCAATTTGTTCGATATGATCTGAAGCAGTATAAATTAAACAAGCAAAAGGCTCTTTTATAGGATAGATATGAGACTTTTGTAGCGGATGTAAATGATAATTTTGTCCCAACTCTGTCCATTCTAGATTATGGTAATACCACCAAACATCACGATAGGTTTGAGCTGCCAAATCTTTCCACGGTTTCCGATAAGAAAGATAGTGAATAATAGCAGGATAATCCTGGCCTACAGGCAACTGATAATCAGTGAACTGCTTATGAATGACAATATGATTATAATCAAAGTCCAATTCCAACCATTTATGTTCAAAAAGCATATTCAAGATACTCTGATCTGCCTGTTCCACCTTATCATGCCATTCATTGGTTAAATCAATCAACTTTTGTGTCATCTGTTCTTGTTTCCACAAAATATTATTGATCAAGAGAACCCCAGCATTAAAAATTTCCTGACCGAAATAGGCTCTTCCCCCGAAATCTCTAACAGCAGCCAAAGGATAATCTTGTAAGTCAGTAGCAAACAAATTATCCAGATTTTTCGTTACTACTAAATCACAATCCAAGTAGAGGGCCTTTTCTTCTTTTACAAAATCAGCTACGAAATAGCGTAAAAAGACTGTGTAACTAATATCCGTTTTATAACGTGAAATTTGCTCAGACGTTACCCGACAATTGATAATTTCTGAATCAAACTTCTCTAAGCGCTTATTTAATTGCTTAATCCATTCATTAGGAAAATCGCTATTAATCAGATAAAAACGGATTGAGCGATTATGGTAACAAATAGACTTGATAGTAGTCATTACTTGGTCTACATAGGCATAATTTGCTGCTAGGACAACAGCCTTCCTTTCCTTT
The DNA here is from genome assembly GCF_003942765.1 of Streptococcus mitis. GTDB lineage: Bacteria > Bacillota > Bacilli > Lactobacillales > Streptococcaceae > Streptococcus > Streptococcus mitis_BE. The sequence continues at coordinate 724,936 of NZ_RJNW01000001.1, forward strand.
TGAGCCTGTATTGATAGCTGATTTAAAAGAGTTCTTTTCATTTCAAACTCTTTATACGTTGCTGTATCAGATAAGCCACTAGCTCGACCGTTCGCAATGCTGACTCCCAACATCTGACGATAAACTGCTAAGTGTTTCTCAAGAGGATATCCCATATTAGCTAGTAAAGTAATACGTTCAGACATGGCATCAACCAAGGCATGCATCCATTTTTCTGTCCAAGTCCTGGATAAACTATTATTTCTAATGCGATAAGAATAGATACCTTTATGGATATAAACAATCTTTTCAGCCAATAAATAAATCTTTTGATTGAGGTAACCGTCTTCTCCTAATTTACCTACGTCAAAGCGTAACTGCCCGAACAATCTTGCCTTATAGAGTTTACCCCAAGCAGATATCAAAGCAAAACTTTTCATTTCTTGAGATTCATACAAGTTCTCAAAGATAGAAACATTGTCATATACTTTCTCATAATAGGAGTCTCTTAATATATGAAAGTAGAACATTCCTTCGCTTTCGTTGAAAGAATAGTAATTACCAACTGCAATATCAGCCTGATACTCTACTATTTTTTTGTATAGAGTTTCTACATAATCTTGCTCAATCCAATCATCCGAGTCAACAAAGGTCACATAATCTCCGGACATATTTTCCAGACCAGTGTTTCGTGCAGCAGACAAGCCAGCATTTTCTTGTTCTATATAGATAATTCGGTGATCTATTTCTACAAATTCTTTACAAATCTCAGCTGAAGCATCAGTAGAACCATCATTAACGACAACAATCTCAATATTTTTATATGTTTGAGCAATAATACTATCTAGGCATTTTCTTAGATAGCTTTCCACATTGTAAACCGGTACAATGACCGTTATTTTATCATCCACTAGCGATTTTCTCCTTATATTTATTATACAATTTTTTAGTCAAAATTTCAGCTATATAATAGTAAAAACCCCTTGAAAATTCTACTTTTTCAAGGGGTTTCTATGATTTATGTGCACGAGTTAGTTTAGCCTAAATTTATAGGTTATCTTACTCTTCTTCATCACGTTTACGGCGTTTCGCAACCAATCCAATACCTGTAACTGCTGCTAAAGCTCCTAAAAGCACGGATGATTTGGAAGCTTCTGTACCTGTATTCGGCAATTGCTGTCTAGTCTTACCTGCTGACTCAGAGGCACTTGTTGATGCTGATTCAGATGCTGATGTGCTTGCTGACTCAGATGCACTTGTTGATGCTGATTCAGAAGCTGATGTACTTGCTGATTCTGACGCGCTTGTTGACGCTGATTCAGAAGCTGATGTGCTTGCTGATTCTGACGCGCTTGTTGACGCTGACTCAGAAGCTGATGTGCTTGCTGATTCAGAGGCGCTTGTGCTTGCTGATTCTGATGCGCTTGTACTTGCTGATTCTGATGCACTTGTTGATGCTGACTCAGACGCACTTGTTGACGCTGACTCAGATGCGCTTGTTGACGCTGACTCAGAAGCCGATGTACTTGCTGACTCAGAGGCGCTTGTGCTTGCTGATTCTGACGCGCTTGTTGACGCTGATTCTGAAGCTGATGTGCTTGCTGATTCAGAGGCGCTTGTGCTTGCTGATTCTGATGCACTTGTTGACGCTGACTCAGAAGCTGATGTGCTTGCTGATTCAGAGGCGCTTGTACTTGCTGATTCTGATGCACTTGTTGATGCTGACTCAGATGCGCTTGTTGATGCTGATTCAGAAGCTGATGTACTTGCTGATTCAGACGCACTTGTTGATGCTGATTCAGAGGCGCTTGTGCTTGCTGATTCTGAGGCACTTGTTGATGCTGATTCTGATGCACTTGTTGACGCTGACTCAGACGCACTTGTTGACGCTGACTCAGATGCCGATGTGCTTGCTGACTCTGACGCACTTGTTGATGCTGATTCAGAGGCGCTTGTGCTTGCTGATTCTGACGCACTTGTTGACGCTGACTCAGAAGCCGATGTGCTTGCTGACTCTGACGCACTTGTTGATGCTGATTCAGATGCTGATGTGCTTGCTGACTCAGATGCACTTGTTGATGCTGATTCAGAGGCCGATGTGCTTGCTGAAGCTGACGCACTTGTTGAGGCTGACTCAGAANCTGATGTGCTTGCTGAGGCTGATGCACTTGTTGAGGCTGACTCAGAGGCCGATGTGCTTGCTGAAGCTGACGCACTTGTTGATGCTGACTCAGAAGCTGATGTGCTTGCTGAAGCTGATGCACTTGTTGATGCTGATTCAGAGGCCGATGTGCTTGCTGAAGCTGACGCACTTGTTGAGGNTGACTCAGAAGCTGATGTGCTTGCTGAAGCTGATGCACTTGTGCTTGCTGAGGCTGATGCACTTGTTGAGGCTGACTCAGAGGCTGATGTGCTTGCTGACTCAGAGGCGCTTGTGCTTGCTGAGGCTGATGCACTTGTTGAGGCTGACTCAGAAGCTGATGTGCTTGCTGAAGCTGATGCACTTGTACTTGCTGAAGCCGATGCGCTAGTACTTGCTGAAGCCGATGCGCTTGTTGATGCTGAAGCTGAAGCACTTGTACTTGCTGAAGCCGATGCGCTAGTACTTGCTGAAGCCGACGCGCTTGTTGACGCTGAAGCTGAAGCGCTTGTGCTTGCTGAAGCTGATGCACTTGTACTTGCTGAAGCCGATGCGCTTGTTGACGCTGATTCAGAGGCCGATGTGCTTGCTGAAGCTGATGCACTTGTT